>CAYVPJ010000151.1:0-3741 GCA_964453505.1 uncultured Oscillospiraceae bacterium | reverse complement strand
CGAAGCGCTTTCCGGCGTGCTGGACGCGCTAAACTATGAGGTGCAGGTTAACAATGTAGAGATTGCAACGCGGGAACTTGCGAAGCAGTACCGATTCGTAAGCTCCCCGACGATCCGGGTAAATGGCTTTGACATCGGCGGCGAAATTCAAGAAAACAACTGCTGTAGCTGCGGTACGATTTGCGGGGATACGGTGGATTGTCGGACGTTTACCTATGATGGTGCATCGTATGAGCAGCCGCCAAAAGCAATGCTTATTGACGGTATCCTGCGGGTATTATACGGGAATCCTATGCCGGAACAGACCCACTATGTGCTGCCTGACAACTTGGAGCGTTTCTTTGCAGGGCTTGAGCAATCAACTTCGACGAATAATAGGAAAGAAGGTCATGTTATGAAAACAATGCAAATCTTTGAGCCAGCTATGTGCTGCTCCACCGGCCTTTGTGGCGTTAGTATCGACCCTGAACTTTTGCGTATCTCTACGGTTTTGGATACGCTTAAAAAGCAAGGCGTAACCATTGAGCGTTTCAACCTCAGCAGCGCTCCGATGGAATTTGTAAACAACCAAACTGTGAACAGCTTCATCAACCAATTCGGAGCCGATAAGTTGCCCGTGACGGTTTTGGATGGAACCATTATCATCTCTGGGCGTTATCCCTCCAATGAGGAGTTTTGTAAGTGGCTGGAACTGCCCGCAGACATGCTGGAATCCCAATCCGTCCGTGCAAAAGGTGTAAAGAAAACCAGCGGCTGCGGTTGTTCTGGCGGCAGCTGCTGTAAACCTCGATAATCATCTGTATTCCCCAACAAACCAATCAATATGGAGGTAAGAACCGATGATTTCTTTTGAACCGGCCAAAGTGGCCAAGACAAAATATCTATTCTATACCGGCAAGGGCGGGGTAGGAAAAACCAGCGTTGCCTGCGCTACGGCGGTCGCACTTGCCGACCATGAAAAAAAGGTGCTGCTCATTAGTACCGATCCGGCTTCCAACCTGCAAGATGTCTTTTCGATGGAACTGACCAACAAGGGGATGCCCATCCCCGAGGTACCGAACCTGACTGTCGCCAATCTCGACCCCATTCAAGCCGCTGCGGAGTATCGGGAGAGCGTAATCTCGCCCTATCGCGGCAAACTGCCTGACAGTATCCTCTCCAACATGGAGGAACAACTTTCAGGTTCCTGCACGGTGGAGATCGCGGCTTTTAATGAGTTTTCGAAGTTTATCACCGACGTGCAGGTACAAAGTGAGTATGACCATATTATCTTCGACACCGCTCCCACCGGGCATACACTGCGAACGCTCCAGCTTCCTTCTGCATGGAGCAATTTCATCAGCGAAAGTACGCACGGCGCATCCTGCCTTGGGCAGCTTTCTGGATTAGAGAGCAAAAAGGCAGTCTATAAAGAGGCGGTGGAAACCCTCGCCAACGGAGAAATGACCACCCTCGTCCTTGTTACAAGGCCGGAGGAAGCACCACTCAAAGAAGCGCAGAGAGCCTCCCGAGAGCTTGCCGAGCTGGGAGTTCTCAATCAAGTACTGGTAGTAAACGGCGTCATGAGCGTCTATGACGATGAAATTTCCCGGAAGCTCTATGATAAGCAGCAAAAGGCGCTGGCGGGTATTCCCGAGGGTCTAAGGCATATTCCTACCTACCAAATTCCGCTGCGGGCTTACAATATCACAGGCATGGAGCATGTGCGGGCGATGCTTCAAGACGACCGCTGCGATATGAAAGATGAAAAGCTCAATGCCACAACACTTTTTGGTCTGAAAGACATTGTAGATCGGCTGGATGCAGAGCATAAAAAGGTGATTTTCACCATGGGCAAGGGCGGCGTCGGCAAAACTACCGTGGCTGCCGCTATTGCTTTGGGGCTTGCTCAGCGGGGCAAAAAAGTACATTTGACCACTACTGACCCTGCTGCGCACCTGAAATTCGTGCTTGATCAGGCCGACAACATCACCATGAGCCACATTGACGAACAGGCCGAGCTGAAAAAATATCAGCAGGAAGTGTTGGAAAAAGCCAAGGCAAACGGTTTGTCCGGCGAGGATATTGCCTATATCGAGGAAGATTTGCGCTCCCCCTGTACACAGGAAATTGCTGTGTTCCGCGCTTTTGCCGAGGTGGTAGAAAAGGCGGATGACCAAATCGTGGTGATAGACACCGCCCCTACCGGGCATACGCTGCTCCTGCTGGAATCCACGGAAAGCTATGACCACGAAATTCAACGCACTAAGGGCGAAACTCCGGAATCGGTCAAGCGTCTGCTCCCAAGGCTTAAAAGCAGCGAAACAGAGGTCGTTATCGTAACGCTGCCGGAAGCAACGCCTGTTTATGAAGCCCTTCGGCTGGAGGAAGATTTGAAACGCGCACAGATTGCCGCCGATTGGTGGATTATCAACCAGTCGCTTTATCAGAGCGGAACGCAAAACTTACTTCTTCGGGCAAAGGCAAGCAATGAGGTCGAGTGGATCAACAAGGTGGATCAGCATACGAATGGTCACTTCGCTCTGATTGCATGGAGTGCCGATGAGCTGAAAGGCAGGCGACTATTGTCGTTATGAGAAGGTGGGACATATGAAGAAAGTAGCATTTATCTGCGTCCACAATTCCTGCCGTTCGCAAATTGCGGAAGCACTCGGCAAACTGGTGGCAGGCGATGTGCTGGAATGCTATTCAGCAGGAACGGAACTCAAGGATTGCATCAATGCCGACGCAGTGCGGCTCATGAAAGAACTGTATGGCGTGGATATGGAAAAGACACAGCATCCCAAGCTGCTGACTGATATTCCGCCTGTTGACATTGTTGTGACGATGGGCTGCAACGTGGAATGTCCTTTTCTTCCATGTAAAGAGCGATTTGACTGGGGATTGCCCGATCCGACAGGTCAGACTGACGATGCTTTCAAGGAGATTATTACGTGCATTGAAACAAAGGTCAGGACGTTGGCAGAACGAGTGCGTTTCGAATGATATTCTGCTGTTAGAGAAGACGGCGGTATTTATGCTTCCAGCCTTAGCTACAAACGGTTAGCGAACGATAGCCTCTTACTCGTAAACGATAGCTCACCCTATCGTTCTCGAATACCAACGAATGTGCATCCCCCTACAAGTATCCAAAGGCTATCGTTCTATTGTATCAATAGTTGGGTCGGAATACACAATCAAACCCAAAGGTTGATAGAATGAGAGTCGTCACGAAAATGACGGCTCTTGTTCTGTGTTTATGCAGGAACGGCGATAAATAAAGGGTTTCTGAGCGGAAAATGAATATTCTTCATTGCGGTTTGTCGTTTTTGCTGCTTGTTGAATGGCTGATACGAGAAAAATATCCTCGGCGTAGATGCTGTTCGGTCGGAAATTTGCATCCCCCTACTGCAACACCAAAAGCTATCGTTCTCACATACTAATATTTGGGTGTCAATTTGCATCCCCCTGCATCCCCCTAAGCTAAATCTGCATCCCCCCCTGTCGGAAATTTGCATCCCCCTGTTGGCACAACCCCGAAGTTTGGTCAGGGAGAACTGCACAGTTTAGCAAACTTATGGACTGCACTGCAGCTTCTTTTTCGTATGGTATTATGGGTCAAGCGCGCAACACTCATTCATATATCAAATAGTAGCATTATATTTCGTTCTATCGAACAAATCAAATGTACCAGAAAAAATCAAACAGTCGCGCTGCTTTTGCGACGTTTTGTGTAACTTCATAAAGAAAGACCTCCGTATC
>CAYVPJ010000150.1:0-3748 GCA_964453505.1 uncultured Oscillospiraceae bacterium | reverse complement strand
AGATAATAGCCGCGGCGGCCGACGCCGAGAGCGTGACTATACTGACGATGCTGCTTGATGTGGCTCTTGCTCCGGGCGACGTGCTCATAGTAGACAGCGACAACTACATCGTGCTCAAAAACGGCGGCAGCGCCATTGAAGCGCATCGCGGCGACTGGTGCTGGATAGACCGACGCGTACTCAAGGTGGAGGTGTCGGGCGGGCTCGACGCATCGATAGTATATCAGGAGCGATACCTATGATAAACGTATACAACAAACAGAGGCAGAAGGTGGCGGTGCTCCAGAACGCATTTGACGTAACGGAGACCATCAAGATCAACGCAGTGTCGGAGCTGTCGTTCAGCCTGCCGAGCACCGACGAGAAAGCGGCACTCTGCCAGCCGTATTTTTATGTGCGATACGGCAATGACGGAGACTTATACAGGATAATTTCAGCGGAGACAGACGAAAGCGACGTTTCTGTTACGGTGTATTCCTGCGAGCACGTCATAGCGACGCTTATAGACAAGGTGCTTTTCGGCACTCACATAGTGGGCGGCATAGAGGTGCCCACGGCGGACGTGATAAACGGGGTGCTGGCAGGGCAGAGCGACTGGGTGCTGGGCGAATGTGATTTTTCATTTCAGTACGAGTACGCGCTGGAAAACGAGAACCTGCTGGGCGCGCTGTTCTCCGTCCCGGAGCTTTTTGTTGATCCTTACGTTTGGAAATTCAACACGAACGTATATCCGTGGACAGTGTCGCTGAAACGGATAGACGACAGTATAACGCCGCAGTACTACCTCAGGGCAAAGAAAAATATTCTGTCCAGTACAAACGGCGCGGATTCGGCGCAGATATGTACACGGCTCTATTTGCTGGGGGCGGGAGAGGGCGTCAACCAGGTCACAGTATCAAGCATCAACGGCGGTTTGCCATACATACAGAACGACGATGCGATAGCGCAGTACGGTGTGATTGAGCGCATCTTTGTGGATTCTTCGTTCGATGAGCCTGCGTCACTTCTGGAGCGGGGACGCGCATTGCTGGCAGGCTATTCGTCGCCGCAATACTCACGGAGCTTCTCGGTGATAGATCTCTATCCGCTTACTAACGACGCATTGGATAAGGCTATCGTGGGAAATGTCGTAAAACTTGAAGATGGCACTAAGACATACATAACGCAGGTGCAATACAACAGGGACGTACCGGGCGATATGGACCTGACGCTTAGCACCTCGCCGGCGGACATAGCGGATAGTATAGCCGACCTGGCGGACAGACAGCGGATAGAATCCGTATACTCCCAGGGCGCTACGCAGATATACGCACAGAGCGTGCAGGCCAACGCTACCTACGACCACGGAGCCGCACTAAATTTTTACATCCCGGAAGATATGAAGTACATAAACTTTGTGAACGTAAAGATCAAAATGTCGGCCTTCAGAAGCTACACCAGCGTAACGGAAGGCGGCGGCGGCAGCACGCAGACGAGCAGCAGCGGCGGAGGAACAAGCAAAAGCACGGATTCGTCTCCGTCATCCTCGGACAACGTAACCAGCGAGTCCGGCGGCGGGAGCACGGTGAGCAGCACTTATACCACACCGTCTATCGGGGTAGGCACGGGCGCTACGGACTGGAGCGTAGGCGAGCAGGAGAGCGGCACTCAAATGACAAGTGTAGATGGGCACAGACACACAATGTACGCCCATGGACACAAGCTTACCGTATTAGGAGGTTCGCACAGCCATAGCGTCAGTATACCGTCGCACACACATACCGTACAAGTGACGGTACCAGCGCACAGTCACGGTTTTTCGGTCCCAAGCCACACCCATAGCGTGAGTATACCGGCACACAGCCACAATATCAAGCCCGGCATCTTTAGCGGCGGCAGCTCGTCATCGGCGGGCATATACGTCAACGGAACGCTGAAACAGACCATGGGGACAAGCGGTGAGCTGGACATAACAGAGTTGCTGCTGGGCACTGATGGCAAGATAGCGCGCGGCACCTGGCACGAGATAGAGGTGGTGCCAAACAACCAGGCATACATCACGATAGACCTTTTCGTTAAAGGCTTTATACAGTCGAGAGGAGGAAGCACATATTGAGCCAGCTTGTAATGTATCCGGCTAAATCAAACAGCCCGAAGACAGTCCTGTCTTCGGCGGTCACGGCGTCGGCCGCGACCATATACGTGGCGGACGTCTCCGTATTTCCGGAGGCGCCAAACTTGGCCACCATAGGCAACGGAGACAACGCGGAGGTGATCCTGTACTCAGGGATAGGTACAGCGTCGCTGACGGGCTGTACGAGGGGCATGGGCGGCACCACAGCCTCCATATGGGCTGCGGACAGCGAGATAGGCAGGTACTTTACAGCCTACGACCACGACACCTTCAAGGCCAACATGGAAGACCTGGACAGTGTGAAGCTCGCCAAGACGGGAAACGGCAGCAGCGTGACGGCGGCATTTACTGCGGCGGCCTCCCGTACCGCCATAGTCACAGGTGAGACACTGGCGGTGCTTTTTGGGAAAATACTCAAATGGCTGTCAGACCTCAAGGCGCTGGCCTTTAAAGCAACAGTCGCCACCGCTGACATAGACGCAAGCGCAGTGACAAACGCGAAGCTGGCAAGCATGGCGGCGAAGACGCTGAAGGGCAATTCCGGCACCGGAGCAGCGGCGCCAGCGGACATAGCAGCGGCTGATGTGCTGGCCATGATAGGCGCGTGTGCCGATGACGACAGCAGGTTGTCCGATGCCAGGACCCCCACCTCCCACGCTTCCACCCATGCGACGGGCGGCACGGACGCTATAACCCCGGCTGCCATAGGAGCAGCGGCGGCAACGCATAAGGCCACCCATGCCACAGGAGGGACGGACGCGATTTCCCCGGCGGACATTGGCGCGGCCCAAACGGTCCACACGCACACCAAAAGTCAAATAACTGACTTTCCGGCGGCCATGACCCCAGTGGCGCATAAGGCTACCCACGCGGCGGGCGGGACGGACGCGATTTCGCCTGTGGACATTGGCGCGGCGGCGACGAGCCACACGCACACCAAAGCGCAGATAACAGACTTCCCGGCGAGTATGGCCCCAACGGCCCATACGCACACGAAAAGCGAGATAACAGACTTCCCGGCGAGTATGGCCCCGACCTCTCACGCCTCCACCCACGCGGCAGGCGGGACGGACGCGATAACCCCGGCTGCCATCGGAGCACCGGGAAACGCCGACGTGATACGAAAAGACAACACTGCGGCGTACATACCTTTGACGGACTATGCGCCCTGCACTAAAAAGTACGTGGAC
Organism: uncultured Oscillospiraceae bacterium; assembly: GCA_964453505.1. Classification (GTDB taxonomy): domain Bacteria; phylum Bacillota; class Clostridia; order Christensenellales; family Aristaeellaceae; genus CAYVPJ01. The sequence goes on along the minus strand of CAYVPJ010000150.1, from coordinate 445 downwards.
GACCAGTTTGCACAGGCTGGGTCGGTGGCCTCCGTTTTCGGGCGCAGCGGCACTGTGCTGGCGCAGGCGGGCGACTACAACGGCGCGCAGATAGCGGCGACAGGATACGAAAAACCGGCGAGCACCAGCGCCATAGCCGCGACGGATAGCATGAACGGCGCGCTTGGAAAGCTGGAAAAAGGTCTTGACGGCAAGGCGGCGACGAGCCACACGCACACGAAAAGTCAAATAACCGATTTCCCCACCTCTATGGCACCGACCTCCCACAAGGCTACCCACGCGGCGGGCGGGACGGACGCGCTCGCTCCCGCTGACATCGGAGCGGCGGCGACGAGCCACACGCACACGAAAAGCGAGATAACTGACTTCCCCACCTCTATGACACCGACCTCCCACGCCTCCACCCACGCATCGGGCGGCTCGGACGCTATAACGCCGGCTGACA
>CAYVPJ010000149.1:0-3783 GCA_964453505.1 uncultured Oscillospiraceae bacterium | reverse complement strand
AGGCACAAGCAGATAAAAAAGGAATGATCGATGTCGGCACCGGTTCCAATTTATTGATCGGTGTAACAAAAACAAAGATGGATGTCTCCATTGTCGAGCTTGAGGAAAAAGGTTACGTTGTTACCAGCATTCAGACCCCGCAACTTGGTACCACTAACAAAACAACGGTCCGTGCTTTACTATCTCCCGAAACAATGGAAAAGGCACGAGCCGAATATATTGTTAAGGATCCGGACAAATGGAAACGTTTAACGGCGAAAGAGCAAGAAGATAAAATTGCCTATCTTTATGCCGCTAAACACTCAGAAGACATCCAGTTGGTTACCGACTGGTCTTCCGATGGCGGTCTTACCTACAAGTCGTTAAAACCACCTGTTTCAATTGATTCTAAACGTGTTATGGTTCGTTTCGATGACGACAAGCCATCTGGTTCTTCTATGGATGGTGTCATTCAAGTTCGAAGGGGTGTACCTGATTTGGCGCTTCCTCCTGATAAACACTATGGCCAAGCTAGAATTGCTGTAGATGGCACTCATTATATGAAAGGTATGGTCATCTATGCAGATGATGGCTTACCTGATGGTGTTGATGTCATTTATAACACCAATAAGAATTCTTCTGTTGGTAAACTCGGTGCTATGAAAAAGATGAACGCCGTTGTTGACACTGAAGACGGTGGCTCTATTTACATTGATAAAGACGGTAAACAAAAAATCAATGAATTTGGTGCTACTATTCGGCAAACTACGTATCTTGATAAGAAAGGCAACGAACAACTTTCTGCACTCAATATTGTCGGCTTCACCGGAAAGAAAGATTCTGGTGTTGAAGGTGGCTGGGAAACATGGAGTAAAACACTTGCTAGTCAATTCTTATCAAAACAATCTCCTGAGCTTGCCAAGCAGCAACTTAATTTAGCATATCTTGATCAAAAAGATACCTTTGATTCTTATATGCAGATAACGCAACCTGCCGTTAAACAACGGCTCTTGGATTCATTAGCAGATGATTGTGATTCAAAGGCTGTTCATTTGAAAGCGGCTGCTATGCCTCGTCAGACATCTAATGTTCTTATCCCAATTACATCATTGAAGGATAATGAATGTTATTCTCCTAATTATAGAGATGGTGAGCAGCTTGTTCTCATTCGTTATCCGCATGCAGGTACCTTTGAAATTCCTGTTGTCACCAATAACTTAAGAAACAAAGAAGCTAAGAATGTTCTTGGCAACGGCTCTGATGCTATTGGTATTACTCCTAAAACAGCAGAGAAACTTTCCGGTGCCGACTTTGATGGAGACACGGCAATTGCAATTCCTTATAATCCGAAGACCATTAAAGTTACCTCTCTCAAATCTTTGGAAGGATTTGATCCTAAGAAAGCTTATCCGAAGTTTGATGGAATGCCAGTTATTTCAACCAAAGTTAAGCAACAGGAAATGGGAAAGATCTCCAACCTGATCACGGATATGACAGTGAAAGGAGCACCCCCCGAAGAAGTTGCCCGTGCTGTTAAACATTCCATGGTTGTAATCGACGCCGAAAAACACGAGCTCAATTATAAGCAGTCCTATATCGATAACGGCATAGCCGAGTTAAAGGCCAAGTATCAAGGTGGAACTTTGACAAATCCTCGTGGGGCTTCAACTTTAATTAGCCGTGCCTCTTCTGAACAGCGGGTCAATAAAAGGAAGGCCCTTACAAAAGAACAGGCCCTTGCTACAGGACGCACCCTCGTTCGAAAGGGGCCTTATTCTGTTGACGTGGCCACCGGCGCAAAAGTGTATGCCCCCACAAATGACGGATATGTCAATAAAAAGGGGGTCTTTGTTACAACCCAGACCAAATCAACTAAGATGTTCGAAGCTTCAGATGCCCGTTCTCTTATGAGCAAGACCCCTGCTGCTATTGAAATCATCTATGCTGATTATGCCAACTCCATGAAATCACTTGGTAACCAGGCAAGAAAAGAATCGGCCGCTATTAAGATGACACCATACTCCTCTTCTGCAAAGAAAGTATACTCATCTGAAGTAGCATCTCTCAACGCAAAGCTTAAGGTTGCTTTAGCCAATGCTCCTCTTGAAAGGCAAGTTCATCTTGTTGGTAATAAGATTGTTCAAACAAGAAAAGAAGCAAATCCTGACATGGATGGAGCTCAGATTAAGAAGCTTAAAGGTCAAACTTTAGCTGAAATGAGAGAACGAATTGGAGCAAGTAAAAAAAGAGTTGAAATTACTTCACGTGAATGGGAAGCAATAGAATCTGGAGCAATAAGTAATGCTTTATTGAAACAGATTTTAGACAATACGAATTTGGATGTTGTACAATCATATGCAACTCCACGTTCTAAGACCCTCATGTCTGATAGTAAGATAGCTCGTGCCAAGATCTATCTCTCGCAAGGTAGATTAATGTCTGAGATTGCAGATGCACTTGGCGTTTCTGTTTCTACTTTATCAAGAGCATTGAAAGGAGAAGGATCATAATGAATGATGTAATGCTAACGACCATAGACAATCCATTTGATCCTTTTACACAATGGGATGAATGGAAACGCTTCGATGAGGATATGAAGTACTATACTTGTGAGTATCTTGCAAGAATCGCCAAAACTTCCGATGACCTATCTGATGCGGACAATGAGATAGCGATCGAAGATGCAATAAATGAGATCGTTAGTCTCAATATTCTTGGAATCTATCGAAAAGTTTTTAAGAAAACAAATAAAGAAGACGGGGGGGAGGGGTGAATATCATCGCCCCTCCTCTACATCGCATGGGTCCTTATATTTTCCCCGGGGGTACTTTTTGGGATATCACGGCATTTTTCCAGTGGGAAAAGACCTCCTAAAGTGCCCTTGATCTCATAGCAAAGGAGGTAAAACTATGGCTAAATACCCTCGGCTCGATCAAGAAGCACCACGAAAGCCTGCTCCTGCAACTACGCCAGAAGGTAGCGAGAACCAAATGGCCTCTTTGGCAATGCAGTTGGCAGAGAAACGATTGCGTAATGGCACTGCAAGTGCACAAGAGATTGTGTACTTTGCAAAGTTGGGAAGTCTCACCACAAAAACAGAACGAGACATCCTTGAAAAGCAGAAAGAACTCATCACTGCCAAGACAGAATCCATTAGAGCCGCTCGGCGAGTCGATGAACTTTATGCCGATGCTATCTCCGCTATGAAACGTTACTCTGGCGATGATCCGGATCGGGGCGACCATGAGGATTAGAACATACTCTGAACTTAGAACCTTACGAACTTTTGAAGAGAGGTTCAACTACCTAGCACTTCATGGTTCGGTCGGTATCATAACGTTTGGGCTCGATCGATTCCTCAATCAAGATTTTTATACGTCTGGACCTTGGCGCTCTGTGCGAGATGAAGTCATTGTGCGTGATGGCGCATGCGATCTAGCGGTTAAAGGTTACGATATCTTTGATGCAATTCGGATTCATCATATGAACCCGATGCTCCTACAAGATCTTGTAGACGGAGATCCTGCAATCCTTGACCCAGAGTTTCTTATCTGTACTTCGCTTAATACGCACAATGCCATTCATTTCGGAACGGCCAGAACCTTAACGCGATTACCAATTGAAAGAAGAAAGGGGGATACCAAACTATGGTAACCGAAAGTATAGTAGTTGAGAGTATTCTTGACTCGATCAAAGTCATGCATGGTATTGGAGATGACGATACAAGTTTTGACAAAGAACTTGTCATGCACATCAATGGTGCACTGATGGTTATGACAGAGCTTGGGGTTGGTCCAGTTGCCG
>CAYVPJ010000148.1:0-3850 GCA_964453505.1 uncultured Oscillospiraceae bacterium | reverse complement strand
TGGCCTTGCGCCCATCAATGACGACCCGACCGAACAAGAGGTTCAAGGGGTAATATCCTACTACACGGCAAATAGGCAACGCCTTGAAAAAGCTGCTTTGCCTTACGCCGGAGGTAAGTGGGGTCGCGCCTACGATGTGAACGCGATTAAGGCCGCTATCACTGATGGATTACCCGTCATGTTTTGCGCTCCGATCAGCCAGTGGGACCCCGACCAATACGGTCGCTATCCCTGTAAAAGCGCGGTACATGGCTATCACGAAATGCTTATCATCGGTTGGGAAAGCGTTCTTGGTGTCGATATGGCGGTTGTGTACAATTCGTGGGGTACATCGTGGGGCAAGAACGGAGAGTGCTTCATGGCGTGGGAGGACGTATTGCAACTTAACGATGTGATAATCCTCACTCCCCCGCTCAAAGATGAGTCGGAGAACGAGGAAAATAATATCGTTGTTCGTCGGACTCTCCGAAAGGGAATGACCGGGAACGATGTGAAAGAACTGCAATCCCTTCTAATTTCCTGTGGTTTCCGCTGTGATATGAACGAGCCGGATGGCGTATTCGGGTCGAACACGTATAGTGCCGTTCGGATGTATCAAGATGCGCGTGGTCTCACCGTTGACGGTATCGTTGGTGCGAAAACTTGGGCGGCACTCGATAAAGAAAACCTTGACGATCAGGAAGAAAACAGCTTCGAGCCTACTGGCATGATGGCGGCGTTTATCGCATATCTGCATGTGCAGTTAGTAAACCACGGCATTTATGTGTGGGGCGCACAAGGGGAGATGTATCCTGCGATCACAGAAGCATGGATAAAAAGAATGGAGACCAGTTCTACCAATTCCAAAAGAGCAATCGCTTTCTGGCAAGAACAAGTTGAAGCGGGATACGGCGAGGTTCTTCGCGCTTTCGATTGTAGCGGTCTCGGCATGTACTTCATCCAAAATCTCCATGCTCTCACAGAAGGAGATCGGAGTGCAGAAGGTATGCGCGGCATGTGTATTCCGATCAAACGCTCTGAGTTACGCGCCGGAGATTGGGTGTTCCGCGTAAACTCTAAGGATAAGGCTACCCATATAGGTTATGTGGTTGATAACGACAAGCTCATCATTCATGCGAAGGGGCGTGATGAGGGTGTGGTCAGGGAGTTCTTAAACGATAATGGCTCTACCTACTGGAATTGGTATGGTCGCCCTGTTATTTTTGACAATCTGCCCGAACCTGAACCGAACCCAGATCATCGGGACTTGAAATTGGAAAGTCCCTATCTCCGGGGAACCGATGTGCTTGCCTTACAGGAAAAACTCATATCGCTCGGATATGAACTCGGTAATGCCGATGGCGTATATGGTCAAAAAACGGATGCGGCAGTACGCAATTTTCAAAACAGAGCAAAATCCATGACCGATGGTGTGTGCGACGAGGCCATGAGAAAATTGCTCGGACTGTGAGGAGTGAAGTATGGATTGGGGAGCGGCAACTGGCATAGTTGGAACGTTGGCTGCTATCGTGTTCGGGTACATAGCCTTTTCAAGAAACAGGAAAGCAGATATTAAAGGTGACGCAATGGAAACAGCAGAATGCGCAAAGCAGGATGCCGTCCTCCTTAGCGAGATTGGCTACATAAAAGCCAACACGGAAGAAATTAAATCTGAGCAGCGCGAACAGCGCAAGACAAATTTGGAAGTGCTTACACGCCTGACCGCCGTGGAGCAGTCCGCGAAAAGCGCGCACAGAAGAATTGATAACATTGAAGGAAAAGAACCGAGATAATTAAGAAGGAGGCATAATCATGGAAACCAAAAAAATTGATCGTTTCAAATCCCCTGTATTGTGGGAGGCTATCGTTGCACAGGTGTTAAGCATCCTGCTTCTGACTGGCGTTATTGATGTAGGCCAGAGCGAATGGATCACAAGCGTTGCGGCTGGTGTCTTGCAACTGCTCGTCCTGCTTGGCGTGGTGAACAACCCCACCGACAAAACGAACTGGTAAAGAAAAGCCCCTCTTGCTTAACGGCAGGAGGGGGCTTTTTTGTTTCTTGCAAAGCAGCACCGCAATGCAAAATGTCAATATATGCCAATTCTACTGGCAATCATCTGGCAATCATTTTGTGTTATTGAGCGTTACTACACGATAGCTGGGTAAGAAAAAAGCCCCTAAAATGGGGCTTTTTCTGGTAGCGGCGGTGGGATTCGAACCTACGACACTCCGGGTATGAACCGTAAAATATAAAGCCATAAAGTGCCTAATTTAGGGCGTTTCGAGATTTTGAACCCCCGTTTTGGCAATCATTTGGCAATGATAAAAAATTTTTCTTGAAAGCAGCATCAATTTTCTTGGCATCTTCTTTCTGCATACTGTCGCTCAAATGTGTATAAATACGCATTGTTGTGGATGGGTCTGCATGGCCTAGAAACTTCTGTGCGGACAGAACATCAACGCCGGCGGCGTACAATAATGAAGCGTAATTATGGCGGTAGAAATGGGCCGTTAGGACGCATTCCTGCTTTGTGATTTCCTCTATGTCCTTCTGGATTGCTTTCCAGTGGCGTACATAGGTTGACTGTGCCCAATGTTCGCCCGTTCGGGGTGCTTTGATAATATAACCTATTCCGCGTTCCTCTTTCAGCATCTTCAACAATTCATCCGGGATAGGAACATCACGCACGGAGTTTTCCGTTTTGCATGTGCCAATATGCCCCGTTGCAAAGTCTACATCGCGCTCAACATGCAAAGACATATTTACAAAGTCTATATCGCTCCACATAAGCCCTAGCACTTCGCCACGGCGCAACCCGGTGTAATACAGCAGTGCGAGCAGAAGCCCGTCAGAATGGCTCTCGATCAGTTTTAGGGTGGCTTTGGTTTCCTCTGGCGTTAAGGCTCGTTTGCTTTCTTTTTCAGTCTTTGGCTTCTTCAATGCCGCCGCAGGATCGCGGTCAATCACACCCTGCGCCGTTGCCATTGCAAAGGTGTTTTTTAGTATGCTCGTTATATCGCCCATGAGGGAAGTGCCGCAATCAAGGCTGTTAAGGAACGATTGAAGCTGCATTGCGGTAATACCTTTCATTTGCCTATCTCCGAATTTGGGGAGAATGTGTTTGTTAAAGGCGCTAGAGTAATTCTGCCGGGAACTGGCGCTCAAATGCGGCTTCTTGTAGGTGTCGTACCAGTCCTTTGCGTAAGAGCCGAAAATAACTTCGCGCTGCACTTCCGTACCGCCGATGTAGGTTTTCTTAATCTCCGCTATGCTGTTTTCCAGTTCCTTTATAGTGTTTCCATGCGCCCATTTCACAACGGGTTCGCCGCTCGTTTCATATCCAATAATAACCTTCGCCCTGCGGCGTTTGTCTGCTTTCTCGCTCAAATTCTTTCTTTTCATTGCCAAAATCTCCTATATATGTTATTTTGGAGATGCAAAGCAAACCGTGGGAGGTTTTATTTGCACCTGACCGCCTTGGCGTTCGCGCACCGGGGCGGCTCTTTTGTTAATCGACCTTTCTATTTTGCCAATCTTTCTACTTCTGCTATTGTCTTTCCATTAAAGAAATCGTTGTTATCAATGTGCCGTTGCTCATGCCGCGTTGTTTCGCGCTGCCCGATGAACCCCCATCTGGAATTGATGTAAACATTGTAATCACCGTTTTCATCTAATACAGTCAGTCCGCCAATCCGTTCTGGCAGTTCCTTCAATCTTATAAACACATCATCCATCAATTACCTTTTTTGAAGGCTGCAACCATGTTGGCTACATTTTGCAGCTCATCTTCGGTTACTCCTTTAGCCGCGTTGAATAACATTCTCATCCCGGGCTGTTGGCGCAGTTGTTCCCGGATTTCTATAACTTCAT
>CAYVPJ010000147.1:0-3859 GCA_964453505.1 uncultured Oscillospiraceae bacterium | reverse complement strand
GGATACGGTCCCATATCTGCTGCTGCTTTGCGGTGTAGCGCGATACCTGGACAGATTTGACGAGAACCTTTGTCTTCTGCCTGTCGGGGATGCCAAGGAAATCGTCTGCTGAGATACTGAACACTTCACAGAGCTTCTTTACGGTCATCAGGTCGGGGCGGGCGCGTCCTGCTTCCCAATTACATACAGCGTTTTTTGACACGCCGACGGCTCTTGCAAGCTCAGGCTGATTGATGCCTATGCTCAACCGATAAGCCCTGATCTTCTCTCCGTACTCGCCCTGATCCAGTGCGATGGGATGATGACGCGGCGACGGCGCACTCTTATTTGTCTCACTGCCAGCTGCTTCGACTGAGGGTACCTCAGCAGCACTTATGATGGGCGTGTTGGTAGTACCCGTGATGGGTGCCTCTGCAACATCCGAGACCGATGCCTCGACAGTAGCCGTGAATCTGTCCATTTCTCCGGTCTTATCAATAGCCATAATTATTTCCTCCACTCGGTATAGGTCTCCGCTTGTAGAACGGTTCACCCGATACACGTTCCAGTATACCCAAACCAATGCTATTATAGCACATTAAAACGGAACTGTAAAGAGAAACAAGAGAAAAGCACAAGATAGGGCACAGTATAAATTTGGCATAAAAGGGGATTGTAAGTGTAAACGTAGTGTGCTATAATGTCGTCTGTAAACAGACCTGAAGAGCGAGCTGCGTTCTTGCAGGGCGGTGAGAATGAACGTGATGAAGGTTTTTGCTGACAGATGACCAAGTCAGCATGGTATATAAGGCGCCACGGCAGGGACTTTGCCGTAGCGGAACAGAGGGAACGGGGGGAGAAGCAATGAGCCGTAGATTCGATTATGATTATATGCAGAGCGGTGAACTTGAAGATAATGTCGCGCAGCCTGTGCCGTATGCCATACAGCCTGTGCCGTATGCTGCCCAACTGGGTCAGCCCGATGTGGAAAGTTGCTCAAACGGCGCAATACCAGACAAGGCCGAACCTATGGAAGGAAAGAAGAAGATACTCGTCCCCGTGCTGACCACGATGAACAAATATCTCTTTGACCATTACAGGCTGACCATGTATAACCATGTTAATCGTCTTTTGCGTAATGGTATGCTCTCACAGATCGTCGGCGCGCGGGTACGGAATCGCATCATCAACAGAGAGGTGCTGTCATTCCCGCGCGTTTCCTTCTGGCGGATAAATCGGAATGAATTTTATGCTGATGTGAGCGTGAAGCTGAAGCTGGATACATCGGATGGCGCGCTAGAGTGGTACGGGTATCTGGTTCTGTGGTGCTCGTTCGGTGACGAGTTCTCGTGCAGCTGCGAAGACCTCACCAACGAGATTGACAGGAAGGACGAAGGACTCGATCAGCTGGATTCCTATCTTGTCCCCATCAATGACGGCAAGCGTGTCGATGAAATCGCGGAATCGATCTGGAAGAGATACATCCCGGAAGCATTGACTAATCCCAAACTGAGAAACGCGTATAAGTTGGCTGAAGTAATGGGGATAGAGGTTAAAACATGCCGAATCTATGAGCATCGGGACGTAAGCACGATCCTGTTTTTCGAAGAGGACGATCTGGTCGTTGGTGAAGACTTCACAGAGAAGGACGAATATGGTAACAAAGAACGTATCAAGCGAAAATACCCCGACCCGGAACATATTATGGGGAACACGATTGTCGTCAATCAGAACCTGCCCAGTTGGAAATACTCGGGATATAATGTATTTCACGAGTGCTACCATTATGAAGAGCACTACTCATTTTATCGGCTTCAGAAGATGGCCAGCAACGATCCGAGAAAAGTTGAAATGAAGGAGCTCGTCGTAGACGATGGGCACGAGCCAAACGATCCAATCTATTTTATGGAGAAGCAGGCCAACCGTGGCGCGTCCGCCCTTATGATGCCCGCATCCTCCACACGGCGGCTTATCGAACGATACTCCCATGAAGTTGAGTCGCATCGTCACTCGGGTGAGCTTTACGAAGCCATCGGTAAGAAAATGTGGTATGACCTAATGGTACCCTATTTCCGTATCCGAGCAAGGATGATCCAGCTTGGGTATATCCAGGCAAAGGGTGCGCTTAATTATGTGGATCGTGAACTCATTCAGCCTTTCGCGTTCGATTTGGACGCATGGCGCGAGGAGCAGCACACGTTTGTGATCGACCGTGGGACTGTGGATTTACTGTACAAGAAGAATGACGATTTCCGCGCTGTTATGGACAGCGGGAATTTTATCTACGCGGACGGGCATATCGTCCGCAACGGCGAGCGGTTTGTACAGCAAGGAGACGACAAGCTGCTGCTTACGGATTGGGCGAACGCTCATGTCGATGAATGCTGCCTTCGTTTTGTCAGGGTTTATGTCCAGCAGAATGTTGGTCGTTATGTTTTCGGCAGGATGTACTATGACGCCGATTATGTGAAGCAGACACAGTTTTATCTGAGCGACCTGATCAATAGCGAGAAGCTGGACGAGCTGGATGCGCAAGAAATATACATTCGGAGTTTCCCAAAGAGCTTTAAGAGCGCCATTGAGCTGTTGAAAAAGAAAAACGGCGTCATCAATACTGATGCGGCTATGTACATGCACATGGATGACAGCACGTTCGCCAGAAGCCTTGAAGACCCTAGAAGGTATATGAACGCTGACTTCCTTACGATGCTTTGCCTGTTCTTCAAGCTGCCAGACTGGATCAGTCGTTTGGTGTTCAAGCGCGCATGCGTCCAGCTCGATGAGGAGATCAAACGCCACCAGGCGCTCCTCCACATCCTTCGTGTCCAAAGCAATGATGGTCTTGAAGCTGCCAATGCGTATCTGGTGAGGCATAATATGGCTGAACTCAAAATCTGAGTTTAGATCAGCGGTCGCCCAAAGTCAAACGCGGCGCGAAGGGCGACTGCCCGGCGCAAACTCAAAATTTGAGTTTCAGCGATGCCCCTACAGGAACGAGAACAACGACGAGCTGGCGCCGGCCAAACTCAAAATCTGAGTTTAGAACAGCGACCACCCAAAGTTAAACACGGTGCGAAGGCTGACTACCCGGCGCAAATTCAAAATTTGAGTTAGGCAAAAGGCGATGCAAAGACTCTTAATCGTCCTCTCCAAGCCAATTACTTGCGGAAATGCAGGTAATCGGCTCTTTTTTTTACCTTCGCTACCAACCACTTACGTGCGGATTCGGAAAAAAGTTGCTGAGCAATGGAACGCCAAACTCAAAATTTGAGTTTGAAAATGAATCAGAATCAGCCCCCAAAAGGCGTTTCGGACAACGAAATTCAAAAACGAGGTAAATCAAGCCGAAATTGACGTGAATATGCAAGAACGAAGAATACATCCTGCATTTCTTAACTCAAAATCTGCCGTGGTGTTTTCTCCTGCTGTCAGTTATCATATACCCATCAGCTGGAAACACCAAGGAGCTGACAGGAACGATGGAGGGAGCCGCGATGAAACCAACTGAGAGCGGATAACACCGCGAGAGCCACATCACCACAGTTTAGAACGGTCATGAACGGGCTGAACTGCTTATATCGAAACCTATCCAAAGAGAGCAGGGCGATACGCCTTACTCCTCTACGGGTGAGCTTTCGGTATGGCAGTTCAGCCCTTTTTCGTTCTAAAGGGCGTTTTTCGTTTGCGTTTACCAAAAATTTTTTATGACATGTAAACAATCCTCCGTTTTTCTTTGACTGGGATATGGAGGAACCTCCCTTAACAGCGGCAAGCTGACCGGCTGTACTGAAACATACCAGTTCCAGTAAAACAGGCCATAAAAAACAGTATACCTGCTCGGTTCTGCAGAGCGAGCGAAGGATATCTCAAACGGCGCTTC
>CAYVPJ010000146.1:0-3901 GCA_964453505.1 uncultured Oscillospiraceae bacterium | reverse complement strand
TGCCATAACTGCTCACCTTAACCCACAGGCACAAGACAAATCTGTCCGTCTGTGCCTGACGAAGGCAGCGTGGCGGCGTAAATGATCCCGAGATTCGTCAGCGCGGCCTTTGCGCCGCTCGCGCCCGTGCCGCCGTTGCCGACGGGAACCGGCGTCGCCATGCCCGCGTGGAATACACGATAGGAGTAATACGAACCGTTGATTGCCGTTCGCAAAAGAACCGCGTTGTCCATGCTGGGCGCGTAAGTCGCGGTGCGCACTTCCAGCATTCGGCGGTTGCTGCCGGAGCTATCTTCCCATGCCGCGAACGAGGACGCGCCGATATAGCTGCCTTCGAACACTGTGCGGTTGGACGTGCCGTTGTAGGTCGGGAGCAGATACACGGACGGATACAGGTTGCCCTGTATGGAAAGATTGCCGGTCATCGTGCCACCTGATTTCGCCAGCGCGCCTAGCGCGGCGCACGCGGCAGCAGCGGTCGCCGCTCCCGTGCCGCCCTGCGCAATGCTCAAAGGTTCGGTCAGCATCACCGGCCAGCCGAACTCCACGGTGTTGGCGGTTTCCGCCACCTTGCCAAAGGCGATGCCCGCGCCGCCGCGATAAAAGTCCATCATCACCTGCTTGGTGCCGACGCTCACCACCTGCTCGATGGCGGTAAAGTAGTCGGCCACGCGAATGCGCAGATCGTAGCTGTAGAGCGTATCGAAGGTCGGTGATAGCAGGAGGTTCGTCGCGGAAACAACGTAATTGGACGGGGCCAGCGTCGCCGCCTGCGTCCACGCGGAGGCGGTGGATTGCCGGTAGTACACCACGCAGCTCATGGTGTTTTTCGCGCCCACGGAGGACGCGCCCGCCGAAGCGGAGACACGCACCTTCTCGCCATCCGTCTGGGCGGCGGTGCCGGCGGCGTTGCAGCGCTCCGCCATAAACGCGGAGATCGTGGGCGCGGAATAGGCCAGTACGGTAATCGTGTGCGTGGCGTTGACCGTGCGCCCGCGCGAATCCGTGACCGTCACGGTCAGGGTGTTGTTGCCCGCCGCAGTCAGGTAATTGCTCGTAAAGGAAGACGCCGTGTAAGATACTCCGTTCAGCGTCGTGCGATAAGACGAAATCGTGCTGCCCTGCGCGCCCGTCGCGGAAAGCGATACCGTCAAGCGACTTTTGCCCTGCACATACCCGCCGAACTGCGCCGCGATGCCCGAAACCGCCTCCGAATAGCTCACGCCCGTGATGCTGGGTACGACAGTTGATGGAATGGTTAGAGTGAACGTGCAGGATTTCGTGGAGATCAGACTGCCGCCAATATAGGTATCGCATAGCAGCGTGCCCCAACCCGACGTGGCCGACGGAATCTGCTGCGCCAGCGTGATCGGCGGCGTCCAGCTTACGGAGTCCGTGACGTCCGTCGCGATGGTCGCGTTGACGCCAAAAAAGCTGTAGCGGAACGTGTGCGTCGCCGCCGAACTGAGCCGGTTCGTGTAGAGCGTGACCGCGCTGCCCATGGTCACGGTGCTCGCGGACATGCTGGGCTGACTGGACGGTTCCTCGTAGGTGATGGTGATCGTCGCGGAATTCCACTGCAAATAGTTCTTGGAGTATCCCTGCGAGCTCTTTACCGGGCTGGGATTGTACAGGCAGAATGTGTTCGTGCCCTCCGCGAAGTACGACGCGAGGTTCGTCAGCAGATCGCCGGAAAAGTTGTAGCTGGTGGTGTTCCCATAAAAAGAGCCGGTAAACGTGCCCAGCGCCGCGCCGCAGTAATTGAGGCCTGTCACACCGGATTGGGACGCCGCCTGATAATTGGAGCGCCGGACATACACGGTTTTCGTGCTGCCCGCGCCGTAACCCGCCTGCGCGGAGGTCACTTTCAACGAAATAGCGGTGATGACCTTATTGACCAGCGACAGGCCGGGGAAGTTGACGATGCCCACAAAGTTGTAGGTATCCTCGTAGAACTCCTGAGACGCCGCGCTGCTCTTGTAGTTGCTGGACGATGTGGATTTTCGCGTGCGCATGGACGCGGTATAGGATACGGTCGTCGCCATGGTTTCACTCCCTTAGCCCGTGTAAATGACGGATAGATTGCCATTTGTCTGCGGCTCGAAGGCGAACTGCCCGATTTGCAGCCGCGTGAGGATTTCCGCCTGCGTCACGTAGAGCTTGTTGTTGGATAAATACGCTACCTCGGTGTTGTTCATATAGAAAGCAAGTCGGTCGTTGACCACCCGAAAGGTGAACGGATTTCCACTCTTGCCAATGGTCAACCCGTCCTCTCCAAAGCTCATATAGGTGCGAATCAAAGCAAGCTGTTCGTCCGTGGCTTCCTGCCCGTGATCCAGATCAGTTTGAAGCTCGGAGATGCGGCTGACCGCCCACGTGAAGTTGCTCTCCGTCTGCTCTGAAAGCGTTGACAGAGTTTCGTTCATCTGGGACAGTTCGTCCGAGGAAGCGTAATCGCGCTTGACCTCGCTTCGGATGGCGTCGGCGGTGAGGGAAATCTGGGAAACCGCATCGCCCACGGCGTCCAGCGCTTCATCTTTGGCGGTATCTACCACCAGCCGCAGTGATTCGTTGCCGGAAATGTCAACCGCGTTCAGCTGCGCGATGAACGCTTCGGCGGCGAACAGACTGGATACGTCGATGTTCGCGGCGGTAATCGCGCCGATGAGCGCTTCGTCCGCGAAGATGGAAGCGACGTTCAGTTCCCGCGCGGTGATGCTGTCTTCGATGAGCTTGCTCCCCGTCAGGGTATTGTCCGCGACGTCGGAGCCTGTCACTTCCTTCTTTTCGGTGACGACGCTCCCGTCCGCTGCCACGGAAACCGCGTAGAACGCGCCATCATTGCCGCGCACAATCAGCTCACCCACGGTAAGCGAGGCCATGTTTGCCTCCGTTACGGCGAGATCGGCGACGTACAGTTTGCCGCTTTCGCCCTTTTCAATGATCGCTGTGCCGGTGGTCAGGTCTTTGATCCGCGCCCAGTCGATGTCCGCCGTGCCGATGCTGGCGTTGACCATGGTGGCGATAGCGGCGTTGAGTTCTGTAATGCTTGCCCAGTCGATATTCGCTTCGTGCAGGTGCGCGGTCGTAATCTGCGCCAGCGCGATATTGGCGATGGCGGTGTTCAATTCCATGATGTTCGCCCAATCGATGTGCGCCTGCTCGATGTTCGCGGCGGTAATCTGCGCAAGGGCGATATTGGCGATCTGCGTATTGAGATTGGCGATGTTCGCCCAGTCGATATTCGCTTGGTTGATGTTCGCCGTGGTGATCTGGGCGACCGCGATGTTGGCGATCTCCGCCGCCAAGCCGCCGATGTCCGCCCACGATATGTTGGCGTTCTCGATGTTGGCCTGCGTGATCTGCGCCGTGGCGATGGTTGCCAGCGCCACATACAGTTCGTCCGCAGTAACGCTCCCCGCGATCAGTTCCTGTATCCGCGCGGTGATGGCGATAATGGAATCGGCCTTCAGTTCCCCGATGGTCGCTTCGGCAATCTTTGCCTTGGTGATGGTCGCGTCGGCGATGAGCGCGTTCACAATGGCCGCGTTCTGGATGTGCGCCGTCTGAATCGCCGCCAAGCCGATCTGCAGATTGCCCACGGAACCGTTCTGAAGCTGACCCGCGCCCACGGAGTTGATCGCCAGTTTGCTGCCCGTAATGACGCCGCTGGCTAACTGCCGCGCGGAGATCATGTTCGCTTCCACGGTATCCGAAACCGTACCCAGCGTCATATCCGTGTACTTCTTCGTCAGGCAGTCATAGGTGTATTGAGTCATCCGCATGGACACTTCCACGCCGATGCGCGGCGCGATCACTCGCACGGCGTCGCCCAGAAAGATGTTCTGAAGGAAGGCGTACTGCCGGTATTCCTCAGTCTCCGCGCAGTTGATAAAATCCA
>CAYVPJ010000145.1:0-3917 GCA_964453505.1 uncultured Oscillospiraceae bacterium | reverse complement strand
ATTGAAGGAGCGACATCAGAGAGTTACACTACACTGCCTTTGACGCAAAACACTACCTATTGGGTACGACGTGTGGGTACAAGCACTTGTAACGATATAACTGAAGCAGCAACAATTAATGTTACATTAACAAAATACACCATAACGGCTACTTCGGGAGAAAATGGCACCATTACGCCTTCCGGTGTTACCGAGTATGACTGCAACGCCACATCTACCTACACCATTACACCCAATGAAGGTTATGAAATCACTGACGTATTGGTGGACGGCATATCAGTTGGTGCAGTGGATAGTTATACGTTTAGCTCGTTAAACAGCAACCATACTATCAGCGTAACGTTCAACCTTCAAAAATTGAGAGTGATAACCGTAGCACAACCGGCTGTCGGCGGAAGCACCACAGGATACGGTTTGTACGATTACAATACTTTGGTGACTGTAACGGCAACACCCAACGACGGTTATGAGTTTGTAAATTGGACAGGCGACATCACTTCAACGGAAGCCTCATTCTCGTTCAACATTAAACAGGATGTAATCTTAACCGCCAATTTCAAATTGATTGAATATAACATTACCTACGAAACGGGAGTTACCACTATCAGTAACCAAAATGATCTGCCGACCACCTACACGGTGGAAAGTCATCTGAACATACCCGATGCTATAGCCGTTCGTGATTTCTACACCTTTAACGGTTGGCACTTGGATGCGCCCGATGGTCAAGTAGTGAACAATACCGATGATTTGGGAAGCGGTGACCATACGCTTTATGCTAATCTGACGCGCGCTATCCCCGGAACGGAAATTGTTATTTCGCTCGGACGACTGCTGGCTGTTCGTAATGCCAATGACTACGCCATACTTCGTACCGCACTCTACACATGGAGCAGAGGTAACACTACTTTGCCGAGCAAGCGCCACTATGTGGAAGTGGGCGAACCGATACCCGGAGGCGATTACAAAGTAATCATTACCATTGACGAAGAGATGCCGATAGTACTCGAACGTTCGTTTGCACAGCAGGCAGGAGCCTATCCGAACCCCGTTGCGCAGTACGATGTCATTAACATCATTTCAGAAAATGACGCCATGGAGAAATGCGACTTAACCGATGCTTCGGGACGAGTGGTGAAAACACGTGCCGTGCGTACGGCTACAGGCTATCAGGTGGAAATACCTGTCGGAGCAGGTTTTTACACTTTGAAACTGATGGATGTACAAGGAAATGTTTCCATTCACAAAATCATTGTAAAATAATTATTACTCAATAAAATAACAAAAACGTTCATTAAATAGGCATAATTAAGATTTGAACTAAAATTTATCGTAAATTATTTGGCTTTTCTTGTTAAATAGAATAACTTTGTGAATTAAAGAACAAAAAACTCTCTTACTACATTAGTAAATCTTTAACATAAACACCTTATAATTATGAAACAACATCTATTTTTAATCTGCGCCGTCTTAATGACAGCAACAATTTTTGTTTCAGCACAAACCACATTGGATTTGTCATTGGGCAACCTAACCATCTCGGCACCGGGTACCTACAATGTTACTCAGTCGGGTGGTGTTACTACGAACACGCTTACCATTAATTCAACTACGGCAGGTGTTGTTCAGGTTACAATTACTGGTCTGAATGTGAGCCTTACCACAGGTTCACCAATTATGATTAGCAATACCAACAAGGGCACCATTACCATTACTGCCAGTGGTGAAAATATTTTAGAAACGAGTGCTACCGACGGTCACGCCAGTATCAACAACGCTTCTCAGGCTAATTTAACTATCAACGGTACAGGAACAGTAAGATCCACGATACTCAACAGTTTATTGATACGCAAATATAATATGACAACCGCCACCTCATTGTACCTAACCGGCAGCGTAAAACTCATCTCTGCGGGACGCGTTGTGTCGGACAGTTACAGTGACGCTGCATCCGGTGGTACAATTGAAATTGACGGTGCCATATTGGAAAACAGCGGCACCTATTCCATAGAAATGATGAAAGCCGCAAACTTCGTTATGAAAAACGGTTCTATCAAAAATACCGGAACCAGCGCATCTTCTAATGCCATACAAGTACAAGGCACCACCGGCATTTCTATTTCAGGCGGAACCATTACCTCAGAGAAACATGTCGTATATATCGCAGCAGGAGCAGTTGTTTCCATAACCGGTGGGATTCTCACTTCCAATGGTATGAATTGTTCCGCTGTCTACCACAATGGTACAGGTATGCTTACTATTTCTAACGGAACATTCAAAGCAACAGCAACCGGTGCGCCGACTATTCGCAAGCAATCTACGGGAGGCATAACCATCAATGGCGGTTCTTTTGAAGCTGCTGTTTCCAACGTCATTATGGGTATAGGATCGGGGACGGGAATCACCATAAACGGCGGTGATTTTAAAGCAACAGGCTTAAGTGCCGCTGTTGCACTCACAGGAACAGGCTATAATTTGACCATGACGGGAGGCACGGTACGACACACCAATGAAGCAGGGTCAGCGCAAGCGGTACGCTTGACCTCTACCGATTGTAATTTCGTTATGACAGGAGGAACATTGAGCATTCCACAAAGTTCAGCCGCCACAGTTATTCGTGTGGACAAAAAAGCCAGAGCGACAATTAACAATTATTTCATAGAACGTGTTGACAACGACTTGAAAATGTATGGCATTGACGGCGATTCCACCGGCACCGTAAAGCAGATTTCAGGAACAAACAAGAGTACTATAAACTATGTGAAAGGTTTGGAAAATAACATCCATTGCACCTTTATAGGTACGCCCAACAAAATAACCGCAGGCACACCGACCTATTGGTTTAAACCTGAGGATACCTCCAACTATACAGGTCTTCAATTGAGAACATCAAACAGATACAACATTACCTATGGCAATCTGGAAGGTTCAACAGCTAACAATCCTACCGAATACTATGAAGGAGCGGGCATTGCTTCTTTTAATAACCCAACATCGCAACCAACCTGTAAAACATTCGTCGGATGGTTTACAGCCTCAACGGGCGGAACGCAAGTAACTTCTATTCCCGTAACAGCTACAGGAGACTACAACTTATATGCACAATGGAATAATAAACCGCCCTTCAATGCAGGCGAAATCAACACCAATGGTGAAACAGTCTGCTACGGAGCAGTACCCAACACCACCATTACTGAAAAAACACCGGTAAGCGGCGGCGGAGGCACCATCACCTACCAATGGCAAAAAAGCACCGATAATTCTACTTGGTCAACTATGACTGGAATCAATTCCCCAACTTACAAACCTATCGATGCAGTAACACAAGATACATGGTTCCGCCGACAAGCACATTCAGAATGTGAAGGAGGTGTTTTCAGCACCTCAGTAGGTACATGGAAAATTACCGTCATCCCTACTGCTGAAGGAGGCACGGTAAGTAGCGCACAAACTATTTGCTACAACACTCAGCCCAGTGCTCTGACTTTGAGCGGACATGTAGGAACAGTAGTTCAATGGGAATGGTCGCCCAACGGAACAGACAATTGGAATGCTATAGCTAACACCACAACAACTCTAACCGGTGCTGTAATGGGCAACCTCACTGCCGACTGTTGGTACCGCGCTAAAGTAGAAAGCAGCAATAATTGTAGCGAAGACTACAGTAATGCAGTAAAAATTACCGTATTGGCACAAGCCAATGCAGGAACAATTAGCAGTGCGCAAACCATTTGCTACAATACACAACCCAATAATCTAACCGTAAGCGGACATACTGGAACAGTAGTTAGATGGGAATGGTCGCCAAACGGAACAGACAACTGGACTAACATAGCTAACACCACAACAACTTTGACAAGTGCTGAAATGGGCAACCTTACTGCCGACCGTTGGTACAGAGTGGTAGTGAAAAACGG
>CAYVPJ010000144.1:3284-3973 GCA_964453505.1 uncultured Oscillospiraceae bacterium | reverse complement strand
TGTCCGTCGTGAATTCAAAAAACTGTATGTCGCCTATAAAACTGATACGAACTTTACGGATATCATTATCCAGAAGTCAAGGCTTCGCATTTCGGTTAATATGAAATTCTCTGAAATCGTTGACCCGAAGGGACTGTGCAAGGATGTAACAGGGCTTGGAAAATGGGGTAACGGCGATGTCGAGCTCTATTTAGACGGACTGGATGGATTGGACGATGTAATGGAGATAATAAGCCAGTCGTTTGATGCTCACGAGAACGACTAAAATTCAAATAACAAAACAGGGAGGCATCTGTATGAATACAACAAGCTCATATTACAGAAGGTTGGTAGAAACTGTGCTACGCTATTCGGATGCCACCGAATGGAGTGCAGCGGTTTTAGAATGGTGTATTGATGATGTCGAAGAGGATGAAACGCAACAAGAATCGTGCATATGCGGCAAGGAAAATCTGCGATATCTCTTTACGATAAGGAACACAATCAACGGGAATACCCTCTATCCCATAGGTAGTTCATGCATCAAGAAATTCGAACGCTCCGATTTGGATGATGAGGTCGCCGTAAAAGAGCAACTCTTCATTTTGCTACACGCCATCGAAGGGCGGAGTTTTCTTACCCTTTCATCGAATTTCTTCTCTCGAAAACTCCTCCGCTACCTTTATGACATAGGAGCTTTTAAGCCGACA
>CAYVPJ010000144.1:0-3274 GCA_964453505.1 uncultured Oscillospiraceae bacterium | reverse complement strand
TATAATCAATACGATCCATATAACGACTATCAATTTATGTTGGATATGTTCAATAAAAGGAATCGCAGCGAGAGACAGGAAAAGATGGCGACTGCCATTATTCTCAACTCTGTAAAGCCGTTCCTTCAGGATATGTTGAAGGATAAAATACGTTGACGAAAGCGGTATTTTATCAATTTATACGAGGAGGAGAACTCATGACAGCAAATCAAGATATACACGCATTTGCCGTAAAGTGGTTTGATATGTTCCGTAACACCAAAGCCGTAAATCACGAAGTTGAAGATTCGACTTTTGTCGATGAGTGCTTCTCTCTCGGATTTGAGATGGATTGCGGAAAAGCATTCGAGGCCGCATACCCGGAGAACAAAGCGTTCAATGATTATCGTGAGCTCGATAAAATAATCGATAGCATTGATAATGTTCCGCTTCTTGGCTCTGCTATTTTTTCAAAATGGCGTTATTTCACACATTGGGCGGGTCCCGGCGAGGACATTCTTTCTTTTGAAAACCGTTCATGGTTTATTACTGCCCTCGGGCGGCTGGAACGATTAGCATCTGATAATGAAGAAACCGCCTTTATTTTTACTGGTGCCGCCCAGAAACTGCAAATCATATCAAACAATATTTGCTATGGACCGCACCCGAAGCCGGACGACGAAATCGAACAGCATCTTACTATAACTGCGGATGGAAGAATATTCTTTTCCACACATGCCTATGGCGACGGGACAAAGTACCTCAAAGCCCGCACAAAGAACTTTAAGATAGGCTCAGAAAAAACCGCATACCTTTTGAAAATTGTCAGCGAATATTTTTCCGATGAATATGATGTTTCGTTTGCCACTGACGTTGGGGACTGGGAGATGACGCTTACAAACGCCGATGAAACTCCATATCACTTTCGTGGTTCTCTTTGCTCTGGCTGCTCGGATGAACTTGGTAACATATCAAACATAATCCGCTTTACCCTTGATATGCCGGAGCTACTCGTTTTTGACGGGCGCTCAAATGCGGATAGAATTGAACGCATATCTGTGGACTATCATCGGGTGACAAAGATAAAGCCTGGTGTGCGCCCTGAAGGGGCAACATGGGAATACGCCACTTGGGATTATAGTGAGCAGCTTATAATCGACCGTAAGACTGAAACGCTGGAGCATATTCAGAATATCGGCAGCGGTTGTCAGGTCTCCCGGAAATACCATGTAGAGGAAGGCGTCTCATCACTTTTGGATGACCTTGATGCTGAAGAGTTCTTCACCCATACAGAAGGAAATCCTCTTGACGTTCTACGCAATCCTCTCGAAACAAAGGATTATAAGATCACCGTCGACTATTTGTATGGCGACCAAAGGGTGTTGATCGGCTCCTTTGATAAAAACGGCTTGCCGGACGATTTCTCCGATTTTGCGGAAACCGTGTTTGATTTTATGCGGTTTTACGGTATGGGTGAAATACTCGACCCATCTGTGCATAATAAGGCACTGCGCAAGTACTCCGATTTGATTTTCTGCAATGTACAGTTTGAGGAGTACGGAAAAACATACTGCTATTTGACAGATGACGATACACTGGAGCCGGAGGATTATGTCATTATTCCTGTCGGAAAAGATAACCATGAATCTGTTGCAAAAATTGAAAGCATCGAATATCATCCTGCCGAAGAAGCTCCATTCCCGATAGACAGAATCAAGAAAATCATTCGCAAAGCAGACAGAACTGAGGACAGCGACAATTCCATCGTTCCGCCGGAAGGCATGGTGGTTATGGGGAGTGAGCCTCTCACGGGTATAAGCGCTGATGAATGGAGAGCAAAGTTCGGTGAAAATCCCACAGATGAGGAATTAGCCACTGCTCTTGCCGGAGCATGGAATGAAAGTGGATGGCTTGGGCATGACCTTGATGATAACGACTGTACTCCCGAAACCGAAACCGCCTATAAAGAGTGGTCTGCTCTGGAGCAAGAGCTTATTCAGAAGATTGCATCACGCCTAAACCGCAAATGTGAAACGCCGTACATTAAACTGATAACGCCTTTTATGGATCAAAACGGGTACAGAGACGGCGGTGGCTGGTGGGTGAAAAATGAAATCTGAAGGAGTCGCATATGGCAGAAACAATTGCAAAATATCATCATTTAATTCCGCAAGTATATATGTCGGCATGGGCACAAGGAAACGGAACGCTTAAAGTCGAATTTGTGGATAATTGTGGAGTGATCGTACAAAGAAACAAAGAAAATATTGCGGGAATTACCAACTTTCATTCCATTAAAGCAGGGATGCCTCTTTGCACGCAGAGTGACACAGATTTGTTTTTTGCGCCACTTGAAAATTATACTGTTGAATATGAGGGTACTATTCTCCAAACGACAATGGAAATGAATAAAAAATTCTTCGACTTCGACAATTGGGCTATTACAAGAGCTGATGGAACATCGGTGAGTAAAAAGAAGCTCCGACATGATATTGAGCAAATCAAGCTCCGTGATATTGAATCAAATTGGTCAATTAAATACGAAAGCCCATGGAAAAACGAGGTTAAAGTAATTGAAAAAACAATTCAACAATGTACAACCGACAGTGTCCCTGCATTTGATTTGGACTATCTTATGCGCTTCTTTACCGCGTTGGACTGGCGTGGATTCTCATCAAATGCACAATTTGAAGATGTGGTTAACACATTGATGGGAATTCTCGAAGATGTTGAAATTCCAGAAGAAGAAAGAATACTCCCATTTGCAAAAACAGCGTGGGATGAAATGCGCCACTACCTTTTGCTTCAGTATTATCGCCAATACTTGAATGATTCCGGTGTAATATTCAAAGACGCAGAAGCAAATTTGAAATACACAAATTTTCATTTTTTAGTTTCAGACGGCCCCTCGCTATTTTGCACAAGTGATACCCCAGCCTTTATCCATAAGCGTGAGGACGGAAAACTGGTTGGGCTTTTACCGATAACGCCAAAAATACTGATGGCTAAAGGAAAGTGTGAGGAAAAACACGATGTTTTCTATATAACGCATATCACAGATGATGCGGTGAATAGATACAACAAAATCATCCATGATAATGCCAGCGAGTTTGTTATTGTGCCTTGGTAATCTTATGTGTATACTAACGCAGAACGATCATACTTTCGCAAAACGATTTATACCTTCGCGGAACTTTTCCTCTGAAAATCTGCACCCTGTATCAAAATTATCAGCATTTGCCAAAATTGAAGCGTTCCGTACGAAGTATGGGATGCTTCAATTTTGATATGTGCG
>CAYVPJ010000143.1:0-3983 GCA_964453505.1 uncultured Oscillospiraceae bacterium | reverse complement strand
CAGGCATTTATAGTGTGACAAAATGCTATTTTTTAAAAACTGCGGAAGTCAGGAAGACAATCGCAAGCAAAACTCAAATTTAGGCATATATATAACTTTTGATTAGCATCGTAAATATGTAACAATCAGTTGTTTATTTGCATTTAAATAAAAAGCGGTGAATAATGCGGGTTATATTGCAAAATCCTATGGCGGTTGAGTATAAATTTTGTTATGAAGTAGTTTTTTATGTTGAACTTCAAAATTTGTTAGGAAAAATACCTGTTGCTACAGCTTGAGAAAATCTATTTCTTAGATATATTATCGCTAATCTTTTTTGTCCTAAATAGCATAAAATCTTCGATGCTAAGTCTCCACCAATCTTGTAGGTTTTTTCCTATATTCGTGCAGGACAAATGCTCTTTATCAATATTTTTGTATATTTAAAAGATAGATCAAAGCGCATCTGAAATCCAGGCAAGCCCTGTATCGTCATACCGGACTCGTCCCTCATTACATTACGGGATGGGTAATTCCGGAATCCATCCTTGCCCTGAGCCCGCCCTGAGCTTGTCGAAGTGCCTTTCCTGCCTTTTGTCTCCCTGTCCCGTAGGAGCGCCCCTTGTGGGTGCCCTGCCTTTTTCCATCCCGGTCTCTGAGCCTGCCGAAGGGCCCGGTCTCTGAGTGTCCGCCGAAGGCGGATGTATCGAAGCGATCGAAACGCCTCAACCCTTATCTCTCTCCCCCCTTAAACAAAGCCTTGTTCTAGCTAGAGAGCAAGTCTCCCCCCTACTCCCCCTCCCAGTTCCTCTTCGGATTCTGCAAAATTCCCACCACATACTTCATGCTCCGGTAAAAGGCTTACCCTCACCCCGCGTTTCTGTGCGTCAATCAAGGCTTCCAGCAACGCCTTTGTCGGGGAATTGGAATTATCCTCCCGAAGACTTATGGTATAAAGCGCGGCCTCAATGCTGGATTTTGCCCCCTTCACGCACTCCATGAGTTTCGCATAATACTCAGGCCCGTCCAGAACCTCTTCCGTAACCGCACACATTCTGAAACCTAAAAAAAATAAAACCAGCCACAGCCCCATCCTCCTGAAAACTCCCCAACCCGCTCGTCCTGTCAGCCCTGTTCTCGAAGCCCTATTTCATCCCCCTTTAACGGTGTGCCAGCTCCTCCATCAAGTTCAGCTCCTCCTCACTTGGAAACCCCTCCACCTTATACCTGGGCGGATACACG
Organism: uncultured Oscillospiraceae bacterium; assembly: GCA_964453505.1. Lineage (GTDB taxonomy): Bacteria > Bacillota > Clostridia > Christensenellales > Aristaeellaceae > CAYVPJ01. The sequence goes on along the minus strand of CAYVPJ010000143.1, from coordinate 2,762 downwards.
CCTATATCCGTAAACAAATGCCCGACGATTCCCAACGCCACATCCCACGGCACTTTAACCTTGCGTTTAATCGTCACCGAATACTCACTCTCTCTCGCAAAAAAACAGACATCATCTGTTTTGGGAAGCAACGTCGGCACAAACTGAGTCAGCAAAGTCGTTGTCCGGTAATAATCCGAACCCGGATCCTCTTTATAAAGCGTATGCGCCGCGACAAAGAGTTTATCCTTATATGCCTTCTCCAGAGAGTACTTCTGCTCGGCGTATTCCCTGTTCCGGGTCATATTCCGCAAAGTCGACAACGCCTCAAAACTCGGATCACTCCGATCCGGCAAAAACGGAACCCACTTTTGATCCTGAAGTTCAAAAACCATTCCCGACATAAACCGCCCATCCTCACAACACTCCCGTGAAATTTCAGCGGCTTTCACAAGCCCTTCGGAATCCATTGCCCCTGTCACCAGAACCAGATCCCTCTTAATCAGAAAAACGACAGGGGTCCCCTTCACAGAAGCATCTTTGAACAACTCCGGAATCAGAATTCTCGAAGGCTGATTAAAATCCGGATTTTCCTCATCCGGGCTTTTCCAGTTGCTTTGATAAAGCCCCTCCCTGATTTTCTTCCAGGAATTTCCCTCTGACTTCTTCCTCAGATTCTCAAGCGCGGCCTCATACATCTCCTCAAAATTCTTTCCCCATTTCCCGGCACACTCTTCATTAATCAGAATTCCCTGCTCATCATTCACCCACACAAGGCAGATTTTAAATTCCGGGGAATAATCCTTAAAAACAATCCTGTGTGTCTGGGGCTTTTCTCTATTCAGTTCCTTCTCCATCCAGAAAGACATCCACAGATTCGGAACCAGGCGGGATTTAGCCTCCTCAAACGTATCCGGCAGAGTCTCCGGATAAACAAACCGTTTGGCATACTTCTGAATCAGCAGCACCCTTTCAGTAAAGGGGCTGTTCACATAATCATCATAAACATTCATCAGCTGAACAACACTCTTCTCCGAATTTTTCGTGAGCACCAGAGTCTTTTTCTCTGTGTCAAAATCCACTTTAATTCCTTTATCCAGTCTGGAAATTTCCTCACTCACCAGACCCGCAAACTCAAAAAAAGAAGCCTTGGAAAACCGGCTTTCTTCCTGATTTTTATTAAAAGGAAAAAAATAAAAAAGCGCTCCTAACGCCAGCAGACACACAATCGCATAAACCAATTTCATAACTTTTTGTCTCCCTCTCCCACATAAAGACAGATTCTTCTTTTGTCATCTTCCTCATGTGTTAAAACCAGCATAAAATCCATCTCCCCGGTAAAAAAAAACAAATCCTCAGGAAGCCTGTCCCTTACGGTATAAAATTCCTCATAAGAAAATTCCGCCACACTTTCCCTCTTGAAAGGCCAGAGCCTTTCGTTCAAAACCTGATCCCTTGAAAGATCATCCGCCGTCACATAAAAAGTCCCCATCCCCCCAAGCTTTAAATACAAGGCCCGTTCAGAAATCTTTTGATAATCCTTAAGGCAGTCCCACAAATATCCTGAAGAATGAAACCCATCTGAAAACGAACGCTTGTTTTTAATTCTGTACTGAAACACCTCCGAATCCGTCCGGATAAACTTCTCCTCCAGTATTTCCCGCAACAGCGAAGATTCCCCTTCATTCAAGATTCTGCACTTCATAACTTCCGTCCGGCGTTAAGGATGAGTCTCGTCAATGAAAAGGACATCCTAGCAAATCATCTCACTCCCCTCAAGCTCACTTTCAAATAATTGAATCTCTGTCTGCTTCAAACTACGAAAGCCATGAAGGCTTTGACTCCACCATAACCCCGTCTTTCTCCGTAAACTGGGTCAGACTCTGCGCCTTGGCCTGAATGCAGATGAATTGAAGACTGCAGGCGTTGTCCGCCTTGAAACACCTCTCTCCTTCAGGGTCAATCCGGATGACATTTCCTTTTTCAATATCGAACTCTTCGCCGTCCAGAAACAACTGCCCCTTCCCTTCCAGAATAATGTAGACCTCTTCGTTCATCTTATGCGCGTGAACAAACGGCACAGAAACTCCGGCGGGTAAAGTGTTCATTGAAATTTCAGAACCCGTAAGCCCAAGCCGGTCATGAAGCGTATCCCGACCCCCTTTTTGAATATCCGCCAGCGTTGATAATGCGTAGTGTTTACCTCTCTTTTCCATTGTGTACTCCTTCACTTATTAGTTCACCGTTATTTCAAAATACTAATAGTTCGTAGCCGAACCATTTACCAAAAAAAAACTAAAAATTTCTCCTATCTCATTTCTGCATTACCCCCACCTCTGTCATTCCGGTATCCATGCCTTTTCTCTTGTCATACCCGGACTCGATCCGGGTATCCATCTTCTCTCCGTCATACCGGAACTTGATTCCGGTATCCATCATGCCTTTCCCGCCTTATCATCCGGGTATCCATGCCTTTTATCTTCCATCCTCCCCAAAATTCCTCTCAATTTTCCCCAGCAGCATCATCAAAGTTTCCCGATCTTTATGCGCCATACCGCCATACACTTTCTTTTCCAGCAAATCCGAAATTTCCTTAAAATCCGATTCAAGCGCCCTGCCCTTGTCCGTAAGCCCAATGTGAAAAGAACGGGCATCCTCCGCCGATTCTTCTCTGAAAAGGTATCCGTGCTGCTCAAGCGTTTTCACAATCCCCGTAATCGTTGACTTCGCCCGGCCCGATTGCTTCACCAACGCCGTTATGTGCACAGGCTCCTTCTGCCGAA
>CAYVPJ010000142.1:0-3996 GCA_964453505.1 uncultured Oscillospiraceae bacterium | reverse complement strand
GCCGCGCGAGCATCACGCTGTACGCCTTCAACTCCAACGGCAACAAGGGCATCGCCTGCGGGCTCAACAATCTTCAGAAGATCCGCGATGGTGAACCCCTCGGTGGCCGTGCCAGCGCCGAGTCCGACTTTGCGGACGATGACGACGACGATTTCCTGCGGTAAGACAAATCAGCAGGGGCGGCGGAGCGATCCGTCGCCCTTTGCTTGTATGGGAGGAAAGTAAAATGAGATGTTTGAGTATTGATATCGAGTCATATTCCAGCGCTGATCTGAACCGGACGGGCGTGTATCGCTATGTGGAGGCGCACGATTTCGCCATTCTGCTCTTCGGCTATGCTGTAGACGATGGCGAGGTACAGGTTGTCGATCTCGCTCAAGGAGAACGGATACCGCCGGACGTCATCGCCGCCCTGACGGATGAGACTGTCGAAAAATGGGCGTTCAACGCGAATTTTGAGCGTGTGTGCTTATCGCGCTATCTGGGCTATCCAACCGGCGAGTACCTCGACCCGACACAGTGGCGCTGCTCAATGATCTGGTCGGCATACTTGGGGCTGCCGCTGTCCCTCGCGGGCGTAGGCGCTGCGCTCAATCTGGATAAGCAGAAGCTGACAGAAGGCAAGGAGCTCATCCGCTACTTTTGTCAGCCCTGCACCCCGACCAAAACAAATGGTGGTCGTGCCCGGAATCTACCCGCCGATGCGCTGGACAAATGGGGACTGTTCAAAACCTATAACGCGCGGGATGTTGAAACGGAGCGCGCTATTCAGGCGCGGCTGAAACGCTTCCCTGTGCCGCAAACTGTCTGGGAGGAGTACTGGCTGGATCAGGAGATCAATGACCGGGGCATTCGCGTAGACATGATGCTTGTCAAAAACGCCATCCATATGGACGAGCTATCCCGGAGTGAGCTCTCCGAGAAGATGCGCGCGCTAACGGCGCTGGAGAACCCAAACAGCGTGGCACAGATGAAAACGTGGCTCGCGGAAAATGGTCTGGAGACGGATACGCTCGGGAAAAAGCAGGTCACCGCGCTGCTCAGAGACGCCCCGCCTGAACTGGCTGATGTGCTTACGCTCAGACAGCAACTGGCAAAATCATCCGTGAAAAAGTATCAGGCGATGGCGAACACGGTATGCTCGGATCATCGCGTGCGCGGCTGCTTCCAGTTCTATGGTGCAAATCGTTCCGGGCGATGGGCGGGCAGAAACGTGCAATTACAAAACCTGCCCCAGAATCACATGGACGATCTCGCGGAAGCGCGAGAGCTTGTGCGATGCGGCTCGTATGAAGACTTGAAAGCCCGCTACGACTCTGTTCCTGACGTGCTGTCGGAGCTTATCCGCACGGCGCTTGTTCCCTACGATGGCGGCAAGTTTATCGTGTCCGACTTTTCGGCAATAGAAGCGCGAGTTATCGCGTGGCTTGCCGGGGAGCAGTGGCGGCTTGATGTGTTCGAGAAAGGCGGCGATATCTACTGTGCCTCCGCCTCCCAGATGTTTCGCGTGCCCGTAGAGAAACATGGCGTGAACGGGCACCTGCGGCAGAAAGGTAAGATCGCGGAGCTTGCGCTCGGATATGGCGGCTCTGTGGGCGCACTTAAGGCGATGGGCGCGTTGGACATGGGTTTGACTGAGGATGAACTGAAACCGCTGGTGGACGCGTGGCGCGCGGCAAACCCCAAAATCGTAAAGCTCTGGTGGGACGTGGATCAGGCCGTGATGACCGCCGTGCGCGATGGTATGGAGGAGATAACACATGGAATCAGGTTTACGCGTTCTTCCGGTTTGCTGTTCATCACGCTGCCGTCCGGTAGACGCTTGTCATATGTCAAGCCGCGAATAGGTGTTAACCAGTTCGGCTCCCCGGCGGTCACCTACATGGGCGTAAACAGCGTAAAAAAGTGGGATCGCATCGAATCCTACGGCCCGAAATTCGTAGAGAACATCGTGCAGGCAATCAGCCGCGACATCCTGTGTCACGCCATGAGAACATTGCGCTGCTTAAGCATCGTCGCGCATGTTCACGATGAGATCATCATCGAAGCCGATCCTCGGGTGTCGCTGGACGCAATTTGCGAACAGATGGGCAGAACGCCCGCATGGGCACCGGGGCTGGTACTGCGCGCCGATGGGTACGAAACACAATTCTATAAAAAAGATTGACCTCTTTTCGTTCAGAGCAAGCCCTATCTTTCCAAACAAGGTAGGAGCCTTGCTCTGAATTTTCAATATGGAGGTACGCACATGTTCTACGTCAAGACCCAGTTGACCGAGGAAACCACCCTTACCACGGAAATCACCGACGAGAATGTCTTTACTCGCTGTCCGCGCTGCGGATCGGAAATCAGCGTCGACCTTGCTGATATTCTGGCGGACGGTGATGGTGACCTGTTTGGCACGGCTGTGCTCTGCGATGACTGCGCCCGCAAGCTGCACCCCGAACTGCGTCGGGAGGTGCCGTAATGGGAAACGCCGATGACTGCTACTTCAACAGCGAAGGTTATCGCGATCCAACCACTTATGGGGCGTTCAAAAACATCGACCGTCAGGAGCGCGCCGAGGGCAGGAATCCTGAGTATCGTCCCATCGTGTTCATCTGCTCGCCTTACGCGGGTGATGTGAAGAGGAACACCGAGAACGCCCTGCGCTACTGCCGCATGGCGTATGAACGAGGATATCTGCCCATCGCGCCGCACCTGTTCTTCCCGCAATTCTTAAGCGACGGCAATCTCAGAGAACGCGAGGATGGTTTGTTCATGGGGCGTGTACTGCTGACGAAATGCTCGGAGATTTGGGTGTTTGGCAGCACCGTTTCGAGCGGCATGGCAAAGGAACTGGAAAAAGCGGAGGCGCGCAAGATGCCTACGCGGCACTTTACGGAAACATGCGAGGAGGTGAGATAGTATGCGTGAATTGCCCATTGCTTACGGGAATAGCTGCTTCGCGCGCACATGGTCAAACAAAACGACCACATGGGACGATCTTTGCGAGAGATTATCCTCAACCATTCGCACGACAGAATCCGCCGAGGAATACCCTCGTATGAAAAAAGCCGACCGCGACGCCGCGAAAGATAAGGGCGGGTTCGTAGGTGGTCAGCTGATAAACAATCGCAGGAAAGCGGACACAGTTGCCTGCCGTTCGATGCTGACGATGGACGCGGATCACGCGGAAATTGGCTTCATTGATCGCTTCGTTCACGAGAATACGTGTGCTTCCTGCCTCTACACCACCCACGGGCATACGCCGGAAGCGCCGCGCTGCCGCATCATCGTACCACTCACAAGGGATGTGACGCCGGATGAGTACGTTGCGCTGTCCAGATTCTTCGCCGATGACTGGGGCATCGATCAGTTCGATGAGTGTTCGTATAAGCCAAGCCAGCTGATGTACTGGCCGACCACGCCCTCAAACGGCGAGTATGTGTGCAGAACGACCGACGGCGATTGGTTGAATCCCGACACGGTGCTATCTGCGCATCCCGGCTGGAAGGATTGTTCGCTGCTGCCAACGTCGTCCCGCGAAAGCGTGGTTCGGGTCAGCGCCAGAAAACCGCAGGAAGACCCGCTTGCCAAGTCCGGCGTGGTCGGCACTTTCTGCCGCGCCTTTTCCATCACGGGAGCCATCGACGCGTTCCTCTCGGATGTCTACGCGTCCTCTGCGACCCCCGGGCGCTATGACTATATCCCGGCGGACAGCAGCGCTGGCGTCGTGATCTACGATGACAAGTTTGCCTATAGCCACCACGCCACCGACCCGGCCTGCGGGAAGCTGCTCAACGCCTTTGACCTCGTGCGTATACACAGATTCGGCGATAGCGATGAAAAAGCCAGCTATAAGGCCATGTGCGAGTTCGCCATCCAGCAGAGCGCTGTCAAGACGCTGCTGACTGAAGAGCGCGAAAAGCAAGCACAGTATGACTTCGCGGGCGAGGATGACGACTGGAAAAGCAAGCTGACGTACATGCCGCGCAGCAAGCTGCTGGAAAACAG
>CAYVPJ010000141.1:0-4000 GCA_964453505.1 uncultured Oscillospiraceae bacterium | reverse complement strand
GAAGCGGCATCGGTATCTACGTGTTCCTGAGGCAGCAGTTATTATCAAGTACGAATTTAGAGCTGGCCCCGCACGGGGCATCTATCTGTACGGCTTAGGATACTGCAGCTGCAAAACCGAATGATTCGGTTTTCCTTAAGCCGTGCGGGGCCAGTGTAGATTCGGAAACCGTTAGGAGGCAGCAGTCCATCGGGTGCCCGTTAGGCTTTGCCCCGCACGGGGGTGGTTATCTGTATGGTTTAGAATACTGCACCTGCTAAACCGAATGATTCGGTTTACCTTAAGCCGTGCGGGGCCACGGTAGCTTCGAGAACCGATAGGAGGCAGCTGTCCATCGGGTGCCCGTCAGGCTTTGCCCCGCACGGGGGTGGCTATCCGAGCGGTTTAGGAAATTGTGCTTGTTAAACCGAATGATTCGGTTTCCCTTAAGCCGTGCGGGGTCACTGTAGATTCGGAAACCGTTAGGAGGCAACAGTCCATCGTGTGCCCGTTAGGCTTTGCCCCGCACGGGGTCGGCTATCCGTACAGTTTAGGATACTGTATCTGTAGAACCAAATGATTCGGTTTTCCTTAAGCCGTGCGGGGCCACGGCAGCTTCGGGAACCGTTAGGAGGCAGCCGTCCATCGGGCGCCCGTTAGGAATAGCCCCGCACGGGGTCGGCTTTCCGAGCGGTTTAGGATACTGCATCTGCAAAACCGAATGATTCGGTATTCCTTAAGCCGTGCGGGGCCTCGGCAGCTTCGAGAACCGATAGGAGGCAGCCGTCCATCGGGTGCCCGTTAGGCTTTGCCCCGCACGGGGCATCTATCTGTGCGGTTTAGGAGATTGTACTTGTTAAACCGAACGATTCGGTTTTCCTTAAGCCGTGCGGGGCTACGGCAGCTTCGGGAACCGTTAGGAGGCAGCCGTCCATCGGGTGCCCGTTAGGCTTTGCCCCGCACGGGGTATCTATCCGGACGGTTTATGAGATAGTACTTGTTAAACCGAACGATTCGGTTTTCCTTAAGCCGTGCGGGGCCATGACGTGTGTTTCATACGGTTATACGGCGGATGCCACCTATCCAACCATTTGGAGATGTGCTGCAGTATATCACCTATATGGTTGCAAGCCGCCCTGCCGAGTGCCTCGGCAGGGCGGCCTTCTCCGTACCGGAATAATTATTGAGCGCGAAAAGAAGTGGAATTGACCTCCGTACCGTCGAGGCGGATGGTGGAGGGTGTTCGAATCGGGGTGTGTTAAAAGATAAATATGCGCTTTCTTTTCTGTTCTCACAAAGAGTTAGACACCAGACAATTAACGGATTCATAAAAGCAAAGGAAATCGAAGCATTTGCTGATACTTAAACGGGTTGGCGGGCACCAGCTCCACCGGTGCCCGCCATTGTTTGAGTAAAAGCTGCATAAAATCTATCGAATCAATGCGAATAATTGAACGGCAGAAAACCGCTCCAAAACCCCGTATTACACAGTGTTCATCTTGGGTTGCGCCGTTTTGCTGTTTAGAGTGGTTGATTCGACCGAAAACGGGGGTAGGTTGGGCCCGTTTTTTACTGCTTCAAAAATCGAATTAGGTAGCTAGAGCGAGCTAGAGCGAGATAGAGCGAACACGATGGAGATATTGTCGTATTCACGATGGAATTGCGCAAAAGCTGTCGAATACAGAAAAACATGCCGTATTCTTCTTTGCTTTCTCTATTTAGACCCCCGTTTTGCAAAACGGGGGTCGGGCTCCATTTTTTGGGTGTTTTTGGAGCTCGTAATTCGGCTGCATATATCACTAATATTAACGAATAAACACGTTGATTATACATCACGATTTCTTCTGTTTCAAGTGCAGCGATAGTTCATATTCGTAATACTGTATAAAAATCACATGAATTCTCGAGAATCCTCAGATGAAGAAAAAAGTGTGCTCATCCCCGTAATGCACCCTATTCATCTAGGTTTGCGGGGTTTTTGCGCTAATTTGTGTTTTCACCGTTAATTTCGGGGTCTGCTAGGCGCATTTTCCACTATTTCAAAAAACGAAAACGGGAGCTAGAGTGAGATAGAACGAGCTAGAGCGAGCATAATGGAGATATTATCGTAATTTTAACGGTTAATACCGAATGCTGTCGGAATCGCGTTTTCCTGCCGTAATTCGTGCTGCTTTCTCTATTTAGACCCCCGTGATATATTTCGGGGTTTTGGGGTGAATACAAACACAAGGCAGACTCAATAATTAGCATATCTATTATACATCAAATTTGTTCCTTTTTTAGTGCAAAAGCGAGTTGACTATGCACAGCGGTATATTCAATTGTCCATGCATGTTATGGTTATTTTCAGATATAACGGTTTAACATATATATAGCACATGTTAAAACAAACCGTGAATATTAGGTATACATAATGAGTGACGATTACGGACATTACGGCAAAGGCATAACAGGATACGTTCATTACACTGAAGCCATGAAGGGCGGTGGCTCCGGCAAGCGTCCGAGCAACGCCGGGTGTTTAACGCTAATACTCGGTGTAATTGGCGTTGTGGTATTTGTTCTGGCGATTATACTTTAAACGACCTCGCCAAAGAATCGCAATCCATTATGCTTTTGGGCACACTGCCATTTTGCGAGCGTTCCCCCAAAAACGAGATTGCCATATAGATAAACAACGCACCCATTCATTTAACTATCGATTCTTCGCGTCGAATTTCCGATGAAAGGCGTACATGCAAAATACACTCAACCCAAACATCTTCTGTGTTGGAAGGCGTGTTGGGTTGGGGTGTTGTGTTATGAATGGATATGTTCAGCACAGTCAAAAGTGTTTCTCCAAACTCGATTCTACTTAGATTTATTGTCTTCTTCCTCATAGACTTTCTTAAGGCATTGAATAATACGAGCTCGTTTAGCTTCATCGGTTCTACAAGACTTTGGCATATATGGATCAACCAGTTCTTTGGAAAGTGTATAGCCACGCTTATCGATTTTTTCCACTGCTACATCAACAAGGATTTGTGTGATATCAATCTCCCTAAGTGCAGGTATTTCACCGGTCGCAGTGGTTTTTTTACGTTTTTCCATACTTGCTTTTTTTAACGCCTTTGCCTGCGTCAAACGTGGAAGTATACCGTCCCTTTTTTCCACGGCAAATAATAGGCGTTGTTGTTCTATTGGCTGTAAAAAGGAAATCGCATGCGCTGTCATAAACGCAAACTTACTTCCTGGAGCAATAAAACTCTGCTGCCATGTCTCTGCTAAATTTGTGGCAATTCTATGGTATCGTTCGAGCATATCTCTACGGCGCGGGAAGTATGCTGCGAGTTTTTCAACACTTTTTACAATTGGTAAAACTTCATCATATAAGTACTTCGACAATCGTATTAGGGTTAGTCGATCCAACTGAGTTCTGTGAACGTTGCTGTCAACCAGCATGATTTTTGCCTCGTCATCGTTTATGTTCCATATAATGGCTCTAATGCTTGTAGCACCTAAGTTACGGCAGGCAGCTACGCGCCTATGTCCCGATATGATTATGTACTTACCATTTTTGGGGTAAACCGAAATTGGCTCCCTTACGCCATGCTCCTTAATGCTTGCTTCCAGACTGTTCATATCTGTCAGTAAATAAGGCTGGTCAGGGAAATCACACAGGTCTGCCAGAGGCAGCAGGCATTCTTCTTTACAAGGAAACTCCGGTATAGTTTCTTCGTTAGTTACGATCTTAGGCATAGTTAATGCCTCCTTCACTATTTAGTAGCAAGCATGTATCCGTCGCACCGTTAAACGTTGCTTCGTTCGTGCCGCTCTACCGGAAGTATGATATTTTTTGGAGTTTCGGAAAATTCACATACAAACATGTGTAGATGTGAAACATAGTAAAAAACTGCGAAATCGCCCTATTTTGGGGGCCTTCACAGGATATTGGATTTAGCTGTAATAAAATGAAAAAAATAATATATTTATGATTTGGGCCGAATTGTGTATACATCTGTAGAAGCAAAGCTGATGCTAT
>CAYVPJ010000140.1:0-4129 GCA_964453505.1 uncultured Oscillospiraceae bacterium | reverse complement strand
TAATGTTGTCGCTATTATCATACCTGATTACAGAATTCATTTTCTGCGTAAACTCATGTGGAGATCTAAATATTTCTTTGCTAGATATCGAGTCGCCGCCATTGTATGTTAACCTATAGATTATACCGCTGGTAGAATCATTTGCAAATAAAACACCAATATCCCTTGAAGAATTTGTGTGTGCCCACGATATATCGCCAATATCCAGCACCAGCAATGGGCTTTCTATTTGCGATATTGAGCCAAAAAGGGAGTCATCAACCGACGACACCCTAACGTCTTCCGCGTACCTATATTGGTTGCTCTTTAGCAGACTAGAATCAACATCAAGATTCATGCCGCCAGAAAATGTATTTAAAGCCTCTTTTCCAATTTTGCTAGCCATAGTTATCTGTTGTGGTTTTTGACATATTGACGACCGTATTCATTCTCATAGCCATCGCCTGTTGATACATTCGGCAGTAATCTGATCCATTCGTCCTGTATTATCTCCATATCCTCTGCGTCTGGCATCATAGCTTCGCCGTATGCCTGCTTGCAATAGAAGTTCCATGATCTCTTTATGTCGTACCATACCTCTCTATTCATTCTGCCAGCTAGATACTCCGGGTATTTCAGTTTTGATACCACATACCAGTAAATTGCCTCTTTATAGGACTGAACATCAGGTATAAGTAGATATCCATCATCATCAGTATATAAGGCGTCATAACTTAGTTTTACATACCCTGATGGTATGTTTACCACTATGTGGCCTGGTTTCAAATAGTATTTTATGTAGCCAGATTTATCTACACCCGAAAAACTTGCACCAGAATTTATTAAATTTGTAAGTATCGTCCTTACGTTTTGATTAGTGTTTAGAATCTCAAGAGCCGTCTCGTTGTCCATTTTATTGAACCATGTATATATTGGATCGTCTACGTATTTCTGATACAGACTTTTAACGGTGTCTATTAAATCTTGGTCTCTGACTAATCTATCCTTGTACCTTGATTCAACGCTTGGCCACGACTCGAACCTGCCAGTAGATTTTCTGGCCGGAATCCATGGACCATTTATTGTAGGACCATACTGAACCCCGTTCAGCCTAAACATGTTCGTTGGCAATGCTGCTTGATTGTTTTTAAGCTGCAGATAGCCTTCACCATTAGACCCAGATACGACTCTCTTTAGCTGAGACACAGCGCCTATCTTCTCAACAGCCTCAGATATCCATTCAATGATATCGGATATTCTTTGCCCGTCCTCCTTTATGTCTAGATCTGAGAAAATCTTGGCTATTATTTCTCTACTTGATGTTAGTTTATATACCATCTTATACTTCTATATAATCTGTTAATTTATTCTTTATTAAGTACGCTAGCCTTCTTTTATTAGCCCTGCTCATAACTAATTCGTACATACTCTTGTTTTTTGTGATTACATTGCCCTTAAACCAGTGAAACCTATAATTGTATCCATCACTATGCTCGTTAAGATGTAATATCATCTTCTTCATATCCCTAGATGCCTTAAAATCAACCCTCAGCGAATCTGAATTAAACTTCCTCGGCTTCCTCTTTACAATACACATAGAGCCCATCCTTGATGGCAGCTTTATTTCTGCAGACTTTTCTATAAGAAGGTACGACAGCGCCTTAAAGTAATCTCTAAGCACTGATTTGAATGTATGTTTATCTATGAGATATAATGGATTGTCAGCCATGTATTGCGCGTATGACTCGTAAAAATCTTCAGTAGTGTAGGATACTCTATTCATTACCTATTTTTAATTGCTATATTTTGTGTGTCATCAGAGCTGTTGTTGGTAGTGTCTGTTGGCAGTTGAATTTTTATTTCACGCTCAAATATAAGCGATTTAATAACTGGAATCATGTTGGATGGAATCGGAAATACGTCGTTATCCCTATCAAAGCCAGGGGTTATGGACGGATCCTCAAATATGCCGCGTATATTTATAGATCGTATATCGCCAGGCCCATTTATGTATATTCTATTTTTCTTTATGAATGCGGAGTATGCGTAGAATGTATATTTCCTGTACTTCTGCATATTGCTCCTTTTTTCACTCATCAATTGAACTTCGTTTCCAAACTGGTCCATTATGCTTGTTATGCCTGACTTGAAGTGGAAGTCAATAGTTTTAGGAATCTCGCCTTCCGTAACAAGTATTTTATCAGAGGCATTGCCAAGATCTTCGGACGCATAATCTACTATATTTAGATTTATATTATCTATCTCTTGAATGTATGATGGATTTACATCCCTCCCTCTATCTATGTCTTGCTTTATAAGCATAGCCCTGTACTGAATAATCCATTGTTCAATCTGAAGTCTATTTATCTGCTCCGATTCAGATATATTGTTATTCCTTAGTTCTAACAGAATATCATCTATTATCGTGTCCAGCGTGCCTAGTTTGGTCATATTGTTAGTTTGTTATTACCACTACGGTATTTTGATTTTTAATCTGATCGTTCGTATTTTCTATTCTATATCTAGAGACATATTTTTTCTTCCAGTCGAAATGCCAGAATCTATGCCATCCATTTTTATACTCATTAACAAACTCCCTAGATGAGTAAACGTATAATTTCTGACTATTGTTTATATCTGCTGTATGAATTAAGCTATTATCTTCATACTTTATTTTAAATTTAGTCAACTCATTTGGCGATATGATGGTATCAAACTCGCATTCTGCTGGTAACTTAATATGCACAGTGTCGCTAGTATCAATAGATTGGTCTATGTTTACCGCAATGCTACCTGGCTTGTCCAGGCTTATTTTAAGCCTCTTCCTGGCCTTTTCTAGCTCTTTCAGTATACTGTCATTAGAATTGGCTAAAGACGCCGCTGTGAGCCTTAAAATGGCCTTCTCGCGCACGCTATCATCTAGCCTATTTTCATAACTCTCAATATTCTGCTCATGAATAGCTATCTCAGACCTAAGAGCAATGTTTGAAGATATAAGGCTAGATACAAAAATATAGCCAGCGACTACAGATACTGCGATTGCTGAATAAAAAATAGCTTTTATTTTAGATATAATCATTTTGTTTTAAAAAATAGGGGCAGCGACACGACGTCGCGCCCCCATATTAAAATTAGGTTCAGAATATTAATCGTATACTCTTACTTCCACGTAAATGGACGATATTACTCCATCCGTATTAGTCCCAGAGGTCAGTGACCTGCTCTCAAACTCAAGTTTAGTAGACGAGATCCTTGCCATATAGATATAGTATTCTGATGGGGTAGATTCATCCTTGTATGAGTTCATTACTTGAGGCGATATCGTCTTATTCTCTGCAAATGTCGGCAATGATGCCGTGAGCTCGTATTTTCCTGTAGAAGTTCTAGACCACTCAAGATCTGCGTCAAAATCATTTTGAAGAATAGTAGCAATCGGGTCGTCTGTTGATGCTTGACTCAATATGCATGAGTATGTTTTGTATGGATTTATACCATTGGCTAATGCTTCTATCTGAGTTTGAAGCAAGCCATCTGCGCTTGATCTTAAATTTGCCTCTGTTGAGATTGCTGTGTTTGTGTCTGACGGTAAATTGCTAATTGCTAATTTCTCGGCGTCTGTAACATACCTTCTATCTTCAGATGAATTTAAATCTGCTGTTGTAGATGACGTTTTATCAACTTTATTTTCAATTTCTTCATCTATGCTAATAAGTTTATCGGAGAGATACCCTCCATCCGTCTCTCTATATATATCTGAATCCCTCACGAATGCACCGTCCCTGAAAGACACTAACTTAACAGCACCTTTTCCAGATGGGGATACAGCCAATCTTAATCCAAGATTTTTCGCCTCAAGAAAAAGATCGGTGATAAAATCCTCATCTCCGTTATCATATATTATTCTTCTCTGGACTGTCTGGTCAAAAGCCCACTGCAAATCCTCCATATCAATTCCACTACCTTCCCAGTAGCATGAGACGTCAATATTTTCAGTCATTGCGGGGTAGTGACTATCTGGCGAAAACTTAAAGTCGTCGTCGAAGTCTATGTATAAAATCGAATTACCTTCCGGAAATCCATCGCTCCCGTCGCTTACGTAATATCCATAGTCCCTTGAATAATTGGTGTATGGTTCATAGATCGTAACGTT
>CAYVPJ010000139.1:0-4184 GCA_964453505.1 uncultured Oscillospiraceae bacterium | reverse complement strand
AGTTAGAAGCCTTACTGGCCTTTGTGAGAGAAGGTGACACGGTAGTGGTTCACAGTATGGATCGCCTGGCTCGAAATCTCGACGATCTGCGCCGGATCGTGCAAGATTTGACCAAAATCGGCATCAGGGTGGAGTTTATCAAGGAAGGCTTAATCTTTACCGGCGATGATTCGCCAATGGCGACACTTTTGCTCTCCGTAATGGGTGCTTTCGCAGAGTTTGAGCGGTCGCTTCTGCGTGAGCGACAGCGTGAAGGAATTGCCATGGCAAAGCAACGCGGAGCTTATCGCGGAAGAAAAAGGGCTTTAGCTCCTGCTCAAGCTGAGATTCTGCGACAACGAGCGCGCGACGGCGAAGAAAAAGCACATCTGGCCCGCGAATTCGGAATCAGTCGCGAAACGGTGTATCAATATATCCGCTCTGAAAGCTGATTGTCATGGCTCAGAAATTCCTTAGCGTACGTAAATTTCCGTTTGGTGTCGTGACCCCTAACTGTATAAAATGGCGCAATCCCTCCCGTCTGTCTTTTGTGTGCATCAGATTTCCTGGGCATAGACAGGTTTTTGTTTATTTAGAGCTTTATTGAGCCCTCCCAATCATAGTTACAGTCCCGGCAAATGTAAATTCCGCTGCCAATAAATGCGATCAAAACTATAATGTTAGTAGATTGGCATTTGGGGCACTTTTTAGCCGCCGCTTTCTCTATACAATGTGTGTTTGGGCAATATATGCCAAGATTATCGGTTCTTCTAGCTAATTCAGCGCCACAATGTTCACAGTTCATAATAACCTCCATATTTATCAGCGATGAATGAGCTATAGGAATCCAAGCCATAATAGTCAAGGCCAATTTCAGTATAAATAGTGGCTAACTTACACTATAGATGCCCACGGGTAAACCCGCAGTTCTATGACTTACGCGTGCTACCGCACAACTTCAAGTATTACAGAGTTGTCAGTGACTTAATTTCGCTTTGCTTGCTTAATTCACCGAGTTTCATTGATCCGCACCTAAAAACGTGGTGTTCTGTCTTTCGAGATTATAAATATGTTTCGGCTTAAGTTAGTCTTAGTATTACTAGTTGACGCTTGCGTTTTTTTCTGTTAAATTTGAGTTGTAGGAAGAAAAAAAGGAGGCGCGAAATGCAACGACAGGTATCTTTCTGCGAACATGTCCGCCAGGGTAACTTTGAAGGGCTTCTGAATGAAATAAATAAATTGTATCCAGAACCCGAGAGCGCCGAGGCCTCTGCCCTGATTAGTCCTGTAGCACAACTTAAAATGCTGGTTACAAGTTTCCCGGAAGCTACCGCTGAATATCTGACAACGGTTGAGGCTGCTCTCGGAGTTGAACAAACAGACCGCCTGATACAGCTATACCTTGATTCCAAAACACAAGAAGCCCTGGCGATGATTGATTCTTCAAGCTGTGACGAACTGAAAGAGTTTCGATTTTTGTTAAGTATGACAGACTCAACGAAGGAGTAATAATCATGGATTCACTAAGTTCACTTACAAAGTTGCTGTTGGCTAAACATCTTGAAAATAATCAGTTGGCGGTGCGTGGTTTCCTAAACATGCGCGATCGTGAGTTTCTTGCGAAACATCCTAAAATGCTGCTTCATGCCTATATCTGGAGCAAATTCAAGGAGGCAAAAGGAAAATGATTAATCTGATTATATCGGTTCTAATTACAGGATTCATCGGCTGGTTTACTAATAAACTCGCCATTCTCATGCTGTTTCACCCGAAAAAACCGTGGCTGTGGGTTATTCAGGGCTTACTGATTAAACGAAAGAAAGAACTGGCATCTTCTTTGTCTGATGTAATTGTTGACAGATTACTGAATACAGGACTTGAGAGCCTGTTGCCAGAGAGCAAAATCCAGGAATTTACAGATAAAATAGCTGATGAGATTGCCAATACGATGGCAAAAGACGCGCAGATTTATAATGTACAAGAAATCGCACACATTAAAAAGCTCGTCCATGATTACGTTTTAAGTTTGATACATAATGCTGGTGCACCGAACAATCTAGAGGCGCTTGAATCCCTTAAGCAAACTGTAGTTTCAAATATAGTTGCAATCCCAGATGACGAGATAAAAGATGTTGTAACCACAATTGCCCATAGAGAATTTGCTGGAATAGAAGCGATTGGGTTTGTTTTGGGCTGCGTTATTGGGTTAATGAATATATGGATTTTGACATAAAGGGGTGTTGGCTTTGAAAAAATCACAAACATTTGAAAACCTTGTTCAAAACTTAAAAATGGTAGTTTCCTCTGTCAGAGGAAACCGAAAAGCGATTCTTGGTGGCGCTTTAGACCTGCTTTATATAATGAAAGCATGGAAAATATTAAGCGACGAAAACCAAATTCCCGCCAGTCTGCGATTTGAAAACTATTTCAGTTTGCCACACTCAACGGTGCAATTAGTAGCAAATTTTCGTGAATTAGCCAACCACCATGATTTGTTCAAGTCTATTGACGTCAAAGAAGAGGACGAATTCAAAAACATTCCGGTTGAAGCAATTGGGTTGCTTCTTTCTTTTATCAAAAATGATTACGATTTACCCTCATTTGGGGAATACTTACTCTACGCGATTAAAAACAAATATGTTAAGGCTTCAACCTCTGTGTCTGTTTTTATGCGGGGCGTAAGGGGTTATGTCAAAATAGCTTTGAAGATGCTCTCATCAGATTCTTCTTCTATATATTCCCCAAGCTCTATTTGGGCTTGTTGGACTCCAGATACTGATGTTAAAGCCCGTTATTACTTGGACAATGTAGATAATGAGGCATCCTTGCTAATAAATGTTTTGAAAATTGTTGATAAAATGAATGTCTTTCCTTCTGGCAATGATGCTTTAACGAATCCTAGAACTGTAGAAAATCAGGAGTCTAGTTTTTTGCAAACCTTTGACTCCAGCCTGCTAATGTCATTTTCCTTCCCAAATGTCATTGAAGATATTCTCCCCGATAGATTTAACCGCTTCAGATTCTTTAACGGGAAATGTGAACCGGAAATTGCATACATAGAGCATTTATTGGCTTGCACTACAAAAAAAATAGCCGCTTTTTTACCAATAGGCCTATCATTCAAAGAAGGGCTGATAAAACAATTTCGAGAATATCTTATAGAAAACAATCTTGTAGAGTCAGTAGTTCAGATGCCGACTCACATGCTGGGAACCAACAAAAAAGACTATTTTCTTATTGTTTTAAATAAGAATAGATCAGAAAAAAATGTCTTATTTGTGAACTTGATGCACGAGAGATTTCACAACAAGCGTTCAAGGAAAGTCAATCTAGCTACTATAGAAAAGATAGGCGAATTCTGTCTTGAGCGCTTCACTGAAAAAGACTTATCAAAGAAATTAGTCCCCGTAGAAGATATTAGCGCAGCTGATTACAGCTTTTCAGCAGAGCGTTATCTAACAGCTCCTGTTGTTTCAAATCCGGTTCAGACTACGGTTAAGCTTCCTGAAATTGCTGTCTTAAGACGATCTCAAATAATCCCACCATTCAAAAATGGGCGCAAAGTTTATGAAGTAATCCCGGCAGATCTACCAATGGCTGGCTTTATTAACGATGGCAAAGAAAAACGTGTGGATATCGCATCCAAAACCTATGAGACTTATCGATTGGAACCCATGGATGTTGTTTTAAGCGTAAAAGGCATCGTTGGAAAAGTCGGCATTATTAAGCCTGATGCGGAAAACTTCATCGCCTCTCAAGCCTTTCATATTATTAGGATTCTCAATCCTGATCGTTTGTCCAAGACTCGAGATGCAAAATATTTGTATATGTTTTTCAAATCTACATATGGTCAGTCTCTTTTATCCTCTATTACTTCGGGCAACTTGAGTCCACAAATCCCCGTTTCGGCAATAAATAAAATGGAGATCCCCTGGCCAAAGCCAGAGATTAGAGAATCAATATGTAAGCTTTTTGAAGAGGAAATAGCTATTGCCAACAAGATAATCGCCCATGAAAAAGACATTCAGAAAATTCAAGGCGAAAAATTTCTCCAGGTTTTGCAAGGGAAAAGCTTGCTTTCCCAATATTATAACAACGAAGAGGAGGGCAAAAAGAAGATATCAAGAAAGCTTTTGATCGGTAAAAACTAAGTCTTATAAATTTTTAAAATTTGGAGGTCAATATGAACGATCAGAAAAATAATG
>CAYVPJ010000138.1:0-4213 GCA_964453505.1 uncultured Oscillospiraceae bacterium | reverse complement strand
AAAACAGGATATTCTCCTTTGCCAAAAATGGGATAAGCAAAGTTACCTATTACAAACGGCACGCAAGCTGCTTCGCGGCTATCGGGGGACCATCCAGACAGACGGCTATGGTGCTTATGACCAGTTCGAAGAAGATCCTCATATACAAGTTATAGGCTGCTGGGCACATGCCAGAAGGAAGTTCAGCGATGCTCTTGAAGAAGATAGCCGAAAGGCCAGCGAAGGGCTCGTATACATAAACAAGCTATATCATATCGAGAATGAGGCCAGGGAGGTTGGAATAACCGGAGACGCCCTTAGGGAGAAACGCCGGAAGGAGTCTTATCCTATAATCCTGGAGTTCGAAAAATGGATGTACGATACGGTGAGCAAAGTGTCCGAGAACAGTCGCATGGGGAAGGCTATCAGCTACACACTGCCTCTACTACCCAGACTTGGCCGCTATGTTAATGACGGAAAGTTCCAGATAGACAACAATCTTGTGGAGAATGCGATCAGACCGCTGGCGTTGGGGAGGAAAAACTATCTGTTCTGCGGGAATCACGATGCCGCCCTCCGGGCTGCGATCATCTACTCACTGATCGGCTCTTGCAAGGCGGTTGGAGTGGACCCGAGACCATGGCTGGAAGACGTACTTGTCCGTATATCTGAATGCGAGAAAAATCAAGATGCCCTCAGGGAGCTTCTTCCGAACCGCTGGCACAAAGTCAGCCCAACTGATGCATAAAGTCGCCAACTTGTACCATCTTGGAGCTAGTTGGAACAAAAAAGGGCCAACTTGTATCAAGTTGCCCCAAGTTGGCAAAAACGTCCACAAGTTGTACCTTTAGTGAAGAAATGTACAAATCAAGTCGTCCTTAACCGGAGGCTTACCTCCTGAATGCCGAAATCACTGCATTCTTAATTGCTGTTTACAAATGGTAAAATCATCACACAGAATCGAACCTAAAGGTGACAGTATGAGAAAATAAATTACTTTTACAAAAAGCCAGTCGATACCGACTAACCTTAGTGGGTGGTTATGTCCGAAATGACTGGGTGGTTATCAACCGAAATCAGCAGGTTTATGACCGCTTGTTGTAAACCGTTATTTTTAAGCTTCATATTTTATTGCAATTGTCTCAGCAATTCTCCTTATCAAATATATGTATGGAATTAATTTCCTTTCGTTTCCCCTAGTTGGCAGAATTACTTTATTTTCCCGACTTTCTCGGATATGTACAAGTACATTTCGAATATTATCAAGTCTGTCTGCAATTAATGTTATAAAATCTGTTCTCAATCTTAATCGTTCTTTCTTCTTGTCCCTGCTCTCCTTACCACCATTATAAAATTTGTCAAATGATTTTTCATCTGAAATAATGGCATGAAGTTTAAAGTTACCATCGAATTCAATATCGTTTGAAAAATTCTTTATGTTACATTTTATTTCATTTGCAAGGTCTTCAACTGTAACATAATCAGTAATTAGCTTAGTAAGTTTTTGTTTGTCAGTAGTGTTGTTCGAATAATCTTTAAGTTCGTCAATTATTGTTTTCGTGTAAGTAGATGAATTATAAAGTAGGTCAGGGCTTTTAAGGATGTTGCTTAATTTTCGTTTTAATTCTTCGTCCAAATAATAATATGCAAAATATTCTAAAACTTGGTAATAAAATAAATACCTTAATCTACCACTATTCGTTTCTTGTGCAACATTAAGCAAATCAATTGCTACCGGGTCAATTGTGTTTACTGTAATTTGGTCAGGAAATAAGTTTTTATTTGTATAACAAGGAATCTTGAAGCTTTCACCTATAGGCTCATTTTTTACTATTATAATTATCGGGGCTTTTCTATCAAAAAACCTTAAATAGACATTCAAATGTTTACAAAGTGGAATAAAATCATTTTTTATTTTTTTAAAATCTCCAGTTACAAAAAATGAATATGGATTTTTATCCTTAAAATAATTCCGTATTATGTCGTTTTGGTCATCAACTCGATAAAAATCATGAAAAATATCCAAGTTCCTATATAGTGAGTCATTCGGTGAATCTAACTTTATAAAGCCCATGCTCATTAATTTTAGTGTGTCGGATGGCTCTTTAAATTCTGTATCAAATTCAACTCCTTTATAATATATCTTCGTCTTTCTTTTCAAAAAATGACATTCAGGTGATAATGGAGCAAAAATAAACTCTAAGCTTTGAATATTCTTATGGAAAATTGCTAATAATTCACAAGGCAATTCGACATTTTCGATAGGTTTAAAATCAGTCGTTTTATTGAATCTACACAAAAATGTATTGTCATTCCATAATTTTGAAATGTTAATATGCTCAGTTTCTTCAACAATTTCGATTAAAGAGTTTGCCTTTTTAAATTGTTCTAAAGATTTGTCCATATGTCTGTTCTGTATTTTATTTATAATGGCTTACAACGTATCGCCGATATGTTTAGTGCCGCTGTCCTTGTTTTTTGTTGTTTATCGTTTCTATCTCTGTTTAAGCGTTGTTGTCTTGTTAGCACTTTCAGCGGCATTAAATATGACAGCCTGTTAGGTAACGGTTTTAAATATTAGGATTCCATGCGATTACAATATTTTTATATTTTTCTTTTTTATAAGAATTCCATAAAGATTCCATTACTCCACCATGATTTAATGTTGGACATGTATTGTCTTTGTAGTAATGTGCAGTACAGACGAATGAATCATTGCTTGGAAAAAGATTAAATTTCTTTCTGTTATAGCTGTGAGTGAATATGTTTATAAAAACCATATCGCAATCGATTTTTCCATATTTTGCTTCTACATAAGGATTTTGAGGAGTATCAAGGATTTTTAATTCAGAAATTATTTTATCAATAATTATCCGCATATTTTTCTTACTATATTTTTTTGACAAAATAGCAGTCGCTTTAATTCTTTTAAAATCGTGAATACTGCAATCTTTTATGTCTTGTACTTCATAATATTCAGATTTTATTTTGGGGAAAACATTAAATTTGAAAGCATTAATATTTATTTCACTGCATAATATTGGCATCATTAAAATTTCCTTGCAATCAACAATCATTCGATATAATTCACCAATATCATCTGTGCTCAACAATTGTTTTTTTGTTATGCGAATAAATCCATCTGAACTTCTACTGTGTTCAAATCCAACATAATAACTATCATATTGAGGGAATCTAAAGAACGCACCTCTAGCTAACTCAATCAAGGCGAAGACTAAGTCATTATAGTCTTCTAAATTTGTCGAAATATGTATATTTAATTGGTTGATATTAACAGACTCCACTGAGTTCAAAAATAGAACTCTAATTCTTGAGTTTTTATATGTCAATCGATACCATTCTCTTGCATTTTCCTCTGAAGCATTATGATTATTTTCTATTGCTTCTGGATATTTAGTTAATACTTTAAGTAATCCAAACAGCATTCCACTTCCTATATCATATGCTTCATCAATTAAATTATCATACTCCCAGATGTTTATAGTCTCATAATTATAACTCTGAGGGTTATTCCCATATCGATATTCAATGTTACTCCCTCTAACAAACAAATTTCCATGATTAACAGCATTCCTTAAATTGACATTGATTTCTGTCGATTTTTCAAATCCATGCTTTTTTAAACAAGGAACTATCGCACCTAAAGTATTTAAATTAGAATAATCCTTGTCTGAAAATTCATCTATTATATTTTTAATTAATCGATAAAGATTCATTAAGAAGTCTTCATAAATTTGGCTTAACAAGGGATTTCTTAAAAGTTTTGTTTTATATCCTTCTTCGAATGCAATATCTCTCAATTCAGAGATTACATTAGTAATATCTTCAAATGCTCTAATTGACTCAAAGAATTCAGTACTGGAATTTATAATTGATTTATTGAATTTTCTAAAGTCATTTTTGATGTAGATTTCAAGTTGATTTTCAATTTCAAGCGCGATGTCTCTCTTCCAATAATATTCTGGTTTGTTTAAACATAAACCAGTCATGATTCCTAAAAGTGAAATTGGAATTTCTGTTTTAATTTTTGAAACATTCTGAATTTTACGCAAAGTTTGTTCCTGGTCTTTTATACCACAAGCAAGTGTATAGAATCCAAAACTTTTTATTATTTTTTGTAGATGTTCTTCCATAGAGTTCGCTTCTCATAACTGTTGCCTAACGGTTGGTACATGTTGTCGGGGCGGATTTCGGAGAGCGTTCCTGTCCGAAG
>CAYVPJ010000137.1:3493-4230 GCA_964453505.1 uncultured Oscillospiraceae bacterium | reverse complement strand
TAACAGATCATAAGACGCTTTGTACACGGGCAGATTATCGTAGGTTGCCATGAAAATATCATTGAGGATAAAGCTTTCTGGTTTCTGCCGATGTGAGTTTTCTAATATGAGGAATGGCTTTTGCATATGATTTTGTAAAATGAAATTGCGACCAAAATCTATTGGAGAAATTACCGATTACTTTCTTTCTGATTTTAAAAGTTTTGTAATGAGCAAGAATTCATAGGTAAGAATTAACGATTGACTGCGTAAGCTCTTTATCAAAGACTTTGCTTTTATTCACTTCTTTCACTTTTTTGTAAAAATTACCTATCGTTCTTTTGCGAATATAGGTGCGATATGGCTTGATATAAGCACCAAGAAATTGCACTCACTTTCTGACATCCTGGAGATATATTTTCTTGGGATGTAAAGTTAAGCGAAGCTTGTCGCTCAAAAAATCTCTAATCTTAGGTATAGCATCAAGTAGCTTGTTTTTGTCTTGATGAACAATCACAAAATCATCCACATATCTGCCATAATACTTGAATCATAAGTCATGGACTATATATTTATCCAAGTCATCAAGATAGATATTGGCAAATAATTGGCTCGTTAAATTTCAAATAGCGAGACCAGTGTCCATCAGAGAATGAAACAAGCTTTTGTCATCAGGCAATCATTCCCAATCAGATTTAGATCCTTTGATGGCGCAATTTTCAATCGGGTTGTGAAAAACAATCTGATGGATAAGTTTT
>CAYVPJ010000137.1:0-3483 GCA_964453505.1 uncultured Oscillospiraceae bacterium | reverse complement strand
TTATCAGAAAACCATAATCAATGGTCAGTTGCTCTCTTTTCTTGGAAAGAAAAGTTTCGATTTTCTCAAACAATATCTGTTTGTCTATGTGCATGAAGAATCATTTGATATCCAGCTTTAGTATCCAGCAGGTATTAGTGAAATCCTGCGAACAGGATCTGATAAAATGCTGTATTCTCTCTACACCGAAGTGTGTTCATTTATTGAGTCTGCAGCTATAGCTATCGTAAATGAAGTACTGATCAAACAGCTCATAGATATAATTATAAATCAGATGATGGATAATCCTATCACGAAAATCAGCGGCGAATATCTCTCTTTGGACTGGATCATTGATGATAAAGCAAATACTTGGATTGATAACATAAGTTCCTTTCATTAATTCATCACACAGCGCCATCAAATGAGATTCATAATTTATCTCAAATGCCAATGCTGATGATTTATTTCTCTTATCTCTGCGGGCATCATAATATGCTTGAAACAGATCATAAAGGAGCTTATTTTTGTCTATCATACTAAATCAAGAAACGATAAAAGCTGACCAAACCTCATAGTATTGCTGAGAGCAAGATCAGCTTAACGAGCAGTTCTCGAGGAACCAAACGCCGAGACCATAGTTCTGATTGTTTTGATTCAATTTACCTTTGGAATCATTGCATTTCATATTGTACGCATTGTCTCAGGAATCAGAGGAAGACCGCAAATTGCGATTGTTTGTATTCCATTTACCATTTGGATTGCGGAAACCGTATTGATAGCCACTGGATTGCTGGTAATATAGTCATCATCATAAGACAATAACCATTGTACCGAGAACCATTACTACCCGATGTACATCGGGTGGGCTATTGGACTACTCATGCACGCTCCATTATCCCGTGAGACAATGAACTCTGGCAAAAAATTTTATAGAGAAAAATGGACAAAATGCTTTGCATTTTGTCCACCGAGATTTTCTCAAATATTTACGCCGAAATAGTCGAATTGACAAATAGTCAAATAGACGGATTTAGTCCTCGAGGAACCAAACGCCGAGACCATAGTCCTGATTGTTCTGAGCAAATCTACCTTTGGAATCATTGCATCCCATCCTGTACGCATCGTCTCAGGAACCAGAGGAAGACCGCAAATTGCGATTGAGTGTATTCCATCCACCAGTCGGATTGCGGAAACCGTACTGATTTACTCACAGCAAATCAAAGAAATCTTTTACTTTTGTTGATCGGTCAACTGCATTCTGCACATCATCTCATCATCATGGAAACACATTTGCAGCAGCCAAAAGTTGATCCTTATCGCAAACCTTTTTTCCTGCTGCTCTCATCTTTTTGACCGCATCAAAATTTGCCCGCAATCAGCTCTTCTTTGTCTCCTTATTCTCTGTCCAGACATTCTTATCTTTTTTGATTCAATCGATATCTTTGATGTCATCATATGATGCTTGTTGAGGTGCAAATTTAAGTGTCCCAAGCTTAGTATTTAGTATTAGCTTCCCATTATCAAAATCTATTCATTTGTTTAATTGTTCAAGTCCTGCCTTATCTTCATTATTTACCAATTCATCAGTCTTTTTCTTCAGCCATGTTCTATGATGTGCTGTTCATTTGTTTGCTTTTTCCATAATCTGTCTTTGAATAAGAATCGTTCTTTCATCATTTTCTGGATCATATTCTACAGAATCAAGATTTACTCAATATTTTATCGATAATTCTTGATATGCTTGTTTGGTCAACTTGCGGTTTTTTATAGCTTCCATAGTACCATTATCTCCAGCTTTCTCTGCTGCAGCATATACAGCATCTTCGACAGCATTTGCAAGAAGATGTTTATATTTTTCTTCTTCATGAAGAGTCTTAGCCTGTTCGCGACCCGCAAGCAGAGTTTTGATAGATTGTTTTGTCTTAGATTTCTTTGTTGCCAATTCTAAATCATTGCTATCTACAGCTTTCACAATATCACTATCAAGTTCTGTAATCTTCTTTTGATAATCCATAATAATAAAGTTATGAATAAATGATTGTATGCTCTAAGCATAGTCAGAACACAAAATAATGCAAATTTGGATAGTGGATTTTTTTTTAGAGAACCATAACCATTTTTAGTTATAGTTATTTATTGACTTATTTCAAGAGAAATTTACAGTTTTTCATTGAAAATACAGGAGGAAGAAGTATAATTACAGGACTTTATCAATCTCATCCATAAATATGACAACCACACTTGCTAAGGAATATCAGCCATTTCTCAAAGATATTCTTGAAAAGATTCAGATTGCAAGATATAATATGCTCAAAACCGTCAGCAAAGAGACGGTCAATTTGTATCGAAATATCGGGAAATCTGTCAGCGAAAAAGTAGAACAGGAACAATGGGGAAAATCTGTCGTAGAACAGTTATCAAAAGATTTGCAAAGCGAGTTTCCTTGAATCAAAGGATTTTCAGCTTCTAATCTTTGGAGAATGAAGAATTTTTATGATGCTTATGCTCAAAATACAAAACTCGCACCACTGGTGCGAGAAATAGGATGGGTGCAGAATTGTATTATCATTGAAAAGTGCAAAGATGAATTAGAAAGAGAATTTTACATCAAAAAGACGAAAGAAAGCGGTTGGTCAAAGTTTGATCTTATCGAGAGAATCCAGCAAGATTACTTCCACAACAACCTTTTGGCACAAAACAACTTTGAGACTACAATTTCTACAGATTTGAAAGCGAGAGTTGCTTGGGAATTTGTAGATGACTACAATGTAGAGCTTATCAATCCAGATCAACCGATCTCGGAGAAAGAGCTTGAAAACACGATAGTAGAAAATATCGTGAAATTCCTCCAAGATATGTGAGGAAGCTTTGCTTTTGTAGGAAGGCAATACAGACTCGAATTTGACGAAAAAGAATATTTCATAGATCTCTTGTTTTTTAATTTCAAACTCAATTGTTATGTAGTATTTGAACTGAAAGCGAGAGAATTCGATCCAAGAGATATCGGACAATTGCAGATGTATCTTATGCTTGTAAACAAGGAAGTTAAACAAGAGACACACAATCCGACAATCGGAATCATCGTTTGTAGAAATAAGAACAGAACCATTGTAGAATATATGCTTTGAGAGAACAAGCAGCCGATGGGTGTTGCCACATATAACCAGTATAAAAATCTTCCAGAAAATATAGCGAAATATCTACCAAGCGAAGAAGAAATCATCAAAAGATTAGAAAAATTATGATCTGATGACTAAAAAATATTTTTAGATTTTTTTAATTTAATTTTCAAAAAGAGCCCTTCCTTATAGTGATTATGGGTTTAATTACGGACTACGAACCTATAACAGCTTCTGCCTGCCATCCCAACTAAACTTATTTCTAATGGATGTCGGGACGGACAGTCGAGAAGCAAACGTTATGTAACATACTCGTGCAGGATATATAAAATTTCGGGGGTGTTTGCCCTTATGGGGCAATCTTCCTTTGAAAAAGGAAGCG
>CAYVPJ010000136.1:0-4238 GCA_964453505.1 uncultured Oscillospiraceae bacterium | reverse complement strand
TGAACGGCTACATTGACGACGAAGTGTGGTTCGGCGACGAGATCACGCCGGAAACGCTGCACGAATCGCTGTACGGCACGCCGGATATGCCGTTTAGCGACGATGTGCATATCCGCCTGAACAGTTACGGCGGTTCGTGCAACGCGGCGACCCGAATGTTCGACGACATTCGCGCGTATCCCGGCAATGTCCACATCACGGTATCCGGCACGGCGGCTTCGGCCGCGACGGTGCTTTCCATGGCAGCGAACAAGCTGGAAATGACGCCGGGTTCTCTGTGGATGATCCACGACCCCAGTACGGTGGCGTGGGGCGACGAGCGTGATTTGCTAGGTGCGATCGATTTGCTTCGCGCCTGCAAGGAGAGCATTCTGAACGTCTACGCCAAGCGCTGCAAGCAAAAGCGCAACGACGTCGCCGCCATGATGACCGCCACCACATGGCTGGACGCGAAGTCCGCGCTGGAATACGGGTTCATTGACGGCATCACGGAAGACGAACCTTCCGCGACGCCCACCAACAGCGCGGCTCCCCGCAAGGTCGATATAACGGAAGCCAAAGCAAAGGTGCAGATATGGTTCGACCGCCATACGCCGCACAATCCTCAGCTGTCCCGCCCCAAGAGCGCGGCCGAAAGCACGGAGGGAGTAACTCCGCAGCCGCCGGACAGCACTCCTCAGGGCGATGATCATACATCAACTGTATCGCCTGCCAATGGGCAGGAACCGAGGCTCGAGACAGAGGGCGGGACAACGCCACCGGCAATGACGCAGACGACAGATGAGTCGCGTACCGAGCCGGAGAACCTCACCCCTTCGCGGGACACACCCGCAA
The DNA here is from genome assembly GCA_964453505.1 of uncultured Oscillospiraceae bacterium. Classification (GTDB taxonomy): domain Bacteria; phylum Bacillota; class Clostridia; order Christensenellales; family Aristaeellaceae; genus CAYVPJ01. Next base: position 3,404 of record CAYVPJ010000136.1, on the reverse strand, counting down.
ATGAAGCGCCGGCGGAGGATGATCTTCTTGCCGACGCCGCACAACAGCCGGAGATCACCGGCACCCCTGTAGCCCAGCTGCGCAAACGGCTGGGTTTGATTATGCCCGCGAAGCGGAGCTATTAAGGAGGAGGATTACACTATGGCGAACGTACTTGAAATGAGGAAGAAGCGCGGTGACATCTGGGACAAGGCGAAGGCGTATCTGGACGAGCACACCGACGACAAGGGCCTGATGAACGCCGAGGACACCACGGTCTACGAGCGCATGGAGCAGGACGTGGTGGATCTGGGTCACGCCATCGAGCGCGAGGAGCGCGCGCAGGATCTGGAGCGCGAGCTGAACGCTTCCGTCAGCCCCGATCTGGCGTCCCGTCCCGAAAGGGCGCGCGAAACCAAGAAGGGCATCGCTTCCGACGCCTACAAGGAGGCCTTCTGGAAGCACATGCGCGACATCGAGCGCCGGAATCCCGAGCTGCGCAACGCGCTGCAGGTGGGCGAACTGAGCGAAGGCGGCTATACCGTTCCGGATGAGTTCGAGAACACCCTGATCGAAGGCCTGCAGGAGGAAAACATCATGCGCGGTCTGGCGCATGTGATCACCACTTCCTCCGGCGACCGCAAGATCCCCATCGTGACCAGCAAGGGCAGCGCCTCGTGGGTGGAGGAGGAAGCGGCCATCCCCGAGAGCGATGATTCCTTCGGCCAGATCAGCCTGTCCGCGCACAAGGTGGGCTGTATGATTCGCGTTTCCGAAGAATTGCTCCATGACAGCGCGTTCGACCTCGCCAGCTATATCGCGAACGAGTTTGTGCGCCGCGTGGGCGCTGCCGAGGAGGAAGCGATCTTAACCGGCGACGGCGCGCACAAGCCTACGGGTCTTTTGCACGCGACGCTGGGAGCTGAGACTGGTGTGACCGCCGCCGCGGCGGCCGCGATCACCGCCGATGAACTCATCGATTTGCAGCACAGCCTGAAGGGCGGTTATCGCCGCAGGGCCTGCTACATCATGAACGACGCGACGGTCAAACTGCTTCGCAAGCTCAAGGACGGTAACGGCCAATTCCTCTGGTCGCCGGGTCTTTTGGCCGGTCAGCCCGACGTGCTGCTCAACCAGAAGGTGATGATCAGCAACTACATGCCGATGGCGACGGCGGGCAACAAGGCGATCCTGTACGGCGACTTCAGCTATTACTGGCTGGCCGACCGCGAGGGCCGTTCGCTTCAGCGATTGAACGAGCTGTATGCGGTAACGGATCAGATCGGCTTCAAGGTTACCCAGCGCGTGGACGGCCGTCTGGTACTGCGCGAAGCCGTGAAGTGCCTGACCATGAAGGCTTCCTGATCACCCGGATAACAAAAAACGGGAGGGCGCAAATCGCGCTCTCCCATTTTCAACGAATGGAGGGTAACATATGAGCACGCAAAACGGGGAAATCCCTGTGGATCAGACGCATACCGCGCACAACTATTTTGCCCATGGCGGCAATGAACTGGTCATCGGCGGCAAGCTGACTTTCCTGTCCGGCGCGACCGTGGAAGGCGGCGACGGACTGTTCGAAGGCGAAGGAAGCGCCGGCTTCAATGTGATGCCCAATCAGGCGGCGAGTGACGCGACGACCATTGCCGCGCTGAAGGACGACTTCAACGAGCTTCTGAACAAGCTCAAGAACGCGGGTCTTATGGAGCCGGACGCTGTCACCTGACAGGAGAGGCGGGTGACGGAGAATGGTTGTAACCGTTGACGAACTGAAGGAACACTTGCGAATTCAGCATGACGACGAGAACGTTTATCTTTTCTCGCTTTGCGAGAAAGCGCAGACCGCCGCCGAGGATTACTGCCGCGCGAGCTTCGATTCGGACGCGCCCGGCCCCGTGCAGCTGGCGGTCATGCTCATGGCGAGTTACTTCTACGAGAACCGGGACACGCCCGATAAGCAGACGTACCTCGCCATGCGGATGGCGTTCGAGGCGCTATTGTATCCATACCGCGACGAAAGCCGGTTGTTTTGACGCGCGCGAACCTGAATGATTGCTTTGAACTGGCCGATTGGAGGTGACGACGTTTGCGCGGTTATAAAAACTTCGAGAGCACCCCGCATCCGGGGGACTTGAAGCATCTGGTGGAGATCGGGTACACCGAGAACGCGATCAATGAGAATGGATACCCCGATCCTACCGACGTGGTGGTGTGTAAGGTGTGGGCGGCGGCGGTAGACGCCGGCAACCAGAACTATCGCGCGGCTGACGCGAAGAACACCGAAGCGGTGATCAACTTCACCATTCGCTATCGAAGCGACATCAAGCCGGGCATGTGGGTGCGCTTTCAGGATCAGAAGTGGTATATCTCCACACTGGGAGAGTATTCCTTCCGCCGCAATTATCTCGGCATGAAGGCGTCCATCTCCAAGGGGGTCAGCGGATGAGCAAAGCGAAGCGCAGTGTGCTGGGTGGTGAGAGCGGATGAAGCAGATACAGACGGCGCTGGCGAATCTGGACATTCCGGTGTTCGCCGGTATCTGGCGCGCGACGTCCGCCGATCCCAACCCGCCCGCGCGATATATCGTCTATTCGACGACTACCACGGAAGCCGCGCATCAAGACGACCGCGCGGTTTCCTACCGCACCTACGTCTACATGAATCTCTGGAGCGACAGCGATCCCACAGACGCGGCGGCGCTGGTGCGAAACGCCATGTACGAGGCTGGCTTTGCCATGATCGAGGAGTCGGACAGGGGGTATAATATGCCGGCCTATGACGCCGCGACCAGACAATACACCGTGCAGTGGACATGGTGTTTGCGTGAGGATGTTGATTGATGAGGGAGGAGCGTATGCGACGACTCGCATCGAGGACAGCGCGAAGCGATCCGCAGGCGCGTACCCGCGACGCGCGGTATGCGCGGGGTGGGCGATAATGGGAATTGAATTGCGCGGCTTCGACGATCTTCAAAGCGACATGGTGAATATGGCGGCGGCGCTGGACGACGGCCCCGCCGTCAATCGGGCGCTCAAGGCGGGCGCGGTTCCCATCGAAGAGCAGATGCTCCACAATGCCTCGACCGATCCGAAAATCATCACCGGCGACCTGCACGATTCTATCCGAACGGGCAACGTTGGCAAGAAACGCGGCGGCGGCAAGCGAATCACAATCGGCGTCCATTACAAAGATAAGGGCGCATTTTACGCGAATCCACTCGAATTCGGGCACGGCGGCCCGGCTCCCGCGCCCGCGCATCCCTTCGTGCGCCCCGCTTTCGACACCCGCGCGGAGGAAGCCTACGAGAACATCAAGAGCGTCCTGCGGGACGAACTGAACAGAATTTGAGCCTGCGGTTTATCCCGCAAGGCTCGTATAATAGGAGGAGAAGACTATGGCGGTAACCGCATCCCCGAACGTATCCA
>CAYVPJ010000135.1:0-4258 GCA_964453505.1 uncultured Oscillospiraceae bacterium | reverse complement strand
GCAAAATTTTACTATATATTGACAAAATTCGTTTAAGCGAATATATTATATGCAGTTATTATTGTAGCGATTTATCGAGGTATTGTGCATGAATGGATATATTACGGTTCAAGAAGCAGCAAAAAAATGGGGAATAACACCGAGACAAGTTCAGATTCTTTGTAAAGAGAGTCGTATTGAAGGCGCAACACGGATTAGCCGCATCTGGATTATTCCAGAAGATTCAAAAAAACCTACAAAGGATAGGGGCTATAAGCCGTAAAAATAATTGTAATGGAAGTATGAGAAAAATGCAGTTGCTAGACTTTATTGAACTTACCAATCTTAATGCTTGCACGGAATCAGAACGAGCAAAACTCTTATGCTTTTATCGCTATAAAGAAACTAACGAATGCAGATTCACTATGCCTATGATTTCCGATTTGATGCGGCAATGTGGACATAATGCGCCAAATGTCTCACGACTTAAAGATAAATTGGTAAAGGGAAAAGATAAATTATTCCTACCTCAAAAAGGTTCAAAAAGCGAATACGAATTTATTCCTGCTATTCTGCAGGCGCTTGAAAAAGAATATAGTAATGCTTGGAATGATACGGAAAAAATTGAATCTTCAAGCGAGTTAATCGATGAAACCAAGTTTTGTGGTAAGCGCAATTATTTAGATAGATTGATTTTTCAAATCAACCATTCATATGCACATAATTGTTATGACGCTTCTGCAGTGATAATGCGGCGTTTATTTGAAGTTTTACTTATCCTTTCCTATCAAAAGCTATGCATAGATGATGAAATCAAGGATACCTCTGGTGCAGGTGGTTATGTAATGCTTGATGGAATAGTAAAAAATGCAAAAAACAACACATTGTTAAAGCTATCGCGTATAAAAAATGAATTTGACACTTTTCGATTAGTTGGTAATTTTTCAGCTCATAACATTACATACACCGCAGGGAAAAAAGACATTGACGATATCAAGCTGAATTATAGAGTCATGCTTGAAGAATTATACAATAAAGCAGGGTTAGCGGTATGAGTGACAAAGTAGAAATTCGTGTAAAATTTAAAATTGGAGAAATAGAATTTGAAGCAGAAGGTTCTGCTGATTTAGTTGAAAGAGAGCGTAGTATTTTTTCTAATACACTTCTGCCCTCTGCTGTCGATGCTATTGTACGCACTCGTGGAGTTGCTCAGGCAACCCAGTACATTGAAGCGGTTGAGCAACCAACAAAGCAACTAGTTAAAGATACGACTTCTGATGCCATAGCAGATACCGCATACATTTCTGCAGAAAATGATTATTCACGGATGAACCTTGCGTCTTTCTTAAAAAAATTTGGCACATTGTCCGAGCAAGATTTTGCATTATTTTCAGCGTTTTTTGATGAAATGAAAAATGGCAAAAAGTCTTTTACTAAAGATGATTTAGAAAGGTATTACACGGAAGCAAGAAGAACAGTTCCATCAAATATTAGCATGTCTCTCAACCAATTAGCCCAGAAAGGGCTTATTATGGATGCAGTTGACGTCGAGCAAAAGTTACCTAAACCATATATGGTATCAAGTGAAGGTATAAGTTATATACAGTCGTATAAGCCTAAAGAGGAGGGAGAAAAGAAAACCTCAAAGCCTAGGAAGTCACGCCCAAAAGCAAAATCAAATTATTCAGGTATTAACTGTGACGAATTGAGTCTAGGTAAATATCCGGAAGTAAAGTCCCTAAAAGACTTTAAGGAAAAAATGATGATGGTGCTCTACATTATCACAAAAGAAGGAAAGGGCGAATGGTTTTCTACTACTGATGTCTTATATCTACTGATGGATGTTTTCGGAGAACATACAACAAAAGATCAAGTGAACGGTGTTTTCAAGCGCGAGAAACTATGGTTTAAGAGCGAAAAGGTTGATGGAAATGACAAAGAGATCAAGCGAAAATTGTTGAACAAAGGATTGGAATTTGCTCAGTCTCTTGTAGCAAATACTGACTAGTGTTGTAGTGCAAAATAAGGCAACATATTGGCGACAAAAATCAGAGAGCCCAGAATATATGAATAACTGGTGCAATCGGAATATCAGAATCCACAGAAGCTAAACGGAATTGTTAAGAACGTTCTCAAAAGGAGTGCGTGGGAGTAGCGGGAGATAACGAAACATTAGCATCTTCTCAACTATTTGCATCTGTGTTATACTGTTTATATCTATTGGAGGAGGCGAACACCATGAACCGTACGGCGCAGCAAGATATGAAATACACCTTGTCCACGCAAGCAATCGAACGGGTCACTCCCAGCAAGGACGCGCTTCGCCTTTGTGAGAAGATATCTGATGGCAAGCTCAGCGCTAATGCGGCTGTGGATGCCATTAAACAGAAGCATGGTGTAACAAGAGGGTCTTCCCGTGCCTGAGAGCTTTGGTAAATACGATGTATATGCCACAGCGGGATCGATGTACTGTTATGCGGGCACCAACGTGTTGCGCAATCACTTTGGCATTCGAAATGCAGATGAGTTGAAACGGATAGAGGCTGATATTACCACCATCCGACAGCATGATTTACTTTCAAAGCCTGTTACCGGAGGTAGTGCAGAAATAATTGTGTAAACCTCCATTGTCAGGTAAGATAAAAACATGACAATGGAGGTTTTAGTTATGGCACGAAAAGATAATAGTAAATTACGTGAAATGATAAAAGAATACGGTATCAAAGATATGAAAGATGTTCATGAATTTGTGAAGATGCTGACGGCAGAAACCATACAAGTAGCCCTTGACGCGGAACTCGAAAGTGAGCTGGGCTACTCGAAATATGATTACAAGAATAAAAATACCGAAAACAGCCGGAACGGCTACTCGCCCAAAACAGTACAAGGAAGCATGGGTGAACTGGAAATACAAATACCGCGTGACCGCAACGGAGAGTTTGAACCGCAGCTCGTCAAAAAGCATCAGACCGACGTATCGTCCATAGAAGACAAAGTCATCTTTCTTTACTCTCAGGGCGTATCTACCCGAGATATTCAGAAGACCATGCAGGAGATGTACGGTATCGACGTGGACGACAGCCGGGTTTCAAAGATAACAGACAAAATCCTTCCGCTTATCAAAGAATGGCAGGAACGACCGCTTCAAAGCGTTTACGCAATGGTCATTCTGGATGCTATTCATTACAATGTCCGTGAAAACGGGATTGTCACTAAAAAGGCTGCTTATGTTGCCATTGGTACCGATTTGGACGGGAAAAAGGATGTGCTGGGAATTTGGCTTGGGGCAAGTGAATCCTCAAAATACTGGCTTTCAGTACTTAACGGCTTGAAGAACCGTGGTGTACAGGATATATTAATAGCGTCGGTCGATGGCTTATCCGGCTTTGTGGAGGCAATCAATGTGGCCTTTCCCAAAACTGAGGTGCAGCGCTGTATCATACATCAAATCCGTTCCTCCGCTCGGTATGTATCCTACAAGGATATCAAGCAGTTTACGACCGACCTGAAGCCGATTTACAAGGCACCGACCGAGGATTCCGCACTTTCCGCACTGGATGAATTTGAGGCTAAATGGGGCGGCAAATACCCGCTGGCCGTGAAATCCTGGCGGGTCAACTGGAACGAGCTTTCTACTATGTTTAAATACCCGCCGGAAATACGGAAGTTAATTTATACGACAAACGCTATTGAAAACTTCAATCGACAGCTTCGGAAGGTTACAAAAACCAAGAGCGCCTTCGTTTCCGATGACGCTCTCATGAAGATCCTGTATTTGACCACGATGAGTATCGTCGATAAATGGACGATGCCAATTAGAGAATGGGGCTCTATTCTGGATAACCTGTTAATTTTCTTCGGCGACAGAGTGAAAATCATTCTCTAAACACATATTTGCACTTATCCTGATTTTTGGACTTTACACAGAATTTTACGCACTACCTTACCGGACGATTTACGGCAAATCACCTCTGCGGCATTCACCGATACCTGTTTGGAGATATATATCCCTTCGCCGGGCGCTATCGCCGTGAAAGCATCGCTAAGGGGCAGACGATATTTGAAAACCCTGCGAACATTGAGCGCAAACTCAAGAAGCTGCTGGCCCAGCTGAAAGAGGAACGTTTCCTGAAACAAACTACCGCACAGGACTTTCTGCCTCGTCTGGCCTATTACTTTACCGAACTCAACTATCTGCACCCATTCCGAGAAGGGAATGGCAGAGCTACACGAGAGTATGTTCGTCAGCTCTTACTGGTGAATGGATATGCCGTCGATT
>CAYVPJ010000134.1:0-4270 GCA_964453505.1 uncultured Oscillospiraceae bacterium | reverse complement strand
AGTTCGTTGATCTTGGCGAGCGTCTTTTCGCCGACAATTCCATCCGTATCCAGCCCATTGGCTTCCTGAAACGCGATCACGGCGGCCTTTGTGGCGTTTCCAAACTCGCCGTCCGCGCCGTACTTTCCGCAGGAATAGCCCAGCGCGATCAACGACTCCTGCAGCGCCTTGACGTCCGCGCCCGTATCGCCGTAGGACAGCTCTCGCTGACCAAGCTCGACGTCAGGCGTATCCGCCGCATCGGAATAGTCGAAATACTTGGTCATCAGCCCCCAGCGATTCCACGACCTGCTGTTCAGCTTTGTGCAGACCACGCCGTACATCACGCCGCGCGCCTCGATCACGTACCAGTCGCCCTCGGGCTTTCCTTCAGCGACGGGCTTCCAGAGATAGCCAACGTGAGAGACGTAGGAGCCGTTGTGCATGAACACCGCCGCGCCGGGTACGCGATGCTGGATCGGGATCTTGCCACTGCCCTTGGGATCGCACCACGAGGAATAATTATTGCGTGCGCGGGCGTTAATGTTCACGCCGGCTTCGGCCTGATAACCACCCTCCGCGATGCCGTTGCAGTCCATCACCAGCGGGGCGTGCTCTCGCCAGTACAGCGCCTTCGTGCGCTGGGAGCCGGAATACTGGGTAAACCACCAGCTGTTCGCGGCCCACTTCTTCGGATTTTGACCATACGCGCCCATGATGTAGCCGCACTTGTGCTCGTAAGCCCACACCATATAGGCCACAAACTTGGAGATGGGAACTCGAATAATCGCCATAAAAAACCTCTTTCCGCCCTGTTTCAGGCAATAAAAATAGCGCCCCGCGGCGCTGGAAAACAGACATATAGTGTTAGATCACAGACAAGGTTACTTCAAAGGTGCTCTTTGAACCGGGCGTGAAGCTGATATAGATGAAGCTGATTGCTTCTGTCAGCGTAAAGGAGCCTTCCATCGTCGCCCCGCCCGTGCAGGCGCTTCCATCATAGGAGAAGAGCGCGGTTCCCGCCGTGTCTCCGTCGCTGGCCGCGGTCTGGCAAAGTACCGCCGGAACGGCGGTCGGGCTGGAACCGCCCACGGACAGCTTGTAATAATAGGCCTTCGCGGAAAGCGTCACAGGAAACCACGCCGCGCCGGGCGAAGCGGCAGAGCCTTGCAGCGTTCCAATAGTCGTTAAGTCCATGAGCGTCGTATTTGACACCGCGCCGTCCACGTAAGCGCTGATCGTTACGCCTACCTTGAACATCTTAGCATAGAGGAAGAAGCCGTCCGTGGCTTCCGGCAGAGTGATCGTACCGGTGAAGCCGGTCTTGCCCATGGCGTTTGTGATGGAAACATTGAACAACTGCGTGCCCGCCGAATCACCGTAAGCGGACGCGGTTTTGAGAATCAGCGCGTCGCCGCCGCTGGCATTGCTGCCCAGCGTATCAGACAGCGTGATATGAAGGTTGTATGTTCCGGCCTCCATATGCCGTCCGAACCAAACCCGGTCGCGCTCGTCGGTTCCGGCATATTGCGTGACATGCTCAAGGAGCAACGTCTGCGCGCCGGTTGCGGCGGCGGTTACCGTAAGCGTTCCGCTCACCGTGCCGTAGCGGACGGCAAAGGTATTTTCCCCCGCCGATATCGTATAGGGCGCGTCGATGGTGAAATCCGTCGTTTGCGCGGTAGTGCCGTCATGAAAGGCGACTGTAACGGTCACGTCTGCCTTGTTTAGCGTATCGCCCGCCGAAAGAGCGTTACCCGTGTATTCGGCGGACAACGATGCGGCATAGTTTGCGCTGGGCGAAATGCAGCCCATCTCATACGCGCGGGCGATCATTCGTGCGATGTACTCGTCTTTCAGCGACAGCGTGACCGCCCCGTCCGGCATGACGCGAAAGGCGGAGTCGCCCTCGCCAGCGTAATAAGCGGGCGCTTTGATTCGAGCGGCGTCTCGGAAATTCTCGATGCGAATGCCCTTCTGCTCGGCATACGTCAGCAGCGCGTCCAGCGATGCGGCGTCCGGCTGACTCGCGCCCGCGTGCGTCAGAATGATCAGCCAGCATTTCCTGCTGATCGCCGCATCAATGGCCGCTTTGAGCGACGCCAGATTGCCGCCGTCCGTTGTAGCGGACAGTCTGTTCAGATCCATGGGATCTGTGTCCGCGTTGTTCATGCCGTCCATTCCACGGCAGTTCACGCCAAAGCGCGCGTAGCGTTTCGCGAGGTTCAGATGCGCCGCTGTGTGCGCGCCCCACGGGAACACAAGGCACTCGCAGTCGAAACCATTCGCGCGGAAAGCTTCGTCGGCCTGACGATATTCCGCATCAATCTCGTCTTCCGTGACATTCGCGTTGTACGCAGAGTTGAACACGCTCCGGGCGTGGCTCCACGTGTGATTCTGGATATCGAAGCCGTCACGCCTGAGCTGGCGAAGCTGCTCGAAGGTCATTGCTTCGTAAGGATCCCCAGACGTTGTTGTCCCCACGGGTGTGATGGCGCGGCTGGCCACCACGGCGGTGGTCGCGGTCACGCCATGCGCCTTGTAGACAGGCACATGCTCATTCAGAAAACGGAGCGTACCGTCGTCGTCGGTGATCGTCAGAATCGCGCCGTCATATTGCGGGAAGCCGCGAGAGGACGCGGGGCTGTCCCGTGCCGTGCGGACACTGTCCAGCAGGGAAACATCTTCGGCGGACGCCTTGCCCGACAAAGCGTTTGTCAACCCGGTTATATCGGTTTCCTCATGGGTATGAACCGCATCGGCTTTTCCGGTAAGCGCTTCTGCCAGACCATTCACATCGGATTGCTCATGCTCATGCCTGGTATCGGCTTTCCCCTTGAGCGCGTTATAGACCGCGCCGCCGGTCACGGATCGCTCGCCGTTCTCCGTGATCGCTTCGTCTACCGCCGTGAACACGTTTCCCGCGTCCAACGTCGAACCGTCCGTCATGGTGAAAATGAGATGCCCATCCGCGTTGATCGCCGCGGATTCGACGCCCGTTCCTCCTTGCGCGAGCGTACCGGTATCGACATACGCGCCCGCTTCAACATCCCATACCTGCCAGTTCCCGTCTTCCCCGATCATCGGCGCGTGACCCGCCGCCGAGATCGCGCGCCTGGCCGCTGCCTCAGCTGCCGACTGCGCGGCCGTTCCGCCCGTGTCGATTTGGATATTTATTTCGCTGTTCGCCATCTTTTCCTCCTGTAGTTCTACAGCCTGCCGCGTATCCGCTTCCCTTAACTGTCCACGCCCAACACACCGCTCTCCACGACCTCGAAGGTCTTTAGATCGTTGTAGGCGGTCAGGACATTGTCAGTGTCGTCGTCCGCAATGGGGTTGCCCTCCGCGTCCGTGTCGGGATCGCTCACCATGCCGACCGTCCACCCGTATCGCTGGCCGGAACTCAGCCCGCGCGTATCCGCGCTGGTCAGGCGAATCGCCGCCGCGCCGTTTGTGATCAATGCCAGTTTCGTCAGCGCCCACGTGTTCCGGGAACGATTCCGCACGCGAAACAGGATCGCGTCTCCATTCATCACGCACCCTCCTTCAACCGTGAAGTTGATCGTCGCGGTATCGCCGCGCGGTATCGTGATTTTGCGGTTTGTTTCGTTGTACTCATAGGCCATATCGCCGTCCTCCTATACCCGAATCCACGCGCCGCCCGAGTTGTACCACGGCACGCATTGAATCCATGTTCCGTTGTTGCAATACCAGACCGTACATTGTTTCCATGTTCCGGCATTGTTGTACCAAACCGTCGCCTCGATATAGGTCACAGTCAATACGCAGGTGGTGACGCGGGCGTAGTTCGTGGAATATCCGCTGGACGTGGACGTCTCCCCGTTATACAAAACCAGCGCGCTGTTTCCGCTCTGGAAGTACGCCTTCATTGCTTCAAAGAGTGCGCTATTCGTGCTGGCGTTCAGCGTGTGCGTGGCGGTATTACCATAGAAAGTGCCGGTCAGCGTGCCCAGCGCGTCGCCTACTTGCGCGGAACCCTTGATGCCTGTTTGCAGTGTCTGATAGTTGGCTTTTCGGAAGGAGAGCTTCTTTGAACTGCTGCCGGAACCGGCGCTGGAGGACGTGATCTTGAGCGTGATTCCCGTGATGATCTTTCCGACCAGCGCCGCGCCCGCGCCGAAGAAAACCATCACGCCCACGCGGGAACCGGAGGCAGAGGTATTCTGGTACGCGCCCTGACATGCGCCGTTTGATGTGCCTCTATTCCACGTCGTGCTGCCATATTGGGCGTAGCCGATAGTGGTGGTGCTATTTGCCGTTGCTGTAAAGG
>CAYVPJ010000133.1:0-4291 GCA_964453505.1 uncultured Oscillospiraceae bacterium | reverse complement strand
GTGCCTGTTCCACACGGTGCAGTGCTGCAATCCGCCAAACTCTGTGCGCGGCATGTCCTTCATGACCCAGTCCGCCCATGAGAGTATGCGCGGCAGGTATGCTTCGTCGCGGGTTTTTTCGTATATGCAAGTGAGCGCGAGCATCGGGGCTACGGTGTTTACGTTGCGGTGAGGCTCTTCCATGGCAAAGCGGCGGGCATACCAGCTTTGAAGATAAGCGAGTATACGGTCGTCGCCCGTGCGCGCGTATGTTTTCCACATGCCGTACAGCGCCACGCCCGTGGGCCACTCCCAGTTGTCCATGGTCAGATGACCGCGGCTTACGTTCGTCTCGTCGGGCTGTTTCAGCTTATCCAGTACGCGTTGGGCGATCTGTTCGTAATCATGCTTCATGACGCGCGTTCACCCTTCAAAAGTAATAATGATTGAATATGTTCATTATACTTTCATTGGAGTGTATTGTCAATAGCATGTAAGCGCATTTATGCAAATAAACGCGCGATTCGCTTTATGAAAGCGCTTTCCGCGCGTTATTTTGTACATTAAATGATAGCGCTTACGCGCCCTTCGCCGCATCCGAAAACAGCACGCGTTGAGTGAGCGGCGTGGCAACTCCCGTTGCGTGCAGGTTATTGTTGCGTTGAAATTCGTTTATAACGGCGATCATATCGGAACGGAATTGCGAGTTCACGTTCTTGACCGTATAACCCAATTCGTCAAGACGCTTCTTCATGGCGAGCACGTCGGCGCCTGAATCGCCGTATTCAAGCTCTCTGTATGTAACGTCGCTTTCGCAAATATAGTATCTGTCCACGAGCATCGCCGAAAACAGAGGATCGTTGACATAGTACTCGTAATACTTTTCCGCGAGTATGAGTTCGCCAGGAACGGTGTAAATATCCTCTCCCCATTCGGTTGACAGCGCGAGATTCGCGAGATAGACCATTTCCTTCGTGCCGAGGCTCGAAACCATGTAATCGCCTACGGTATCCAGCAGTGTGTTTATGAAGGACGAGTTTTTCCGCAGCTTTCTCTGCGCCTGATCGAGGTATGCGGATATATACAGCTTCTGCCTGTTCATTCGCTCCAGATTCGTTCCCGAGCCCACGCGCATACGGGCGCGAACGTAATCTGTCGCCATATCGCCTTTAAGCGTCAACCGCCTGCCCTTGTCGTATTCCTTGCCGCCTATCGTCATTTTCTGGTCGAGCGTTACTGTCACACCGCCGACGGCGTCGTTCAAGAGCGGAACTGCGCCGTAATTGATCGACACATAAGCGTTGAGCGGCATTCCGCCGAATATCGTCGAAACCGCGTCAGCCATCAGGCGCGCGCTCAAATCCGCGCCGTCGCCGTAAGCGTGCGCGAGGGTGAGCTGCATTTTGCGTCGGCCAACGATAGTCTGATGGTCGTATGAAAGTATCTTTATTGTCGTCATCGTGTCGCGGTTCACGCTCAGAAGCGACAGCTCGCCCGTCCGCTCGTTAATGGACGCGAGCAGCACAAAGTCCGACTGATCGCCCAAGCCGAAGCCGGTTTCACGCACAATGATGGGATTCGGGTCGTCTATGCCCAACAGCAGAATATGCCTGTAGGCGTCGTTATATCTGTATGTTTCGCCGCGAAACTCTACCCTCTCGGCCCAAGAAAACTTTTCATCGACATTGGGAATCAATGGTTTTGTGAACGGCGTGGGCGTAGGCACAATCGTCGGCGTTGGCGCAGGTGTGGGTGTCACTGTGGGTGTCACCGTTGGTGTCGCTGTAGGCGCGGGCGTCGCTGTGGGTGACGCCGTAGGCATCGCTGTGGGCGTCGCTGTGGGCGTCGCTGTGGGTGTCGCTGCGAGCGTCGGAGCTGTTGTATATGTGACTACTGTCGATGGCGGTTGCGATTGCGCGATTTGTTCTGCAGGCGTTGATGTCGGCGCAAGCGTAGGCGTAAGCTTGGGTGTTGGAGTTGGGGTTGGCGTAGCTAACGGCGTAGGAATGGGCGTTGGGGTTGGCGTAGGTGTTTGCGTAGGGATTGGAGTTGGCGTGGGTGTCAACACAGGAGTGGCCGTGACAGACTCTGACGATTCGTTGTTTAGGAGCGGGTCTTTACCGAACATTAGCAGAAAAGGGTCGTCCTCCGGCGTTATGTAGTCCGGAGCCGGCGTAACTTCGACAATATCGATAGCGTCGAGCCGCTTACCCAAATCTATACGGCCTCCGACCAGCGTGTATTTATATAGAGCATATCCGCACGAACACGCGACGAGCGCCACTATGAGCGTCCACTTAATGAAGCCCGCGACGCCTAATATGAAGCGCTTCCCCGCCGATTGAGTCGTTCTGCGGCTCATATGCCGCCTGCGCCTGTGTTTCAAAACGAAAACCCCTCCGAATGAATGTCTATAAAGGATTGTACAGTCTCGGAGATGAATTGTCAACGCCGTATTCATATTGATTTAAGGCAGGATTTATTGTTTATGGCGCAGAAATACACAGTGGACGCGCTTTCGCGTAACGATAATGATTTTGGAGGTCTGCTCTATGAAGAACATGAAAACGCGCGCACTCGCCTGCCTCTGCGCTTTCACGTTATGTTTGTCAGGACTTTGCGCGGGCGCGGAAGTCGATGATGGCGCGCGCACGTATTACGAAATATTCGTCTATTCGTTCAGGGACGGAAACGGCGATGGCATAGGCGATTTCAGGGGCGCGGCACAGGCGATTCCATACATTCGCGACATGGGTTTTACAGGCATATGGCTGATGCCCGTATCCGCCGCGGCGAGTTATCACAAATATGACGTCATCGATTACGCGCAAATCGACCCGGAATACGGCACGCTCGAGGATTTCGAGGCGTTCATGTCGGAATGCGGCGAAAACGGCATACGCGTCATACTCGATTTGGTCGTCAATCACACGTCAGACAAGCACCCGTGGTTTCAGAGCGCCGCGAAGAGCGCCGTCATAAAACCGTGCGGGCAGAACCCGTGCGCGGTCAAAGACTTGTGCCGCGAGCACAATCCGTATTGCGGGTACTACAATTTCATAGACGCGGAGGTCGCGCCCACGGGATACACATACTTAGGCGGCGGCGTGTGTTACGAAAGCGTGTTCTGGTCGGGTATGCCCGATTTGAACCTGTCAAACACGGCCGTCAGGCGTGAGCTTGAGAACGTCATTGACTTCTATATGGACAGGGGCGCGGCAGGCTTCCGGCTCGACGCGGCGATGCATTTCGGGCACTCGCGCGGTGAAAGCATTGAAGCGCTGAGTTGGATATGCGATTATGTTAAAGAGCGCGACGAAAACGCGTATCTGGTGGCGGAGGTGTGGACGGGGCTCAGCGAAATGATGCCGTACTACGAAAGCGGCGTCAACAGCCTGTTCAATTTCGCGTTCGGCACGGCGACCGGGCGCACGGCGAAGACGCTTGTCTATAAAGGCAAGGCGAACAGCGCCTCTGCTTATCAGAAATCGCTTTTAAGCCTGCAAACGGCGCTCGATAACGCGGGCGGCGCAATAGACGCGCCTTTCGGCTCTAACCACGACACGGGACGCATATCCGGGTTCATGCGGCGGGACGAGGCGAAAATTAAGATGTACGCTGCGCTCAACCTCACGATGACCGGCTGCGCGTTCGTGTACTATGGAGAGGAATTGGGCATGAGCGGTTCGGGCATCGACGAAAACATGCGCGCGCCTATGTATTGGACGCGTGACAATAGCGCCGAAGGCATGACGCGCGGCCCTGTAAATATGGAAACGCAGATTCACGCATTCGGCGCGCTCGATGAGCAGGCGAACGATCCCGAATCAATATACAGCTTTTATAAGAGCGCGCTCGCTGTAAGAAATCTGTACCCGGAGATCGCATACGGCCGCGTTTCCGAAATTGATGCTGTAGCTCACGCCGACTTATGCGCTATTCAAAAGACATGGCGCGGCGAGAGCATATACATACTGTACAACTGTTCGGAAAACGAAACGATCGAAGCGACAATGCCTACGGGAATTGAGATCGTTGCGGAACTGCGCGCCGCGCGCTCGTCCGAAGGCGCTGTTCTCGAAGGTACGGTTTTGAAATGCCCGCCAATGACGGTTACGTTTCTGAAATGTAAATGACTAAACAAAAAACCGAGCCTCGCGGTCGGTTTTTTAAGGTGCCACCCGGATTCGGACCGGGGATAAAGGTTTTGCAGACCTTTGCCTTACCACTTGGCGATGGCACCGTGAGTATGGGAAAAGCGGTAGACGAGACTCGGACTCGCGACCTCCACCTTGGCAAGGTGGCGCTCTAC
>CAYVPJ010000132.1:0-4303 GCA_964453505.1 uncultured Oscillospiraceae bacterium | reverse complement strand
TTTGTTAATAGTTAATTTCTTTTTACTGTTTCTATTCTTTGTTTCAATATCTTTTTATCATTCTAACTTCTTCTTTCCTCACTCTCCCCCTTGGGGGGAGCTGAAGGGGGCTTATGATCAACATTAAAGTAAACATGTCGCCACTGGCCGCCAAGCTTGGGAACCTGAACAAGGCTATCGACACGGCCGCTAAAGATCCGGGGTTCCTGAAGTCAACCGGACAGTTGCTTGTATCGCGTGGAAAACAAAACCTTGAGGACGGCGGATCGGGAACCACAAGCTGGCCACTACTGGCCGAAAGTACCAAGCGGCAAAAAGCAAAAGACGGATATTCCCTGAAACCGCTACAACGCGAAGGATTGCTCAAGCGTAGCCTTTCGTTCGAGGTTACAGGCGGCTTGTTCGTGTCCGGACTCGACTACCTGAAGTATCACCAAAGCGACGAACCCAGGACCAAAATTCCCGAGCGCAAAGTGTACACCGTCGAACCCGACGACTACCTTGATATTAGCGACTTCTTAATCCGCAGATTCGAAAACAAAATACCAACATTGTAACATGGCAACAAATAGCACTAAATTTCTCTCCCCCTCAGGGGGAGTTGGAGGGGGCGGCAACGGCACGGGCTCCGAAATCCTGAAGAAGAAACTCGAAGCATCGCTCAAGGCACTGCCAAACCCATCGCTGGTTCTCAAAAAGAAATCGGCACTTATCGACCTGTTCGACAAAGTAGCCATCCACCACGATGTGTTCCCCCAATTGATAAGCTATCGCGATGCTTTGTCGGGGCTCGAAATCAACTTTGTTTCGCCCAAAAAAGGCACGCCCTGGGCTACAGATGCCAAACAAAACGAATGGTTCGAAGCGTACTTTGACCAATTCGACAGCTGGCAATTTATGCGCAACGCCGTTGTTGCGCGCGACTATGGCTTTGCTGTGCTAGAGGTCACCGAATACGGCGAATTCGACGGCAAAACCGTACCCACAAAGGTGGAAGCGTGCCCGCAAAAGTTCTTTTTCTTCGACCGCGACCGGGTGCTGCGCCTCTATTCCAACGAGGCCAAAGACGGTATCGACGTCATGGCAACATGGCCAAACAAATTTATCCTGGTACAACACGAACCCACGCTTTTGAACCCGTACGGTATTGGCTTGCTCGACATTGCATACTGGATGGCCGTAGGGCTCAACGGCAATTTTGAATTCATGCTCCAATTTGCCGAGGAAGATGGCCGCGACAAATGGCTGGGCAAATATCCACCGGGTGCAAAAGACGAAGAGATTTCCGACTTACTGAACATGTTGGTGCAGCTCCGCAACAACGGCGTTGCGGCCATCCCCGATGGCACCAAAATTGAACCAATGAGCAACGGACAACGCTCATCAACAACCAATTTGTATCAGGTTATCGACGAGTTATTGCGCCGCAAAATTGAAAAGCTATGGACAGGTACCGACCTCACCATGCAGGTGAACGGCAAAGGGGGCTACAGCAGCTCACAATCCGGATTGGACATTCGCGAGGACGCTGTTGAAAGCGGAAAACGCCTTTGTTTGTCGGCCGTTAATCAACTAGTCACAGCCATCCAAAACATCAACGGCATGCCCGTTGAACGTTTGCCCATCCGCCTGCAGAGCCCTCGCAAAATTTCAAAGGATGCGGCCGAAATAGACCAGATTTATTTTGGAGCAGGTATGAAACCAACCAAGCAGCTGTTGATGAAACGCGGCTACGATGAAGACGATTTTATACTTGTAGCCCCCTCTAGCTTCCCCCAAGGGGGAGAACCGGGTACTGCAAACTTTGCAGCACCCGACGATTACGATGGCCTCCTTTCATCATTCGACAATTATAGAAACCAGTTAAAAAAAAAGAATTAACTGGTAATTTAAAATCAAATTCAAACTTTATTGAAGCCTTTTCCAATGCGCTTTTAAAGCAGATGGAAAAGGCTTTTAACGATGGCCAAAAGTCGGTAAACGACTGGATAAAGCTACACCATTCCAACTACGAGGCGGGCGATATCGCCACAACATTAAAGGAAGGAAACCCATCCGCCGCCGCCTTCATGAAAATGCAGGCCTTTACCACAGCAGCGGTGCAAGATCAGCGCATACGCACACGCATACAGGCAGCACTGGCAGGCAACCTGAAGCGGGGCGAGGATCAGGCCGACTTCAAAAAAGTAATCGACTCCGAATTCGACCGCGCCGGGCTCGCACGCTTGCACCCATCGGCCATCCAAAACATCTACTACACCAACACCAGCATGGCCTTCAGTGCCGGGCAAATGCAAAAGATGGTCGAGGTCTCCGATGATTTCCCTTACTGGAAGTACAGTGCCACAATGGACAGCAAAACCCGGCCTGACCATGCCCGGCTACACGGCAAGATCTTCCGCATGGGCGACTTCCAGTTTTACCCGCCCATTGGCTTCCGGTGCCGTTGCACGGCCATACCATTAACCGCACGCCAAGCCGCCCGGTTCCTATCCAGTTCCACACCGCTCGAGGGTGGCAACCGTCACGCAATGCCAACCACGACCGAGCGCGAAAACCTGACCAACACGCTGGCCAATGCCGAATTCATTGGAAACAAAAACGAAAAGTACCTCAAGTGGCTGGCCAAGGAGTACGATAAGGCCGACAAGGAAACGCAAAGCTACATTGACAAGGCAATGGATGAGCTGAAGCGCGAAATTGGAGAGAACCAAAAAGAAGGTCTGAAACAGTTCTTTGGCAATGAGTTTGTACAAGAAACATGGGACAAGTTCAAAGACGATCCCGGCAAAACAGCAGCCGCCAACGCTTACAAACTCAATACAAAACAGGCTTATTACATTAATGCCTACACCCAAAAAGCACCACTTTACAACGAGCTGAACAAGTGGCTATTCAAAGAAGAAAAGCCCGCAAGCTTCACCAAGAGCCAGTTGCTTACCATGAAACGCGAGCTTACTGCCAGCCTGAAGAAGTTACCAAAGCACGAGGGAACGGTTTACCGCAACATAAAGGAAATGGATGCCGAAACACTGAAACAATACAAGAAAGGCGCACCAATTGTTTGGGACGGGTTCAGCAGCTCCAGTACCGAAACCGGACATTTCAAAAAGGCACAGGTGAAGTTCATTATCAAATCGAAAGCATCGCGTTACATTGCTCCATTGTCGCAATTTCCGGGGCAAAAAGAAACCCTTTTCCTACCGGGCAGCAAGTTTAATGTGCTGGATCGGTACGAAAAGGGCAAAACAACCTATATAATTATGGAAGAGGTTTAGATAATGCTCATCCTCTCAAGCAAATCTTCCTGTTCTTCAAGGTACTGCTTTTGTTCCTCGGGGGTCATTTTCTCAAATGCCTCCCGTTCTCTTTTTTCGGCAGCCTCTAAATCGGCTATCAAACTGTCGTATTTTTCTTCTTGTGCCATAGTGCAAAGGTAATATTTTTTTGAACCCGCCGGGGGAATCGAACCCCCGTGCATCCAATGCGGGTTACCTATCTAAAAATAAGAACACCTCAAAACCTGCGGCTAACTTTCAGCATCTCAAAACCTTCGGGGTCAATATACCACGCCCACTTGTTGTCGGTCAATGGCAGTTTAACGGCATGTTCAACGCCATGTCGGTTAAGGCTTTGTGCAATAATGAACGGTTTAGTCCGCAAACCCCAGTAATCAAGTACATCGGCCAAAACCCTGTATTCCTCGCCAAAAACGGTAGTGGTACGTATGCGCCTTGTTGGCCTGTGCCCCATGCGTCCCGCCATTGTAGTGCGCGGTTCACTTGTGTGCCGCTCAAGCCTGTCAATACGTTCGTTCAAAGCACTGGTCATCGCCTCTATGCCTTTCATTATGGGGGCCAGCGTATCGATCAACGAATTGGCCACCCAATCTTCGTTAAGCGTAAAGGCTTTTTTCCGCGCCGCGTGGAAAACCGATCGGTAAACCTCGAACACCGCACGCTCTTTACGGGCTATAAAGTACTCCATGCATTGTACTGTAAGCATGTATTTATCAGTTGGCCGACCTTTTGAGTTTTTATCATTTTGGATAAAAATCTTAAAATCAATACCTTCCTGAAACATACCGTCACTGATCAAGGCTTTAAGCGCATTGCCTTTGGTCGAATAAACCAATGGCCAAACAGAGTCAAAATCAACCGGGAACTCGTTGCCCCCGTCGTGTAGTTTGCATACCTGGGTAAAATACTGGCGTATTTGTTCGCTACCCGATTTCTTGCTCAAAACAACCTGGTTGTTTTGTTTGCCCGAGAAAAATTTTCCGAATCCGAAAAAATCTTCGTTC
>CAYVPJ010000131.1:0-4306 GCA_964453505.1 uncultured Oscillospiraceae bacterium | reverse complement strand
TTTAAATATTCAATCTCTGCTTCTTTTGCTTCAGAACGAGTAGCATACTTTTTACTATTATATTGTTTGCTATTGTTAAATTCATCCTGATAATTAATTCTAAAAAACCATTGATTACCATTTTTAGTTGGTGTTTTTGATTTATTAACAGGCATTATAACACATCCTTTCTTGTAAAAAATAGAAAAAACTGCTATAATGTAATAGGAAGTCCAAAACATTATAGTTTTTCTATAATTTATATTTTTATTCTTGGTCGAATTTAAATATACGATTTCTAACTTTGATCTATTGTTCCAGCAATAGGTCTTTTTTTTATTTAATATCCATCATAAACTCTTTCGAGTTTTTTTACTTTGCCCATAATCATATAACGAGAGTTAAATTCCTTTTCATCTAAATATTTAGTAATAATTCTTTTGCTATTAGTAGGATTTAATACATACATGATTACCTTATCATTTTCTTTTTTTATTGACCTAAATATGAATGATACGTTTTTTAAGTCTTGAATAATATAATCACCATCAGTAGTATAACCTGTCCAAGCAACGATGATTTTATCTCCTGAATAATACTTTGGTTCCATTGAATCATCAGTTAAAATTAAACCTAAGAATTGATATTTAGTAGAAAGAAAACCATGCTCAGTACGATTATCATCTTCTAAAGCATCTTTCATTAAGTCTAATGAAACAGGTTCGTAACAAACAATTGAAGACTTTCCTCTACAATTATTCATATATATATCAATTGTATTAATCTCTGAAGAAATATTCTTACCTTTTTCTTGTTCTAATTCGAAATTAGGATTTTCATCGGTTAAAGCATTTGTAGTTACTAATAGGTATGTAGCTATTTGTTGAATATATTCCGTTTTAGGATATGTTCTACCTTTAACCCAGTCACAAAATGTTGTGTACTTTACACCTAATGCATCTGCAATTTCATTACGAGATATATTGTTCTTTTTAAGTAGATTTTTTATGTTTTTAGAAAAGATTTCTTTACTATTTGCCATAAAACTCACCTCTATTACAAGAATACAATAAATCGTATTTGATGTCAAGTAAAATTGCAATGAATTATGCAAAAAATATGCAAAACCATTTACAAAAGAAAAGAAAAGTTGTATTATTGGATTATCATAGAGAGGAGGTGTACCATGAAACTAACATTAAAAGCATTAAGAGTTAATTCGAAACTTACGCTGGAAAAAGCTTCAGAATTAATAGGAATCAGCAGAGAAACATTAAGAAGTTATGAAACATATAAGACTGCTCCTGATTTAAAAATATTGCCTAAAATACTAAAAGTATATAAAGCAGATATTAATGATATTAAATTAGAGTCAGATTCTGACAATGAATGAATATGCAAAAAATCGTATATTTAAATTCGACCAAGAAAAAATTATAGAAAGAGAGGATAACCAAATGTGCAGAAGAAGAAAGATTCTCACACAAAATGAAATAAAAGAAATAGCACAATATCAATGGGCTAATATAAATGACATTATGGATATAGGAGCTATAGGTAAAAACAATGCGAGAATTATTCTAAATGAAATAATGAATATCTATTATAGAGATAGAGAAAAAATAAAAAATGGATTAGTGCCGATGCAAATGGTTCTTGAGTATTTTAATATAAGTATTGATTGTCCTTTTGAGGCACATTAATATGGCGAGAAAAAGAATGTTTGATTCGGAAATAATTGGTCAAGATAGATTTCTCGATTTATCATTAGAAACAAAAGCTATTTATTTCTTATTAGGAATGGGTGCAGATGATGAGGGATTTGTTTCACCGAAAAGAGTATTAAAGTTACATGGTGGTAACGATAAGCATTTACAGGAATTAATTAATGCTAATTTTTTAATTAAATTTGATACAGGTGTAGTTTTAATAACTGATTGGAATAGAAATAATTATCTTGACCACAAAAGGATAAAATAAACAATATATTTAGAAGAAAAAAAGCAAGTTGAATATGATACTAAAAATTATAAATATGTATGTTTAGATAAAGTTAAACAAATGTTAAAAGAGAATAGTATAGATCAGAATAATATAGATCAGGAAAGAATAGTAGAGAGTAGTTTAGTTGAGAATAGTGCTGAAGTTGAAATAATGACAAACGAAGATATTACTATCAAAGAAATTATTGATTATTTTAATTTTAAAGCTGATACAAATTATAAAGATACATCTACTGAAACAAGAGAATTAATAAAAGCAAGATTAAAAGAAAACTATACTGTTGATGACTTTAAAATAGTAATCGATAATATGTGTAACGAATGGCTAAATACAAAATATGCAAGTGGCTTAAGACCAAAGAAATTATTCGGAGATGATTTTGAAAGTTATTTAAATCATAAAATTATTCCTAAAAAAAGAAGTTTAAAAGATATTTCGATGGCTGAATTAGAAATGGCATTACAAAAAGAAAGAGAAAATAAAGAAAGTGGAGATAACGATGTCAAAGTTGGAATTTATTAGTGGTATGAAGAAGTTATGCAGTTTCTATTTTAAAGAATTAACAAACGATCAAATATCATTATGGTATGAAATGTTTGTTGATGTATCATGCGATGTTTTTAATCGAGCTATAAAAGAAGTTTCTAAAGAGAGTAAATACATGCCTACTGCGAGTGAGTTATTTAATAAGTGCTCACAAATAAACAAGAGGAATTTACTCGATTTAGTTAATTTTATGTATGCTGATGGTTATTTTCATCGTGGAGTAGAAAGATTAACTGATGAACAAGCTAATAGAAATTTAGATAAAACGATGATGTGGTTAGATAAAGGAATTATACCTTCATTTCTAAAAGAGGACATGCAAGAATATATGACTAAATATAAACAAGCACAAATCCAAGAACAGGAGAAATTACAAATAAAATGTTAAAGACTTGTTCGGTATGTGGTGGAATGCATGAAGAAGATAAAATGTGTAAAAGGTTATATAACAAAAAAATAGATACAAAAGCTGTATCATTTAGGAATAGCTATGATTGGAGATTAAAAAGAACTCAAATCAAAGTAAGAGATATGTATCTATGCCAAGTGTGTTTAAAAGAAAAGCATGATACTAATTTTAAGTATAACCATAATCATGTGCAAATACACCATATCATTCCAATAGCAGAAGACTTCTCTAAAAGACTTGATGATGATAATTTAATATGTTTATGTTCTTACCATCATAGATTAGCAGAAGATGGAATAATAAGTCGTGAAGAATTAAGTCAAATAATTCAAGAAAAAGCATAGTCCCCCCCCGAGGGTATCAATTCAAAAAAATAATGTTTTTCTCCACCGACAGCCCACCTACATTCACACCAAAATAGATTTTACGTGAGTTTTTTTGGAAAACTAAGATTAGAAACTAAGCTTTTATGTTAAAATAGTATTAACAGGAGGTTTTAAATGACAAATGATAATAGCATTGCAATTTTATTTGCAAATAAGATAAAAGAAAAAATCGATAGAGCATTATCACTATGTAATATGCCATATGTTTCAAATGATTCTGAAGAAAAATTTGAATTAATTAAATCACTATCATCATTAGTATCTGAATTATTAGATAAAGATAATTTTAAAGATAAATTGCTTAATTTGGCAAATACATCAGCTGTTAATGGTAATGATAATGAAATAAAGATTGAAACGTTTGATTTTATAAGAAATATTTTAATTCATTTTCCTATTTTTGAATCATGGGATGAAATATATTTATCAAAGGAATTGCTAGGTTGGAATAAACCTTATAATGGTAGTATTGCAAAATATTTAAATAATAATAGTGGCAAAACATTTACATATCGGATTTTTTTGAATGAAGACAATGAATGGGTAGAAAAACATACCATAACAGTTACTATTCCAAAATTGGAAGATAGCAACAAAATTTATTTAAAAGATATTCTGTCATTAGATAATGCAATTTGGACTTTTGGCATTATCGATTATTATTTAAAAGATTTAGGGCTTACCATTAACCCATATGCTTTTACAGTTTCTTTATAAAAAAGGGTATTAGAAATTAATCTAATACTCTATTTTTTTGAAATCTAAAGGATCTTCACTGATAACTTCTAAAGCATATTTAATTCTTAATAATTTAAGAACTTGAGCTTTAACAAATTCATAATCTTCACCAAATAAATTAATTAAATCTTTTGCTGAATTATATTCCTGAATAAATGTTGTTTCATACATAGCATTCCTATAATAAGCATTAGCCATATAGTAAGCAATAACTTCAGGCATAATATAATTAATAATAAAGTCA
>CAYVPJ010000130.1:0-4318 GCA_964453505.1 uncultured Oscillospiraceae bacterium | reverse complement strand
TCGAGCCGATCTGATTGACTGCCCGCGTTTTCTTTCAAAGCGTTCAGAGAGAAGCGAAAAGTGTTGAGTTAAGTGTCGCTTTTGGGCGATTTTTTGAGCTACACGGTGGTTTGAAATATAGCTCCGTATTTTTTCTCATCCGCATTGACAAGCGTCGGACTGCGTAGAAAAGAGTCGATTGTTGGCACTTATCTATGCCCTCAAAAACAAAAGAGCCTCAGCCGGTACCCTGATGGGTGTCGGCTGGGGCTTCTTTTTATAGCTTAAATACTTCCAACAATTCCGATGCAAGCTTATCTGTCCGCTTTTTTATATCATCAACTGTCCATGAATCTTTTTCTGCAATGCTTTCATTTATTTCCAAGCCATTTTTATACCCGACATACTTTTTATCTTTATTCTGTCGATCACGCTTCTCAATAAACGAAAGGTTGCTCAATGTGCTGTTGTAACCAGTAACAGTCAGATTTCCGAGTTTATGTACATATAGCTCCAAGTATTCATTGGCACGATTTCTGTCTCCATTTGCGATCATATCAACCCAACACTCAGGAATGTTTTTCCCTTCCGGGAAGATGTGCTCAATAGTCCACTTAAAGACCCTTTTACCATTGTAGTCGTTTTGTTCCCAAAGATCAGTCCACGTTTCTTTGGTCATACTCCTTTGTGCTAAAGTACATAGTATAAACCTTGCAGCGCCTACATTGTCTTCATATATATCGCCTTTCAGCTTTTCAGAGAAGAGATCATCGCTTGCTGATTTCTCAGTTAATTCCTGATAAATGTGGGAAAACACCATTGCTCCGGTCAGATTTTTTTCTTCAACATCTGCAATGATGGACATGAAAATACGGGTGAGATCGCGAGTGCTCGGGGTGTCGGTTAAGTTTCTGCGAACAAAGAATCTGGTCAACAGATTTATAGTTTTGAGTATATCATCGTCACTTACGCTTAGTTCCATCTGATTCTTGAATAAATAAAGAAGCAGCAAGTAACTCGGTACCCCCTGAATACGACTCAATTCTCGCAGTGCATCAGTATATTTCGTTATAGTATCCGTAGACGAAATGAACTGAGAGTATAGTTGCCCGCACTTTATAATGTCCTCAAGAAATGCCGGAAGATTTCTATTTATTAGTTCTTCATATATTGATAATAGATTGGACCGTGTTGCAATGTATCCAAGCGGATCTTTCTTTTTCAAATCATCGTTTCTAAACGGCTCATTAAGTGTAGTCTTAAAAGCATTATAATACTGACGAAAAAATCTTTCTTGGGTGGCATAATCGTCAGTTAGGGAAGTGAGCAGTTCTTGCCAGTTTTCAAAACAATCATCGCAAGAAAGGCCAGCTTTTTCAGCTCTTGCCAAGATCAGGTTTTTCATAAGGTCTATCGCCGTTAAAGGTGTTCCCCGATTATTTAGTGACTCAAACAGTGTATATGCTTCGGCGTGACTACCTACCTCAATCTTTACAAGTATGGATTTTGATACTTTTCGCTTTATTTCTAATAAGGTTGCTATCGCATTACCGCTTTCTTCTATGTCTTGATCAATCCGTTGCAAGAAATACTTGTAACAGCGAGCAATTTTTCGGTTTCCCCAGTTTTTAACTTTAACGCAAGACTTTACGAGATCGTTGTCGGACATTACCAGTTGAAAATCTGCTTGATTGTTATTTTGAATTTGAGGACACAGAATCAACCCGTTAGGTGAGCCTTTGCAGATTAGCGTTTTTCTAAGCGATGATAGTTCATCAAGGTCATCCTCATCAAGCTCTGGTTTATGTTTTCTTAGTCTGTTATATATGGCAGTAAGCAAAAGGCATAGTGTAGTTAGTCGCTGCTGACCATCGACCAATTCCAAAGGCTTTAGTTGAAACGCATCTGACGAAGTATCTATGCAGATAATCGAACCAATAAAATAACCATATTCATTTTCTTGAATGTCATCATAGAGGTCTTTCCATTGATATGCGCTCCAAGTATATTCACGTTGGTATTTTGGAATGATATAGCAAAATCCAGCGTCCTTTTTGAACACGTCGTCAATCTGATAATCATGTACTGATTTAATCATTCTTTTCCCTACTTCCAATTCTACTGATGAAATCCAGAACAAACTGTTTGTATGCCCAAAGCAATTATTGTTCTGCTTTTGACGCCAGATAACCTGCTGACCATGGTTCAACCGAAGGATTCATTCAACACCCAGAGCCTTATATATGGCGTCTTCTGGGCTCTGGTAAAAGATCAAATTGAAGCAGCCGATCAGTTCTGCGGGGACGGTGCTAAGGTCAGCGGCAGATGTAATCGGCAAAAGGACTTTTTTAGCTCCACTGTCCAGACACACTTGAAGCGCATTAGCAAGCTCATCAACCTTCATCATTGTTCCCGCAATGCTGATTTCCCCTAACACCGCAAGGCTTGTAATGGAAGGCTTTCCAAGCGCAATGGAAACCAAGGCGATGAGAGTAGGTAATGCAAGCTTATTTGTCATGCCTATTCCCTGCAAATCCTGATAGTTTACAATGTAATCCCTCGTGGTTGTGCTGATTGCGCCGCTGATACGGTTTGAATTGGCTTTCAGATAGTTGAACGCAGTGTTGGAAGCCTCTTTACATTTAGTATCAGAGCCAAGTCCAGTCCTCTCAAACTTACCGTTTCCCGGAAGCATCTGCGATTCAAGCCGAAAAGCCCCGATCATGCCGGTTTTTCCTTGCGAGATGGTATATATCTGTCCGGGATTACAGATTCCCTCCGGTATAAGCTTACCTCCGCCCTGTTCGGGGACGGAGACATAACGCTCCTCAAATGATTCCTTGTCAATGTATGAGAAGTTCACGTCATAGAACTCCATGCCGCCGAGCCTTTTTAGCTGTTCCTTTACGCGGCGGCGCATTTCAAGCGATATTCTCAGGATTTCCTCAAGCTGGTCTTTTGTGTATTCTCCGTCAGGATACAGCAGCTTGATGAAGCCTCCGACCATTTTCCTCACAGCTATGGTATCACGTTGGTTGAGGTTCTTTCCAAGAATGAAGAATTTATCCAGAGCGTCCCCATATTGCTCTTTGCGAAGCTCACGAATAAAACCGGCAAGGTAATCGGTGATATACCCGTAATCATCTGTAAAATGCTCAGGTCTGAATTTGGGGATTTCCCAGCCGGGGATGTAGCAATTAATACGGTCAAGGAAGGCTGTATCAGTACCCATTTCAGGAGGGAACGGGTCAAAGAGGCTGGACGTTTTCAGCAGAACATCGACGCTCTGATTGATATTCCCGACAAAGACCATTGATGCAGAAGCTGCTTTTTCTTCCTTGCCACGGGCAAAGGAGCCGGAAGCCATATAGTCTTTCATGATTTGGATGCCGTCTTTATCCTTAAAATTGATGCCAGCAACCTCATCGAAAGCAACGCAGTCCCACAAACCGACAAGACCAACTGTTTTCCTGCTCATGTTATAAAAGAGATTGGCAACCGTGGTTTGACCGCCGGAAACAAGGATGCTGTTCGGAGAGATTTCTTTGTAAAGGTGTGATTTTCCGGTGCTTCGCGGTCCCAGCTCGCACAGGTTAAAGTTGTTTTCGACCAGCGGGAGCATTCGGGCGATGAGAAGCCACCGCTCACGATCATTGAGCTTATCCGGCTCCATCCCGATAGAGCGCAGCAACACCTTCATCCACTCTTCCTGTGTAAAGGTTTTGCGTTCTTTTTTCAACTCATCTATGTCAACGTGAGGCATTTGAATTGGCGTCAGCTTATAGATCAAGATGGGAGATCGGTTTTTATCCTCTTCAACATACTCGTATTGAAGCTGGACAATACACCAGATACCACCACAC
Organism: uncultured Oscillospiraceae bacterium; assembly: GCA_964453505.1. GTDB lineage: Bacteria > Bacillota > Clostridia > Christensenellales > Aristaeellaceae > CAYVPJ01. The sequence goes on along the minus strand of CAYVPJ010000130.1, from coordinate 476 downwards.
AACAAACGGTCGTATTTGGTAGGGTACTCTTCTGAGATAGGTATGTCCTTGATGCCGAGGTTGGAAAACTCCGCATCATAACTGTCTTTTTTGATGTTAAGGCTTACTGTGATCTTGTCGATTACCGTATAGCTTCCGCGCTGCCGCAGAGCGGAAAGAATCTTTTGCGCCTCATCGGGGCGAACATAATTCTCCGCAAGAATTCGTTTTACGTTTTCAACGCCCTTTTCCACAACATCGGGATCGCTTGAGCTGCAATACTGCCCAAGCAGAAACTCCAAAACATAGACAGGGACATTTGCCCCTTCCTTGATCTTTTTGGTCAGGTCTTTTCTGACGATCCTGCCTTCAAAAGTCTGATGAAGCTTTATATTCAGCACTTCGTTTGGATCATCTGCCGAGGTCATAATCCTGTTCTCGTCCATCTTGCTTCCTCCTTAGAGATCAAAGCCGAAATCATCCGCAAGTGCAATATC
>CAYVPJ010000129.1:0-4340 GCA_964453505.1 uncultured Oscillospiraceae bacterium | reverse complement strand
AAATACAAAACACTAAAAACGATAGATTTATGGAAATTACATCATCCGAAAGTTATCAAATCGGGTTGTTGCTAGGAGGAATGGCAAGAAACCTGAGCCAGGAAATTAATTCTTTTGAAAAGAACTATGTGGGTAATCTTACCCGAAGAGTTGGAACCTTGCCTGATTTCATAAAACTAAAAAATGAAATTGAGCAGAAACTGATTATGCACGACAAAGTCAAGTTTACCTATCAAACATCGTATGATTTAGCACAAAAGGTAAAGGAATTCAAATCGAGATATGATAAAGAGGAATGTGCCTTTGGCTTTATGGAAAGCTATTTCAAGCCACTTTCTAAAAAGGTGGAAACGCCGTCATCTGATTCAAATATGACTAATAATCAATAATATTAAAAACTTTCAACAATGGAAAATCAATTAAAAAAATCAGAAATCCTGTTTTTGTATGAAACTTCATACAATATTCCTAATGGTGACCCTTTTACGGGCGAACAACGATATGATGAGGAAACTAAAAAAATACTTGTGAGTGATGTTCGGATGAAAAGATATATCCGAACTTATTTTGAAGACATTAAAAAACTTCCAATTTATGTAAGCGAAAAAACTGGAGCTGGCAAAACCGATTCAAAAGGTGTTCTTACATGGATTGCACAGAATAGAAATGAAAATAAGCTAACCAATATCGGGGAACTTTTGAAGGAACAAATAGACGTTCGTTTATTTGGTGGTATTTCTACGTTAGATGATAAAGTGAAAATTAAAATTGATGGTAAAGATGTTGAATTTACAAATGGACATGTACAATTTACTGGGCCTGTTCAATTTGCTTTGCTTAATCCATCTTTAAATGAAGTAAACTTGAGAATGCATCAAAACACAACTCATTTTACTTCTAAAGCCGATAACACTCAAGGTTCAATTGGTACAACAACCTTGGTTCCTTATTCTTTGGTGCAGATTCACGGTTGGGTCAATCCAAAGGTTGCCGAAAAAACCGGAATGACGGAGGATGATTTGAAGCTAATGTACGAAGGACTTTGGTATGGAACCAGCGGCGACGGTAGTTCACATTCCCGTAGCAAAATCGGGCAAGATTCCATTCTTCTTCTTGAAATTGAATATGCCAAAAACAATCAGAAAATTTATGGGGTTGACCGCCTGATTGAATTGAAACCCAAAGACGACAAGAAAGGGGAACAACTGCGGAGCATGGATGATTACGAACTGGATTTCTCAAAGTTGATTACTATTGCAGCAACTGAAAAAGTGGAGAAGATTAAATTCTACACAGAAATTGAATCGATTAAATCTAAATTAACAGGTAATCCTAAATTTGAAGCAATTACGTTATGAAAGGTTTCCAACTTATCATAGAAGGTAACTGGGGGCATTTCAAAAAACCGGAAACGAATAATAATCCTTTGTCTCACGATTTGATTACCAAGACTGCTTTGATTGGCTTAATCGGGGCGGTATTGGGTATTGAGCGTGAAGATATGAAAAGCAAATTTCCGCAATTGTCGGAAGATTTACTTTATGGGGTTCAGTTACTCCATCCGGTAAAAAAGATTTCGTGGGGCTTTACCAGCAGGACGGCTATTAGTCCAACTGCCGAGGGTACACCAAAATATTTTGAATTTTTGAAGGACCCCAAATTCCTGGTTTCAATTGCCATGAAAGATGAGCGGTCAAAATCCATCTTTGAAGAATTTCGACATTCAATAAAAGATGAAATAGCTGTTTATCCACCTGTTTTAGGCTGGCACAATTGTCCTGCTAACATAAAGTGGAACTCAGAAGGCGATTTCTCAGCAATAAAAAGCGGGGCGTTTGAGACCAAAGGATTTGTACTCGCTGGCGAACATACACCAAAGGATATTCTTGGTAGTTTTAGAGTCGGCTTTGATAAGATGCCAACCTACCAAACGGATGACTTTTGGAATCTGCCGGAGAAATACAAAAATGTTATTTATCCCGATTATCCTCATTCAATTTCGGTTGAAGGAGCATATTACGAATATCATTCATCAAAAGGAACAGAAAAATGGTGTCTGATATAACGCTGCTCAAATCACATCCTGATAAATTGCTGTTAAATCATGTTCAGGGAGTGATAGATAATACGAAAAAGCTAACCAACTCCCGTTTTGCGGAGTTGGTGGCTATTTTTCATGATTTGGGGAAAATAAATCCAAATTTTCAGGATAAACTTGACCCACAAAAAACTGCAAGCGGGTATACTAACCATGCCTATTTATCTGCTTATGTTTTCTTTTGTGCATTCTGCTGTAACCAAAATAATATAAATGCCTTAAAGCAATTTCTGAAAGTAGATGAATTAACCCAGAACGATTTAATTGCTTTGACTGTTTCTATTGCCAAACATCATGGAAACCTGCCAGACTTTTCTCCTATACGCAGTGAAAACGAAGCGTTTGCAACAATACTTTCAAAAAAAGAAAATGAAGACTTGTTTAAATTCTTAGAGGAAGGAAAATTTTTGCCTGTCTATGAATATGCTAATCATTTTTTCCTGACAGATGATTTTAGACAACTTTTATTGAATTATAGAGTACAGCAAGGATATTTAGAGAAGTTTATTTTTTATGGGGATAAAAACAAATCTGCATTGGATTTCTTCATCGACTATCAATTTGCTTTTGCCAGTGTGCTACAAGCAGATAAAGCCGATGCTGGCCAGATTGGTGGAATTATTGATGAACAGAAAAAGGCTGTTCAGGTATTTGCGTCCTGTTTTAGTTCGCAACTGGATTCCTATTTGAAAAAACTCAAACAGGATACAGAACTAAATAAATTGAGAACAGAAATCAGGGAGAATGCCGTTCAGAATATCAGAAAAGGCCTGAAAGAAAACAAACAGATTTTTGAACTTACTGCTCCAACAGGCTCCGGAAAAACTTTGATGCTTCTTTCTTTGGCTTCTGAGATAATTAAAGCCAAAGGAACCAAACGAATTATTTACGGATTGCCGTTTCTTTCAATTACCGAACAGGTCGAAGCCGAGGTTCTGAAAATATTTGAAGGTTACGAAGATTTCATTCAACGAATTGATTCAAAATCGGACAATCACCGATTTGAGAAAATTCAGGAAGAATTGGATAACAATCCGGACGAAGAAAAGATACAGGAAGCGAATATTCTCGAATTCCGGGAAAATACATTTGCATACCCTTTTATCATTACAACATTTGTCCGTTTTTTTGAGACTTTATTGAGTAACCGTAATTCTGAGTTACTCAAACTTCCCAACTTCTCCAACTGCATTTTCTTATTGGATGAAATACAGGCGTTGCCGCCAAGATTATATGGTTTCTTTGTCGCTTACCTAAGCAGGTTTTGCGAAAAGTTTGGCAGTTATGCGATAATATCAACAGCCACCCAGCCAAACTTTAAAATTCCTAAGGACAATACAGAAGCTGTAAAATTCTTTAAGGATTATACCGAACCTTATCCATTATTGCCTTTAAGCTATTTCAATAACGACTTATTCAATCGTTATCAAATTGATTTCAAGAAAGAGCCTATTGATTTAGAAACGTTGAAGGACTCAATTGTCTCGGAAAATAGTTCTGCTTTGGTTATTCTGAATACAATTGATGACACGAAGGAACTTTATAAACTGCTTTTAGATGAGCTGGATAAAGAAGAATTGCTTCTTTTGAATACGCACTTTACACCCAACGATCGAAAGAAAAAGATTTCATTAGCAAAAGACTGTTTAAATAAAGGTAATCGAATTATTCTTATTTCAACTCAGTTAATAGAGGCTGGTGTGGATGTTGATTTTCCGATTTTATACAGAGATTTTGCTACCGTGGCGAGTATTGTTCAATCGGCTGGAAGATGTAACAGAAATGGAAAACTTGATTTTGGGCAAGTGAAACTGTTTAAATTGCAGAATAAGGGAAAAATCCGATCAGATATTATTTATCAAGGTAAAGACAAAGAAATTTTGCGGTTCACAAAAGAGTCGTTTCTTAATGAGATGTATCAGGAAAGAGAACTGCTAAGCGTTCAAAAAGATTTTTTTCATCGCATACAATCTGAATTAAATTTTGCAAAGCATTCGCAAAATAGCCCGAAACTGGAATTTGATTTTCTGAAAGATATTCAGGAATGTATGTACGATAAAATTGGTCAGTTTCAATTAATCGACAAACAACTATTTGGTGAAGAAATTCAATACTATGTGCCGTATGATTATGATGACAACAACTTTGACGATCTTTTAAGGTTGCAGTCTGAGCTAATTGATTTGATAAAAGAAAATGCGGATAAAGGTTGGTGGGATGCTCAACCTGAAGACCCTAGAAG
>CAYVPJ010000128.1:0-4383 GCA_964453505.1 uncultured Oscillospiraceae bacterium | reverse complement strand
GCCAATGATCCTGAGAAAATCCGTCAGGCGACCGACGCGGTGACAGACGCGGAAACCGCGCTGAACAAGGCGAAGGCGGGCGTCAGGGAAACACAGGCCGAGATCGAAGCGCTCAACAAAAAGCTCGCCGTAATGCGGTCCAAGTGGACGCAGGCGGGTGAGTCGCTGGAGAAGTTCTCCAAGAAATGCGAAACTGTAGGCAAGGCGATGAGCAAGGCGGGTCGCGTGCTTACCACCGCCGTTTCCGCGCCGATCGCCGCGCTGGGCATTGCGGCGGTAAAGGCCTCCATTGATTACGAATCAGCGTTTACCTCTGTTCGCAAGACCGTGGACGCGACGGAGGAAGAGTTCTCCGAACTGTCAGGTTCGATCAAGACAATGTCCACGCAGGTGGCTTCCTCCGCTTCGGATATTGCCGAGGTGGTGGCTGTCGCGGGTCAGTTGGGCATCGCCAACGACCACCTGATGGAGTTCGCGCGCACCATGATCGATCTTGGCAACAGCACGGATATCGTGGCCGAGGACGCGGCGAGCACGCTTGCGAAGTTCGCCAATATTACCAATATGAATCAGGGCGAGTTCGAGCGACTGGGTTCAACGCTGGTCGATCTGGGCAACAATTACGCTACCACCGAATCTTCTATCATGGAAATGTCGCTGCGTCTTGCGGCGGCCGGCCATCAGGTAGGATTGTCCGAATCGCAGATTCTGGGCTTCGCCGCGGCGCTGTCTTCCGTCGGCATCGAGGCGCAGATGGGCGGCTCGGCGTTCTCCAAAGCGCTTGTCAAAATGGAGGTCGCGAGCGCTACGGGCGGAGAGGCGCTGGAGGACTTCGCGACGGTGTCCGGCATGACGGCGGATCAGTTCAAGGCGCTCTTTGACAGCGATCCCGCCGCCGCGTTTCAGGCGTTTATCGTAGGCCTATCCAAGATGGACGACGAAGGCGAGAGCGCCATCGCCACATTGCAGGAGATCGGTATATCGGAAGTGCGTCTGCGCGATACTTTGCTGCGCGCAGTCAACGCCACCGAGCTTTTCAGCAACACGCAGGTTACCGCGAACAAGGCGTGGGAGGAAAACACCGCGCTGTCGGAGGAAGCCGGCAAGCGTTACGCCACCACGGAGAGCAGACTCAAAAACCTCAAGAATACCGCGCTGTTGTTCGCTCAGCAGATCGGCGACGATCTGAATCCTACCATCCAAATGCTGATCGACAAGGCGAACGATCTTCTCGCGTCCTTCATGGGTCTGGACGAATCCCAGCGCATGGCGATCATCAAGTTCGCCTCGGTGGCGGCGGCAGTCGGTCCGGCTATTCTCGTTATCGGTAAAATGGTGAGCGGTATAGGAAAAGCGTCCAAGGCGTTCAGCGTGGTCAGCAAAGGCATCGGTGCGTTTTCCGGCGCGGTGAAGTTGGCGGGCGGAGGAATAGGCGGGCTGGTGAAAACGCTCGCCTCGTCCAAACTTGCAATGATCGCGCTGGCCGCCGCCGTGGTGTATGCCGCGTACAAGTGGGCGGACTACGCGTCCGGCGCGAAGGAAGCGCGTGAAGCGCTCGAGGGCATGAACAAAACGGCGAAGCAGTGGAAGGATACCGCCGCCGAGACGTTCTACGGAAGCAGTCAGGGGCTTTCCTTCTTTGGAATGACGGAAGACAATTTCACCCGCGAAACGCAGTCCGCCGAAGACTGGCTGAACGGGCTTTTGGGCGTGTGGTCGGACGGCAAGAAGGAGACAGACGAGATCGTCGAGGAATGGACGGGCTCCTTCAAAACATTGACCGCGTCCACCCGCGACGCGCTCACTGAAATGAAAACCACCGCCGACGAGGCGGGATACACCGGTATGTCCGAACAGCTTCAGACGGACATTGATTCCCTGAACGCGATGGACGCGGAAATCGAAGCGCTCCTCAAAAAGCGGAAATCGAAGAACTTCACAGACAAGGACAAGGTTCGTCTTCAGGAGATCATCGACGCGCGGGACGCCATCGAGGTCAAGTATCACCTCACGCCCGCCGACACGGACGGCTTTGAAACCATCGCCCAAAAGGTGCAGGCGGAGGTGGCACGGGCGCAGGCGCGCGGGCAGTCCGATGCTGATGTGAGTGTGTACGAGAACGCCATGGTCGCCGCGGCCGAGGGCATGGCGGCAGTGAATACTCAGTTGGACGCGGAGTACGACAAGCAATATGCCCTCATTCAGCTGATGGACGATGGCGCGGAAAAGACCCAGGCGCAGGCGGAGCTGGACGCACAGTACAACGAGGATCGCCGAGCCGCCGCCATGGAATACGCGGAAGCGCTGGCTGGCATTGTGATGCCGGTCTGGAATCAGCCGGACATCCAGGAAGCCGGAACGCAGATCGACGACCTGCTGACCAAGCTGCGCGAGTACAGCATGGCGAGCGAGAGCGAAAAGCCCGCGCTGCTCACGGGACTTCAGGAACTGACGGCCAATATGGACGAAGGTTCGCTGGCCGAGTATCTGTCTCTTATGACACAGATCCAGTCCCTGATGGACAGCGGACTAACGGAAGCTGAAATCTCGACCCTGTTCCCGGATATCGACGTCAGCGCGCAGTTGGATCAGTTCGCGGGCATCGCGGACTATATCGGGCTCATTAAGGAGGATCTGCCTGGTCTGTACAGCATGTTCGGCGAATCGCTGCCGGAAGAAGTGCTGAAGATCGCCACCGACCTCGATATGACGGGCGCGCAGGCGCGCTGGGACGAGTTCGCGGAGAATCCGGGCGCGATCACGACGGACGCGATTATCAGCGGATACACCGAGGCGGAGAACGCCGCCGCTCAGCAGCCGAAGGTGGAAGCTTTCATTACAAAATACACCGAGGTTGCGGAGGGCGCGGATACCGCGTCGCTTACGCCGACGGGACTTCTCGCCTATGTCACGACTTATGCCGAGGCGACCAGCGGAACGGACGTTTCCTCGCTTACGCCTGAGAACATCACCGCGATGGTTAGCGCCTATCAGGAACTGGCGGCGGGCGCGGACGTTTCCACCTTGAAGCCGGATGAGATTACGGCCTATATCACCAAATATCTGGAAAATGAGGGTGTTGATACCTCCGCGCTCAGCCCTGACGCCATCACGGCTTTCGTCGTGGCATATGAAGAAGCCACGGGCGGCGCGCTCACCACGGCGCTTACCCCGGATAATATCACCGCGATGGTCGTCAAATACCTTGAGGCGGAGGGCGTTGACCTGTCGGCGCTGACCCCGGAGCAGATCGAGGCCATCGTGGACAGTTATGCCGAGGCAACAAACTGCGACAAGTCGCTGCTGCTTCCCTCGCTGACGGCCTATATCACCGAGTACAGGGAAGCCGAGGGCGTCACCGTACCGAAACCTGAAACCCGCGTGGTGATCACGGGTTACGATTATCTCGCGTATCAGGGCTTGCAGGGCGCGGACGGGCTGGAGCTTGAAATCCCCGTGCGGCTGGGTGAACTGCCTGATGGAGAACTGGATCAGCTGCTATCCGAGGGCAAGGTGAAGTTTTGGCAGGATGGCATGGAGGTGCCTATCGAGGCTGTGCCGGACGGAACGGTCACAGCGGATACCATCGCGGCGCTGGATCAGGACGGCACCCTGCACATCCTCATTACTCCCGAGGTCACAGGAACGCAGGAAGCGATCGATCAGATCAGTCCCTTGGTGGACGAAGTCGATCAGTTTGGCGTTACGAATCTCGGCAAAGGCTTCGGCATTATGCCAGCGACCACCATGGATATGATCGACAGCGCCATAGGGCGTTTGAATTCGTACCAGAAAACGCTGGATTACAACTGGTGGGATAAGTTCTGGGCGTCGGTTCGCGGCGAATCCACCGACAAGGGCGTGCTGGACACGAGCATGAAAAGTGATTTCAACGCCGATAGGGTTGCCGAATTGTCCGCCTACGTGTCTGAAGTCGTCGCCGCCATTCAGCGCGGTGACGAAGTATCCGAGGAAGACCTGACGAATCTTCAGAACATCGTTACCTTCCTGAACGGACTGGATACCACGGAAACCGGCGCGCACGTGCTGGAAGGCGTTGCACAGGGCATGACCGAAGCGGGCTGGGACAGCGACGCTGAAACAGTTGCCTCCAATCTTGAAACCGCGCTCAATATGGCCTTGGGTATTCAGTCGCCATCAACGCGCGTAAAACCCGTAGGCGATAACGTGGCGGCGGGCGTGGGCGTGGGCATGAGCGAGTATGACTTCTCCGCCGATGCGGAGACACTGGCCGCCGCAATCGAGGCCGCGGTCACATCAGCGCTCACGGCTGGCGCGCTGTCGCCCAGCGGAACGGATGCCATGACGGGCCTTGCCGCCGCGATGACGGCGTATTCCATGGCCGGGGCGGGAACATCAATC
>CAYVPJ010000127.1:0-4384 GCA_964453505.1 uncultured Oscillospiraceae bacterium | reverse complement strand
AGAATGCCATCGGAAAAGTTTGAGAGCAGTGTAAAAGAAAAGGATCATCAAACAAACTTTATCGGCATAGTAACTGTACAACGGTTTGAGAGCAGTGTAAAAGAAAAGGATCATCAAACTTGTTTAAACTCGCAGGATCGCCACCTTTGTTTGAGAGCAGTGTAAAAGAAAAGGATCATCAAACATTCGTCGTTGCCGTTCAACTTGCCGCCGAGTTTGAGAGCAGTGTAAAAGAAAAGGATCATCAAACCGCATATAATCGCGAGGTAAGCACGTAGTGGTTTGAGAGCAGTGTAAAAGAAAAGGATCATCAAACAAGACTGCTCTGGGATCTCATGGATCAGGGGTTTGAGAGCAGTGTAAAAGAAAAGGATCATCAAACTGAAAGAAAAACGCGAGGCGAAAAACATGTGTTTGAGAGCAGTGTAAAAGAAAAGGATCATCAAACATGAGCGAACGTCTGACCGCTTTGTGGTCAGTTTGAGAGCAGTGTAAAAGAAAAGGATCATCAAACCACTCGAAGCGCGTGCAACTACTGACGAGGTTTGAGAGCAGTGTAAAAGAAAAGGATCATCAAACTGTGCCACGTGTTAACATACGTGGGTCCAAGTTTGAGAGCAGTGTAAAAGAAAAGGATCATCAAACCTATTTGATGAAATGCGGACATGTTGCGAAGTTTGAGAGCAGTGTAAAAGAAAAGGATCATCAAACAAAAGAATGGTGGCGTGCTGCGGGAATCCGGTTTGAGAGCAGTGTAAAAGAAAAGGATCATCAAACTCTTTAATCGTTGGCATCGTCGTTCTCCTGTTTGAGAGCAGTGTAAAAGAAAAGGATCATCAAACGATGGAAGAAGCAAAAGAGTACTACAAGGAGTTTGAGAGCAGTGTAAAAGAAAAGGATCATCAAACAACGCACTCGGTGGAATGGCACAGGCGATAGTTTGAGAGCAGTGTAAAAGAAAAGGATCATCAAACTCCAGAATGCCTACACAGGCTTCTCAAGGGTTTGAGAGCAGTGTAAAAGAAAAGGATCATCAAACATACTGTCAATCAACGCTGTGGCCACCTGGTTTGAGAGCAGTGTAAAAGAAAAGGATCATCAAACAGAAGCAGCGCGTTAGTTATTAACGTTTACGTTTGAGAGCAGTGTAAAAGAAAAGGATCATCAAACCTAAGACGAGGTAAGGAAAATGTCAGACTAGTTTGAGAGCAGTGTAAAAGAAAAGGATCATCAAACATAGTCGAAGAGAAACTTTGCTCTCTGGTGTTTGAGAGCAGTGTAAAAGAAAAGGATCATCAAACAAACAGATGCGCTTTCAAGTCATAGACGGTGTTTGAGAGCAGTGTAAAAGAAAAGGATCATCAAACATCGCCTGTGCCATTCCGCCGAGTGCGTTGTTTGAGAGCAGTGTAAAAGAAAAGGATCATCAAACTATAGCCTACGTTCTTAAAGCCGACGCTAAGTTTGAGAGCAGTGTAAAAGAAAAGGATCATCAAACTCCGATATCGCCTATCTCGATTCCGGCTGAGTTTGAGAGCAGTGTAAAAGAAAAGGATCATCAAACCGTAGAAACACCCACCACAAGATTTTACGCGTTTGAGAGCAGTGTAAAAGAAAAGGATCATCAAACTCGGGCAAGACACTCTCCGACGCGGATGGGTTTGAGAGCAGTGTAAAAGAAAAGGATCATCAAACGGTGTTATTTTATGACGACGAAACAAATTAGTTTGAGAGCAGTGTAAAAGAAAAGGATCATCAAACTTGCACAGCTACCACGCATACCATCGCTGAGTTTGAGAGCAGTGTAAAAGAAAAGGATCATCAAACATACCAAGTTCGGGTATTCAGTTCCACGAGTTTGAGAGCAGTGTAAAAGAAAAGGATCATCAAACTCCCACCGGACTCGATCAAAGCCGTGATCGGTTTGAGAGCAGTGTAAAAGAAAAGGATCATCAAACTAAATAACTTGCAGTTAGCTCACTTACAAGTTTGAGAGCAGTGTAAAAGAAAAGGATCATCAAACTTCCGCAATGCTCGCATTCGTATTCCGCTTGTTTGAGAGCAGTGTAAAAGAAAAGGATCATCAAACTCCATCTTCGCAAACTTGAATGTAACCTTCGTTTGAGAGCAGTGTAAAAGAAAAGGATCATCAAACTTTCATTACGAAGGCCAACGATTCAAAAATGTTTGAGAGCAGTGTAAAAGAAAAGGATCATCAAACGACGACGACATCGAAGTCGCGCTGACAGAGTTTGAGAGCAGTGTAAAAGAAAAGGATCATCAAACACTCAGGGTGTAGACGCTTTAGGACTGACAGTTTGAGAGCAGTGTAAAAGAAAAGGATCATCAAACCTTCTACGATGTCAGCATATGAGTCGATGTGTTTGAGAGCAGTGTAAAAGAAAAGGATCATCAAACAACGAGGCATCGGAGGAGTCGAAGGCAAATGTTTGAGAGCAGTGTAAAAGAAAAGGATCATCAAACTCACTAATACTCTGACTCATGTTACTAACGTTTGAGAGCAGTGTAAAAGAAAAGGATCATCAAACTCCTCAGATTGCTGATGTTGACAGAAGCATGTTTGAGAGCAGTGTAAAAGAAAAGGATCATCAAACGGTTATACGGAATAGTCAGCGTGACCGAGTGTTTGAGAGCAGTGTAAAAGAAAAGGATCATCAAACCGTGAATATGGTCAGAGAGCTTCCCTCTGAGTTTGAGAGCAGTGTAAAAGAAAAGGATCATCAAACCTACCACTGAATGAGGAATGTTTGTCCTTGTTTGAGAGCAGTGTAAAAGAAAAGGATCATCAAACACGAAAAGCATCACGCAGCCCTGTACGTTGTTTGAGAGCAGTGTAAAAGAAAAGGATCATCAAACCGCGAGAGATTCAGCAAGCGATACAAGCAGTTTGAGAGCAGTGTAAAAGAAAAGGATCATCAAACCCTTCGAGCAAAGCGTGAATACCGCTTTGGTTTGAGAGCAGTGTAAAAGAAAAGGATCATCAAACTCCGTATTTAGTTACTCGGAACAACTCTCGGTTTGAGAGCAGTGTAAAAGAAAAGGATCATCAAACGATGGTCTTCTCGAAGTTCGTTACCGTAAGTTTGAGAGCAGTGTAAAAGAAAAGGATCATCAAACCCACTTTGAGTGAACGAGACAAGCGCACCGTTTGAGAGCAGTGTAAAAGAAAAGGATCATCAAACTGCTGAAACATTCAATCCTATTGATGGTGAGTTTGAGAGCAGTGTAAAAGAAAAGGATCATCAAACTAATGACGACTTCTTTGTCACTAAACCCTTGTTTGAGAGCAGTGTAAAAGAAAAGGATCATCAAACTCACCGAGAACGAGTGCTTCGACTTCGGGGTTTGAGAGCAGTGTAAAAGAAAAGGATCATCAAACGGCTTCTTGCTTTTCTTCTGGCTGAAGCCGTTTGAGAGCAGTGTAAAAGAAAAGGATCATCAAACCGTTTCACTGTCCATAAAACTTGCCATAAGTTTGAGAGCAGTGTAAAAGAAAAGGATCATCAAACGACTCTTATTCGGGCACGAATTTGAGACGAGTTTGAGAGCAGTGTAAAAGAAAAGGATCATCAAACAGATTGTGCGACGATAAACAGATTATAGCGTTTGAGAGCAGTGTAAAAGAAAAGGATCATCAAACTGGCTGGAAATCTAAGTATTGAAACATGCGTTTGAGAGCAGTGTAAAAGAAAAGGATCATCAAACAAGTGACGAGGTAAGCGCGATGTCAGATTAGTTTGAGAGCAGTGTAAAAGAAAAGGATCATCAAACCGTCATCCGCGTCTGTCTTTTCCATGTTCTGTTTGAGAGCAGTGTAAAAGAAAAGGATCATCAAACTATATGACGTTCAAACAACCGTCCGTTCCCGTTTGAGAGCAGTGTAAAAGAAAAGGATCATCAAACCCCCTTGCAGATCGTCAAAGCCTACATTCCGTTTGAGAGCAGTGTAAAAGAAAAGGATCATCAAACCGTGACTGCGTGGTCTAAATTACAGGCTGTGTTTGAGAGCAGTGTAAAAGAAAAGGATCATCAAACCTGGAAATAATACCCACTGGATATTATTTGAGTGTAGCGCATAAATAAGTAGCATCAGTTCTACCAACGTCTTTTCTGGCAGTATGTTATGATTATCAATAGAAATCCACCCATTCAATTTACTATGGGAGCAACCCAAATCATAAAAAATTCAAGGCCCTCTGTTGCATTGTTTTTCCTGTATTCAAAGCAACATAGCTAACAAGTTGCCAGTCACTGTTCTACGCAAAAATAATTATTGAGACATGAAGAGAAGGCAGTTTCTTGGTAGGAAATCATGTGGGTCTTTGACATTTTTCAAAAATCATAGTCTTTCAATTGGAAAAAT
>CAYVPJ010000126.1:0-4411 GCA_964453505.1 uncultured Oscillospiraceae bacterium | reverse complement strand
AAACGACAGCGGGATTGGCGCCAAGACCGCGCACCAGACCGGTCATCACGGGGTCATCGGACACGCGAATCTTCATATTCTTAAGACCTGCGATGTCCTTAACTTCGGTCTTGGTGAAGAAATGCCGGAAGCCCTCTTCGCCATAGCAGATGCCACGCAGCGGGAGGCCGATCTCCTGAGGTTCGCCAAGAAATTCCTGAGCCAGATCGCTGTTGGCGAATGCCCAGAAATGCTCGCGGCTTACAAACGTGTAGGGCAGGGAGAGCAAAGTGGCCTTCGTGCAGCCGAAGCTGGACAGCGCAAACGCGGAGATGCGGGAAATATCCACGCTATCGTCGCCGCCGAGGATTCCGTCCAGCACCTGCTGTTCGGAACCGAGCACGCCGCCGCCCTGAGCGTCAATCAGTATCTCGCCGCCGGAAAGCTCTTCCACGGTCTTTTTGAAGAACACGGCGATTGAACCGACAATGGTCGTATCATCAATGGGGTTGACCTCGGCATACCTTAGGGTGACGGGTTCGGCCAGCGCCGCAGCGCAACCGGACAGCAGAGTGAGAGCCAGAAGAATCGCGACCAGTTTCTTCATGATATGGGTTCCTCCTTCAAAATATGTGCGTTTGCGATGAACTTAGCCGCGAACTATCCCTGTTATAGGTTTACACAGGCGGATAATCCGCAAATCCACCGCTTGGGTACATTTTAAGTATACAATACTTGTGACAATAATGCAACAGTTATTTTGAGCAATACCACAGTTTACGCATAAATTGAGAAAACGAAAGCTAAGAAATTGCCATCATAAGCGCAATGACAGCGTTATAGTGCAAGACTTGCCTTATACGGGTATGTTATAAGGTGATCGAGCGCCAAGATGTCGTACAACGGCTATATTCTCAGCCAAATGATCTTTGCGAGTCGGGTTATGGTCTTCACGATGTGTCATATCCAAGCGCCAATGCATAGCGTTCTCTATGCCCTAACGCGTCCGAATCGCCGTCGTAAATGCTAGTACGTATGTAAGTGAGGCGATGTAATAACGATCCTTCTCCGTCACTTGATCGCCAATTGTTACAGCTGTATGAACCTCTCCTATAAAACGTAAACCGTTCCATTCTTCACGATTGTATAACCAATCGATGGCGTTTATAAGATAATTAACACGATTCCATATGCTCTGTATCGTGTGTCGTATGACATCGTGTATCTGGATATCGCTGATTGTTGATGAACGAGGCGGTTAAGTAGCGTGCTTTAGCTTCCTGTTATTCGTAGTTCATTCAGGCAAAATGTTATCATATCATTTGTTTACAGTCCATGCTTTAACTATCCGACATGGTTTATGTTGATCATTCTTGCGCTGGCCGTGTGGGCAATAATAGTTTTCACTTGGTCTATATTCGCATGTTTTTTCGCTACGTGGGCGCAGAAGGGCTTGCACTTCCGAACAAAATGTGCCATGATATGCGTGAAAATGACTTTAATCATTCCGCAAAGGAGAAGAGCACATGCCCGCATCGTCTATCCGATATCGCGTATATATGGATCAGAAGACCTTTCGCGCTTTCGCACTGTTCGACACCTTCCGTTTGAAGAAGCACGCGCGGCTTCCGGCGATCTTATTCTGTGTCATGACGGCGTTTGCATTAGTCGCTGTTTTCTCCGGCAAACCGCAGAGTTGGCTTCTCGCAGCGGTGCTTTTCAGCATCGGGCTTGGGATGCCGATTATCTATATCGGCACATTCCTTCATCAGGTAAAGAAACAGGGGCTGGCGCTCGGGCTGAGCGCGCCGCGTCTCGCGTACACCGTGACGCTTACACGGGAAAATATCACGGTGCACAACGAATTGAAGGCGGAGACGGACGTAACGCTGAATTGGGATCAGCTGTACCGCGTGATTCGCAGGAAGAACTGCTTTTATCTGTACGCCGTCCCGCAAAAAGCATTTATACTGCCCGACCGGGACGCCGACTGCGGCGCAGTGGAGGCGCTTGCGTTCATTCGAGCCCGCCTGCCGGGTGAGAAAAAGAAGCGCTAGAAAAAGGAGCGGGCTGTGGCTTAGCATGTCCGGCATTTGCCCTATGATTGATTCGGAAGCCGCCGTGTATTGCAATGTTTTCCGTCAGGTCAACGACTTTCTTTCAAGTCTCGGCTACATCGGTTCTGTGCTGATGCTCTCGCTCGTCGGAACGTCGGCGGATAATTTCGGTTTTGAAACCCGCATGGCTGCCGCGTTGATTTTAATCATTCTTTTAAGAGTTTTCGCTATCGTGAATGCAGCATATGGGAAGCTCGGAAAGCACGCCGCGCAATAATGATTATTGGAGGGTTACAAAATGCAAAACGTATATTTCGCCAATGAAATTGAAACACAGGCGCTCGACGGGGGTTGCACGCGCCGCGTGCTCGCGCACAATGCGCAATTGATGATCGTGGAGGTTGGCTTTCAACAAGGCAACGTCGGCGCCGCGCACGCTCACCCTCACACACAGGCAACTTATGTAAAGAAAGGAAAATTCCGCTTTACCATCGAGGACCGCGAGGCGGTTGTCGGCGAAGGCGACTCGCTCATTTTCCCGAACGGCATTCTCCACGGCACGCTATGCCTCGAGGAAGGCGTGCTAATCGACGTCTTTACCCCGCAAAGGGAGGATTTTCTGTAATAATCATTTGCTTCTCCCGTTATTATAACCGCATATGAAAAGCGCTGGCTCGAAGGTGATCTATGGTAAAAATACGGACAGTAAGCCAAGCAGTAAACCGACCGAAAATGATCAGCTCAATGGGTTGACATGGAGTCTCTGACGGCGCGGCAGCCAGCTTTACGACCAACCCCGCACCCGCCAAGCGGATAGGTGGGCATCGGGCTGAAAGCCTAACAGGCTACCACACCGCCCGCTCTACACAAACCCATACGAAGGAGAGATAGTGAATTGCGCGTTTCAACGGAGCTGGAGTATGTTGATGGAATGCGGGGCGAATGTATACGCGCGGGTTGTCACAGGCTGCCAAACGCCTTCGATGCTCGTTATTCTAAAAATAATATGGTATGACACAACGAAAGCTTTATTGAACCGTGCTCGGATACAATACATACCGCCGTATCTGTAGGCGGCGGCAGCGATACGCTTGCAGCGCTTACAGGTTCTATCTCAGAGGCATATTGCGGCGCACCCGGTGATATGCGGCTTAACTGGATGAGAGGTTATCAAAGATATTCGAATAATGGAAGAAATTTATGAGTGGCAATCATCATAAAGCATAATAGAGATCAGAAGCGCCGCTTCGGATTAAGCGGCGATTTTGGAGATTATCTGTTTCAAAATTTAGTAAACGGCAATTCGCTGTTTATTCGTTTTTAACTGAAACTGCTTTACGCGAATAAACATTCAGATACCAATCGCTGTCATAAACGAGGTATTCCACAAAGTTTACAGGCAACGAAGCGGCTTCGGCAAGCGTGCACACGAGCGCGTCGTCGATGTTCGCGCGGATTATCGCCATTTGCTCAAGTCCGTTTGGCTCGCTTGAGGGGTCGAGAAAGATAAGCAACACACGGCGCGCCTCGTTCGCGCGTGCGTCGTCCGTTTCCGGGAACGTCAGTATGTCCGCCCACAGGCAATGCCCGAGCGCGACGTTATAGTTGCGGCGCGCGACGGCTTCGTCTACGCCGTATTCCTCGACGAAGTGCTCAATATCATCTTCCGTGACGGCGCTTAACCTTGGCAGCGCCGCGGAAAACACGCGTACAGAAAGGCTGTCGCCGACGTCGAAGCCGTCGAAACTGCCTATCATGACCATCTGCAGCACCTGACACCCGCTCCTGTCGTCGCAGCAGACGAATGGGCGCTCGGTAATGTCTTCCCAATACTCGGCGCGCGCGGTTGACAGCGCCGCTAACAGCGCGAGCAATAAGATCAGTGCTTTCTTCATGTTTCTTCGCCTCCAGGCTCATAGAACCGAACGCAAAAGCGGCTGCCCTTGCCCGGTTCGCTCCGAACCGTCACGCGCGCGCCGTTGCGCTCGGCGAGCGCCCGGACGATCGACAAGCCCAGTCCGGTGCCGTTCGCATGTGCGTCACGGGCTTGGTCTACGCGATAAAACTGTTCGAACACGCGCGAAATATGCTCGGGCGCGATGCCGATGCCGTCGTCTTCGACGGTCACGGACGCATCTTCCATCAGAATGCGCACAAAACCGCCCTGCTTTCCGTAGCGGATAGCGTTATCTGTCAGATTATACAGAATCTCCCAGATGTCCTTTTCGGCAGCGACGACCGTCGTTTCGCCGCGAATTTCAAGCGCGATGCCCTTTTGAGCCGCGCGCGCGGACAGCGCCCGGGTTATTTCATTGGCGACATCTGCAACGCATACCGACTGCATTTCCGGCGGCTTTTGGCGCTCGGCGCGGCTG
>CAYVPJ010000125.1:0-4445 GCA_964453505.1 uncultured Oscillospiraceae bacterium | reverse complement strand
AAATCAAGATGTCAATGAACTTACTTTATTTTAAAATTTTAACGCATCAGTAGTAATTTAGTATTATCAATAATACCTGCCTGCACCATCCATTTGACAAAATTTGGCAATTGTTCTTTCGGGTGCAGACCATGATTATTCTCTGTGAAATATGTATCTATTGATGACATATAAAAATCCAGCCAATCGCCATTAAGACCAAAATTGTTATAGCTAATTAGTTTCATATTATTAGTATTGTTATTCCCGGTTACGGTTAATGAATCTGCCACAATGCATGCATGATCATGAAAAGTCAAACACTTCTGACATTTGATGCATTTCTCTCTATCAATCATCACTTCAGGTATTATTGATAGGGCACCAGTTGGGCATTCAACTTCACAGGCCTCGCAATTGATGCAGTATGTAGCCTTATACAAAACCCTCTTCAATAAACCTTGTAATGTGGGTGATTGATATGTATTATGAAAAGTAATTTCCTGAATATTATTACAATTATTAATACTAAATGAATAAATTATCTTGTTATATAGAAATTCTCCTTTATCACGACTTGAAGACAAAGAATACTCTGCCACTGTACCGAGCCAGGTAATTAATGGTTTCTTTGGATTATAGCACCTTACAACCAAATCAGGTTTTGATGCAAAAACTTCCAAATATGAAGACACCTTTAGATCTCTACCACCAGCCCTACGTTTCCAGTTACCACTCTTGATATATTCATCTTTATCACATATTCCAGCCCTCTCAGTATTTACCTCAACTCTCTCTAAAAACGGTCTAATATTTTCTTTATACAGCCTATTGGCAACCATATCGTTCCATTCCGAGGAAAAAGGACAAATAAGACATCCAACCCTAGTCATGCCGTTACGATATGCAATATTGATTGGGAGCGAATACTTCATCAAATACAAGAAAACCTCACTCGTATTCCAATACAAAATTGGACTCGCATTGATAGTTGTAGAGTGCTTAACACCTTTCCCAATTCTGCTATATTCTGAACGTCTTTGGCTTTCTTCAGCCCTAACACCTTCAAACGTCAACACTTTGCCCTGCTTATTCCCATCAACTTTCAACATCCTATACAACGGCGCCGTTTTCATTACCGAGCAACACCAACGATGCGTATCACTCGGCGTTCCAATTTGATCCCAATAATTCAGTACGGAATCATGGTTTTTCGCAGTGCGAAACTGTAAATCAGGGAACCTGCCGTGATAGTATGCTTGCACTTCTTCATACAAAGTCAGAGACGAGGGAATTTCATACCCGGTATCCGAATAAATTACTTGAAACGCAGTGGAAGGAATCGCACGTATGCAAAGGTCAAGAATAACTTGTGAGTCCTTCCCTCCGGAAAAAGAAGCTAAGAAAAAGTCAACCTTTGACACTACTTTCCTTCCCTGCTCAACCGCACTGTCAAAAGGCATAATATCAAAGCTATCACACTCAAGCTTTACCACGGCCATTTTTTTATTTTCACGTTTTTCCTGACGCTCTTTCATCTTTTCGAAATCAGCCATTTTCTCTCCGTGCCTATTTATCCCGCTATAGGCAAAATATGTGTCCCGTATAAAATCAATCGCCTCGCCCTCAATAAGAAAAAGAGGGTCCTTGTTTGCAAGTAGCATAGCTTTCACGTCAACGGCACATAAAACCATTGGCTCTATCCCTTTGACAAATTGCAATGTGGGGGCATCGTAAATATTTGCCCCACGAGCTTCAAAGATAAGGCGGCCGTGGTAAAAGTATTGTTTATTACAAGCCCACATTATTGGTTCTTGGCTATGTGGATATTTCCACCCAAACTTATCAAGACCAAGTAAATCCAATTCCTCAAAAAAAACAGGACGAGGTGCAACGGAAAGGGTATCAGATACTACTTTTAAATTAAGTAGTATTCCTCCTGTCTCTTTATCCCAAGTTACTTTATACATTATAAATTGTTTCAAAAAAATTAAATGATTGGTGTAAATTCAGCGCATCTTTTTTGAATTGAGTCTAACAGGTCGCGAAACCAGTCCTGCCTTATCTCTGATAATTGTCCAGCAATAAATTTGGCATTGTTTCTATATAGCCAACCATAAGAAGGATGTTCAGCCATCCTTAAAAATACTAGAAGTCTATGGACTAAATCAGTAATTTCTCTCTTGCCATTAGGAACAATATAGAAGAAATCATTATGAAGTACAAATTGCTTTACAGCATCGCATTCTTTCATCCATTGCCAATCTTTTCCATTATAATTTAAATGCGAATACTTAGTGTCAATTTCAGTAAGTAATGCTTCTGCTGTTTCAGTTATATCGCCCTTATCAAATTGCTTACGCTGGTATGTCAATATGCGGCATAAATCGGTTTCCTCAGGATTGTCAGGATTCAAAAAAGGATAATGACCATTTTTATCAATAAACTGTTCAATAAGTTTTAAGGATACTTCTGTAGGCCTGTTTGTCCCTCTTCGTAAAGTAACATTGACAAAAGCATCCCCATAATCAACCCCTTTTATTCCATAATAACACTCATCTGACAAATCATAAATGGGATTTCTATAAAGACAACATATATTCTTGTTTCTTAAGGCATTAGTGCGTAATCGAGTTTCGTCTGTATCTCTCTCTGCATAAAGATACAGATACTCGCCTACTAGTTCCTCAATTGGCATTGGTCGTCCTTTATCAACAATTATTGACTCTATTACGCCGGGAGCATGCTTATATGCATTAGGCTTAAAGATTATTTTGCCATAATCTACTTCTAGCTCATAATAAAGATAAATAATGGAACGGCAAGAACGATTAATACCAGATAAATAATCATCACAATACTGCCTTTTTAGATGGGCAGATATCAACTCATCTAGATTAACATTTTGGGTTTCTTGGCGGCTTTCCGAAAGAAGTAAGTTTAAATTATCTAAATATCCCTGAAAATCAAAAAAATCACTCAATTCAGTTGGGTAAGCTACTATGAAAAAACCTTTGTCCCAATGCTTACAAAACACTTCTACGGGGTTTCCAGCAAAAGACACATCTGGATAGATAGAGGCAATAGTCCAATTCACAAAGTTGAGATTAAAATTTGTGCCTTCTGTCTGATTTACAAACATATGTACTTTATTCATCTCATACTGATATGGACAATGCTGTACTAATTGTAAAGCCCTTACCGTCTTAAAAAAACATTGAAGTGTATCAAATGTACGATTGCGTTTCTGTCTAACTCTTTCATATGAAACATCAAACTTTTCTTTCAACGTCGATCTTGAGTCAATCCGCTGATTTTCATATATATTAATACAAAAAATAAGTATTTGTTTAGACTCTTCTGGAAGAAAATCTATCATTGCATTTATTGCAAAAAACACAGGATAGTACCCTAAAGTATCATACAACAAGTTTATCTTATTCTGTATTGATTCGTCTATGCCTACACAACGAAGGCTCTCTTCCAATATCATTTTTTTTGCTTCTGTCCGCCCATTTTCCAATACTCTTTCAACTAGTACCCTAATTTGAAATGCACATTTATTGAACTCCTCCAAAGACGACTTGCCAAGATTCTTGACACGTATTGGTATAAACTTTTCTGAAGCAATTAATTTATAGAGATTAGCAACCGACTTTTTTCTGTCAAGAAATAGTTGTTTCATACAGTTGCGAACCCTCGCAGAATACTGATTAATGAGATTATCGAATATAGGACATAATGAATCTATTGGACCTTGAAGCTCAGAAGGAATTTCAATTTCAGATGAATAAAATGTTTCTATCCATTCATCTATTCCAAAATTTTCTTTTAAATGGCAGATTAAATTATGAACAGGTAGAGTAACGTCTGGCCTGTCTTTTATTTTTGCAATAATCTTGTCAAGTGAAAAAAAAGAACTCATTTAAAAATGCATGTTCATTTGGAAAAATATCGTGAAAACAGTTTAAAAATGCTTTTGAATCAGCATTAATTTGCTCTAAATCACGATTATACTCACATATAATTATGTTCAAAGGAATCCCGCTCCATAGGTGACAGTTTTCAGAACTTTCAATATCCATTTGCCATAATCACTTTAGTGTATCAAAGTTATAAAATATGCCACAAAAGATAAATACCTTTATTGACTTTCTTTAAAATACTTATGCTTTTGCTGTAAAATGCTATTGTAGAATTTACAAAGGTCGTAAGAAAGAGCACTATATTCTTTCATCGTCAGTTTGTGAATGAAAAAATGGATATTCTATAGAAAATATCATATTGATTATCAAAGCATTATATCTATTACAGTATCTACTAGACACGGAAGAAGAAGGTCATAAACTTGTCAAACAGAGGAAACCGATGTATCATTTAAATATATATATCATTAGTGTCCGGAGAAACGTCTCCGAATGTCATTTAAATATTTTTATATTAACAAGTTACAAGGCTTAAAAAAT
>CAYVPJ010000124.1:0-4620 GCA_964453505.1 uncultured Oscillospiraceae bacterium | reverse complement strand
AGAATATCAATTTTACCTTTTTTAAATTTTTCAACCTGATCTTTTCGTGTTTCTTTGTCACCTTCGTTGTGTAAAATTAAGGCTGATTTTAACTGGTCACTATATTTTTCGTCAAAAATTTCTTTAATTTTCCTCGCCTGATCAGAACTATCACATACCACCATTGATCCGATTGTTTTTTCGCCAAATCTAATTCGACTATTTATAAAATCATGAATTATATATTCAAGCATTGGTTCGACAAAGTGTTCATGAGCAAATATTTCATGTTTATTTAATTGCCCCATTTTGACAGTGATTTCTTTCAGGGCTGATTGAAGTTTAATCTTATAGTCTGTTTCTATTTCTTCTCTAATTAATTTCAAGGTATACCCGTCTCTAATAGAATCATTATAATAATATTTATGAATATAATCACCAAAAATATTTCTTGTTGTCTTACTATCTTCTTTTTCTTCAGAATCTTTCGATTTCAAAATAATAAGTGGGGTCCCTGTTAAAGCAATTTTTACGGCTTCTTTGTCTGAATTGTAAAGATTTGCCAAAAAGCTTCCTTTTGGATCATAACTTCTATGAGCTTCATCAAGAAAATAAATTCTCTGAACACTAATATCATAATCACTATCATTAAGTACTTGAGTTTCGTCTTTGAATTTTTGAATGTTTACCACAGTGATTTCTGGTTTACC
Organism: uncultured Oscillospiraceae bacterium; assembly: GCA_964453505.1. Classification (GTDB taxonomy): domain Bacteria; phylum Bacillota; class Clostridia; order Christensenellales; family Aristaeellaceae; genus CAYVPJ01. The sequence goes on along the minus strand of CAYVPJ010000124.1, from coordinate 3,931 downwards.
ATTGGGATTTGCTATTGCGGCATTACTATGAAAATCGTTAACCAAGGCCTCTTTGTTATTAATATTATTGGCAATTAAGCCTCGATAACTAAATTCTTTTGTTGCTTGAGTCAGCAAATCTAATCTATCAACAATAAAGTAGAATTTAGGAATAATCCCTTTTTTGCGGTAATAATCAGTTAAGTAGTGTACGTTATAGTAAGCAAGTGCAGTTTTACCACTACCTTGGGTATGCCAAATTACACCTCTCTTTTTTCCTTGATTTAATTTATCCTCAATTGATTTAGTCGCAAAAAATTGAGGATAACGCATTATTTGTTTACTTATAATTTGTTCATGAGTATCTTCATCCTCATATTCGACATAGGCAATTCCAAATTGCAAAAATGTTTTTAGTCTAGGTTTTGACAAAATTGATGTAATTATTCGATTAGTTGGGGTATCTTTTTTATTATTAGTTAAATATTCAAGACTTGTTTTTATTATCTCAAGATTATTGTCTTTTAAAATGAAATCCTCAAAATCTTTATTAATTTCTTTTATTTCGTCAACAATTTCTGATTCACGTTGTTCTCTCATATAGTTAAAGAAAACATCATGATTTCTTGCCGGAGTTGCGTAATATGCCCCAGCTAAACTACCCAACACTGGATCGTCATATTCCATATTATTGGAAAAAATAAGCAGTTGAGTTACGTTGATAAATTTACGAAATTTATCATTTTTAAAACGACTATTAATTCGATCGTACTCGGCTTTAATACCTTCTTCGTTATTTGGTTTTTTAACTTCAATAAAACCAAGAGGAATTCCATTAATAAGTATTGTTATATCTGGCCTAAATTCATCATCACCATTTATACAAGGTAATTCTGTTACAACGTTAAAAGTATTTTTTGAAAAATCTTCAAAATCGATAATTCTAATATTATCTCGTTTATTTACTAAACGTTCATAAAAAGCTTTCCCCAAATCATCATTCCCAAGCTCGTGTTTAATATTTTCAAATGCTTTATCAATTTCCTCTTTATCTACCTCAGGATTTATTTTTTTTACACTATCAAAGAAAACATTTGTAAAAATATTTGTTGTTGTGTCTATTTGATTTTTAATTTCTGTGTCTTTAAGAGATAAATACTTAAAGCCAAGTCTAGTTAAGTGTATTATTGCCGGAATTTTTACTCTAGTGTTCTCATTAAAAGTCATGGTTTAAATTTTATTAAACGCTTTTCTAATTATACCTGCCATTAATTGACGTCTTTTTTGTAAAAATTCATCATACTCAAGTTGATAAAAATCTTCGGGGATAGCATGTTGATCTAACATTTCTTTAATTTCAATTTCATTAAAGCGCTTTTTTACCATAGCAAAATATTCGTTAGGATTAGCATCACTGATTTCAATATTATCTTCAAATTCTAAAAAAGTTAGATTGGCGATTTGGTTAATTTTCGCCTTATCTTTATTGCTATCAAAACCATATTTTTTGATTAGATAATTTTTTGGAAAGATGTGATGTTTCTCAAGTCTTTTCTTTTTTAATTTTAATGATGGGTCATATAAATCACCAACGAGTTTTTGTGAAAACAAGACAGGTGAACCAAGTTTGTTAAGTGCAGCATAAAAGGCGTTAGCTTCTGGACTTCGAGCTGATGATGTTTCCATTTGACTAACCAAAGTAGTCTCCCAAAAATCATTAGTGAGATTATCATTTATCATTTTTTCTAGTCCTTCAACAAATGAATTATTACTAAATTCTTTAATTTTATTAAGATCCTTTTCGAAGGCAGTTTCAGGAGAAGAAGAATATCGTCCAGTAATTGATGTCATAACAAACCAACGACCAATTATTTTTTGAAGTTCAAAATTATTAACCTTAAAATTAATTTTACCAATAAGATACAAAATATAACTGTAAAGAACTGCGTTTTTTGATGATATTAACTCTTCGTCTTTGTATCCACTACCAATGAGGATCTTTAAAAAGCTTTGCCAATTTGTATTGTCTAAAACTTGAGGTAAATTATTTTTTAACTTTTCAAATTGAGAATTTCTCAATACGTCCGAAAACTCTCCAGTCTCCATATCTCGACCACGAACTATGGAGTAAATATCTTTCATTTTAGCTCTTTGGAAAGAAAAACCAACAAGAATACGTAAAATATCATCTGGATCAGGTTTGATTAGATAGTTAAAAGACGAATAATGAGTATTTGAATCGGGAATTTTTCGAGAATCAACACAAAATTGCTCTATTTCTTTTCGACCTTCTTCCCAATAAACAGAAAGTAATGTCAAAATAAAATCAGCTTGAGTTAAACTAACTCCTTGACTATTAATACGAACAAAAATAAATGAAACTGTTTCTTCTGGTATTTCTGCTGCAATTTCTAATGCTGTTAATGGATATTTATTAATATTTATTAAATTTTGAATATTAGTAGAAATAATTTTTTCTTCTTCTGCGGTAATTTGCCTAGATTCTTTTATTTTTAAAAGAAATGAACTAATTATTGAAAAATCACCATCACCAGACCAAAGGGAGGAAATGTCGGAAACATATTCTGGGTCTCGATCTGTAGCCGCATCACCAACTTTAAAAGTTGAATCGATTGGTTTAAAGGCAATTTTTAATTTCTTTTTTTCATAATCAGGAGTTAAAATTTCCTGGTTTTTCATAACAGCAAAAAGAGCAGTTAATCTTTGTTGGCCATCAATAATTAAAAATCTTGGAATTTTTCTTTTCTTTTCATCAAATCCAATGTTTTTATAATCTTCTCTGTTAGCATTTTCCCAAAAAAGTAGATAGCCAATTGGAAAACCTTTATAAATAGAATCAAATAAATCACGAACTTTCGATATTTTTCGATACCAAACAAATGGGCGTTGAATATCAGGAAGTGCAATATCGCCAATTTCGATATCATCAATTAGTTTCCCGATCGTGTAGTCTTTTGTTGTAAATACTTGCGACATATGTTCCAATTATACCGCCTCAAACCATTAATAATAATCCTATAAAAAATAGTAAAATAAATAGCAATAGCAATATATTTGCAATCACCCCCAATATTGAAATAAATTTCATTGATTTTTTGTAAAGAAAAAATTCGATGAGTTTACTCCACATCATTTTGTTTTCAATTTTTTTTATGTTTGGAATTCGATTTTCTACATCTCTTTCGGGTTTGTCGTCATATCTAAAATACCTATAGTTATAGATAAAACATGTTTCGTCAGTCAATAAAATTCCATAAAGTGACCTTACATCTTGGCAATATTTGTGGAGTTGTTTAACCGCTTTTGTATAATCACTATTTTCAAATCTATCAATTGATTTTGTCAATTTTAGTTCTATTACTAAAATTACTTTTTTAAATTCATCATCAGTCCTAATAACAATATCAGCAAGGTTTGAGAGGGTATAGTCAAAACTTGTTGTATTTGGCTGGTTTACAATTTGACTTGGTTTTATTTTGAATAATTCAACCAGTTTAGGGGTGATAAATTCTTCAAATTCTTTTTCTGAATTAAATTTTTTATCTTTAATTAAATCAACTATATCTTTTTTATAAATCCACCGATTCATAATTATTTATACCTCATTTATCTAGTCATTAATTAAGGACAATACACTTCTCGGGTTTACTGGTATTCCAAATACATTAATCTGAAAATGTAAATGTGGTCCTGTTGACCAACCTGTCGATCCCATTTTACCGATTACTTGATTTATAGTTACTTTTTGTCCTTTATAAACTAGGATTTTATCAAGATGAGCATAAATAGAAGTTAGATTATCCCCATGATCAATAATGATATGTTTTCCAAAACCTGCTCTTGTTTCAGCCGCATAAGTTACTGTTCCTTCCATAAATGGAGTAACATCGGTTCCTTTAATATTTGCTAGATCAATTCCTGTATGAAGTAA
>CAYVPJ010000123.1:0-4733 GCA_964453505.1 uncultured Oscillospiraceae bacterium | reverse complement strand
GCACGCACTGTGCGACGTCGGCCAGGGCCGTGTTTGCCTGCCGAACCGCGTCCTTAGCCAGTTCGTAGGCTGAAAGGATACGATCGAGGGACGTGGGAGCTTCGGGTGCGACGGTCTGGGGCTGTTCGGGTTTCTTCGGCATGGTGGCCTCTTTCATGGGTTGGGGTTGAACGGGAACGGGCGTAGGCTTCGCTTCCACGGCCGGCGCTTCGGTGCGCGGCACTTCGTGGTCGATCGTCCGGATCGGCATCAGCACATGGACGCTGCCCTTGTCATCCTTGGTGATCCGCCCCAGCAACGGGCTGGTCGGGTCGCGCATTTCCCAGATCCTGAACCCGGCGATCAACGCCTCTCGGAAGAACTCCCGGTTCAGGCCGATGGCGAACGATCCCCCACCCGAGTGCTTGCTGGATGCGAGCTTGATGGCGCTCTCAGGCGCCTTGGCATCCGAACGGGAATAGATTCGCGCGCCATTGGGTTCCAAGCACAGGACCACGGCATCCGAACTTCCTTCGCAGGTCGGCAGGCTGGGCAACGCCTTGATCAGCAGCTCGGCGTCCTCGGGCGACAGTTCCAGCGTTCTGGGATCGCCGTAGTCGGGAATAACTTGCTGGTAGCGCGGATACTGCCCCACCACCACTTTGGTCGTGAAGGTCCACCGATCGCACCGAATCGTAAACACTTCCTTGTCCGCTCCGATCCCGGTCTCGCCAGTCAGCTTCGACCAACCTAAGAACCTGGTGGACGGCAGGATGATCGACTCCTTCAGCGGCAAAACACCGCAGGGAAAGACGCTCAGGCGTCGGCTGTCGGTCGCAACCACCTTGTGGCCAGACTTGGCGTCAACATCCAAGTAAACGGATTTCAACAAGGCGCGGCTATCGTCCGATGAAGCAAAGACCATCGCCTGTCGGACTTGCCTAAGGAAATCCTGCTCCACCGGCTTGGTCTCGGCGGGCTTCGGCAGCGCGGGCCAGTCCTTGTTGTCCGGGGTTTCGATGCGGCGGCCGATCCCCTGCCCGGCCACGGTGGCGGTGAGTGTCACGGCATCCTTGCCGGGCTCGATCACGATGTTGGACCCCTGCGCCGTTTTCAAGATGGTCTGCAGGGCCTCGATCGGGATCAGGACCGAAACGGGCGCCTGCACGGGCTCGGCAACGGTGATCTCATAGGTGGCGGTCTGATCGATGGACGTGCCGGTCAGGCGGACGGTCTGGCCCTCGGCGTCAAGCCGCACGCAGGCCAGGATCGGCACCGGTGCGCGCTGGTTGACGACCTTGGACAGGCCTGCCAACGCATCTTTGAGTTCGGAACGGGGTATCGACAGTTTCATTGGGCTCCTTTTCATTGGATTGTTGGTAAAGCGCGCGTACAGCCTCGGCCAGCAGCACGGTGATCGGCGGCCTGCCGGGGGTGGATTCGCGGGTGCCATGGAGAAGCTTCATGTCGGCCGAGGTCAACTGGGACGCCGGCCACGGGTAGCGATACGGACGGGTCACGGGCGGACTCCTTTCAGCGGAACTCGACGGTAAGACCCTTGGCGCGGAACAGGTCGCCGGCTTGGCGGTTGAGCCTGTCGACGAAGTTGAGCCGCTGCGCCTTGAGATCCTCTCCGGTCAGCTCGGGCGTCGTCTTGCTCAGCAGGTCTAGCAGCTCGATCTCGATGGACCGGCCGGAGGCTAAATCCCGGAGCAACATGAATCCTGACCTTTTCGAAAACGTTCTCACGCTCTGGTAGTCCAGCGCGCTGTCTAGAATGGTCGGGGCAGGTAGCTGAACGGACACTCGGCTGCCGACGACCTCGATGTCGTCAGGGGCGACCTTTTCCAAGTCAAGGCCAAGGTACGTTCGGCGGTTGGCGACCGCGTGGCCGACGCGGGGCCCCAGCAAGAAGTTTCCGCTGTCCAAGGTGGCCACGGCGATCTCGCGCTGGGTTTGTAAGACCAGGAATGCTTGGGGAATCGAACGCAATACCTCCAGGGTAAGCGATCGGACGGCACGCTCCGTGTGACGGACGACATATACGGCAAGAACGGCGATCCCCCCTAGCAGGAGGACGAAGCATAGGATCTTGATGAATCGCATGTTTGCCTCCGAAATCACCAGGACGAAAACCGGCCGAAGAGGAGCAACAGCAGCAAGGCGTACAACAGGAGAATTGGCATAGAATTCCTAGGTTATGAGGTGGAGTTTGACCGCCGAAAACGGCGGGGACGGTGGGCGGCAGAACGGTCCGTCGAGCACGGACAACTTACGCTCCCTTATAATATGCCGCGCTATACGTCTGGATTCACTTGTGGAACGCGTTCCACAATCATTTCGACCAGGCATCGACTTCCGGCGGGACACGTTTTCTGCAGGGGGGTTGTCCGCTTTTTGGGTCTGACTGCCCCATGTCGGCGATGAAGGCAATCAGGGGCGCGGGCGGCGTTCTTGCTTGCAGATAGCACTGCCACTTGCAGTTACACTGATTACGTCTCGCCTTGTCTGTTCAGGCCGACGACGGCAACAGCAGCACCGACAAGCCTGCACACACGCATGCCCTCCCCGCTCATGAAAATTACGCGCAAGAATACGGGGCGTACGTCCCAAACGTCCCCGGTCGCGTCGTTGAACCGCCCGTTTCAAGGCATCCGCGTGCCTTTGACGGGTCTATTTTTGAGCGCTAGGCCTTGAACCTGACATTCCGGAAGCCCCGGCAGCAGACGCCGCCGCGCTCGATTGAGTTGGACTTACTTGTCTGAAAAAGCTCCAACATCCGTTCCTCAAGTCGGCGTTGTATCAATGTGGTTGGTATCGGCGCCCAGCCCTTCGTGGGGCAATGCCGAAGGTACCCCGAGACGATTTCCTCAACGGTGAGGTCGCCAGTGGCGTCTTTCACGACGCGATCTTGGAGATAATGACCCAGGCTATCCGACTCGGTAAGCAGGGCATCGACGATCCCACGCTGGCGGGGCGTCAAGGAGATGTCGCCCGTGGCCTCGATGTCGCGGAACAGATCGGCCAGGCCCTGCAATGCCCAGTTCAGAATACCGCTGCCCTCGGTCTGGATCAGGTACTGGCCGAAGTCGGGGATTTTCTTCTCTACGGGCGGCGTTTCGTAGCGAACGATCAGCAGCCGCCTCCGCCATGCGTCCGCGTCCCCCTCCAGCTTGACGCGCAGGCGAGAGTTGGACGTGATGACGACGCAGAAGGTTCCCTCGATCGGAACCCCGCCCTTCTCACCTTTCTGTTCAGCTTCCATGATGTCGCCGCCGACCAAGGCCTTCAGCACCTGGGCGCCCCGCGTGGACAAGAAGTCTCCCGGGACATCGACGCCGACAAGCAGCGTCTTCTTCAGGTAACGGAAAAGCTCAAAGCGGCCTGTTAGGTGTTCCGTCCGCAGCTGTGTGCAGTTCGGCAGGCCGACGAGGTGCTGGAATACGATGGCCAGCTGCGATTTTCCTCGCCCAGGGGTTCCGTCCAAGATCATGAACCGCTGGATCAGGTTGCGGCCGAGGAGGGATAGGGCCATGTACTTCTGGACCACGGGCATGTCCTCGGGATGGACGGCCGGCAGGAGAAGCTCCCCGAGGAACCGCGGGCAGGTCGCCTTGGGGTCGTATGCTATTGGCGACCGGTTGCGGGAACGATACTTCGGCGAGAACGGCAGCAACTCGACAGCCCCGTTCTTCTTCACCTCCAAGACGCCGTTGGCGAGGTGGATGTAATTCTCGGTTTTCCTGAATGCGTCGTGCTGCTCTACGATACCCCGCAGATGGCCGACGATGGCGGTGAGCTGACGGTCCGTCCGCGCCTTCACCATGCCAACTACGCAGGCGTCTCTTCCCGCCTTCAATAGATAGCCGCTCAACTCTTGCTTGATGGCATCTATCGTGATGGCAGAATAGAGGCCAGTCTCGGCAGAATAGCGATAGAAGACTTGTTCGGTCGGTTCGTAGAGTTCGTCATGACAGGCGGCGTTGAGACCGGCGAAGTACGACTCGTTTATGCCCTCGTAGATGATCGCCCCGTTCTTTAGACGGCAAAAGAGCGGTGGGCCATAGCTTTCTTCAAGCATTTTTGGCAAAGGCATCTCCAAAGGATACTTGCGCGCGGCAAAGTTCATGAATTTGGCGACTTCAGGGTGCATGTGCGACCGCCTTTCCCTCGGGCGCGAAGTACAACAGCCGGTGACGCAGGCCCGTATCGCCCTGGCGATGGCCGGGCAGGCACGCGAAGCGGGTTTCGCTCTTCCACCGGGCGGAGACGCCCAGCGGCACTAGGATCTGATCGAACAGCTTTACGGCAACCTCGCTGGCCCACTCGGCGGCATCGGCCGCATCGACGCGGACGAGGACCTGCAGAGCCTCCCCACCGGTGTGCGTGATGGCCGCGATCGGCAGGTGCGGCAGGGCAGACCAGAACGCGAGCTGCTGGTCGCGCGGGACGGAGTCCAGTTCGACGGTCGCGAACCGGTGCGAGGCGACGCATTCGCGGGCAAGATAGGTGGGCTTTCCGTCCTCGGTCGTGCCACGCGCGCCGGTCAGGGGGTTGGCGATGAAATGAGAATAGCCACACCCGTCGTGCTTGAGGATGTCAACCCAGGCCCCAACCGGGCGTACGGTCCCGTCGATCTGGCCTTCGTTTGTAAACTTACCTATGAACAGGAGGTCGTCTGGTTCATACAGAGCATCGATCATCCGCCATGCGAACTCCTCGTCCGGCCAATCGATGTCCACCGGCGATGCCGC
>CAYVPJ010000122.1:0-4753 GCA_964453505.1 uncultured Oscillospiraceae bacterium | reverse complement strand
TATATGAGCTTATTAAGATCTTAAAGAAACCTGTGGGCGTTGTCTTAAACAAGATTACAGATGATAAAAATCTTATGGAAGACTTTTGTATAAAAAATGATATTGCTATACTTAAAAGAATTTCATATTCAAGTGAATTAGCTATGGATAATGCAAAAGGAAATATTGCTTATGAAACATCTCCTATAGCAAAAGAAATCTTTGATAATATATATCAAAAGGTTTTGGAGGTGGTGAAATGAAGAAACTACTAATTTTAAGCGGTAAAGGTGGTACGGGAAAAACCACCATTGCAGCAAGTTTTATAAATCTGTTAAATGCCAAAGCTTTTGCTGATTGTGATGTAGATGCACCAAATCTTCATCTTATTAATAAGTCAGATAAGCCTTTTACTAATACAGATTTTTATGGCTCTAAAAAAGCAAAAATCAACAAAAACAGATGTGTTTTTTGCGGTAGGTGTCGTTCGGTTTGTCGCTTTGATGCAATAAAAATGAATATTGGAAATTACACAGTTGATGAATATGCTTGTGAGGGCTGTGGAGTATGTGAGTATGTTTGTCCGCAAAAAGCCATTGTATTGGTGGATGATGTAGCAGGAGATTTGATGCTTCAAAAAGATGGTTTTGTATTCTCGACTGCTAAACTTAAAATGGGCAGAGGAAATTCAGGAAAGCTTGTTTCACAAGTCAAAAAACAACTTGACGAAAACTCCGATAACGATATTGCAATTATTGATGGTTCCCCCGGAATAGGCTGCCCTGTCATTGCATCTATCAGCGGGGTTGATATGGTTTTGATTGTAGCAGAGCCTTCTATGTCAGGGATAAGTGATATGGAAAGAATCCTTAAAACAATTAGACAATTTGAAGTTAAACCTTTTGTGTGTGTAAATAAGTACGATACATCAATTGAGAAGACAGAAGAAATCATAAAATTCTGCAAGCACAATGAAATCGAATTCGTAGGGAAAATTCCTTATGACAAAGAAGTTTTAGTGGCTGTTAACAAAGGCAAAAGCATAGTGGATTTTGCTTGCCCTGCCACAGAGGCAATAAAAGAGATATTTGATAAAGTAAAATTGCTGCTTGAAAATGAATAAGCAGTGCAAAGAAAAATCTAAATAAATAAAATGTAAGAAGGTAGTATTATTATGAACGAACTTAGTTCATTTACATGGATTGCAATATTTTCACTTAGCGCAATGATTGTTAATAGTCTTGGAATATTGGCAATTTATAAAAATCAGCATTGGGCAGAAAAACTCAAAGAATACTGCATGTGTTTTGCTGCAGGTGTACTTATTGCTTCACCATTAATTATGGCATTCCCACAATCACTCCAAAAGAGCAGATATGCAGGTTATGTGGCATTGCTTGGCTTTCTATTTATGTATATCAGCAATAAGATAATAAAAAAAATAACAAAGCAAAAGGAACTTGCATTCGGCATTACAGCAGTCGAAGGTATTTTAATTCACTCTCTATTAGATGGGGTGGTCTATACAGTTACCTTTAGCATTAGTACAACAGTCGGAATTCTTAGTGGAATAGGGCTTGTAGTTCATGAATTTGCGGAAGGTATAATTACATTTCTATCATTGATCAAAGGAAATATCAGCCGGAAAAAAGCGGGATTCTATGCATTTCTTGTCGCAGCTATATCTACACCCTTTGGCGCATTTGTTGCATATCCAATGATAAGTTATTTAAAAGAAGACATTCTAGGGCTTTTGCTTGGATTTGTATCGGGTGTTTTAATTTATGTTTCAGCATCACACTTGCTTCCAGAATCAAGAGAGCACGAGAAAAGTCATTCGACTTTTGCTTTTATTATTGGAGTTGTGTTATCGTTGTTTATTGCATTTTCCAAGCATTAGAGTCTTTATTAAAGGAAGGCCTATTCCGCATTTTCTGTATTATGTGACTTAGTCACTTCATTCTTGAAAAATTTGGTATAAAATAAAAACATAAAGAAAAAACACAGGAGGTACATAAGAGTGAGTATAAAAATAAACACTGACAAAGAAATTGTAAAAACTGTTAAAGAAGGATTAAAAAGAACAGGCGGATATTGTCCCTGTGTAAGGGAACAAAGTGAAGACACTAAATGCATGTGCAGAGAATTTAAGGAGCAGGTAAAGGATCCTAATTTTGAAGGCTATTGTCATTGTATGCTTTATTACAAATCAAAGGATAAATGAAGAGGAGGAGAATATAATGAGTGAAATTAAAATAACAAAACAGAACTTTGAACAAGAGGTAATAAATTCAGATAAACCAGTGCTTATTGATTTTTGGGCAACCTGGTGTGGGCCTTGCCGGATGATTGCACCTGTCGTTTCCGAAATTGCAGATGAAGCAAATGGAAACTATAAGGTTGGTAAAGTGAATGTAGATGAAGAACCTGAAATTGCATCGGCATTCCAGGTTGCAAGTATTCCAATGCTTGCTGTTATGAAAAGTGGAAAAGTTGTCAACAGTATGGTAGGTTTCAGATCTAAAGAGCAGATTTTAGAACTTTTGAAATAGGTGAAAGAAGAGGTGATAAAATTATGAAGTATGTGTGTAAAATTTGCGGATATATCTATAATGAAGCAAAAGAAAAACTACCATTTGCGGAGCTTCCCGACAGTTGGGTTTGTCCTCTTTGTGGAGCGAAAAAGAGTGATTTTTACGTACAGGACGAAGAACAAGAAACTTTGGTAAAAAGTGAGCATGTGGAGTTTGATGAAGATATGTTAAAACTATCTTCCGGCCAACTATCAGCACTATTTTCAAATCTTGCACGAGGCTCAGAAAAACAATATAAGCCTGAAGTCCAAAAAAAGTTTATAACTTTATCAAATTACTTTAAAAATATATCGGGTGATTCTGTTTTTACCTTTGAAGAAGTAAAAGAAAAATTACAAGATGATATTGAAAAAGGGTATGAAAATATTAAGCTTGTTGCAGGAAAAGAGCATGATCGTGGAGCATTACGAGTTACCGTTTGGGGTGAAAAGGTGTCAAGAATTTTGAAAACTCTTATTGAAAGGTATGAAAAAGAAGGAGAAGAATTCTTGGAAGGTAAGGATATATGGGTATGCACAACATGCGGTTTTGTATATATTGGGAATGAGGCACCGCAGCTTTGTCCTGTTTGCAAGGTTCCTGATTGGCAGTTTGAAAAAATTGAAGGGAGGGCATAAGGCATGAAAAAGATAGCAGTAAGAAATTTAAGACTATGCACAAAAGATTGCCTCTGCCTCTATGTTTGCCCCGTAGGTGCAACAGATACCGAAAATAGCATTATTGATACAGAAAAGTGTATTGGTTGTGGAGTCTGTGCAGAAAGTTGTCCCAGTGGTGCAATTACTATGATGCCGACAGAACTTCCACCTCAGCAGAAAAAATCGGACGAAGTAAAAGCTGTATTAAACAGTATGTCAAAAAGCAAGAGCGTACAAGAAATAGCCGCAAGAGAGCTTTCAAAGGCTGTGGATGCCAATGGGCTTTACAGGCTTTACAAGGCACTGGAAAAATCAAATAGCTTGATGGCCGAGGATTTGTTAAGGGAAGCAGGATTTATGCTCCCCCAAAGCAAGAATACGCATGGGCTGATAGAAACACTTATTAAAAATCCGCCAAGCAGTGAGTTTCCGGTTGATGAAGCAAAAATGATCTTAGATCTAATGCCATGTAATGAAGAAAAGGAGATAAAGAAAATGCGAAAGTTTAAGTGCTTGGTTTGCGGAGCAGTTTTTGATATAGAAGATGGGGCGGAGTCTATTTGCCCTATTTGTAAGGCAACAGGAGATAAACTACAAGAAATTAAGGAGGACAACAAAATGAACAAATATAGAGGAACACAAACGGAAAAAATTTAGAGGCTGCTTTTGCAGGCGAATCTGAAGCAAGAAATAAGTATACCTACTTTGCATCTAAGGCGAAAAAAGAAGGCTTTGAGCAGATTGCCGAATTATTCACAAAAACAGCAGATAACGAAAAAGAACACGCTAAATTGTGGTTTAAAGAACTTTCGGGTATAGGCGATACCTCTGAAAATCTTCTTCATGCAGCAGACGGTGAAAACTATGAGTGGACAGATATGTATGAAGGATTTGCAAAAACAGCTGAAGAAGAAGGCTTCGCTGAACTTGCAGCAAAATTCCGTTTGGTTGCGGCTACTGAAAAGCACCATGAAGAAAGATACCGTGCGCTATTAAACAATGTCAAAATGGCAGAAGTTTTTGCTAAGAGTGAAGTAAAGGTTTGGGAGTGCCGTAACTGCGGCCACATCGTAGTTGGTACTAACGCCCCCGAGGTTTGCCCAACTTGCGCGCATCCTCAAAGCTATTTTGAAATTCACGTAGAAAACTACTAATTCAATAACATTATAGATTACCTGAGAGATCATCTAAGGGAGTGTGCCGGATTTCGTGTAAATGATAATTCTGTTTAGAAATTTTTCAGCTTGTTAATAATAATATTACAGCATAAATGTGGGCAACGCAGAGGTGCGACCCGGACGCTTGCTGTGCTTTATACGGTTACCGGGCGGTCGAAATTGGCTGCTCGGTATTTTCAACCGGTAAAGCCGGGGCGTCATAAACCTCAGGGGTTCGGGGACAGCGTCCCCGGTTATACGGCTTTTCGATTATCAAATCTGTCCTCAAAAAATATCATAAGCTGTCCTATTATTGTTCCCCAATCCCTAATAGGCATACTCCACTTTTTGGTGATTTCTTGTATCGAAAGATAGACCGATTTTC
>CAYVPJ010000121.1:2733-4756 GCA_964453505.1 uncultured Oscillospiraceae bacterium | reverse complement strand
TGATTCCATTATGAAATATTTTCTTTATTTTTACATTCATGGGAATTAAAAATAAAATATCGCCCCAGCTCATGAGGATATGCCGTAAGGATCGCGAACGCTGGTGCAGATTTGCAACGGCGGCTGGTGCGGATTTAGCGTAGCGTAACCCGCGCCTTTAGGTTTGGGATCTGTGATCCCATTATTAAATATTTTCCTTTTTTTTAAAGCATGGGAATTAGGAATAATATATCGCCGGGATATGCATACTATTGCACACTAACAATAGTAGAGTGGATAGATATTTTTAGCCGCCCGGCATATAAGCATCTAATTGTCGATTCGTTAAACTACTGCATTGCCAACAAAGGGCTTAAAGTGTATTGCTGGTGTTTAATGTCAAATCATTTGCACATTATAGCCAGTGCCACAGATGAAGGCAACTTGTCGGACATACTTCGTGATTTCAAAAAGTTCACCAGCAAAGCCATTATCGAAGCTATAAAAGAGATTCCTGAGAGCCGCCGGGATTGGTTGCTAAACTTGTTTTGGTATGCCGGTAAAAACAACAAGAAGATCAAGAATTTCAAGGTTTGGCAGGATGGCAACGATGCAAAAGAAATTCATTCTACTGCATTTTTGGAAGAAAAGATGGATTATATCCATAACAACCCCGTGAGGGCAGATATTGTGGCACATCCCGAGGATTATTTGTACAGTTCGGCCAAAGATTATGCAGGAGAGAAAGGGTTGGTGAATATAGAGTTTGTTTAGAATGTTTACAGGATTGAAAATCCTGAGATAGAAAGGCGGCGATTGCAAATCGCCACCAGCGGTTGCGAACAGTTGAGCATATGACGAGGAGCAGGTTTGATCGAAAAAAATAGGGAGCCAACCCCGATATGTTAATATTGAGTCACCCTCAAGGGCTACGGTAACAGCAAACCTAGGATTATCGGCAGCGACAGTGCCTGTTTCTTGCTTAAATGCATCAATAAGTTGCATAGAAGGGATATTGAAACCCCACCCATTTGTTTGATATTTATGACCTTCATTTTTCGCATATCTTGCCGTTGACCACTGAGTATGCCCCAGTCCTCGATAATTATTCCATCCTCTCCATATTTCAATATTTTTTGCAGCAAAAACCGACTCTTTGCAACCATTCTGACTTGAAGTAAATAATGCCCGGTATGCGGGTGTGCTATCGGGGTAAATCGGCGACTCACTCCACCATGTTTCAAAATTTCCGGTTAACAGACTATATTCCCCCGAATTTATAACCCGTTCAAGATGCATTATTGCATCTTGAACACGGGATGAAGAAAAACCAGCAAAGCGAGGATCGGTGGGATAATTCCGCGCAAAACAAGAACCATAGAGCAATACCTTTCCAAGCAGCGACTCGGCAGCACCAGATGTGGCTCTAAAACTCTGGGGATTCTTCAGTTGGCTTCGTGTCGGAAGAATATTTATTGCCTCAACAAGATCTGATTCAATTTGCTGATAAATAGCATATAAACTTTTGACTTCTCCAGGCACCTTGTTCGTATTAAAAAATGTATACCCTCCATCGAGAGGCCATTCAAAATTATGAACCGGATAAGGAATGGCTCCAAAAGTGTTTGCGAGAGAAAAAATTACTAAGGACCTCAAAAACTTTGCTTCGGCAATATAGCTTAGCTTTGTTGCTTCGCTAAAATTACTCATTTGAGCCGATTCTATTATGGAATTGCAATTCGATATTATAGAATATCCACGTAACCAATAACTTAACCAACCACCATTACTTGTTCCAATTTCATAATACTGAATATCAGAGAGAAAAGGTGCTTCATCACAATATTCACCACCCGACTCGGCATTGTCTGCCCGCGTGTCTCCTAATGAAACTTGATATACTGAAAAGAAAAGATTAGAGCCAATCTCGGTATAAGCCCGTTCTAAATTCTTGTAAACTAAATCTTCGGAGAGTTGACCATACAAAAAGTTAGCACTTAAAACAAGTAACTTAGATGGTTGTCTTCTTTCAATACCATCAGCT
>CAYVPJ010000121.1:0-2723 GCA_964453505.1 uncultured Oscillospiraceae bacterium | reverse complement strand
TTAAAACAAGTAACATAAACATGTAAATTATCTTTTTCATAATATAACATTTTAAATTAACAGGTTACAATATAATTTTTGAACTACAATCAAATTATGCAATATACCGAAGACGGTATGGGCGTGGCTTTTTTCTTACGGTTCAACTATCTGACCGTAAAAAAGACATCTCAAGTGGTTATTCTATTTTAAAGTCTACTAATTCATAGTTTGCGTTTCGTCCTCCTCCTTCAGATTGTTTCAAGATGCCTTTTTCTACCAAGTCTTTTATGTCGCGTAAGGCAGTGTCACTAGAGGTTTTAACAATTTTAGCCCATTTTGAAGTTTGTAATTTTCCTTCAAAATTGTCAAAGAGTTTATTAAGTATTAAGCGTTGTCGTTCGTTTATGGGCGTGTGTTCGTGTAATTTCCAAAACTCAGCTTTACGCAATATTTTCTGTGTGGTGCTTTCGGTGGAGAGCATCGCATTTTTGAGACAATGCAAAAACCAATCGATCCATTCTGTAATTTCGCCCGTACTATGTTGCACTTTTTGCAATACTTCGTAATAGATTTTGCGTTCGACTAATATTTGGCTCGACATACTGTAAAAACGTTCTCCACTGCCTTCGGCACGGGCAAGCAATAGGTCGGATATCGCTCTTCCAATTCTGCCGTTTCCGTCGTCAAAGGGGTGAATGATGATAAACCAAAAGTGTGCAATGGCGGCTTTCAAAACAGGATCAAGGTGTTTTTCGTTGTTGAACCAATCCAAAAACTTGTCCATTTCCGTTTTTACCAATTCGGGTTTTACGGCTTCGTAATGCACTTTTTCTTTTCCCATTGCGCCCGAAACAACTTGCATATCACCCGTTCTGTATCGTCCCACTTCTATTGAGTAAGGTCCGCTGTAACCTGTAGGGAAAAGAGCTGCATGCCAACCAAACAAACGTTTTTCGGTTAAAGGTAAAGTGTTTCGTTGAGTAGCATCCAGCATCATTTCTACAACGCCTTCAATGTGGCGACTGCTCGGTACAAGTCCGGCAGTGTTTATACCCAAACGCCTTGCAATTGACGAACGTACCTTATCATAATTGAGTAATTCGCCTTCAATTTCCGATGATTTTACAACGTCTAAGGTTAAGGCGGTTAGCGTGGCTTCTTCTTTAGCCGAAAAGCCCAAAGCGTTCATTTGCCCTATTAGTTTACCTTGCATAAGCCGCACCTCACCAAATACAACATTTATGGCTTTGTCCTGCCACGAAAAATCTGTCCAGTTTTTGTACTCGTAAATGTATTTTGCCATTGCCAAATCGAATTATGCGGTAAATATATGAATTAACTACCGCAAATATGCGGCGATAATTTAATTTTTTCACCGCAATATAATATCTTGTCTATACTCGTAATTTTTGCACAGTCGCCCTACCATTGGCTATAACTCTTTTTAACAATCATTGTATAAATGCCCTTCAAAGACAAACCTAATAAAATCAATAGATTATGAGGCTTGTTTATTAATTTGGCAACAACTAATATAAAAATACAATATATATCGCAATTCGCGATACAGTCAGACTGTTTATAAAAATCAAACACTCCTTTTGCTTATCACCAGAAATTTTCTATTGATAATAACAGACTATTTACTTAGCTTTGTAAGTTATTGATTATTACTAAAAATTCACCCTAAATTTTATAACTATGAAAATTTTGACAACCCTTCAGATCTGTTTCTTACTCCTTCTTTTCATTTCTTGTGATAATGATAAAGACAACAAGACTCTATTGTCCATAGAAAAAATAAACGGATACGTACAAAAAGGCCCGTTCTTGAATGGAACTGCGATTACTATTTCAGAATTATCTGCCGATTTTATTCCTACAGGGAAGAATTTCTCTTCACAAATCCTTGATAACAAAGGAACATTTGAGGTCCGAAATGTCAATTTTGTTTCGCAGTATGTTGAATTAAAAGCAGATGGTTTTTATTTCAACGAAATCACAAATAGTAATTTCGAATCACAAATAACACTATTTGCGTTGTCGGATATAACTGACAAAAGAAGCCTAAATGTTAATGTATTGTCGAACCTGGAAAAAAGGCGCACCGAGTATCTTATTACTAATGGCAGTGACTTTGCGGATGCAAAAAAGCAGGCTCAGTCAGAAATCCTTGCACTTTTTGAAATAAGCAAACCCGACATTGCAGAATCAGAGCTTCTCGATATAAGTAAACCCGGTGACGATAATGCCATATTACTGGCAATATCGGTAATCCTACAAGGGTATTTGCCAGTTTCTGATCTATCTGAGCTCCTTGCAAACATCAGTACCGATATGCGTGAAGATGGGGTTTTAAATAGTTCATTTTTAGGATCAACGTTAATAAATAACGCTAAAACGATAAAACTTGACCAAATACGGGAAAATTTGGAAAATAGGTATGAAAACCTGGGGTTAAGTTTAACTATTCCCGACTTTGAGAAATATGTAACCCAATTTATTAATAACACTGATTTTGAATATACCGGGGGTATTAAATATCCCGAAACCGGAAATTTTGGTATTAACCTTCTCTATAGGGAAAAAACCGAATATACTTCAGGCACTTATTCCTTGAAAGCCGTTTTACCTGAAGGTACAAGTCTGAAAATTAAGATTGTAGGACAACACCACTGGTTTTATCCTGCTTTTCAGGTAGAAACAGGCTGGAACCCGTCAGCATGGAATAATGAGGATCG
>CAYVPJ010000120.1:2507-4780 GCA_964453505.1 uncultured Oscillospiraceae bacterium | reverse complement strand
GCAACCCCGTTGCGTTTAATCTGTCAACGTTGCGTTTACTTTGGCTATTCACCCATGGGCGTAAAATGCGCGAAACCGCTTCTTTCGGAGGCGGTTTCGCGCGCTCAATCAAGCCGTCAGCCGACTATGCCGCCATCGACTGCCGAAGGATTTGCCAAGAAATACGGGTCAAGGCCGAATATCGCGGGGAATATGTTTTCGTATATCTCGAGTTCCGTGTAGGGCACGACGAGCGTCGCGTCGAGGTTCACGAATCCGTTTGAGTACATGAAAGGTTCGCAGTCCAAGTTAGCTATGCCGAGCGACAACGACTCGGCGATCTTTTGCTGCGCGGCCTTTATGTTGTCGTTCGAGAGTATATACTCGCCCGCCGCGTCCGTCGGAATGTATGAGTATATATCGTCGTTCGCAAGCTCCGCAAAGCGTTTCGTTTCGACCGCCAGCAGCGCGTTTGCGAGATACTCGCGCAGGTCAAGCGCCCTGTCGCCGTTTACGGCAAGCTCCGAAACTGTCGGAAGGGTTACAATGTTTCCTTCGCCGTCCGCGGTCATGGGAGTCAGGCTGAACGCAAACTCCATGCCCTCGGAGCGTATGTTCACGCCTCTGCGCGCCGCTTCGACTTCGTCGGTCGCCAAGGCGGGCAGATTTACGATATACATGCAGCCGTCCGCCGAAAACGCCAAGTCGGTGACGCCAAGCTCTCTCAGCTTAAAAACCGCAAGGCGCGTTATGCTGAGGGCGCGCATCGCGCCGACACTGTCCTCTCCCTCGTCGGGCAGGCAGCTTATGATGAGCAGTGCTCTGTCGTAGCCGCGCGCCAAGCGCAGCTCCGCCGCGAACGGCTTTTCGGTTTCGCCGTCGGTCACTTTCATGTCTATCGGCCTGTGGTTTATGCCGAACTCGCCCTTTTCGGTCGGCTCGATGATCACCCTGCTCCCGTCCGACTTAAATACGGTGTCTTTGAGGATTTCGGGCGCAAGGTAGTCGGCGGGGCAAGCGTCGATAAAGAACATCGGCGAATCGGGATCGGTGCGCAGTCTGTAGTTGCCGGACGCTTTCAGGTTTTTGCGCGAGTATTCGTAGTTGCCGACGCTCTCGCCCGCCTCGCGCACCAGCAGACCCGTCACCTCGTCGCCGTCGCAGGTATCGGAGTGGGTGTAGGAATATTCGCCGATCTCGCCGTCGCCCAGCGTTTTACCGTATATGTAGGGGAATATGTATACGCTTTTCTTGCTAACGGTCAGCCCGACGGTCAGGCTCGTTTGCTGATATTGCGCGCTCGCGGGAATGCTGACAGATATTGTGTACTCGCCCACGTCTATGGGCGCTTTAATTTCATTGCCGTCCTTATAGTATTTGACGGCGGCGTTTTCGGGCAGCAGTCCTTTTTTGAACGCGAATCTGAAACCGTCATATGTCTTCTTCTGATCTTCGAGCGTAAACTGCGCCCTCGTGTCGTATGTGAACGTCACGATATTGCCGAACGTGAACGCGTCGGCGGTGTTCGGGTTCAGAACGTCGGTCGCCTGACCGCACGCGAACGCGCGCAGGGACACTCTGTCTCCGATTCTCAAACCCGCTATGTTCACAATGCCGTTCGCGCCGAAAGCCGTCATGGCGGAGGACGAGTATGTGTCGGGCAGGTCGTTTTCGCTTCCGTTTACGACGTATTGTATGCCCGTCGCGCCCGCGCCGCTCGCGGTCACTGTGACTTTCGAGTTTACGACGGTTACGGAGCTTATGACAGGCAGCGCCTTGGGCTCGCACATGCCGTTTACGCATATGGCGGAATATGTGTCGGAGCCTACGACGGCGGTTACGGATACGTCGTCAAGCGTCGAAGCGCGCCACAGCGTTATGACGCCGCCCGCCAGCGTGGTCGTATCGAACGGGTTTTCGCCGCCTATGCGCAGTTTCACGCGCGTATTGCTTATGGGGTTGCCCGCGTCGTCCCTGAGCACGATTTTATTGGGTCTCAGTGTCGACGAGCCGAATGACACGTCTGAATCGAAAGTCACGTTCGTGTTTCTGTCTATCGTAAGGTTGTCAACCGAGACGCGCGTACCGACGAACAGAGCGCCCGAACCCGATATAGAGACAGAGCCGCCCTCTATGTCGTCCGCTTTGTTGACGTTTTCAAGCGAGATTCGGGTGGGCTTAGTCGTCGAGAGCGAGATACGGCCGGAGTTGTCGAGTCCGCCAAACGTGAGGTCGTAACTGTCGCCCTGACCGTCGACGGCGCGCCCGGGTGCACGGTAACCGCCCCGAACACG
>CAYVPJ010000120.1:0-2497 GCA_964453505.1 uncultured Oscillospiraceae bacterium | reverse complement strand
GCCCTGACCGTCGACGGCCGTAATCGCCGCGTTGACATTGCCTTCCGACGTTATGTGGTATTCTCTGCCGGGGACGACGTTCGTAACTCCGCTTGAAGCGGTGAGTCTGACGCGCTCCAGCCCTATCTGCTTAAGCGCGATGTCGACGCGAGCGCCGTCAACGCCGCTCACATAGTATTCGCTGCCGCTTGGAGCGGAAGGCAGCAGAACGGCTGTAAAGTTCACTCCGATGAATAACGCGCGCCTCATGCCGTCATAAAAGCAATCGGTGACGTTATCCGATACGCCGCCCGAAAATGCCGTCCACCCAGAGCCCAAAGAGTCGGCGGTATGCAGCGAAGAGCGCAGCGTAATTGTGTTCGCGCATTTCACACCGTCCACGTTAAGCTGCGAGACATCGAGTAAACCCTCGCCGTTTATGTGCAATTCGCCCGCGCAGTCGATGCTTTGCATTGAAAAACTGCTCAAGAGCTCGATGCTTATGTCGGCGTTATTTATCGAGACGATTTTTATGGCGTCGTTGCACAGCGCGTTGCTCAGTTGCAGAACGACGTTCGCGGCGTCGACAGTTATTGTGATTATTTCAGACGAAGTCTCGTTGCGCCTGAGTTTGTACACGCCCGAAGACGATATGGTGTAGTTTGTCTGAACGCTGCTCGAAATTTCGTAGTATTCCGACGCGGGTTCGGGGTCGGGCTGACGCGAAAGTATAACGAGCACGCCCGAGTTTACGGTCGACGAATACCCGCTCACGGGGCTTTCGCTGAGCCACAGGTGCGCTTTGCCCGACGAATCGGGCGTTGTGAACGCGACGGCTCTGCCGTCTACGGTTGCGCTCGCAGCGCCAGACGCGTCGAACGTATATTGCTTCAGTCCGTTAGCGCTCCTCGCGGAGCCGGGCAGGGCTATGTTTCCGCCGACGCAGTACAACTGCGCCCCCGACTCGGAAGCATATGTTGTCGCCGAGAACGCGCCCACGCCGTTCAGCTCAAGGCGCGCGCCCTGCATTAGCGTCATTTCGGAAGCCGTGTTCCTGCCCTCGAACTCGAAAAACGCGTCGGCGTTTTCGCCGATGGTAAGTCTGTTCACGTTCACGCGGTCGAGCAACACGGACACTGCCGCGCCCTCGTATATGTACAGCTCGCTTTCGGCTGTTCCTCCGCTTACGCGGTATGTGCCGCTGCGATATATGTATGTAATGCCGCTGTCCTTTACGGCTATGTTCACGGGCACGCTGGCGCGCGTCATTTTAACGGTAGCCGTCAGGTCGTATTCGCCATTGGCGATAGCCCACTCTCCGAACGGGCATATGGCGGTAGGGTCGCCGTGACGGTCGAACTGTATATGCTCGCAGCCGTCCACGGAGCACGATCTGACGTCGTCGTCAGGCCGAACGTCGGGCGCGGGCGGATCTTCGACGACAGGCGGATCTTCCACTATCGGCGGGTCTTCCACTATCGGCGGGTCTTCCACGACCGGCGGGTCTTCGACGACCGGCGGGTCTTCGACGACAGGCGGGTCTTCGACGACAGGCGGGTCTTCGACGACAGGCGGGTCTTCTACGACCGGCGGGTCTTCTACGACCGGCGGGTCTTCGACTACGGGCGGTTCTTCCACAATAGGCGGATTCTGAGCTTCCGTTATGGGAAGCTCGCTCGGTGTTGACTGTGTATCGCCTTCCGCGATTGCGGAGGGCAGCATAGTCAGCAACAGTATCAGGCTAAGTAACAGCGAAAGTATTCTCGACTCGGTTCTTGGGTTATTCATATATACCTCCATGGCAATGATTAGCGTATTGTTGCGGACGCGCTACTCCTTGAGCGTAAGCGAATCCATTATGAAGCGATATGTCGCTTCGTCGATGGGCAGGTGCGCGCCAAACTCGTCAACGGCGCTAACGAGGGGCGTCAGATTCGGCTGCGTCGGAACGACGACCGTGTTATAGTACAGCTGCACGTCCATAATCGCGGCGTATGTCAAATCGCCCACGATGCCGACCTCGCCGGAGGCGTTCAGAGCGTCGGAATCCAGCCAGCCGTATGTCACCAGTTGAAGCTGGAAGTTCATGACGAGAGTAGAGTCGTTCACCCAGTCGGGCGTGTACGGCAGTATCTCAATCAGAGTGACGTCCGCAAGGAGAACATAGCCGACGCTTCCGTCCGCGCCCTGTATTTTCGCCCAGCTTGCCGATGTCGCGAGCAATGTCGCGCTTACGTCGAACTGTATCGCGCCGACGGGAGAGGTGTTTCGATCGGGCTGCGCGTATACGTTCGTCTGAGCGACCGCGACTTTCGCATACATATTCGCGGCGGCGTTTGTGAACGTTTCAGGCGGGGGCGTGACCACAGCAACGGGCGGGGGCGTGACCACAGCAACGGGCGTGGGCGTGGCAGTGAACGGGCTTACGTGCGACAGCAGCATATAACCTATGTCGCCCACATCATTTTGCACTTTCGCCCAGTTTTGCGATGTGGCGAGGAGTTTGAGCGTGTGCGTC
>CAYVPJ010000119.1:0-4889 GCA_964453505.1 uncultured Oscillospiraceae bacterium | reverse complement strand
TTCAAACCCGAATAGTTTGAGTAAAAGTCAAGGTGCGGTTGGCGGGGTGGATACGAGTGTGGAGGCGTTTGCTGTCAAGGGCAGACAAAAAAATACTACCCGAAGCGCAGCGAGGTGTGGAGATTTTGTTAGGCTGTTCATTTTACCCTTGCAGCAATGTTTTTGCGGAACAAAACGAGAGATTGACGAATACCTTTTTACCTGCTCTGTTTGTAGCGTGGGAACGCTTGAATAATGTGTTTACACCGCTGAAATTCCAAAATCAATTGACTAAAAATTGCCTAAATTGACCACCAAATGCCTATTAATTGACTAATTCAAAATAACTACCCGCACCATATCCTTTATTAGACAGCAAGTTGTATTTATCCGACAACTCCGTCAATTCGTTTGTAGCAGATTGCCTTGATACTTTATTGATTTCCTGATACTCTTTATTTGTAATCCTACCTTTCTCCTTAACATACAAAACCGCTTTTATTTGTCTGTCATTCAATCCCTTTACTTTCAAATCTTCTTCATTAAATAAATCTTTGCGGAATACTACCCAAAAGCCTGAACTATCGTAGTAATAAAGCGGATTTGGCAGACCTGCGGCGGTACATTGTTCATTCATTTTACGAATGCCTCGCCCCCACGCTTCAATGTAGCCAATGCGGAAAAAGGCGTTGGAAATATTAGGATTGTGAGGTATTGAAGAATGTTTCTTTTGCAGTGTTTCAATCGTCCAATTTTGCGGGAGTTCGCCATAGTTCCAAATCATGATTTTATCTTTATAAACGCTGATTTGAATAGGCGTTGCACCGGTGTAATCTTTGTGGGCAACAGCATTGTGCAAGGCTTCGCGAACGGCTTCTTTGGGATATTCGTAAGTTTCCACACGATAAATATCCTCGTAACTTATCAATGCCTTAATGTACTTCGTGAAAAGCAAATCCATTGTTTTCTCAACCTGCTCAAACAGATTACCATGAATCTCGTCTTGGAAAAGTAAATCGCTGTCAGATTCAAAATAGCCAATTTTGACAAAAGCACCCGTTACAAATTTTTCGGGTTTCGGGTGAAACAGAAGAACGGCGGCACGTTTCAAATTGTTATCTTCTGTAAGTTGCAGGTTCTCGAGCAACAATTCGTTACTATCCGTTAAGGCTCCATCATCAAGTCTGCCGCTTTTTGCCCCACGTTTACGGAAAAAATCGAACATTTCGGCTTTCAAATCGCCAACTTGCACTTTGGGAATAAGCACACTATCCCAATGTTTCCCCTGTTTTTTAAGTAGAAATTTATCCAACGCCGCACCTTTCAACTCCTGCTTAGTGCTGCCAGTACGATAATGATATTCTCCTTTGTAGTTTACCGGATTGGGCTGTGGTTCAACAACTATTTCTATGTAATCGCCATGCTCTGTTTCGTGCAGATTGACATCGGCAACAATTCCCAAAACGGTCGTTATCTTGTTGGGTAAATCTTCCAAAAGTTTCTTGGCGTTTTTTACGCCGATAACATTGCCGTTATCGTCTTTACCGATAAAAATTGTGCCGCCTTGTGCATTGGCAAAGCCGCATATCCATTTCAAGTATTCATCTTTCCAAATGGATTTGTATTCTATATTTTGGGATTCAGACATTTTTATTACAATATATACAATTTATTTATGTTGTTTTCTCAATGCTTGAACTGCATTTTCTATTCCTCTATCCGTTTTCTCTTTATTCCATTCATCCCAAAAATCGACTGTTGCACTATTCGGCTTGATTGTAGGTTTGTCTATAACAACTCTACTTGGAAGTAACGAAGCATCTCCGACAATTAACCCCTCTCCAACGTCTAAAATTGGTAGCATTTCCGCAAAATCTCCTAAATTATCAGGGAATAATCTTTTAATTACATTTTGGTCATCAGGATTTGTTAATCGCATGGCAATAAAATTACCACATTGGCTTAATATAGTTTTACTTACATCGGAGGGACGTTGACTTATAACAACTAATGATATCCCATATTTTCGTCCTTCTTTTGCTATTCTCTCAAAATTGTGTAATCCTTTTTCATCAATACTTCCGTTTGTATTTGCCGGAATATATAGATGGGCTTCATCACAAAATATTGCGATAGGTTGTCGACTATTTTCTTCCATCCATTGTTGAATAGAAAATATCAACCGTCCTATTAATCCTGTAATCAAAGGAAGAATATCTGACGGAACTTCCGAGAAATCAATGATTTTTAATCCGTTATTATTTCCAAAATCTAATAATTTCTTTGCAAGTGCAGGCAACCAATCATATTTCAAAAGTTCAGCATCTGGATTGAAAATAAAATTTAATCTTTTATCTGATTGTTTGCTTTTTAGTCGTTGTATAAAACGTGTTAACTTGCCAAATAAAGCACCTTGTTTTTCTCCTCTTTGCCCTTGAACCATTTCTGTATCCATTTTATCAAGAGCAGATATGATTTCGTTAATCTTATACGGGATAGGGCTTTCGATAGTGAAGTTGTCCAACACATCATGTTGTTTCTCTTCGTTTAGCGTGTTTTTTTTCTCTTCAATAATTAAATCAAAAAGTGCTCTTGCCTGATTTGGTGCATTTATATCGCTTCTATCTAATAAAAGAGATTCCATTTCTTCATAAGACAAGAGCCAGTACGGTAAGAAAATAATATCTTCATTTTTCGGTGTATCAGCTGGACCAGCAATTTTAAGCAAAATTGTATTTGCTAAATCTTCTAACGGCTTATACTCTCCGTGTAAATCAAAAACGATACTATTGATAGATTGAAGTTTCGTCGCCTTCTCCAAAATATTAGCAACAGTCCATGATTTTCCAGAACCTGTTCCACCAACAATAACGGCATGCCTTTGAAAAAATTTATTACCGTCAAGATTCGCTTTTGATTCTTCTGAAATAGTATATTTGCCTATTGTTAAAGGATTTTCACTGTTTGACGATATAATGCTCATAAATTGAGACAATTCTTCGCCTTGCAAAAGAAAGCAATCTGCATCAATACTTGGGACTGTATTTAGTGTACGTTTAAATTTATTTTTCTCTGTACCATCTTTGCCTAATAAGGTACCAACAAGATTGACACGTATAACGTTTTCTACAATAAAATCGGGTTCAGATTCAGCGTCCAATTTATCAGCGACCGCTTTTCGTGTTATTTTTGAAATTAAGCCAATAATTTTTTCATCTGTTTTGGTTGAACGTATTTGAACAATTTGATTTATTTGTACGCTATTTAACAAATCTTCTTTTTCAACTTTTACTGTAACGTTTCCAGTATCAACACTTTGAACTTTTCCTATGATTATTTTAGTTTGTTCCATTATATAATCTCCATAAATTTAGTGAGTTGCCAATATCCGCCCTCAATTGTTATTATTTGCTCTACATTTAAATCTCTATATGTGATTTTTGATTTATTGTCGTTTTCCTCTTCGATTAATACATATTTCGTAGCACCTTTTAATTCAGTTTTTGCAGCATCTGTCACTTTTTTTGTAATTAGTACAATCGGTGTATTGTTATTTATCTTTTTCTTTATTTCTGGGGTTAAATGTTCATCATTAAAACCAAATCCAACGGCTAATAAACTATTTGCAACTTTAATCAGACTATCAGATTTTTGAATAAGTTCACGATATGGCATATTATATGCTTCTTGATATTTATTCTTTCCGGGAGGAATAATCAGGGGCGATTGATTTGTAGTAGCAACCAATATTCGTGCATCACCTTTTACATTAAACCAATTTAAAGAACCATGAACCTTTACAATATTAACTATGTTTTTATCCATAAATAAATTTTCATCGAACGAAGATAATTCTCGACCATTAAAACCATCCGTAAAAGATATTCCGTTGTAAGCCAACGTGTATTCAAGTACACAGTCGTAGTTTGTGGTTATAACATTTGCAACTTTCGGGTGACTATCAATAAGTTTCTCAACAAGTTTTTTAATTCCATCAAAGATTTGGGTGTTACATATTAATTGTTCAGGAATTTTACAATCGGCTTCCTTTACTTTATCCCAAATTGTTTTTCTTATTTCTGGCAAATTTGATTTATATTCCTCTTTGCCTAATTCTTCTTCTAAATTATTATTAGAATTATTAAAATCAGTAATTTTTGCCTTTAATATATCGTTTAAATCAGACATACTTGGCATTCCAAAAGGAATAGTCGCACCTGACCCCCAAATAACAAGCGGTGGATTTTTAAGAAAACTCTGAATAATCTTAAAAGCCATATCTTTTGTATCTTCTTTCATGTATTCCTTTACTTTTTCTTTTTAATACCCAATCAAAACAATTCCTTTTAACGGCAATCTCAACCGATTGGAAACATAAAGCGTTTCCAAGAAGGTCTTTATTTCCTGATAATCTTTGCCGACAACTTGTTTGCCGCCTGAATTGAACTTGTATTCATTCAAAACCGCAATAACCAAATATTCAACTTCAAACATCATACACGCTTGAAAAATATCTTTCAGAAATTGGTTGTTTCGCACTGCACGTCCAGCTTCAACTTCTATGACTATTTTTCCGTCGGCACTCAAAGCATCGGCAAAGAAAGATTTATCCACTTCGTTGTTTTCGCCAAACAACACCGGCACATCAATTTTTTCATCTCTGCCTTTTCCCGTTTCGACAGAAAAACCGAGTTCCTCTAAATGTGGACGAACCAATGCAAGCACATCATTTGAAACGAGGTGTATATTTTCTTGTCCCAAATCAGGTTCTATCTTTTTAAAACAATCAATTATTGTCTTTATTTCTGGCGTAACGCCGTGTGAGCGTGGAAAAAATTGGTAATTTATCATAGCTTATTTTATTGATTTTGAAACTATCTTAATAGCCTCATTTGCTACTTCTTTTGATT
>CAYVPJ010000118.1:0-4996 GCA_964453505.1 uncultured Oscillospiraceae bacterium | reverse complement strand
ATTGTAGCACACCTCTGGAGAGAGGCTAAACACTACATCTTTATAATACGAGGAACATTATGGCTCTTAACTGGATAAACGTAAGGGAATTTTCATTCAACTGTATGACGCTGTTGGAGCGTTTTCAGATTCTGTACATGTGCGGCATAGACGACGGCAAGTGGCTTGAAAGTTTCGGAATAGCTCTCAGGCGAAATCCGACTGTAGCGTGGTATCTGCAAAACCGCTGCCCCGAACGCGCCGCGCGCATACGCGAGATCATTGAAAACGCGCCGCCCGCGGACGACGCGCGCGGAAAAGAAGCCGAATATGAAGTCATGTCGTACATAGAGGACTTTATATTGTACACACAGCCCGATCTGATGGATTCGCACTGCGATTTCATATACGCGTGGGACAAGCGCCGACTATTCGAAATGACCGATTTTACGGGCAAACGCGTGCTGGACGTGGGCAGC
The DNA here is from genome assembly GCA_964453505.1 of uncultured Oscillospiraceae bacterium. Taxonomy (GTDB): domain Bacteria; phylum Bacillota; class Clostridia; order Christensenellales; family Aristaeellaceae; genus CAYVPJ01. The sequence continues at coordinate 4,538 of CAYVPJ010000118.1, read as the reverse complement.
GGCTCAGGCAGACTGGCGTTCGCGGCGGCCGAACTGGCGGCAGAGGTATACGCGCTCGAACCAGTCGAAACGCTCAGGACATACCTTGAAAAGCGCATAGAGCGCGACGGTATTAAGAACATACGCGTGGTGAGCGGTCTGGTTACGTCGATACCGTATCCCGACGACACGTTCGACATCGTGATGTCGGGGCACGTCGTGGGCGACGAAACGGAGCGAGAGCTTGCGGAGCTTGAGCGGGTGACGAAAAACGGCGGTTATCTGCTGGATTGCCCCGGCGAGGAAAGGCGCAAATTCGACAGCGAAAGAGGGCTTCTACAGTATGGTTTCGAGGAATTATACTACAAAAGCTCGCTGGGCGGGGACGTGCGCAGATACAAAAAACAGATAATCAAATAGACATAGCGCGCGGGCGGATTCGAATCCGCCCGCGTATATTATTGCTTCAGGCGCAAAAATTCGTTTATCGAAGCGACTCCCGCGTCTTCCAGTATTCTCTCAAAAGCTGTGCGGACTACGGCGTTCGGGAACGGGTCTGTCGGTTCGTTCAGACTTTTGGCAAGCCGACACGCCTCATTAAGCAACTCGGACGGGTAATCTCTGGCGGTTTTGAGAGCCATGTACACAGCTTCCGACCAGCAGCGCCCTTTGCTGTGGCATTCGCTTGACATAGACGCATTTATGTATGAGTCAATATCATAAGGCACGCCGCGCTCGACGATTTCAAGCCCGCTTTGGGTTTCGGTTATGAGGGTATATGCGGCGCGAGGGACCAGGTCGAGCGGCACTCCGCACGAACCCGCGTCAATTATGGTCTTATTCAAAGCGCGGGTGTGGCACTGTATATGGTTATGCCCGTAAACGACAATATCGGCGTTTATGTTTTCGATTACAGCGCGCATGTCGGTTTCGAAGAACGCGCGCATACCCTCTGAATATTCCGATTTTGTGAAAGGCTTATCGCGCATGGCTCGCGAGAAGGCGCTGGAGCTGTTGAATATGTTCTTGCCTTTGTCGCGCATGTTTGGGAGCGTGTGGCTCGCGAACAGGCGTTTTCCCGACGGAAGCGTCGTTTCGATGCTGTCGGGCAGGGCGCGCAAAAAAGCGATGTCGTCGGGCGACAGTTCTTTATATGTCTGACATAAAACGCCGAATTGCTCGCTCCGAGCGTTCAGCGCGTTCTCAAAATCGACGCGGTCGAGATAACGCTCCTTATTGCCCGCGATAATAAGAGCGTTCTCCATCTCGCGTATGCGTTTAACAACCTTTGCGGAATCGGGCAGGTCGAATATATAGTCGCCCAGGAACACCGTCATATCGGCGCGATAATCATTCGCATCGCGCAAAACGGCTTCGAGGGCGGCTATGTTTCCGTGTATGTCGGACACGAGCGCTATCGTCATGCGTTACTCCATAAATTGAGTTTACGCTGACAATGATAGCACATAAACGTATGTCAGGCAACTTTTTCTTTCATCTTTTTCTTTTCGGCGCGCATTATAGGAAGCCACTCCCGAAACGCTATGATTATCGGGACTCCCAGACCTATAAGCGACATGCACATACAGTTAATAAATTCCTTGCGCGCGTTTATGTACTCCGCAGTCTGCATTTTTATCAGTTCCCCCCTATTCATTTTCACGCTGAAGTATAACACCAAAGCCCGCTAATTTTCCGGAAATAAAGCGGTTTATGGGCGCGCCTTTATTGTGCTCGCAATTCGAAACATGCTATAATGGAGGCAATCGGCTTTTATGAGGTGAGAACGATGTCGGGACGCACGATATTGAAAGACGCGGCGCTGACGGTCGCCATACTGACGGCCTGCACGCTGATTTCAGTGCCGCTGTCGGAGACTTCGGCGGACAACAACCCGTTCGCTATACCCATATACATACTTGCCGTGGCGCTAATATCGCGGTTTACAAACGGTTATATATACGGAATTACGGCGTCGCTTGCCGCCGCTGTATGCGTGAATTATCTTTTCACGTACCCTTTCAGACAGTTCGATTTCACGCTGACAGGGTATCCGCTCACATTCGGCGTTATGGTTTTAGTCTCCGCGATAATCAGCGCGCAGACGACGCGCGTAAAAACTCAGGAGAGGCTCAGATACGAAATTATCGGCGAACAGATGCGCGCTAACCTGCTCCGGGCAATATCGCACGACCTGCGCACGCCGCTCACTTCGATTATGGGCGCAAGCTCGGTGCTTATCGAAAACGATGAATTATCCGACGGAGACAGAAAAGAGCTGCTGTCGGGAATAAACGCGGACGCGAGCTGGCTTGTGAGAGTTACGGAAAACCTGCTGTCGGTAACGAAGCTGAGCCAAGAAGGCGTGACGCTCAAAAAGACGGAAGAAGTAGTAGAAGAAATAATTGGAAGCGCGATAGTCAAATTCCGCAAGCTGCACGCCGGCATGAACGTTATCGTCAGGAAGCCGGAGGAGATACTGTTAGCGCCTATGGACGCGACGCTTATCGAGCAAGTCGTTTACAACCTGCTCGAAAACGCAGCCATACACGCGAAGGGCGCGAAAAACATAACGGTGTCGACAGACCGCGAGGTCGACAGGGCGGTGTTTCGGTTTGTGGACGACGGCGAGGGCTTTCCCAAGGCGGTCATACAAAACCCACTCGCCTACCAGACGTTCCACGAATCAAGAAGCGGCGACGCGCGTCGCAGCATGGGGATCGGGCTTACGGTGTGCGATTCCATAGTTCGGGCGCACGGGGGCGCTATGCGGGTATACAACGCAAACGGCGGCGGCGCTGCAGTCGAGTTCTACCTGCCGTGTCAGGAGGAGTGATTTTTCATGCGCGATAAGATTCTGATTGTCGAAGACGACGCGGGCATACGTAAGTTTCTTCAGGCGACGCTTTCGGCGCATTCATACGACGTCATAACGACGGAGCGCGGTTCGGAAGCTCTCGGCATGGCGGCGTCTCACTGTCCCGACTGCGTGCTGCTCGATTTGGGACTGCCCGACATGGACGGCATTGAAATAATCAAACAGCTCAGGCAGTGGACGGCGACGCCCATAATCGTCATATCGGCGCGCTCGACGGAAAACGACAAGGCTGCGACGCTTGACTTGGGCGCGGACGATTATCTGACAAAACCGTTCGGCACTGTCGAGTTGCTGGCGCGGATTCGGGCGGCTTTGCGCCACGCGCGAATGAATACGGAAGACGCGGAATTGAAGCTCACGGGCATATACGAGGTGAGAGCGCTGAAGGTAGACTATAACAAACGGCGCGCTTTCATCGACGGTGCGGACATCGGACTTACGCCGAACGAATTTCGAATCGTCGCGCTGCTGGGCAGACACGCGGGGCGAGTGCTCACATATAAACATATGCTGCGCGAGCTGTGGGGACCGTCGACCGGCTCGGACAATAAAATACTGAGGGTGCACATGGCGAACATACGCAGAAAGCTCGAACCTAATCCCGATGAACCGACATACATAATAACGGAGGTCGGCGTGGGCTACAGGATGGCGGACGAATGAGCGCCGAAACGCGTTATATGGCAAAAACAACAATCGCTCTGGCGCTCGCGCTCGCGATAATCGTCGTGTGCTTATGCGCGGAAACCGCAATATCGGAAGAGCGCGTTGACGGGCGGCGCGCAAACGCAAACGTATGCGCTATAGCGTCACGCGCGGGGGCGGAGTATATCAGCCCGACAATTTCGGACGGCGACGATAAAACCCCGAAAACGCGCAAATACGTTTCGATCACATGCGCTCTGAGTTCGGACGGCGTTTCTCGCGTCAGCAATATTCGCTGCGAGCGAAAGCCCGAAAGGGTTATGCGCGCATATATAGTATACGGCATATGCAATCCCATGCACGCTCCTCCAACGCATAGCACGGCTAATGGTTGATAAAAAAAGAGGAGATGCACATTATGCTTTGGACTATAGTCGCTATGGCGGTTTCGGTGTGCGCGTTCGGCGTCGCCGCATACCTTTACAAATGGGTTTCGGCGCTCGAGAGCGCGAACGAGCGCGTTGACAGCATTGGCAAGCTCATACGAAACGGCGCGTTCACTTTCATGAAGCGCGAATACAAAACGCTCGCGATATTCTGCTCGGCGGTCGCCGCGATAATTTTTCTGGTATTCCCGAACCCGATATGGAAGGAAGGCTCGCGCATACTCACAAACGTCGGCATGGCGGGCGCGTATCTGTTCGGTTCGATACTGTCGGGCGCGGCGGGCGTGGTCGGCATATCGATAGCCACCATCGCCAACGTGAAGAGCGCGTCGGCCGCCAAACGCGGCGTGGGGCCCGCGTATATGGCTGGTTTCCGCGGCGGCGCGGTCATGGGCATGGCGGTCGTGGCATCGTCTCTGTTCGGAGCGGCGCTGCTTTACATGCTGACTGAGGATTCAGAGGCGCTCATGGCGTTCAGCTTCGGCGCAAGTTCGCTGGCGCTGTTCGCAAAGGCGGGCGGCGGCATATTCACAAAGACCGCCGACATAGCCGCCGACTTGGCGGGCAAGGTCGAGCTGGGCATACCCGAG
>CAYVPJ010000117.1:0-5022 GCA_964453505.1 uncultured Oscillospiraceae bacterium | reverse complement strand
TACGCAGAGCCTACCTTGACGGCGACTGGAACATCTTCGCGGGGCAGTATTTCACCGAGTGGGACACTTCTCTCCACATCATAGAGCCTTTTGTCATGCCTCCTTCGTGGAGGCATTATTTGTCTCTGGACTACGGCCTCGACATGCTTGCGTGTTACTGGATCGCGGTTGACGAGTACGGAAAGGCGTATGTCTACCGCGAACTGTACCAAAGCGGGTTGATTGTCTCCGAGGCGGCGGCGAAGATCATGCAGATCAACAAAGAGATGAACGAGAACATCTTTGCGGCGTATGCACCGCCGGACTTATGGAACCGCAGGAACGACACCGGAAAGAGTGCGGCGGAGATCTTCGCGGAATCGGGATTGTATCTTGCCCGCGCCACAAATGCCCGCGTGATGGGGTGGTACAACCTCAAAGAATGGCTTCACCCCGCCATCGGGGAGCAAGGGCAAAAGACGTGCGCCCTCAAGATTTTCCGCAACTGCGTGAATCTGATTCGGTGTTTGCCGCTTTTGCAGTTTGACGAGAAAGACCCGAATGACACGAAGCGGCAACCGCACGAAATCACCCACGCGCCAGACGCGATTCGGTACTTTGTGGCGGGCAGACCGATGCCCGCGCAGAAGCCGATTTTTGGCGAGCCGTCAAGTTACAACTACGAGGACGAAGTGAAAAACTTTTTGGATTACGGGAGGTCATGACGATGGAATGTCCGAAATGCGGCATTGAGGCGAATGTCGCCACAAGCCGCGAAGTCACGAAAGAGGACGGTGTTTACACGTTTCAGGAATTCGCGTGTCGAAACCCGAAATGTGAGAAATACAAACAAATCATCGGCGAAACGCTGACAAAGGAGAATTAACTCATGGACGAAAACGAGGTCTTTATGGAGGACACCACTCCATCCGAAACCGACGACACCAGTTGGGACGGGAGCGACCTGTTTACAGAGGAACCCGAAAGCGAAGCGGAGCCGAACACCACGGCAGACGATAACGCAGAGGGCGAAGCGGAAGAATCCAAAGCTGAAAACGAGCCGAGCGCCGAGCTGGAGAACACCACTCAGCCGGAGCCTACGGTCACGCTCAAGTATTTGGGCAAGGACTTTCCCGTGCCGCAGAAAGCGGCTCAGGCCGTCGCAGACAGCCTTGGCATGAACGGGGAGGGAGATTTGCTTACCGCCCTGCAAAAGGGCATGAACTACGACCACGCCGTGGAGAACACGCCTTTGCACAAGCTCATGACGCAGTACGCAGAAGCGAACGACATGACGATGGACGAGTATGTCCGCTACTTGCAGGAAAATGTCGAGACGACAGCGAAGCAAATCGAGGAAGGCAAAGTCCGCACGGAGCATCCCGAATGGGACGACGAAAAAGTGCAGATGCAAGTCGAGCTGAACCGGACGCAGAGAAAGACCGCTAAAGCGGAGGCCGAAAGGCAGAAGGCCGCGACGGTTCAGGACAAGCAGCCCTCCGAAGATGAAAAACTCAAGCCGTTTCTCGACTTTATGGCGGCGTATCCGGATGTGAAGGAATTCCCGAAGGAAGTCGCAAGAAAGATCAACGAGGACAAGATGCCGCCCGTTGCCGCGTACAAGGCGTGGCAGAGGGAGGAAGCCCTCAAACGACAAAACGAAGAACTTCAAACGAAACTACAACAGGCCGAAAAGAAGAATCTCAACAAAGCAAAGTCGCCCGGAAGCGTGAATGATACCACGCAGGAAATTCCGGACGACTTTTTGACGGGTCTCTTTTCGGGCTGACACCGAAAGGATGATTTTACATGGCAGTAACTCTGTTCGATAAATACGCGCCCAAACTGGCGCAGTACTACACTCACGAAAGCTACATCCAGCCCCGCGTCAAGGGCGAATTCGAGTTCACCGGCGTTAAAACGCTGAAAATCCCGTTCATCATCACGCAGGACTTGGGCGATTACAGCAGAACCGGAACCTCCAACCGTTACGGCACTCCGGCAGAGCTTCAGGACGCTTATCAGGAAGTCTCTGTGGCGAAAGACCGCTCCTTCTCCATCGTGATTGACAAAGGCAACTACAAACAGCAGGGGCTTCTCAAACAGTCCGGCGTTGTCATGGCGGCTGAAATCAAGGAAAAAGTCCAGCCGGAAGTCGATAAGTACGCTCTTCAGCAGTACGCGCAGAACTGCGGCAAGTCTCTTGCTTTCGGCGGATCCGTTGCGACCTCCAACATCATCAAGATGCTGCAGGACGTTGGCGTGGTTTTCGACAACGCGCACATCCCGACCAACGACCGCTGGCTGTTCATTAAGAACACGAACCTCGCTCTTGCGAAACGCGCCGAAGAGTTCAAATACGCCGATTCGCAGGTCACGGAGAAGCTCACCAACGGCAGATTTACCAAGTTCGACACGCTCAATGTCGTCGGTATGCCTGATACTTGGTTCCCGACCAACGTCGAGATGGTTGCGTTCCAGTCGAAGTCGGTTCTGCTCCCGTTTGTGATTCGTGATTCCAAAGTTCACGAAGATCCTCCCGGCATCAGCGGTGCTCTGCTTGAGGGACGCTTCACCTACGATGCCTTTGTCGTCGGGCCGCATTGCGAGGGCGTGATTGCGGTTGTCGCCAACGGCTACAAGACCGCCACCCCGACCGCGACCAAGGGCGCGTCCACGACCGCCCTTGCCTCCACGACCAACACCGGAACCGTCACCATCAAGTACACCCTCGACGGAACCGACCCGCGTTGGAGTTCCACCGCGAAGACCTACTCCGATGCGTTTGCCAACCCTGACGCAGACACCGTCATCAAGGCCGTGGCCTACTACTTCACCGGCGCGGCCTACTACATGAGCGATATGCTCACTCACACTTGCGTCTGATAACAGACGCCCGACCGACACGGGAGGCGCATTTTATTCGCGCCTCCCGCCTTTTTAAAAAGGAGTGAGACTATGGCGGAGATTATCGCCGACAACAAAGGGAAAATCCTGACTTACGACAAAAACAATGGCAACATCTACAATAACGGCAGGAACACGACCAAGGTCGACAAGATGATTGCGCAGAAGAACGCGGATGTTTCTCCGGTTGTCATCAAAACTGGCAGCACTACTCCGTATGCGGACAAGACTACGAGCACGAAAAAGAAAAGCAGCTCCAACAAAACGTCCACTCCTGCGGCTACGGAGACTTACGAAACCTACGAAGAGGAAGTCATTCCGACCGGCTCTTCCGGTTCCTCCGGCAGTTCCAAAACTTCCGGCGGGACAACCGCCACGACCACGCCGCAGACCACGCTGAACTCGCTTGTTGACAGTCTTTACGGCGCGCAGGATACCGCATACCAAGGCATGGCAGATTCGGCAAATGCCTCTCTCAAGTCCGCCTACGACTACAATTTGCAGAAACAGGCGGCAGAGAGGGACGAGGCTCTGCGCGAGGCTTACATTCAGGGCGAAATGAGTAAGCGGAACATTGCGGAACAGCTTTCGCGGCAGGGCATCGTCGGAGGCGCGGCAGAGAGTACGCTTGCGAGGCTCATTTCCAACTATCAGGGCGCACGGAACGAGGCAAGGGGAGACTACGCCTCCGGTGTGCAGGAAATGGGCAACAACTACATGACAAACGCGAACCAGAACGCCAACTACTACAAGCAACAGGCGCAGACCAGAAAGAACACCATCTACGACACGCTGCTCAATTACATGCTCAGTAACTACGGCAAGACCACGCAGACCGGAAGCACGAAGTCTTATACCTATGACGAGAACGGCAACGTCACTGGAATCACCGAAACGCCGCAGTACAGCATCGACACAGACACCGCGAAGAAACTTGCCGCGATTATCGGAAGCCTCTCCGCGTAGGGAGGGGAATTATGCCGAAACAGCTCGATTTTAACGACATTTACCAAAGAGACAGGCTCACGGAGTATTCCTACAACGTGGACACGTTCTTCGGCGTTGATTTTTCTTCCACACAGTCGAATATCTCCGAAAGCCGTTCGCCGGACGCGCCGAACATGATCGGAGACTTAAAAGGAAACCCCGTCAAAAGAACAGGGTTTTATCTTGTTCACGATTACGGAGCCGCCATCAACGGTCGCTATACCATCGGTGAGCACGAAGTCATCCACGCGGGAACGAAAATCTACATCGACACCGTGGAGAAGTACGCCGCCGCGAAGAACGCAAAGAGCACCGCGCAGAAAATCGGCTCCGCGCTCTACATTTTCGACGGAACCGCGCTTTTGAAGTGCGACGGCTCCACGGTCACGCTTGCCTCCGCTTCTCCGTATGTTCCTACCGTATATATATCCAAAAACCCGAATGAATATACATTTACCGACACTTTTTCCGGTGATGCGACAAAAAAAGACTTCACTTTGTCGGGAACGCCGGACAGCATCGTCGAAGTAAAGGTTGGTGGGACGGCGACTACGGCGTACACCGTCAGCGGGAACATCATTTCGTTCACAAATGCGCCCGCATCGGGCACAGACAATGTGACCGTGGAGGGCAAGTATGAACTCGACCCTGCAGGAACGGCTTACGAGAATCTGAACCTCATCGGCGCGGGTTTCACGGAGAAATTCCTTGTGACGGACAGAGAGGCCAACGCGACGAAGTTTCAGCTTTCGTTTACGGGGCTGGACACGACCGCCGTGACCGCGAAAGTGATGAGTTCAAGCGGCGTGTGGGTAGACAAGGCGGAGACAACGGACTTCACCGTGAACCGCACAACGGGGCTGGTGACATTCAATACGGCTCCGGGGGCAACGCCCGTGACAGGTGAGGACAACATCTCCATTACCGCGTACAGGACGGTTTCTGGGTATGCAGATAAGGTCAACAAATGCTCTCGGTCGATTGCTTACGGCGCGGACGCGATGGAAAACCGAATCTTCGCTTGCGGAAACCCCGACTTTCCAAACCGTGACTGGTTTTGTGCGGTTTCGGACCCGACCTACTGGCCTGATTTAAACTACTCCACCTTCGGGCAGAGCGAGACGGAGATCATCGGGTATTCCATTCTGA
>CAYVPJ010000116.1:0-5082 GCA_964453505.1 uncultured Oscillospiraceae bacterium | reverse complement strand
CAATACAATATTTAGACAATATAAAAAGAGTGATAAACGAACTTATGCCGTTGCGAAAATACAAAGAGGCAACAGACGAGTATTTCAATCAAATTTTGTCTGCCGATATTCGCCGACAAAATTACTTGCTGCAAAAGGATTGTTTCGAGCGAAACAATGCAATGCAACTACAAGAACCAACACTTGAAACATTCGAAAATGAAATTCCTTTTGAAATTGCTTCTGAATTTCGGGATATACTTTTCCAAATAATCCGGCAAGATGAATCTTTCGGGTATTTGTTTTTTCTGTTAGGAACAGAGCAAAACGCCAAACACAAAGCAGAGCCGATAGATTGCGTTCCAAATTCGCAAAATATTAAAAACGCTTTAAATCGTTATCGTGATGACTACCCACAAAACAGGCTATCAAGCTATCTGAATGATGATATTAATTATTCTCAATACACCAAGATTACAGCACAAAGCGGAGTTTCTAACGAAGCCGCTTTGCTTGAATACTTCAATAATACATATCGCATTTATGATGAAATTCGTTGTCAGAAAGAAAATCCGCTCTATATAAAGCAGTATTTTGTAAAGGACAAATCACACGTAAACGAGCAAATGAAATACTTCTCCTATTCGTTTATTGATACGCTAATAACCGAATTTGAACAAGAAGATAAGCAACTTGTCCGCAGCCAAAAAGAACTTGCTAAAACACTTAGTTCTTTGCGGGAAAAGTATGAACCCAAAGCCAATACAACCGCATTTAGCCATATTTCACTCAATAACAAAAAAGGGTTTAAAGTAAACTACATACGTGTTATAAATGTATTGCAAGAAATGGGCTTTTTTACAGATGATAATGATAATACCTGTACCAAGAAAGACGTGTTTGAGGCTTTTGGAAAAATAGTCGGCAAAGATCTATCTTCTTTTCAAAACGATTTATCCACAACAAATGCCGCTTCCAATAGTGATATGAAAAGTTTACTAAAAATATTTGAAGATATGCTTGAAAAACAAAAGGAGATAAACACCCCAAAATAATAAAAATGTTTTTGTAGTGAACGTTCACTACAAAAGCCACCTCATAAGAAAGAGAGAATTTTGCAACCGTAATTCCACGATGGAGTTACGGTTTTCTTTTTCTGTGCGCACTTGAAAAGAAAGCATAGTCAATAATTTAACAGTTAATGAATTATGTCTTTTCAAGAAGAAAAAACAATCAGTTTTGAGCAACTTCCGCAAGCGGTCGCTATGCTCATTGAAGAAGTCAAAGGCTTAAAAGCCGTTTTGACACTTACAAAGTCGGAACTACCAGAATCCGACAAGTGGTTTAACTTGCAAGAACTCTGCGAGTACTTGCCCGACCGCCCAGCCCGTCAAACCGTTTACGGTTGGATTGGCGGACGACTAATCCCTTTTCATAAAAAAGGGAAGAAACTGCAATTTCTAAAATCAGAAATTGACAATTGGCTCAAAGCCGATAAACGTAAATCGGTTGCCGAACTCCAAGCCGAAGCACAGCAATTTGTAAACGCTAAAAGTGGGAGGACTGTAAAATGAGTGAGCCAAGAAAATTAGGAAACATTCTGCAAGATTACTTTCAGAACAGCCAAGAACCCCTTGCCGTTGAATTTCGCCGGCACTTCAACATTAAGCCTATTGTAAACCTCGATTTGGTTTCCGATGAAATGCTTAATGAAATGGCAGAAAAAGCCTTTCTCGAAGATTGGATTGACAACCAAATTGTGATGCAACGGCTTCACATTTCATTACGAACCCTGCAAACACTTCGCAGCAACAGAACATTGCCTTACACACGTGTAAACGGAAAAATTTACTACCTCCGTCAAGATGTAGAAAAACTGTTACGACAAAATTACGGATTCAAAGGAGGCAGAGAATGACACTTACAAAAGAATCCATTTTGGCTAAAACCCATTACGGAACTAATATTTACGCACGCATATTGCGTTCATATTATCCTGACGAGGTTGTTATGAAACTTGTTGGACGGGATTGCGGCTTATGCCGCAACCCTTTCAATGGTAATAAACCGACTTTGCATATATGGGTTGAGAAAGACGATGTTTTGCACAATGCCTTAGACAAAGAACACGCCCACCACGAAGACACCGAAAACGCTATCCCTGCCGGTGATGCGTTTAGCTTCGCCGAACTGCATTACAAGCAGTCGGGCGATGAATTGCTGCAAACCCTCAACAAAGAAATGTTCCTGCACATTGGCGAAACTCGCAACTTTTACGAACGCCGTTTGGCGGCTATCACTCCTAAAAGTCCCATTTGTCCTATTGTTGAAGAAGCCACACCACAACCGATGTTCTCTTTCTTCAAATCGCCAATCAGCAACACGAAACCGCACAAGTCGGTTTCGTTGCTCGATGCCTACAATTACATTGTCGGTAATTATGCCAAAGACAGAACCGAGAAACTACGGGCGTTTAGCGATGCTAAACAAGCCCGCACATTCAAGGCTGCAAACTTTGATTATTGCACCTTTTCAGGCACATTCAACAGCCGCAACGACAAAGCCCTCATTCAACATTCGGGCTTGTTGTGTGTTGATTTCGATCATTTAAAGGATATCGAAACGCTATTTGAACGCCTTTTAAAAGATGAATATTTCGATACACAGTTACTTTTCCGTTCACCAAGTGGCGACGGCTTAAAATGGTTAATTCCCATTGATACCAGCCAAACCACGCACGGCAACTACTTTGCCGCCGTGTCAAATTACATTCAACAAACTTACGGCGTTGCCGTGGATAAATCAGGGCGCGATATTTCCCGTGCCTGTTTCCTACCACACGACCCACAAGCATTTATTAACCCTTTAATCAGCAAATTACAATGAGCAAGAAAATATTTAATCCGCAAGAATGGGCAACGGCTACGCCGTCTCAATCTACAAATGATATTCAATTCGTTCAGCCCTTTCTGTCGTCAAACAACGACATTGAAGAAATAACAAAACGCATTGAAGCAAATCAAACCGACATTGCCCCAAACTACGCCGATTGGCGCGATTTGGGTTTTGCCCTCGCTGACGCTTTGGGCGAAAACGGCAGAACCTATTATCACCGTTTAAGTCGTTCTTACAGCGGCTACACCGAAACAGAAACTGACCGTCAATTTGATAATTGCTTAAAAGCACACGGTCATGGTGTAACAATCAAAACACTTTTTCACCTTGCCAAACAAGCAGGAATTAGCGTTGCCGTTGATTCTGGGCAAGCACCGCAAAAATCAAATTATCAAATCTCCATTTCTCCAAATCTCCAAAGTGGCAATTTGACAAAATGGCAAAATGGAGAAATCAAAAACGAAGCATTGCAAGAATCCAATTTGCCCACGTTTCCGTCTGAAATCTATTCAGAGTTGCCCGACTTCCTGCAACAAATAACCCGTTACGCACTATCGCCCGAAGATGCCGATTTGCTTTTGCTCGGCACTCTTACAGTCGTTTCGGCTTGTTTACCCAATGTTTACGGCATTTATGGAGGTGTTACTGCTTACCCTAATTTGTTCCTATTTGTAACCGCCCAAGCCTCTGCTGGTAAAGGTCGTTTGAGTTTATGCCGCCGATTGGTTGAGCCTATTCATAAGCAGTTGAGGGACATTAACCAACTCGAATACGAGGAGTATCGCCGCAAACAAGCCGAATATGTAGCAAACAAAAAGAATCCTGATGCAGAACCGCCCATTGAGCCGCCCTTGCGTGTACTGTTTGTACCTGCTAATAGCAGTGCAACAGCTGTTTTTCAAATCCTCAACGACAACAAAGGTGTTGGACTTATGTTTGAAACCGAGGGTGACACGTTGGCACAAACATTCAAATCAGAACACGGCAACTATTCCGATGGCTTTCGCAAAGCGTTTCACCACGAGAAAATATCATATTTGAGGCGCAAGGATAGAGAATATGTAACACTCGAAACGCCCAAACTTTCGGCTCTATTGTCGGGTACGCCCCGACAAATTCAGAGCCTTATTCCCGATGCCGAAAACGGACTTTTCAGCCGTTTCATGTTCTATTTTATGAATATCCGTTTGGAGTGGCTCGATGTGTTCGCTACGCCTAACGGCGGCGAATCACTCGACCAAATTTTTGACCGTTTCGGCTTACATTTTTTTGAGTTTTACAGAAGTTTGCAACAAACCGAATCATTGCGTTTCACGCTTACTGCTTCGCAACAAGTTGAGTTCAACGCTTATTTTCAGGAAACACAATTGCAATACTTCGATCTTTGCGGACAAGACTACCTCGGCACAGTTCGCCGCCTCGGTGTAATTACTTTTCGTATTGCGTTAGTCCTTTCAGTCCTACGCATTTTGCAAACGGGCGACTTCGCAAGCCCGCTTGTTTGCAATGATACCGATTTTCAAACAGCAATGTCAATTGTTAAAGTTCTCATTTGCCACGCCGCCCACGTGTTCGCAATGCTCCCACGTGCCGAAACCGCCACACCACCAAAGTCGGTACTTCTCGATAGTTTGCCGCCCACCTTCGACCGCACGGCATACATTCAAGCCGCCCAACGTTTAGGCATACCCGACAGCACCGCAGATAAACAGATTGCGCGTTGTGTAAGTGCCGGACTACTCACAAGACAAAAGCACGGAGAGTATTCAAAGACCGAAAGCAATGCAAAAGCCCCCAATTAGAGAGCTTTTGTATCTTTCTGATAATCTTGTTGATAAATTCTTTTATATCATGTCTGTATGTCAGAGAATATTTGTAACTTTGCAAAAGTTATTCAAGAACGGTTAAACCTAATTTTATAGATATGTTATTGTCTGAAAAATTGAAAGAATTGCGGCTGAAAGCCGATTTGCCACAGCGTAAAGTTGCGGCGGCTATTGATGTGGACACAGCCACTTATTGCAAATTTGAAAAGGACGTTTTGAGAATTAGCCGCGAACAACTTCTTAAATATGCGGAGTTTCTAAAAACTGATGCTAATGATTTGCTCGCCCTTTGGCTTGCCGACCAAATGAGAAAAACCGTTTTGGAAGAATCAAAAGAAGTAGCAAATGAGGCTATTAAGATAGTTTCAAAATCAATAAAATA
>CAYVPJ010000115.1:0-5096 GCA_964453505.1 uncultured Oscillospiraceae bacterium | reverse complement strand
ATTGTAGCACACCTCTGGAGAGAGGCTAAACACTACATCTTTATAATACGAGGATTATATATGACTTCTAACAGAATAAGAGAATCGGGTGAATCGCCCGCCGAGAATACCAGTATCAAAAAATATGGTGCGAATGCGCCCTCGCCGCGCCACCATCCCGTTGCGCTGGATGTTGGAGAGTACGCGGAGAAAATACGAGCGTATCGGCTCAGCATCGGTATCAATCAACCCGAACTCGCCAGAGCCGTCGGTGTATCCAAAAACGCTGTCAGTAACTGGGAGGCAGGACGCACTCGTCCCGACCTGATGACGGTAAAGAAGCTCTGCGAAGCATTTAGTATCTCTGCCGACGATTTTCTAGGCATCCCTGACAGGCAAAAAACGAAAATTCTCGTTAAGCCAGTCCAAGTATCTCGATACACGGCAAAACAGCAGCAAATATGGGATCGCATACTCGCCCTCCCCGAAAAAGAACGCGAATATATGTTAGCCCTTCTAGATACGATGGAAAATCTCAACCCTCAGTCGCCGGAAGGCGTTGATGAATACGAAAGCGCTGAAGCGTTTGAGAACGACTGGGTCAAGGGCTTTTCATACTACTATACCGCATGCGCCGGCGAGGGAAACGATGTGCCAGAAGATGATTTGGGTGCGCCTGTCTATCTTCGTCGCAGTGAAACGCCGGAGGGGTTTGACTGCGTTATCCCCATTGACGGAGACAGCATGGAGCCAGTCTATCATTCCGGCGACCGCGTTCTCGTATCGAGGACGGAGAGCCCTCAGTACGGTGATGTCGTGGTCGTATTCGTCAACAACGTCTGTATGATCAAGGAATACGCGCGAGACGGTCTTCGCCCGCTCAACGATGAAAAATATAGAATCATCAGGATGCGCGACACGTCTTCCGTAAAGTTAATCGGCAAGGTCATCGGCGTGCTTGACAAAGACAGTATGCTTCCGAATAAAACGGATCAGCGTCGGATTGATCTGTTTTTAGAAGAGCATCCTGAGATGGCGGGCGCATATTACTAAAGCCGAACTGGACTTCGTCTTTCAAAACAGACAAGGCAATATCGTACCGCTGGAAGGCAAGTCCGCCGATAATGTACGCGCGCGTAGTTTACGCACCTATGCGGAGGTCTATAAACCCAGTCTTCAGATACGCGTTTCTGCGCGAAACTTCGGAAAAGAAGGGAGTCTCGTCAGCATTCCACTCTATGGACTTTTCTGTATGACGCCATAAAGCAAAGCAGAAATACGGTACTTCATTACTGTGTCTTACTAAAGCGCAACGGTCAAAAATAAGCCCGCCGCTGCGACCATCATTCCGGTCTGACAACGGCGGGTTTCGACAGGCGGCATGAGACTGTTACATTGCTCCCCGCTGTGACGCGAAGATGCCTTTATCTCGTATCAATTGTATTTTATCGTATTGCGCTTGCTAGTTCGCGTCGGGGATGATATACTGAAACTGGGTTTTTATAGTCCGTAGTCAGTATAGACTTTGAAAATGAAGGGAGGCCCGCTGTATGGAAATGCGTAAGCTGCCTATAGGCATAGAGGATTTTAAGGAAATGCGCACACAGGGCTTCTACTATGTAGATAAAACATTGTTAATTCGCGATTTGCTAAATGGTTGGGGTAAGGTCAACTTGTTCACGCGCCCGCGTCGCTTTGGCAAGACGTTGAACATGAGTATGCTTAAATCGTTCTTTGAGATAGGCGGCGACAAGTCGCTGTTTGACGGGCTTGCTATTGCTGACGAAAAGGCGCTTTGCGACGAGTACATGGGGAAATACCCCGTGGTGTTTATTTCGCTCAAAAATGTGGACGGGTTGACGTTTAATGATGCTTATGAAAGAGTTCAGCGGACAATTCGAGCAGAAGTATCAAGATTAAGCTTTTTAGCTGATAGCGATAGAATACTGGAAGATGATAAACGGGAATTTGAGCGGTTCAGAAAAGAATCTGACACAAAAGCGGATCTGTATGACAGTCTCTATATGCTTACAAAACTCATGGCATTGCATTATAACCAAAAAGCCATTCTTCTCATCGATGAGTATGATGTTCCCTTGGATAAAGCATATCAGCATGGCTATTACGACGAGATGCTTGATCTGATTCGGACTATGTTCGGCACGGCGCTCAAAACGAATGACAGCCTATACTTCGCCGTGATGACCGGCTGCCTTCGCGTATCGAAGGAGAGCATCTTTACAGGGCTGAATAACCTGAAGGTTCATTCAATCGCGGATGCCCAGTTCGATGAGTTTTTTGGCTTCACCAATCACGAGGTCGAAACAATCCTGCGCGACTATGGATTGCAGGCTCATCACGCCGAAGTCAAAGAGTGGTATGACGGTTATCGCTTCGGCGAACAGGATGTGTACTGTCCGTGGGATGTTATCAATTACTGTTACGATCTGTTGGCCGACAGCCAGATAGAACCGCAGTCCTATTGGCTCAACACCAGCGGGAATGATATGGTTCGTCGTCTGATTGATAAAGCCAATGATGGAACGACGCAAATGGAGATCGAGGAGTTAATCGCTGGGAAGCCCATTCGCAAGACGCTTAATGATAAGCTGACGCATAATGAGATCGAGCAGAGTATTGATAACATTTGGAGTCTTTTATATATGACAGGTTACTTGACAGCGCTCAAGAAACCGAGCAAGGGCGTTTTTGAATTGGTCGTCCCGAACACTGAAGTGCGACAGATTTATATGGATCAAGTGCGTTCGTGGTTCAAGGAGAAAGCCAGAACGGAAACACGGAAGCTTGCAGACCTATATGCGGCTTTTGAGACAGGCAATACATCTGAGATTAAAGAGATTCTCGATGAACAGCTGCTTTCAACCATCAGCTTCCATGACGCTCATGAATCCTTCTATCATGGTTTCTTGCTGGCTCTCCTTTCCACTTGCTCTGATTGGTCGGCAGTATCAAATGCGGAAACAGGGAAAGGGCGCAGCGATATAAAGGTCGAACGCAAGGATCGCAAACTCGGCTTCGTTGTCGAAGTGAAAGATGTAAAGGACGCGGCTAAACTGGATTCCGCCTGCGAAACGGCAATCCGCCAGATTGAAGAAAAGGACTACACCGCTACCTTGCGCCGTTACCGTGTCAAAGACATATGGATTTATGGCGTTGCCTTCTGCGACAAGGAATGCAAGGTTATCGCTAAGCATTTGATTTGATAGACCTGTCTGATAGAGACTGTATAACCCTATGCCCGTCCGACCGATGGAAGGACATAGGGTTATTTCGATTGTCTTTGTGATCTAATTAGATTCATTGCCAAGCATCAGCCCGGCAGAATATCACTCGGCGGATTTGATTTCCGCAATCAGCTCATCCACGCTCTTTCCGCTGGCCTTAACAGCTGCCGCCAACGCTTCCAGCTGCTCGCGCTCCGCTTTCTTCGCGGCGCGACCGGCAGCCATGCGCTCCTTGCGTTCTTCGGGCGTCAACTTGACTTTGGGCGTCTTAGGAACTTTTTCCTTGATTGCAAGTATATGCTCCTTCTTCGCGAGCACTTTTTCAAGCGCCGTCGTGCTCTTGCTGAGCGCTTCCTTGCGTTCGGCGAGTGTCTTCTCAGTCTTTTCGATCAGCGCGGCGCGCGCGGCGTTTAACTTGGTCAGACGTTCAATTTGCTTATCTGCAATGGCAATGCGTTCTTCGCGGGTGGGATAGCTCTTGCGTGCTTTCTCAACAGGTACGATTTCAACAACTGGCTCAACAACTCGCTCCGCTGCCTTCTTCGCCTTCGTGCTGGTTTTCGGTTTCCCAGAGCCTTTAACTCCGCGCGGCATTGTCATCCATCCCTTCCTTATCCATGTATGGAGTAATTTCCATATACCTTATTATACCGCAAACACCGATAAAAGCAACACTGCGTTTGCAAATCTCCGTAATATTTACATCTTATGCGCATCTACGCTTCTTATTCTTTAAACAGCACAGTCATTAAGTTCGCTATCACGCTTCCCTATCGAATATACATTTTGATTCGATGAATTCTCCGTATCGCTCTTTCCATTCATGATGAGGCGCGCTCTTGTTATAAATCGAAAGACTCTCCGCTGTCATATCGATTTCTATCATCAAATCATAACGATTGCTGTTTTCTCCGCGATTGATGCCGGGATAGAGATTCACTTCTCGTACACCATTTATCTCTTTGATCTTAGCAAAGATATCGGAGATAGCCTTTATATGCTCATTCAAATCAAAACCCGGTTTGAATCTTGCTATGATATAGTGTTTCACGAATACACCTTTCTACATTTTACTACACTGTTTCAAATAGTTTATCAGCGCGCCTTTTCCAATGTAATCACCAGTCGATTCGTCCAGTATACGCGCGATACGACGCTGATGACCGTCCATCCTTGCTGCGCGTACTGATTCATGAGCTCCTCCGCCTGACGCGAAGTTGTAGCCTCGATCACCTTATACTCTTTCATAAACTATCCTTTCTTACCAAACAAACGGTATCATGCGATATTTGACTTTCTTCGTGTACGCCTCGTACCCATCCAGCCCCGCGCGTAGTACTTGTTCTTCATTCTGAATGCGCTTGGCGAGGATAAAGGGCAGGGGCAACATGAAGATCAGCGCGATCCACGACCCCAGCACGATAGGCATCATCACAAAAAGCACCAGTGTCGCCAGATACATCGGATGACGCACCACGCCGTAAAGCCCCGTGGACACGACTTTCTGGTTCTCCTGCACCTCCACTGTGCGGGACAGGTACGCGTTTTCGCGCATCACTTCCGCGTACATCAAATACGCACCAAACAACAGAACGGACGCGATACCCACCACTGCCGTCGGCACATGCGTCCAACCGAAGCGAAAATCCAACCCCGCTGTGACAAAACAGCCGATAAACTCCACGCTGGAAATGAGGATGACGAGCTTCTGCGCGCCCTCCTTTTCCTTGCTGTTCAATCGTTTTTCAAGAAGCGACTTGTCCTTAGCAAATAATAGCGCGCCGACGACGATCATCGGTATGAACAAGAGCCCGCAAAACAAAAGCCCGTTCGGATAATTAAGCGTGCCCGCAGGCAAAAACAACAATAGCC
>CAYVPJ010000114.1:0-5152 GCA_964453505.1 uncultured Oscillospiraceae bacterium | reverse complement strand
TGGAGGCGGATCCGAATATCACGGTGATAGGTACATCGCCGGACACCACGGACGCAAAAGAAAAGATAAAGACCCTGCATCCCGATGTTGTCACGCTGGACGTGGAAATGCCGGGAATGGACGGCATTACATTTTTAAAGCTGATGCGGCGCGAACGCCCCATTTCCGTTGTGGTGGTAAGCGCGGTCAACAACATCGTATTTGAGGCTATGCGGGCTGGCGCGGTGGACTTTGTTGCCAAGCCGGACGCCACGGGCGTAGCCAAATTCATCGAAGACCTGCGGCAGGCGGTAACCGTTGCCAGCGGCGCAAAAATCTCCGCTGCCATTGCCGCCGGAGATTCCGACGCAAAAGCGGTGCAGCCAAAGGCGGCAATCACGCATATTGCCAGCCGTGGCGTGCAAAAGGACGGTATCATCGCTATCGGCGCGTCTACCGGAGGAACGGAGGCTACCTGCTTCCTGCTGCGGTCGCTGCCAAATACCATCCCGGGGATCGTGATCACACAGCATATGCCAAAGGGCTTTACCAAGCTGTATGCCGAACGGCTGAACCGGGAAACCAAATTTGAGGTGTCCGAAGCGCAGGACGGAGATGTTGTGACCTCCGGAAAGGCGTATGTGGCCCCGGGCGGAAGGCAGATGCGCATCGAACGCAAGGGCGGCGCGTTTGTGGTTCGGCTGGGTGAGAGCGATACGGTAGGCGGGCATTGCCCTGCGGTCAACGTGCTGTTCGACTCCGTAGCGCAGGAGGCTAAAAACAAGGCGCTGGGCGTCATTTTAACAGGCATGGGCTCGGACGGCGCAAAAGGCTTGAAAAGAATGCGCGACGCGGGCGCGTTTACGGTCGGGCAGGACGAACAGTCCAGCGTGGTATACGGAATGCCAATGGAAGCATATAAATTAGGAGCGGTGGAGCGTCAAGCTTCGCTGGAGAACATGCCGAACGTGATCGTGAACCAACTGATCAAAACAGGCAAAACGGCAAAAATCGCCGAATAAAGGCAATAACAGCCGCAGAACAAGTATGGACAAGTATGAGCGTAGGGGGAAAGGAAATGAGACCGTACAATATTTACGAAGACGTTGTGTTTCTGCTTGTGGACGAGGTGATCGCCAGCGAAGGCGGCTGCACCTGCGAGCGCTGCCGCAGCGACGTGATGGCAATTGCGCTGAATTCCCTCAAGCCTGTTTATGTGGTGTCTGAATCGGGCAAGGCGTATATGTCCAACCGCACCCAACTCAATCAGGCAAAGGTGGATGCGTACCGTGCCGTGCTTCGTGCCGTGAACATGGTAAAGCAGAATCCCCGTCACGACGACGGTTCTTGGACCACCTGATCAGGCGGCAAAGTACCGGGGTGGCTTATTCTTCCATGCCGGTTTTTCGCTGTAATTCATCGGTAGACAGCACAAACAGCAACACCTGTGCCACGGCTTCGTAAAGCGCGGGCGGAATAGCGTCGCCAACAGAAAACCGGGAGAGCGCTTCCGCCATGGCATGATCCTCCACAACGGGCACATCGTGTTCCTCCGCAACGCGAATAATTGAATCCGCAACAAAACCCTGCCCGATGGCGGTGATAACAGGCGCCGCATCCGAGGCGGGGTCGTATTTTAAAGCGGCAGCTTTACGTTCCTTTCCAGACAAACGTGTTTCCTCCCCAACTTAAGGTATCCCTAGATGCTGATATCCAGCCCGGCGGCAGCGGCGGCGGGACGCTCCGGCGTTAACTGCTTGGCGGCGTTCAATGGCGTAATGCGCTCCCGAATGAGCCCCACGCTGGCGTTTGCCAGTTGATACCGGGCAGGGAAGGCGGCGCTGTATAGGTTCGGAAGCTGCTCTCGCAAAACAGCGGCGGCGCGCTCCGTTTCTGCGCGAAAATCAAGCGTCAGCGTGTTTTGCACAGCGGTCAGCACCGTTTCCACTCGTCCCAGATGCTCCGTATCCAAGCAGATGGCAACGGTTGCATTGGATTCGTCCACCGCATCCTTGCCGTTGTGCCGTCTTAACACATACAACTCGGCGGTTTGCTTTTGCTCCTGATACTGCACAGGAATTTGCAGATACGCTACCGGCGCTGTCTCTGCGCCTAATTGCAGCTGGTTGATGAGCACCCCCGTCTGCTCTGCCACATGGGCTATCTTTGCTTCTCCCCCTTGTGGCCGCGTGGTTTCCGAGAGTACGCTGGTCAGCACCCGCAGCAGCTTTTCCGGCAGCTTGGCGGCGCTTTCCTGCAACGCCGCGCCCTGCCGCATAGGCGCATCCTCCTGCAACACCGCTGTGATCGCGCGGGCGGCTTCTGAAACAGGCGGCTCGGTTCCCGGCAGGATAGGTACAGATGCTTCCTCCGCAACAGGAATCTGTTGCTGCCCCTGTAAAGAGGGCGAGGTAACGGGCTCCCCGGTCAAGCGGGAGGCGGCAGCCAGTGCGGCGTCTATGGCAGCGCTGAGCGTCTGGGGCGCAGCCTGCGGAATATCTGCGTTGGCGCTTAGCGTTTGGGGCGCAGCTTGCGTCTGCGCGTCGGTAGGCGGTGCGGCAGAATCCAGAAAAATGTCCTCGGCAGCAACGCTCGTTGACAGGGGCTGTGCGCTCTCAGGTGTAGCAGCAGCAGGGAAATTATGGATGGCAGCTTGCGCCACAGGTGTTTCACTGCCTTGCATAGCGGGTAAAAAACTAGTTGGATTGTCTTGTGTAGCGTTCTCCTGCAGCAGGGTATATAAACCGGCGGTCTGGGGCAGATGCTCCGCCGCGTATTGGGTCAGCGTTTCCAGCACCACCGCGGCCTGTTGGGGAGATTGCAGGCATTGCAAAAACGTGTTTGCCGTTTGTTCCGCAACAGGCAGAGAGGAACACGCAAAAAGCGCTCCCTGCTCCGGAGTTAGCTGGGGCAGCTGCGCGGTGACCTGCGTAAAGCGGGCAACGCTGTCCGGCGTTACGGGAAGCCCCATGCGGGTCAGGACAGCCGCATGCGCCATGTTGGCGGGCGTAGGCGCGATCTGCATATGCATCAACTGCAATTCGGTGCCTGTGGCCTGATCCGGAAGCACCGCCTGCCCGTTGATATCCACCAGCTTTAAGCTGACGGAGCTGCCGGTGGCTTCGGAGGCGCTTACCTGAATGGTCACGGTATCTCCCGGGTGCAGCAGCTCCACGCTTTCCTGACGGGCGGTAAACGCCGCGCCGTTTTCCATGGTCAGCTGCACGTTTTTCCCCTCTACGCCCGTTACCGTAGCAGAAAACGAGGTGCCCGGGCGCAGCAAAGACAGCGGGCTTCCCTCCTGCGTTTGTAGGCTAGGGGCGGAAATGGGCGTTGTAAGCTGTATTTGCATAGGATACTCCTGACTGGGCAAAACGCCCTATATGTACCATATATCGGTGAATGGTTATTGAAAAATTAGGAACCCACGGTGATTTTTTCATCTACTGCTATTGCTTTTATGAAAAAATGCCGATACAGTATAAGTAGAATTTAACTGGAGTAGTGTGCCATGAAAATCAATAGCGACACCTTGGACGTCTTTAAAGAAATCAGTAATATCGGCTCCGGAACGGCTGCGACCTCTCTGTCGGACTTAATGGGAGACCGCGTGGATATCGGCGTGGCAAGCTGCCGCTTCGTTCCCTTTGCCAACCTTTACGAAGGCTACGAAAGCCCGGAGCAGCCCGTTGTAGGGGTGTTGAGCCAGCTTTCCGGGGATCTTTCCGGCATGGTTATGATGATCCAAACGCTGGACTCGGCCATGGCGCTTTTAAAAATCGTTACCGGAGAGGACATCGTTTTTAACGAAAATGACTATGAGGGCATGTGCAAAAAAATGGAGCCCATGATGGAGATCTGCAACATCCTCATCAGCCATTATGTAACCGCCATATCCGATATGACGGGCATGTCCATCGTACCCTCGGTACCGGCGCTGTCCGTGGATATGGTCATGGCCATGATGAGCGTTCCCGCCGCACTGTACGGCGAGGTGGGCGATGCGGCGCTGTACATGGAATCCCACTATTTCAATTCCGATTCCAAGGTTACCGGCCGGTACTATTTGGCACCTACGCTGGAATCCTACGACAAGCTCCTGACGGCATTGGGAATGCAATAATAAATAAAGGCCGAGTATTGTTTTATGACTAGAATGCAATTAGGTATTGGAGAGTACGGCGTTGTGAAGGGCGACGACGCTATTTCAACGGCAGGGCTTGGCTCTTGCTGCGGCGTTGTGCTGTTTGACGATGTAAAAAAGATCGCCGGGATGATTCACGTCATGCTGCCGTCCTACGCCCGTATCCAAAATTCGATGCTCAATCAGGCGCGGTTTGCAGACACGGGGATTCCCTTGCTCTTAGAGCAGGTGCTAGCGGCAGGCGCATCGCGTACGTCTTTAAAATGCAAGATAGCCGGCGGTGCAAAAATGTTCTCCTTTGACGGCGTACAAAACGAGCGGATGATGATCGGGGAAAACAACGTGGAGGCCTGCCGCAAGGTGATGCGGGAGCTTCGCATCCCCATCGTGGCGGAGGACGTCTTAGGTACCGTTGGCCGCTCCATCACGTTCTTCCCTGCAACGGGCAAGCTGCAAATCAAAACCATCGGGCGCGGCGAAAAGGAAATTTAACCTTGCGCCGGTACACCTAAAAAACGGAGGGTTCCCTGAACGACTGTGGGAGGTACATTCTATGGCCCGTATCCTGATTGCCGATGACGCGTTGTTCATGCGCATGGTTTATCGACAGATGTTGGAGCGCAACGGTCATGAGGTTGCCGGAGAGGCGGAGGACGGCGAGGAAGCCGTAGAGCTGTTTCGGGCAACAAAACCGGATCTTGTGCTGCTGGATTTAACCATGCCCGGCATGCCGGGTCTTGAAGCGTTGGAAATCATGATGACGGACGATCCCATGGCCCGCGTTGTGATCGCCTCCGCCATGAGTCAGGATTACTTTGTTTCCACCAGTATCGCCAAGGGCGCAAAGGCGTATTTGAACAAACCCATCAAAGAGAACGTGCTGATCAACGCCATAGAGACCGTGCTTCGCGCATAATGGAGAACCGGCATGAGTATCGAAAGCATACAACAGAATGCTAGCCTAGGGGCGTACCTTTCTGCATCCGCAGGCCTTTCTTCTGCCGGAACCGGCGAGAACGGCCTGTTTTC
>CAYVPJ010000113.1:0-5359 GCA_964453505.1 uncultured Oscillospiraceae bacterium | reverse complement strand
CAATCGGCTCATCGGTTTCAGGCTCGACGGGAGTGGCTTCCGCAATCGGCTCATCGGTTTCAGGCTCGACGGGAGTGGCTTCCGCAATCGGCTCATCAGGCTCAGGCTCGACGGGAGTGGCTTCTATAATCGGTTCGTCATGCTCAGGCTCGACGGGAGTCGCTTCCACGGTCGGCTCGTCGGGTTCAGGCTCGACGGGAGTTGCTTCCACAGTCGGCTCGTCGGGTTCAGGCTCGACAGGCGTGGTTTCTACGGTCGGCTCGTCGGGTTCAGGCTCGATAGGCGTAGTTTCCACGGTCGGTTCGTCGGGCTCAGGCTCGACGGGAGTGGTTTCCACGGTCGGCGCTTCGGTCTCAGGCTCTTGCGGCGCAGGCTCTGTCTGCGTTGCGTCCGTCTGAACGTCTTCGGGCAGCGTCGGTTCGTATGGCGTATACACTAATACTTCCAGCGGGTAATCTTCGTCGTTCTTATAATAATGGGGAATGTCGATATTCGCTTTTTTGTCCTTTTCGATGAAAGCCGAAACGCTTTCATCGTTCATCGGACGCAGGTCTTTAGCCGCGACATACGCGCTGAACACGCCGCTCTCCGTCGCATATGCGACCAACAGGCGGTCTTTCTTTGTTCCTTCGTTTTCGCGTGATACGGCGTATACTATGCCGCCGGACAGCTTGCCCGCCGCGTCCGCGTCGTTCTTTCCTTCATATATATCAGACGACCCGGACAGTGACGCGTAACCTTTGGTGAATGTAGTATTCGCCGCGTCCGCCGCCGATTTAGTGTAATCAAGCGACGGTATCTCAGCCGTCGGCTCGACAGGCGTTTCCCCGCCCTGTTCGACAGCAGGTTCTTCCGTAACGGGGGCTTCTTCCGAAACAGGAGATTCCTCCGTAACAGGAGGTTCTTCCGTAACGGACGGTTCTTCTGAAACAGGAGATTCCCCCGTAACGGGAGTTTCTTCTGTAACAGACGGTTCTTCCGTAACAGGAGGTTCTTCTGTTATAGGCGGTTCTTCCGAAACAGGAGATTCCTCCGTAACAGGAGGTTCTTCCGCAACGGGAGGTTCTTCCGTAACGGGAGGTTCTTCTGTAACAGGCGGTTCTTCCGAAACAGGAGATTCCTCTGCAACGGGAGGTTCTTCCGAAACAGGAGATTCCTCCGTAACAGGAGGTTCTTCCGTAACAGGAGGTTCTTCCGCGACTGGCGATTCTTCTGTCTGCACTGCAACCGGCGGCGTTTCGCCTTCTCCAATCTCGTCGGAGTAGGCGGGCATGGCGCTCAACAGCATTGCGACCGTTAACAATAATGCAAGCCAACGTTTAATCATAAATTCCTCCATGACCGACGCGCCGAACGGGCGCGCGGAATGCATAGTGAATGTACCTATACAGCTTCACTATACCATATATTACGTATTATTGCAAGTTATTTCAAATCAGTATCTTAGGCGAGCAGATTGCAAGAAAAAATTAACACTCTGCCTTCACAATCCGGTCACTCGGCAACCCAAACAGACGTCGGCGAGGGGCTTCGTTCAGACCGCATTCAGCGACCGAGCCGCGTTCGTTCGAAGACGGCTTTCGGCGTATACAAATACTTTGCGCAAGCGGTCGTATGCTAAGCTGTTGCTTCCTAATATGAGTTTTGCGCTAAAACCTCTGTTCATGCGACTGCAACGGCCGACGCAATTTTCAACTCTGATAATTATGTTTCTCTATTACTGATTGACGTTCGCAGAAATGTCGGCTAGAATATGTTAAATGAGCATGTACGGTCAAGCGCGGTCTGGCGACTCGTGTTATTCTAATGCTCGGGAGGTGCTAAAAATGCACGCATGGGAGAGTATACAAATAACGCTGGACGAAATCGACGCGCACATAGGCGAGGAGCTGAGCGTCAAAAAGCTCGCCGAGAAGGCGGGACTTTCTGAGTTCTACTATTCGCGTCTGTTCGCGCGACTGGTGAAAAAGTCGCCGTCGGAGTACATTAGGCTCAGGCGCATGGCGCTTTCTGTAAACGCGCTGCTCAATACTGACGCGAGGATACTCGACGTGGCGCTTGATCTTGGGTTCACGTCGCACGAGCACTTCACGCGCACTTTCAAGGACACGTTCGGAATGACTCCGGACGAGTACAGAAAGCACCCTGTGGCGCTCAACCGCATGACGAAGCCCGAACTGCTTCTGAACTATGTGCTTGTCGACGAAGGCGTGCCGCTTGTGACCGACGGTATAGTGCTCGAGGTTAGGCGCGAGAAGCTCGAATCGCCTGTGAATTTCGCGGGAAAGAGCGTCATAATGCCCATGAAGGCGCTTGACGGGCTTGGCAGCGAGTCGGGCGTCGACCCGCTTGACGAGCTCTGGAACGAGTTTCACGCAAATAAAGCCGAAATAATCGGGTCGAACGTTGACGCCGAGGAATTGGGCGTGCTGTTGCCTGCCGATACGCCGGGCGACTGCAAATACTTCGCGGGCGCAGTCGCTGACGCCGACTGTTCGCGTGAAGGCAGCGACGTGTGGGTTTTGCCGGAAGGCGAATATGTCGTGTGCGCGTTCGAGGCTGAAAACTTTCAGGCGCTGGTCATGGACGCGCTGTACAAGGCTACTCAGTACATTTACGGCATGTGGCTTCCCAAGCACAGCATAAAGACCGATATGTTCTCCGCCGAAAGATACAAAAGCCACGACAGTCTGACAACGCAAATGGAGATATGGCTCAAAATTGTAAACTGAACGGGAGAAACGCATGAGCGACGACCGCCCGATAATCAAATACCCGAGAACGCCCCACATCGAAGGCTCGCGGCTTCAGGCGGGCGACGAAGATATGTCGCAAACGCCGTTTGCGGAGTTCGCGAACAGGCGCGTCGTCGTCGAGGAAAAAATCGACGGCGCGAATACCGCCGTGTCGTTCGGGCTGAATGGCGAGCTGCTCCTGCAAAGCCGCGGACACTACTTATCGGGCGGATACCGCGAGCGGCATTACGACCTGTTCAAACAATGGGCAGGCGCGCACTCGCAAAGGCTCAGAAGCGCGCTCGGTTCGCGTTATATAATGTACGGAGAGTGGACATACGCGAAGCACACCGTGTTTTACGATTCGCTGCCGCACTACTTCATGGAGTTCGACATACTCGACAGGGAAACCGGCGAGTATCTCGACACAAAATCGCGGCGCGATATTCTGAGAAATCTGCCCGTATGTTCGGCGGCGGTGCTTTTCGAGGGGGTTCTTTCGCGGAAAGAGAACCTGCTGTCGCTGTTGGGAGACTCCAACTATATTTCTCCGAGGCACATCGAGCGCCTGCGCGCGGAAGCCCTCAAGGGCGGTCTGGACGCCGACAAAATCGTCAGGGAGACCGACTCGACCGCGACAATGGAAGGGCTGTACGTTAAGGCGGAATCGGACGGCAAGGTCGTCGCGCGCGCGAAATTCGTGCGGCGCAGTTTCCTTCAGACCGTTGAAATGTCTGAGTCGCATTGGCTTGACAGGCCTATAGTTCCTAATCTGCTGTCCAGACCCATATCCGAATTGTTCGATGCGGAGCTTAAGCGTGACTGAATCAATCGACCTTCAAAAACTGACGGATTGCCTGCCGCGCCCGCCGCTGTTTGAATACGACAGGGACGGGCTTATGAGTTCGCCGCTGGGAGGGCTGCTCGCCGGGTTGGCGGACACCCCGCAGGACGGCGAATGGCACGGCGAGGGCGACGTGCTCAAGCATACGTGGCTCGTGTGCGACTCTCTTTCGCGTATGCCCGAATACAGAGCGCTCGACCGCTCTCGCGGCTGCGCGCTTGCGCTTGCGGCGCTTCTGCACGACATAGGCAAGATAAACACGACGCGCGTCGATGACGGCCGTATAACGTCGCGCGGTCACTCGTTATGCGGCGCGAAGATGGCGCGCGAAATACTGTGGCGCGATTTCAACCTGTGCGGAAGCGCGGACGCGCAGGCGTTCAGAGAGACCGTCTGCCTGCTCATAAAGTATCATATGCGCCCCGCGCATATGCTCGACGCGATAGACCCGGCGCTCGACGCGCGTAAAATTGCCGCGAACGGCGAGCTATATTCATGTTTTTCATTGGATATGCTTTTTATGCTTGCGAAAGCCGACATACGCGGGCGCGTGTCCGACGACGCAGGCGACATGCTCGACTCCGTGGAGCTCGCAAGGCAGCTCGCCTTCGAGAGCGGCTGTTTATGCGCGCCGTATCCGTTTCCGGGCGAACACACTCAGCGCGCCTACCTCGCGGGGAAAAACGTGTGGCAGGATCAACCCCTGTATGACGGCGCGTGGGGCGAGGCGACGCTGATGTGCGGTCTGCCCGGCACGGGCAAGGACACGTGGATTCGCCAAAACCGCCCCGATTTGCCCACCGTGTGTTTGGACGGCATTCGCCGTGAAATGCATATATCGCCCGACGGCGAGCAGGGCGCGGTCGTTCAGGCGGCGAAGGAAGCCGCGCGGACATATCTGCGCGCGAAACGACCTTTCATATGGAACGCGACCTGCCTTAGCGAGAAGAACAGGCGCGCTTTGATAAGCCTGTGCGAACAGTACGGTTCGTATGTCAGAATTGTGTATCTTGAGACCGAATGGCTTGAGAATTTGCGTAGAAACTCAAACAGGCAGTATAGCGTTCCCGTAAAGGTTATGGCGCGTATGCTGCGCTCGTTCGAACCGCCCGAGCGATACGAGTCGCGCATAATCGACAATGTTTTTGTGTGAAACGGAGTGACGTTGATTGACCGAGGAACTCAGATACTACGAGCGGTTCGCGGCGGCATACGCGCGCGGTTCGCTCGCTTTGCCGATCAGATTGTCGCAGCCGCCGCTTTCGAGCCTCTCTCGCGACGAGCTAAACGAGATAATCGCTCTCGGCGAACGCGCGGGGCTTAAAATGTACAGGTTCAAGCGCACTCACGGCGACTTGGCGCGCGTGAAGCGCGCGTTAGGCTTTCTGCGCTCGGTTTGCGTCGATAGCCTTATAGACGTGGGCAGCGGTCGCGGCACTTTTCTGTGGCCGTGCATGACAGAGTTTCCGAACCTGAATGTCACGTCCGTGGATATTCTCGACTACAGGGTCGATTTTCTGAACTCCGTCTCGCGCGGCGGAATCGAGAACCTTAGGGCGGTCAAGGCCGATTTCTGTTCATACGAAGGCGAGCGGGCCGACGCGGTTTCGCTGCTCGAGGTGCTCGAGCACATACCCGACGCTGAAAAAGCCGTCCGAAACGCCGCAAAACTCGCCAAGCGCTATATCGTCGCAAGCGTGCCGTCGAAGCCCGACGACAACGAGGAGCACATACACCTGTTCGGCAAAAAGGAGCTTTCTGAAATGTTCGCGGCGGCGGG
>CAYVPJ010000112.1:3960-5432 GCA_964453505.1 uncultured Oscillospiraceae bacterium | reverse complement strand
GAGTATTATCGTGACGCCCCGTTCCCGGTTCTTCTATATGAGGCAAAAGACCTGCCAAAATTGATTCTCGGTTCTGCCGTAAGCAGCAGTGCGGGAACCAGCACCGAGGCCAGCTATAAGTGGCGCTGGGAGGAAATTAAGCCCGATATCCCGCCGACGGTGACGGTTACGGAATCATATACAATCCAAAGCCCGACAGGTGCTCCTATTACGATTTACGAAGATGTTGAGGTTCCGAATATCATTTACAAAAAACCATATTTTCAAATATTGGTCGGGTTCTCAAATATGCGGCCGTCATATGTTATCACCTCACCGATGGCAGGTGTAAGCGTACCCGCCAGTGAAGACGAGGCGACTTCGAGAAGCATCTATCAGATGCGTCATGTCGTTTCCGGTATGTCGGTTTCCGGAGTCCCGCTGCCCGACCCGCCGTTTTCTCCGCCTGCGCCTGTGATTTACAATCTTGATGAACTGACACCGGGCACGGCCGACGAATTCAATATTGAATTTCAGCTTGAGCAAATGCTGAAGTCGGATCAGTTCGTCGTCAATCCCCTTTCCGACTGGTCCTCGGGCGCTTACAAGTCGTTTGCCTCCATTGTTAAAAATACTGCAATCGCGGCACCCGTAACGATAAAAAACGAAGCCGCTCTCCCCGCCTGGGCGGCGGGCTATATCCACTCCGCGGTGAATAACGGGATCATGAGGTTAGACTCAAACGGAAATTTCACGACGGGGAAATATACGACTCGGGCGGAATTCTGCGCGGCCATCGTCAATGCTCTTGGCCTAAGCGCACTTGACGGGGTCAAAACGGGTTTCCCTTTTACAGACGTCAAAGCCGACAATCCGAACCTGAAGCAGATGCAGATCGCCTATCAATGCGGGATCATCAACGGGGTTTCGGCTACGGCGTTCAGCCCGAATTCCCTGATCACGCGGCAGGATGCCGCCACTATGCTCATCCGCGCTTTCAGCCTAAGAAATACCGACCTGATCCCTGCGAATACGGACGGTACGCTCGGTCGCTTTTCAGACCGAAGTGCTGTGAGTGGTTACGCAACAGCAAATCTTGAGAGATCAGTTGCCCTTAACTTCTTTAATGGCTATCCCGATGGAACACTCTTGCCTCTGACAAACATTACGAATGAGCAGACGGCAAAAATCATCTGGGAGCTTAAGTTGAAAGCGGAAAAGCCGGGTTTGCAGTGGGGAAGGTAACTAAAAAGTGCGAGCAATCTGTTTTCTCCAAAGATAAGGATATCCACGCAGCAAAAGGTGTTCCCGTTGCTCTACAGCGCATATAACCCGGTAGGTCGTACTATCTATTGTGAATATCTGCGGGAATGATAGGCGGTTGCGCAAAACAAGCAACCGCCTATCATTCCACCAAATTAAACGTTTATAAAGCCTTTCTGTCAATTAAAGAATTGACTACAGCTGACACCACATTGCGATCTCTCTCATCG
>CAYVPJ010000112.1:0-3950 GCA_964453505.1 uncultured Oscillospiraceae bacterium | reverse complement strand
GGTCTCTGCCCTGTGACGCGCACTGTTCCGAACAGAAAGGGATATGACAGAAACAGAGTTAAACGATGCTTTGAGGCTGATCGAGCAGCAGAGGGTTAATTAGCTTCTGCCACCTCCCAAGCGTAGCGCGTAAAAATTTGTGTAAAGTCCAAAGTCAGGGTAAGCGCGTGTACGGAATTATATACAGAGTAATCTTTACCCGGTCGCCAAAGAAGATCATGAGGTGAGGTTATAGCCAGTAGTGGCTTTTATGATGCAGAGTGTTTTTGAACTCTTCTGATTTTTTCGGTGCGTTCGCTACATCGAGCGCCAACACTAACATCAGGATAATCAATTCATTCCTTTTATCACTAAAACCAATAATGTAGGTATCACCGAAATATAGAAGTTGCTGCGAAATATTTGCAACCTCATTTTTACCCTCAAAAATTTTATACTTCCATCCCAAAACATTACCTTCAATTTGCCAACCATTGAAATCTACTTCATATTTTTGCTTACCGAACGCCCACTTCGATTTCATAGTTCCTATTTTCTTACCACCGATTTCAAATATAAAATCCTTTGGGCCCGATTCCAAAGATAACGGCGATCGTAGTGAAATAAGTTTTTCCTTTACAGATCCAATTTCATTGCTGTTGGCATCATAAATATGTAAGTGATGTTTTATCGACGAAAATTCACCTTTAACAGAATATTTGACGCTTTCATATTCATCATAAACATCGAACTTGTTTCGCCAAGTAAAGCGCTGCTGGTTGAGAACCAAAACCTCAGTACCAGGTTGTTTTTCGAATAATTTCTTTTTACTCGCCTTATTTTTCGCATCTAATTTTTTACTTGCCTTATCTAATGCCTTGATGGGGACATCCAGTGCATCTACAATAGCATCCGAAGCGACAAATTCAATGACCTTACCCAAAATACTCATAGAAACACCGCCAATCATCATCTTAGAAAGTATTTTATCAGAAATGTTGATTTCTTACAAGTAAAGCGATAGTTCGTTTTGCATGTGCCGTTCAATGAAGCACAGTGTTCATGCCTATTACCAGTTTTATCTTGTCTAAACATATATTTGCGTAGTAATATGTATACAAAGAGAATTATTGGAGGGGCATCAATGAGAAAAATATTTAGCGCTTTGTTAGTTTTAGTCTTGTTGACTTCAACCTTAATTGTCAGCGCCAGCGCTGCGATGACCGCCACGCCAACCTCATCGACTGTCTTGGTAAATAACCAATCTGTTTCGTTCGATGCATACACCATTAATAGCAATAACTACTTCAAACTGAGAGACTTAGCCCAAGCGGTTAATGGTACTGAAAAACAATTTGAAGTCGGCTGGGACGGAGCAAATAACGCTATAAGCCTGACAACAGGCAAATCATATACACCGGTCGGCGGTGAGCTTACTAAGTCAGGGTTATCCGGCACGCAATCTGCAACACTCTCAACCTCGGCGGTATACATCGACGGCGTTAAGGTAGATCTTACCGCGTATACTATCGGTGGTTTCAATTATTTTAAGCTTAGAGATATCGCCGGGAAAATTGACTTTGGAGTTGGTTGGGACGGCAGTGCGAACACCATTACTATCGATACCTCTGTCAGTTATACGCCCGAAGCTTCCGCCCTAAAAAACCTTGTTGTTCACTATATTGATGTAGGGCAGGCAGATTCGATCTTTATCGAGCTGCCAAACAGTGAAACGCTGCTGATTGATGCCGGTAATGAAGAAAACGGTCCCCAGATCGTTAACTACATTAAAGCCCTCGGTTATAACAAAATCAACTATCTTGTTGCAACACACCCCCATGCCGATCATATCGGGGGCATGGCGTATGTGGTGAATAACCTCACGATCGGCACTATTTACATGCCAAAAGTTGCAACGACAACCCAAACATATGCGGACCTACTGACTGCCATCGCCAGTAAAGGGCTCACTGTCACTACTGCAAAAGCTGGCGTCAGTCTGATAAATATAAATGATTTTAAAGTTGTCATGTTAGCGCCGAATAAAGACCAATATGATGATCTGAACAATTATTCCGCTGTTATTAAGATCACGTACAAGAATAATTCTTTCTTATTCATGGGTGATGCCGAGGAGTTGTCTGAAAACGAGATAACTGGCGATGTCTCGGCTGACGTCCTGAAAGTCGGCCATCATGGCAGCTCGTCATCAACCGGTCAAACTTTTTTGAATAAGGTTAATCCAAAATATGCTGTCATTTCTGTTGGTGCAGATAACGATTACGGGCATCCTGCGCAGACGACGCTCGATAAGCTAACAGCTATAGGGGCGACGATATTCCGCACGGATAAGGATGGCACGGTTATATTTACTTCCGATGGCACCAACATCACAGTCAATAAGGTAAGTTCGACGGCCGCCGGTAGCGGGAACGGTTCTAATGGCACGGCGAATTCATCCAGCAAGGTTATCATTAGCAATGTTGATAAAGTGGCCGAAATTGTAACGATCAAGAACACTGGCACCTCAGATGTTAATCTATCTGGTTGGGTACTTGTATCGGTGACAGGTAATCAACGGTACACATTCCCTTCATATTCACTGAAAGCCGGGGCATCTGTGACAGTGGCAAGTGGCACGGCAACTGGCGATTTAAAGTGGACAACGAGCAATATGTGGAACAATAGCAGCAGTGATCCGGCACAGCTTTATGACTCGACCGGAAATTTGGTTTCGACATTCGGGAGCTAAATATCATATGAAAGTAGTTATTGATAGATTTGAAGGGAATTTTGCAGTCATTGAAATGCCCAATAAACAATTTATTAACGTGCCCAGGCAACTCATGCCTGAAGGCAGCAAAGAAGGCAGCGTCATTTCAATAGAGGTTGACATCGCCGAAACCGAGGCTCGACGCGAGAGAACCGAGAGCCTGATAAAAAATGTCTGGAAAGATTAGTTCTGAAAATGGTGAAAGCTGGGGCATATTCAGGGAACTGACCGCTCGTGCCAGAATCCATTACAAAACCTTCTATTTGCACTATAACTGCATAGAAGCTCTGTTTGAGGATATAATCGGACAACTGCTCGAGGGTTATTTCTGCGAAATCGACAAAATACCTGTCGACGCGCCCTTTACGGAAACGAATGATTGCGAAAATGATAGAGCTGTCCGGCACATTATTGAGTGATGGTATAAACGCATTGATAAAGGCACCCAGCCGAAGCTGAGTGCCGATATTTGGAGTATAACGAGGCATTGGATTATTCTTGCGATTGGTCCTATATGAAGTCAGCCACTTTGCTGTCGAAAATATTGCTGAAGCTCCTCCGGAAGCAAGTCGGCCTGCTTAATTATGTACACATTAAAATCCGGGTTCAGGCGAAGGAGTTTCTGAAAAGACTTCGCTGAAATCGTATGACCGACAAGAAGCCCTTTAATGGTGTTAACGGACAGACCCGTCATTTCTCGAAGATCTGAAGTGGAGAGCTGCTTGTCCTCCATATATTTTTTCAATGCTTCCCGAATCGCACCCATCGCGTGCTGATAGGCCATATCCACAACAAGAGGTGAACTGTCCTCTGGGAGCGAAGTGGAGATAACATCGCCATAATCACATCCGAGGAACTCACAAATGCGGCTTATGGTTTCCAACGAAATATACTCGCCTTTCCGCATTCGAGAAAAAGTGACAGGCGAAATACCCAGCACTTTCTCCAAATCCTTTTGACAAACGCCTTTCTCAGCCATGAGGACATATAGCTTGTGATAATAAACGCCCATCCCTGTGCCTCCTGATACGTGGTGAAAACAGCATATCACAAATCAGAGAGAGCTGTCAACAACTACATATATTGAAAACATTGATGGCACGCTACGGCATATTTTATCCCGCTATTTAAGGCACACAGGAAATTATCTTTTCCGCTCACACTGGATTTTGGCTCATTTTTACTAAAAACTCGGTTA
>CAYVPJ010000111.1:0-5439 GCA_964453505.1 uncultured Oscillospiraceae bacterium | reverse complement strand
ACCTCCTATCATGGAATTTCTATCGTTACGCCCACAGGCGTTAAATCATCATTTAGAGCAGATGGCGCAAGCTATTTTCAAAAGCTGGTTTGTGGACTTCGAGCCCTTCGGCGGTGTAATGCCGGACGATTGGCGTAGCACCACTATAGACGAATTATGCTTGACGGTCACGAAAGGAACAACCCCTACAACACTTAAAAAACGGTTTGTTGAGCAAGGAATCAACTTCGTAAAAGCTGAAAGCATCCTGAATGACCATTCCATTGATTACGGTAAACTCGCTCATATTGATGACGATACAAACTCGCTATTAAGTCGTTCGGTCATTCGTGCAGGCGATATTCTTTTTACAATTGCTGGAACGCTGGGACGTTTCTCTTTCGTTGGCGAGGATTTAGTCCCGGCGAATACCAATCAAGCGGTCGCTATCATTAGACCAGATGATACAAAAATTAAGCCCATAATACTTTACAGCTTTTTTGTTGGTGGACTACATACGGATTTCTACACGAGAAACATACAGCAAGCGGTGCAGGCCAATCTCAGCTTAACGACCATTAAGTCATTACCCCTTTCAATACCCCAAAACGGTGTGCTTAACGAGTATTCGACCCTTGTGCAGCCACTATTTGAGGCTGTTTTTCAAAATCAAGCTGAGAGCAGACGGTTAGCTGCTCTACGCGACACCCTATTGCCCCGTCTGATGTCCGGCGAACTATCCGTTGCAGACATCGTCGCTAAATGATGATTTATCTTTGTGTTATTCTCAATTTTATCATCCAGCGCCCGCAGTGTGTGCCCTATCTCTATCTGTTCCGAAAGCGGCGGTACAAAAAGGTTTGTAGCATCCAGAACACCTTGTTGAACACGCTGACGTCCCGAACTGCCAACCATAGACCGAATGGCTATCTCGCGAAAGAAAGGGCTTGTCGCCAAGTAGTAAACAAAGTCTGCATCACTGACATTCGGCTTTGCTCGCATAACAATAAATTCTGTCGAGCCAAACCCAATTTCGCCATCATTGAGAAAGCTGACTTTCGCTGTTTTACCATTTTCAAGACATGGCGTAATTCTTGCCATGATTGTGTCCCCATTACGAAACTTTGTGCCTCCACTAAACGAGGAAACCTCATAACCGGCAACAGCTCGTGTAAAAGGTTGGAGACGCTCCATTGCCACTTTTTTTGCTTCTGTATTCTTCGGCAGACTTTCACGCGGATTGAAATCAATGAAGTCTGCCGCCTTGATTCTATACCATCCATCCATTTGTGGTACCTCCTCATCCAATGTATTTCCTATGCGAATTCTTCACATTCGCCTGATTGACCATTGCGTATTGCATGGTCGTATCTATCTTCACATGACCAAGTAATCGCTGTACCTGTTCAATGGGCATTCCTTTATCTATCGCCCGCGTAGCAAGCGTTCTTCGGAATTTGTGCGGGTGTACTTTCTGCATATCCGCCTTGCTACCGATGTCCTTCATGCGGGTTTCCACACCGCCTATCAGCAACCGTTCGTGGGGCTTTGTCAGCGAAACGAAGAGCGCAGGGTTGCTGTCGTCGCGGCTGTCGATGTAATTGAGCAAGTGTATTTTCGTCCGAGCATCGAAGTAAACGACTCGCTCAGTGCCGCCTTTGCCGAAAACGACACATTCCCGCTCGTAGAAGTTGATGTCCTCACGATTGAGGTTTACCAGCTCCCCGACACGCATTCCCGTTGAGGCAAGCAAGTCCACCATCGCCAAGTCGCGGATTTCGTCACAGGCGTCGCGGAGCAGCTCCAAGCCCTCATCGCTGAAGGTTTCTTTGATGGGCTTATCCGCTTTCACCTTGTGGATACGCCGGACAGGGCTTTTTAATATGTAGTCCTCATCCTCAAGCCAGCCAAAGAAGCTGGAGAAAATGCGCCGCATATTGTCAATCGTCACCTTGCTGGAGTGCCGTTCCAGCTGGTAGGTTGCCAAATAGCCACGCAGGTCATCCGTGCTGATTTCTCGCACCGGGTGCTCCACGCTGCCGAGCATGGCCCGTATGGTGGAATCGTAGTATTTCAGCGACTTTTCCGAGCAACCCTCGACTCTTTTCGCGGCGGTGAACACTTCCAGCAATCCTCCATTCTCTTCGGCGTCCTGTGCATCGGACGCCTTTCTTTCTGTAATCTCCACATCGTGGAAGGCGTTTGTCAGCACTCGCCGGAGTTCCTCCAACTGCGTCGCATTAAGCATCGACGCCATGCTTGCCTGTACCTGAGTAATCAGCTTGTCCTTCATATTTTCCTCCTACCTTTCGGTTATTATGTTTGTGGGCAGGAGGAGTGAGTAAATCATCATTTAGAGCAGATGGCACAAGCCATTTTCAAGTCGTGGTTCGTTGATTTCGAACCTTTCGGTGGCGTGATGCCTGAAAGCTGGAAAATCGGACATCTTACTGATATTGCCGATTATCTGAATGGACTGGCTATGCAACGATTCAGACCGGCAGAGAAAGAAATCGGACTGCCTGTCCTCAAAATCAAAGAGCTGCGGCAAGGCTCGTGTGATGCTTCAAGTGAGCTGTGCTCTCCCAGCATCCGCCCAGACTATATCGTCCATGATGGTGATGTAATCTTTTCATGGTCTGGTAGCCTCCTTGTCGATTTCTGGTGCGGTGGCGATTGTGGACTTAACCAGCATCTCTTTAAGGTTACATCTCGGCATTACGACAAGTGGTTTTATTACGCATGGACTTGTCATCATTTGACCGAGTTCATTTCGATGGCGGCTGATAAAGCAACCACGATGGGACACATTAAGCGGGATGCTCTCGAAAAAGCCGAGGTGATAATCCCTGATGATGAGGGCTTCCGTCAGATTGGCAAGTTGCTTGCACCGCTTTATGAGCAGATTATCAATAATAGAATCGAGAGCCGCAATCTGTCGCAGCTGAGAGACACCATACTTCCCAAGCTCATGTCTGGCGAAATATCCGTGGAGGAGGCTTCTATATGAACAAGGAATTGAAAATTTCATTTGATGCTCCTTTACACGCGCTGGACTCGGAAACTCAGACATTCGGGTGCCGCCAGAAGAATCCAGATATTTGTGGCAACAATTCATTACCGGGCGTTTGCGCCTTTGCATCGGACGATTGCATCTGTCGAAAGCCATCAAGAGCCTGGAAAAAGCAGTATGCTGTTCTCAAATCTCAAGCCGCTAAATGATGATTTATCTTCTTGTTTTCAGCAATCCGTTCGTCAAGAGCGGAAAGAGTGTCTGCAATCTCCACTTGGGCCTCATACGGTACATTTGGGACTGAGTATCGCATGATTGCGCCTTTATCTCCTCGCGGCATTTTTGTTCCTTTGCCTGTTGCTGTGGCGTAATCAAAGAAGGCGTTGTCTGATAATATATAATAAAGGAATCGAGGGTAGCAGTCTTCTTTCGCTCTCATAACAAGCACATCGTTAGAGCAGCCGCCCTCGCGGTCGGCAAACCATATCTTTCTGAAATACGGACGAATATTGGAAACCAAAACATCGTCCGGCTGATATGCTTGTGTCTGTGCAACAGTCGGAAGCCCTGATGACTGGCAGATACCCTCCTTGTTCTGCAGCATATTTTCTGTAGAAATATAACTGTCCAAGCATAAGTCAGCGACAGCAATGCGTCCTTCAGCATAATCGCAAAGAGCAGAAAGGTTAATATCAGATGTCATACCCAATCGCCCCCAGTCTTCTGCGGATCTCATCCTCCAGCTCGTGGGAACGCTGGAACATCTCCGAGAGTTCGCCTGTCAAGCGCGTCATCTTTTCTTCAAACGGCTCTCCGTCGTCCTCCTGCTCCTCAATGCCGACATAGCGCCCCGGAGTTAAAATGAAGTCCTGCTTTGCGATATCCTCGGTGGTGACAGCGGCGCAGTAGCCTTTGACATCTTCGAGCGTTCCATCGTCGAATGCCTCAAAGGTTGCGGCGATTTTTTCAATCTCCTCATCCGACAGTTCGCGGTGAACGCGGTCGATGAGGGTACCCATTTTGCGGGCATCGACAAAGAGCGTTTTACCAGTCTGCTTTTTGTTTCGGTTGACAAACCAGAGCGTTGCCGGAATGGTCACGCCGTAGAATAGATTGGACGGCATAGCAATAATGCCCTCGACCAAATCATCCTCAACGATTTTACGGCGGATTTCACCCTCGCCGCCGCTCTGCGATGAGAGAGAGCCGTTGGCAAGCACCATGCCGATTTTTCCGTTCGGCGCAAGGTGGAATATCATGTGCTGCAGCCACGCGAAGTTAGCGTTTCCTGCGGGCGGCAACCCGTACTTCCAGCGTTTGTCGTCGTTCAAAGAACCGTCGTTCCAGTCGGAAAGGTTGAACGGCGGATTTGCGATAATATAATCTGCCTTGAGCTGTGGGTGTAGGTCGTTTGTGAAGGTATCCGCATTAAAGGAGCCGAGGTCGGCTTCGATGCCACGGATGGCAAGATTCATAATGGCGAGCTTGCGTGTGGTCGGGTTGGAGTCCTGTCCGTAGATGGAAATCTCACCTCTGTCGCCGCTATGCTCTTTGACGAATCGCTCCGATTGCACGAACATACCGCCACTGCCACAACAGGGGTCGTATACGCGATGACCGGCAGTGGGTTTCAGCACAGCAACCAGCGTTCTGACCATGCAAGACGGCGTGTAATACTCGCCGCCGCGCTTGCCTTCCTTGCTTGCAAACTGCGCGAGGCAATACTGATAGGTGCTGCCGAGGATGTCCTTGTTCTCGCCGTGCTCCACCATCTGAATATTGGTAAAAAGGTCAACGACATTTCCGAGGCGGCGCTTGTCGAGGTCGTCACGGGCATAGTTCTTCGGGAGGATATCCTTCAGGCGCTTGTTCTCTTTTTCGATAGCCCGCATTGCATCGTCAATAACGGTGCCGATTTCCTCACGGTGTGCTGCTTCGGCAATGACGCTCCAGCGGGCAGAGGGCGGCACGAAGAAGATGTTTTTCTCCGTGTATGCGTCCTTATCCTCGACATCATCATCCTCGGCTTCAAGCTCACGATAACGCTCGTCGAACTTATCCGAGATGTATTTGAGGAATATCAGCCCCAATACGACGTGTTTGTATTCGGCGGCATCCATGTTCCCGCGCAGGATATCTGCTGCCGCCCATATTTGCTCTTCAAAGCCTATTGTGGCTGTACTATTTCCGTTTGCCATCACTTTTCCTCCTGTTTACTCTTCGGATTTTACCGGGCTTTCGTCCGGCACGATTTCCATTATATCGCCAATATCACACTTAAGTGCCGTACAGATTTTCAACAGAACCGAGGTATTGACATTCCCATCGTTACCGAGCTTTGCAACCGACGTAGCACTAATGTTGCTCATTTGGCAGAGAGTCTTTTTATTTATTTCCTTATCAATCAATAATTTCCACAGCTTCTTGTAGGTGAATCGCATGGTATG
>CAYVPJ010000110.1:0-5488 GCA_964453505.1 uncultured Oscillospiraceae bacterium | reverse complement strand
GGAGCAAGCAATGGCTTACAGTTATAATAAACTATGGAAATTATTAATTGATAAAAACATGATGAAAAAAGATTTGATGGCAATGACGAAAATTACGTCGTCAACAATGGCAAAAATGGGACGAGGCGAATCTGTCAGTATGGATGTTCTTGGGCGAATATGCGACGTTCTGGAGTGTAATATTAGCGACCTTGTTGATTACGTTAAAAAAGAAAAGTAACGCTGGAAGGAGGGCTTGTTATGAAGCTATGCTTCGCCGCACTTATAAAAGTATTACGGTATTGTTCAAAGCCGAAGGTCTATAACAAGACCCTCTGTGGCGCAATCGTCAAATCGATAGACGAATACTATGGTGGGATCCTGGAATCAGATGATGGTGCCGTCAGTCGTTTAATGAGTTGCGATAATAATCTCTCTCCTGAGAACGTTGTGATTCCCGCACGGACAGCGGATGTTGCTCATGTTTCCAACAGTATAACAAAATATGTTTTGCCGTTGCTTGATGAGAATAAAATCAAGCTGGCTATAGCGGCGTTACAAGGTATAACCCTGTCTGATGAGATTGACTGTGAAGCATCAATTGGTCGCATGAAATACTCAGAACTTTTAACTAAAGTAGTATTTAATCCTGCTGATTTTATTGGTGACATCTTTTTATATACGGCTTCGGCTGCAGAAAACAAGTCTG
The DNA here is from genome assembly GCA_964453505.1 of uncultured Oscillospiraceae bacterium. Lineage (GTDB taxonomy): Bacteria > Bacillota > Clostridia > Christensenellales > Aristaeellaceae > CAYVPJ01. Next base: position 4,800 of record CAYVPJ010000110.1, on the reverse strand, counting down.
GGAAAGGTACTATTGGGCAAATAACAAACGAGTATATCTGTTCTTTTGAACAAAATACAGCGAATATTACGATAAATGAAACTGTTGTTGTGGAAATGGAAGAGCTCGGATGCACTCTTGATGATAGCGATTTTTGCACAATTTTTAGAGAAGTCGAACACCCAGAGACATTGGCACTTAGCAACAAGAGTAAGCTCAACCTCTATTATTTGGATATTTCAGATTCTACTTTTGACTATGAGGCTATTAGCGAATACTTGATGGATTGCGCCAGTATGTACGTTTATAACAGGACCCAAATCAAAGATTTTGAGGATCGCAATAAGGTGCGAAGTATGGGTGTCAAGGCGCTCCGTATGATGCAAGAGAACGGGCAACCAGACGAAAGAGGTACTGGAAACGAACTGGGCGAGATGCTTCTTTTTACGTTTATGGAAGGAGCGCTCCATGCCCCCAAGCTCCTTAGCAAGGTCGAAATAGTGACAGCCGGTCGCCAATATAACAGCAAGAGCGACAGCGTCCACCTGCTGAAGCGGAAGGTTAACGGCGCTATCAACTACCAGTTAGTGTTTGGCGCTTCTTGCATAAAGGGTGATATACAGAGCTGTATTGACAACGCTTTCTCCGTTCTTGCAGACATAAAAAACGGCAGAAGAAATGAAAGGCACATGGTCGATAGCACCCTTCTGAACCGTACATATGACGATGAAACAACAGCTCGACTTCGTCAAATTCTCATTCCCAACAGAGACAGGTCGATGGCACCTGATATGGCTTTTGGCGTGTTCGTCGGATACACACTTGACATTGAATGCGATGATAACGATGCTTTCCGCGAGGAAGCCGTTACTAAAATGCGTGATGATATTAAGCGCATCGCGCCTTATATTGTGCAAAGGGCGAACGAGTTAAGGCTCGGTATGCACTCCTTTTATTTCTATTTTCTGCCGTTGAATAATGCAGAAGAAGATAAAAGGCAAATCATGTCGAATCTACTGGGAGGTGCGCATAATGAGTGATAACACAACGCTCGGTCATGCCATCTTCACAGATTTGGAGAAGAACGAGTACCTGAATGAAATCTATAATTCTATTCTATATAATTATGCGATAAAGCTGCTTGGGCTTGCTGACAATCAAGCCGAGGCCATTAATTTAGATGACGCGTTACGCTTTGCGGATATTTTGTCAAAATCTTATGGTGTGCCCAACTCGGAAATGCACCACTTGTGGGCGCAAGAGATTGTTGCTTTGTTGAATGAGCTATACCCAGACGACGAGACCGTCCGATATTATGTCGGCTCGGTGCTTTCCACTATTGGCAATTTCAGAGGCGTGACACTACGCGCAGAAGGTTACCGCAGCGATGATGTTCTTGAGCAGATGGCTACGGAGATCAGAAAAGAATACTTGAAAATCCCTGCATCACCAGAAAACTATTTCTTCTCAGCACAAAAAGAAATCTACGATAGCTTTGATGCATCCTATTTTAGTTATTCTGCGCCTACTTCTCTTGGAAAATCATATGTCATGCGTATGTTTATCAAAGAGCAGATAGAGAACAATGCGACGGATGCGCTTTGTAATTATGCGATAATTGTTCCGTCAAAAGCACTCATTAACGAAGTTACATCCAGCATATCCGACGACCTAAAAAGTATGCTTTCGGAGAAGGATTACCGTATAGTCACATCTGCTGGGGCAATGGCATTGGAGGAGCCGCATAATTACATATTCATTATGACGCCGGAGCGCCTGCTCTACCTACTCATTATCATGCGAGATATTCCAATTGAATATCTGTTCATTGACGAGGCGCACAAAATATCGAAAAAAGACGGAAGAAGTGCTTTTTATTATAAGGTCGTGGATATGCTTTCCCAACGTGCGCATCGCCCGCATATTATTTTTGCGTCTCCGAACATACCAAATCCGGAAGTGTATTTACAGCTTATTCCGGGAGTAGTCGTTGCTTCTGATAACAGGCTGGCTACGATGTATGCTCCAGTCAATCAAGAAAAATTCATGATTGACTTGAGGAAGCATGAATTTCACGTTTATAACGAAATGTCACAGGATTTGCGTAAACTTGGCTCATTTGATGAGCAGAAAGGTCTGCTCGACTTTATCCGTGAACTCGGTGCTGACAAGAGAACAATAGTATACTGCGACTCGAAGGACAAGGTTGTAAATTGGGCGATAGATTACGCACGTGACCTTCCTGAATTGCATGATGAGGAACTTGAAACACTGGCTGAGGATATTCGGCAGGATGTTCACGGCGCATATTATTTGGCGCAGATAATTACAAAGGGCGTCGCATACCACATGGGCTTTCTCCCTGCGCCTATTCGCATACGCATTGAAGAGATATACAAACGAAAAGACGGCAGCATAAAGACTCTTTTTAGTACCAGCACGCTCCTTGAAGGGGTCAACTTGCCTGCTGATAATCTTTTTATAACCAGCGATAAAAATGGCGGCGTAATGTCGGCTATTGAATTCCGCAATCTAATAGGTCGCGTTGGACGTATCGAATTCAACCTGTACGGTAATGTATTTCTCATTTGCATACCAAGAAAGGCCAACGTAAACCGGTACTTGGACTTGCTGCGCGAGAATATCGCCCCACAACAGCTATCGGTGGTGTCAGCACTATCACAGGAGCAAAAAGAAAAAATTGTTGCATCATTGCGGACTGGCAATGCAGAGATGCTTCTTGAGCCAAAACAGGATCCTAATGAATACTCCCTGATGCGCCGGATTTCAAGTATTCTGCTTCGCGATGTTATGAGCAGTCGCAACAGTCGAGTACTTCAAGAATTTGCTCCTTTACTTGCTAATGGTGTCGGTGCAGAAATAAAGGAGGCCTTCCTTCGCAAGGAAAGCCAGCCAGACGACAATATCAGCATGACACATGACCAGATAGAGAATCTTGCCAGCCATATTCGTGCGGGCTTGCATTACCCGTCTATAACAATAGGCTGCATGGCGAAATATGAGGACATTGTCGCCTTCTTAAATGAGCTATGTGATATATTCAAATGGGAAAAATATGAAAGCGGAACTCTCGGATACGCAAAAGTTACCGATACAGGTATCGTGCATTCTAAACTTCGCTGGTATGCTTTCATTTTGAACAAGTGGATATCCGGCATCAGCCTGAAGCAGATGATTACTGAGACCATCGAAAACAACCTAAAGCCTGATTCTAATGCAAAAGTACGATTGAACAATGCGTGGGTTCCTTTTGAAAACACACCGGAACACATAAACGCATTGATATCTTCGATGCTGGAAACCGTCGATGATGTTATTCTTTTCAGATTGTCAAACTATTTTTTGAAGTTTTCCGAGGTGTTTAAGTCGGTTTATCCTGACAGAGCTTTTATGGACTGGTATGAATTCGTCGAGTATGGTGCTACAGACCCGCAAACGATTTGGCTCCAGAGAAACGGATTCACGAGAGAAGCGGCTACATATATTCGCACAAATCGAGTGAAATACGTTATCCAGACAACTGATAGTATCTTTTTGTCTGAAGCGCTTCTTGATTGCGACAACCGGAGCATTCAGAGGGAAGCAAAGCAGGTACACTATAATAACCATGAATTATTCCTACCGGATTTCCTGATGTAAACTAAAACGTGCATACAATAAATATTTGCGCGAACAAAATAATAGGAGGAAGCAAAATGATTACAACGCTTGATGATTTTATTCGTGAGTACACGAAGATTAAAACTATGGGCTGGGTTAAAACGCATCGTTCCGGCCCTACAGGTGTTGGGAAAACTCTGGAGGATTTACTTGGTATTGTTGAAAACAATATTGATGGACCTGATTTTGGCGATTATGAGTTAAAGTCCTGTCGCCTTACTTCCAACAGTATGCTTACAATCTTTACAAAAACACCTCAACCCCAAGGCGCTGCAAATACACTTCGTATGACGTTTGGCTATTCCAGTAATGCCTATGATAATGACGAAAAGGTTCTTCACTCAACATTGTCCGCGGATCGATTTGTTTCCATTGCCAGTACAGGACATAGCCTGAAAGTGACATGTGACCCGACGAAAGTATCGATTGTTGCCGAAGATGGAAAATCATATGCGTATTGGACCCGCGAACAGCTGAAAAAAACCTTTGAAAAGAAGTACAAAAACAAGTTTGTTTATGCTAAAGCTCAGTCCAGAGGAAGTGGAGCCAGCGAGGAATTCATGTTTATTGAGGCTTATGAGGTGTCTGGTTTCAACTACGAAGCTTTTGTTGATCTGCTTGAAAAGGGTAAAATCTACATAGATTTGCGAATTGGGCAGTATCACGGCGGAGCCAAGAACGGTCAGACTCACGATCACGGCACAGGTTTCCGAATCAAAGAAAATGACCAGCCGCTCCTGTTCAAGGTTAACAAGAAAATTGTATAGGAGGGTATATGGCAGATCAAAGGATAAAAGTATCTGGTGACTTAACGTCTGATGAAAAGTTCAAGGAAGAACTGGAAAGGGTTAAGGCCAAAGGCTATATTCCGTCGCACCGTGCAGGTGATACTGGTATCGGAAAAACTCTTGAAGATGAACTGGGTGTTGAGGAAAACTCTGTTCAAGCAGCCGACCTCGGCACCGTTGAGTTAAAAGCAAACCGCAAGGACTCTAACAGTAAAATCACATTGTTAACAAAATCCCCGAAAAAACGAGGTGTCAACAGTTCTGTCTTGAGAAAGCAGTACGGCTATCAAACGGAAGAATCCTTAGCGCTTAATCCGGATGTCAAAGTGCTACATACATCAGTATCAGGGAA
>CAYVPJ010000109.1:0-5539 GCA_964453505.1 uncultured Oscillospiraceae bacterium | reverse complement strand
CCTCAAGCTGCGCGACCTCTGTTTCAAGGGCGGACAGGGTTTGCTCATACCGCTCGTTGAGTTCGGTCACACGGTCAGAAATACGGTGGCTCACCGCCGTATAGAGCGCATAGATGCCGTTGATAATCGTGCGGTACCATTTACGGTTCAGGAGCAGTTCCACGCACTCGGCTTCGGTCAGCTTGGGGTATTGCTCGCGGGTCTTCTTGTCGAGGGCGGCGCGGAGGTCTTTGACCGTCTTTGTGCCTTCGTCAACCCTTGTGACCAAGGTCTGCAAAGCGGTCAGCACCACCTTATCGTCGTCATCGAGTTCTTTGTCTTTCAGCTTCTTTTTAAGGCCCGGTTTGTCGATGTTGCCGTTGTCTTTCAGCACGTCGTTAATCACCGAGTCCTCCTCGGCGTTTTCGACCATCTCGTCCAGTTCTGCCTGCGCCGCAGCAATAACGGTTTCCATATCGTCGATGGCTTTCTGTTCAGCGGCAAAGAACATCTCTATTACAAGGGCTTTCGGCACGAGTTTGCCATCCCAGCCCGTTTCTTTCTCTTGCTTGACCTCGGTGCCGTCCTTTTTCTTTTTCGTGGAGGTCTTCATAAAAACCTCAATGTAACGGATAGCCTTGTAGCCGTCCTGTACAAGGAGGTAAACATCGTCGGACATCGTTTCGTTCCAATAGGACAGCAGCACCTCGTAGGCATCGTACTTATCTACGAGAGTGATAGACTCGAAGTCGGTCAGTATTTCCTCGGCGATTTCTGTAATCAGTAGTTTTGGCTTCGTCGCACCAGTGATGGCGCGGAGTTTGCCATCCACGCTGGCTTTCCACTTCTCAAAGGCTGCCTCCACCGTATCGGCATAGGCGGAAAATTCCGCGTCGCCGAAAATTGTGTCACGCACCTCGTCTTTACCAACGGTCAGCGCATCAAAGCCGTCGCGGTAAACCTTAAACAACTGCCCGCGCAGGTTCGGGAAGGTTTCCCAATAGCGCGACAGGCTCTCCACGTCCGCGGTCGGAATGCCGCCGTTTAGGTGGCCGTCTATGCTCTGCAAATCCTCAGCCGTCCCACTGTCTATGTAACGAGGAATGTTGAGGTTGTAATTGTTCTTTTCCTTTATCTCGCTGTTTGACACAAAGCGAGAGTATTTCGGCAGTTCGAGCCGCTGATTGAATACTGTTGTGATTTTATAAACGTCTCGCTCACGCAGGCGGTTTTTGTTACCGTCCTTAATGAAGTCGCGGCTGGCATCAATCATAAAGATGCCGTCACGCTCGTCGGCGTTTTCCTTGTCGATGATGATAATACAGGCGGGTATGCCCGTGCCGTAGAAAAGGTTGGCAGGCAAACCGATGATGCCTTTGATGAAGCCTTTGTCAATAAGGGATTGGCGTATGGTCGCCTCGGAGTTCCCGCGAAATAACACGCCGTGTGGAAGAATGACCGCCGCCTTACCATTGCGCTTCAAGGATTTTATGATATGTAGCAGCCAAGCGAAGTCTCCGTTCTTTTGCGGTGGGCGGTCGCCATAACCGTCAAATCGCCCGTATTCCTTCAAGCCGTGTGTCCAGTTCTTATCAGAAAACGGAGGATTGACCACGGCAAAGTCGAATGTTCGAAGTACACTGTCGTCATCTTTGTTCTTATACTGCGGGTCGGAGAATGTACTGTAACCGCCTTTAATCTCGGCGGTGGCTCGATTGTGCAGAACAAGGTTCATCCGGGCAAGACCGGCGGTCGTGCCTTCCTTCTCCTGACCGTATATGGCAACCTCAACGGGCGCGGCTTCGGCGGCTCGGATCAGTAGAGATCCGGACCCGCAAGCCGGGTCGTAGAGGGTGGTATCGTTATTGGTGGCGTGTTCAATGCCCACGACCTTGGCAAGGATGCGGGAAACCTCTGCAGGGGTATAGAACTGCCCCTTGCTCTTGCCGCTTTCAGTGGCAAAGTTTCGCATCAGGTATTCATAAGCGTCACCGATGATGTCGTCGCCATCAGCGCGATTTTTGGAGAAGTCGGGCATCTGGTCGCGGAATATACCAAGCAGTTCGCTCAGTTTATCCACCATCTCTTTGCCCTTGCCCAGTTTATCCTCATCGTTAAAGTGCGCGTTGTCGATGACCCCTCGGAGGTTATTTGCTTCGGCAAGGCGGGCGATGATTTTGTCCATCTCTTCGCCGATGTTTTTGTTGCCTATGAGCGCAAGCATATCGGCAAAGCTGCCACCCTCCGGCACATCGATATCGCCGTAGGCAACGCCCTTAAACTTGTCCGACACATACTTGACGAACAAGAGGGTGAGAATATAGTCCTTATACTGTGAGCTATCCATGCCGCCGCGCAAGCTGTCGCAGCTTGCCCAGAGGCTTGAATAGAGTTCGCTTTTCTTAACCGCCATACGGTTTCCCTCCAAGTAGTTAAATTAAGTTGTTATTCGTTGCCGTCGCTATGTGGTGATACTAAATATCTTGCGAGTTCGGGCGTGTATATTCCATAGTACGACAACAGGTCATTAGTGCCTCTGTCTTCACGGAAAACAGATAGTAATGCGACAAACACATTCCATTGCAGCGTCCGTTTCCCCTTTTCAATCTCCAGAAGAGCCTGTCTGCTGATTCCCACCTTTTCGGCAAGTTCAGATTGCTTTAACCGCAGCTTTGTTCTTAGCACCACAAGGTTATCTGACATCTTTTTAGTTAGTTCGTCTTTGTTGATCTCGCCAGCCACGAATTTCTACCTCCTCGCTGAATGAGCGAACGGTTCTGCCAAACCGAATATAGACACGATATAAAGATAGTATACTTCAAGTCAATATTATCGTCAAGAGGACAGATGTAAAATTTTGAATATAGCATCAAGTTTCGCCATCACAAACTGTAAAATTCAATGCAAATCGTCAACCTAATGCTTGACAAGCACATAACGTCTATGCTATATTAATAATGTCAACCGTATGCTTCACGGTTTTGGAAAGGAGTGCATCATCAAAATGAAACAGGAGAATGAGCAAGTATTCGGAGAATACGCAGAAAGGCTGAGAAAGCAAAAAGGCAAGTCTCTCCGCGAGACTGCCAAAGCCATAGGGGTGTCCGCTCAGTTCTACAGCGAGATTGAAAAGGGACGCCGAAGTGCGCTGACCCCTGAACGGCTGGAGAAGTTTAAGGCTTTCCTTGGTCTTAACAGCGAGGAGACCGAAACGCTCTACAACAAGGCGGCAGAGGCAAGGAAACGCTCTGAGTTCGATTTTTCCGATTATATAATCCAGCGCGACTACGCAATGAGCGCTCTGCGCGTCGCCAAAGAACTCGATGCGGATGAGGAGGATTGGCAGCGATTCATCGATGAATTAAAGCAGCGGAAGGAGTAGTTACCGCAGAATGATTGTACTTGATTTCAGACTCGACGACCGTAATGTTCCGGTCATCAGCGACTTAGAGATTGATGTCGGCGCGGAAAAACTTCTCTGTGACTACGACCGACGACTACTAACAAATCCTCAGCCCTTGGACGTTGAAGCGTTTGCTGAGGATTATTTAGGTTTGCATATACACTACGACAACCTATCGCACAACGGCTGCATTTGGGGAACTATGATTTTCGTGAACAGCCGTATACCAATTTTCGACCAAAAGAAGAAACGCGCCGAGTACATACCTGTCGACGCTAACACTATTATTATCGACAACAGCATAGCCAGTGGTGGTAGGGAGGAAGTTTTTCGTTCCAGCCTCGGTCACGAATGCGGTCACGGCATTTACCATAGAGAATACTTTGAACACCGCCTAAAGAATCCCGACCTCTACGAAGACGACGAATTTGGCGTCGGTTTTGCCGCTTGCCGTAAAGCTGACATTATGGGGATTCATCGGAAGGGGCGACGCACCCTACTAACTGAAAGAGACTTCATCGAACACCACGCCAAGCGGTTTAGCGCGGCATTACTTATGCCCAAAACCGCTATGCGTGTTGTTTGTCACGATAAAGGGTTCCGCGACTTGGCACGGGGCGAAGCCCCAGACTTGTCAAACGAAATTCTCGCCGAGCAAGTGGCGGACGTTTTTAAGGTATCGTCTGCCTCCGCCCTAATCCGGATTCAGCAGTTGAAGCTCGGATTCAAGAGCCGCCCCAACTCACCATAATACCCCTGACAAGCCCAGTTTAACAGCACAGAAAAGTGTTCGTTATATGCGCCCCTTAACATGGGGCGCAAAAAACGGTTATTAGTGTCAATCTTATGGTTGATTTTGAAAGGAGAGATTGCCTTTGTCCCACCCTCGAATTCGGTCACCAACTATATTTTTTTGCCCTTCGTGTCAATCATAAGGATGACGCATATCATTATCAAGGAAGTGATGTGATTGAACTACAATACCGCATTGAAAAAAAAGAAAAAGTCCTCTCGTGAGCGACTACACCAACACCAACGATTACCATGCCCTGCCTGCCATTTTGAAAGGCTGATTGACTCTGGGCAAGACACACAGTCGCTCACGTTTGTAATTGAAGAACCCGGTTACTACAATGCCGATTACTATCAAAAGTGTTCTTCCTGCAAGGCGGACATCGGAATCAAGAAAATTAAATAACCTCATCTGTACTTAACAGAGCGCAACGCAAAGGCTGCCACACCAATGGCAGCTGATATTAAAAATGACGGACGAGCCTGACAAGTAGCCTTTTGGCTATGCGTTAAGGTCTCGTCCTTTTTGCTTGTTACGGCTGCTTGCTCAGGCTCCTTCCAACTCGAAAGGAGCCATTTTTCATGAGCTGTAACAGTAATTTCAAGCAGACATCTATCCCGTTCTTAACAAAGAGCGGTACGCCGATGTCGTACTTCACTCTTTCAGAAGACGACACGCACACTAAGGTAACGCGGGCGGAGTGCCTTGCGCCCGCTGAGCAATCGGACAACATCTACCCCCAGCGGTGGTTCGTGGATGAGGAATCCGGTCTTGTAGTCCGCTTGCCACGGAACGCCAAGAGCGAGGAACTCGCCCGCGACAATATGCGGTTCTTTTGGGCAGAGGCAAAAAGACAGGAACGTAGGTGCGCCTGTATAGCCCGAGGCTCCAAACGTTGCCCAGTCAAATGTTACAACTGCAGGATGAGCGACTACTGCAATTCTACCCATAAGGAAACAGACGGCTTGAAGTGCGCCAAAAAATGCGAGATCTGCACCCTTTCACAGAGCCGAACAGTCGATTTGGATATGCGATTTCAACATGACAGCGACGGCGAAAAAAAACATGAAGCTTACTTTGATCCAGCCACCCCGGATTATATCGAGTCGATGATCGAGGACAAAGCACAACTTGACACCCTCTACGCCGCCCTTGCAGCCCTAACAGAAGAAGAACGCGATCTTATCACCGAGATTTACTGGAATGGCAAAACGGAGCGGCAGCTTGCATTAAAACTTGGGTTGAAAGAACCCAAAAGTGTTAACAAACGCAAGCACCGCATCCTTGAAATCTTGCGGAAAGTCGAAGCCTTGCGTGGACGCAGGGTTCCATTATTCCACGACTTGCATCTGGGTGAAAAATGC
>CAYVPJ010000108.1:0-5594 GCA_964453505.1 uncultured Oscillospiraceae bacterium | reverse complement strand
ACCGACGGCTACGCGGAGGCGCTGCGCGCCGCGCTGCGACAGGCGCCGGACGTGATATTGGTGGGCGAGATGCGCGACTTTGAGACCATCCAGACCGCGCTCACGGCGGCTGAGACCGGCCAGCTGGTACTTTCCACGCTGCACACCATAGGCGCGGCCAACACCATCGACCGCATCATCGACGTGTTCCCGCCCTACCAGCAGCAGCAGATCCGCACCCAGCTCGCCGATGTGCTGGAGTGCGTCGTGTCGCAGCAGCTGCTGCCCAAGCGCAGCGGCCACGGCCGCGCCGCAGCCTTCGAGGTGATGCTCGCAAACCCCGCCATCCGCAACGACATCCGAGAGGCCAAGACCTACCAGATCCACACCGTGCTGCAGACCAACCGAAAGGTGGGCATGCAGACAATGGACGACTGCCTGTATGACCTGTACTCGCGCGGAGAGATCTCGGCGGACACCGCGCTGCAGTATTCGCAGGATCGCCTCGCGCTCAGCAAGCGCATCATCTAAAGGCACCGTTAGGAGGAGATTGCTTTGTCCAGCTTCACTTATCTCGCCGTCGACAAGAGCGGCAGGGAGGTCAAGGGCTTCCTGGAGGCCGACAATCTCGAGAAGGCCGCGGAGGAGCTCAAGAGAAACAACCTCATGGCCGTCTCTCTGAACAGCGCCGGCGCGCTCGGCCGCGAGGTCAAATTCAGTTTTATGATGAAAAAGCCGAAGCCGCGCGACATGTCCGTGTTTTGCCGCCAGTTCGTGAGCATCCTGACGGCCGGCGTGCCGGTGCTCTCGGCTCTTGAGATGCTCTCCCTGCAGACGGAGAACAAGCGGCTCGCCGCGGCCCTCGCGAGCTGCAAGTTGGAGATCGAGAAGGGCGAGTCCCTGGCGGACGCCATGAGCGCGCACGGCAAAATCTTCCCGGATATGTTCATCACCATGGTGCGCGCCGGCGAGGCCACCGGCAGCCTGGAGATTTCCTTCACCCGCATGGCGCAGCAGTTCGAGAAGGACGCCAAGCTGCGGGCCACCGTGCGCAAGGCCAGCATCTACCCCGTCATCGTGGCGCTCATCGCCGTTGGCGTCGTTATCGGCATGCTGACCTTCGTCATCCCCACCTTCCAGACCATGTTCGAACAGCTCGGGACGGAGCTGCCGGCCCTGACCCGCGGGGTCATCGCCGCGAGCAAGTTCATGCAGAAATACTATCTTCTGATCATCGGCGGCCTTGCCCTGCTCGTCCTGCTCTTCCGCCAGCTGCGGAACAACAGCGGCTGGCGGCACTTCGCCGACAGGCTCAAGATGAAGCTCGGCCCCCTCGGCAAGCTCACAGTCAAGACCGCCAGCGCCCGCATGGCTCGCACGCTCTCGACGCTCCTTGCCGCCGGCATCCCGCTCATCGACGCGCTGGATATCACGGCCGACACCATGACGAACGTCTATTTCAAAGAGGCGCTGCAGGACGCGAAGGACGACGTGTCCATGGGCAGCACCCTCTCGGAGCCCCTCATCCGCGGCGGCATCTTCCCGAACCTCGTGTGCCACATGCTGAAGATCGGGGAGGACACCGGCAACATGGAGGGCATGCTCGACAAGCTCGCCGACTACTACGAGGAGGAGGTCACCCAGGCCACGGAGCAGCTCATGGCGGCGCTGGAGCCCCTCATCATCATCTTCCTGGCCGTCGTCGTCGGCACCCTGATCCTCGCAATCATCACACCCATGGCGAAGATGTACGGCGCCCTGGACGCACTGTAAGCCCGGGCGGCGAAAAATATTTTACAAATCTGTAAATTATCCGTGAAATCTTACGATGAATATATAGCCAAGATGAAATACCGGCATGTCAGAGTACAATAACCCGCCGGGGACAACGGGCACGATCCCGAGGCGCCGGGGGAGCGCGGCGGGAAAAAATAAAATTAAACATAAGAGAGGTAATCATCATGCAAAAGCTCATGCAAAAGCACCAGAAGTTCCTGAAAGGCAACGCCGGCTTCTCCCTGGTCGAGCTCATCATCGTCATCGCCATCATGGCCGCCCTCATCGCCATCCTCGCCCCGCAGTACCTGAAGTATGTAGAGAAGTCCCGCGTATCCGCTGACAGGACTCAGCTTGATGAAGTTATCAAAGCAGTAAAAGTCGCTGCTTCCGATCCCGATGTTGATGATCTCGGAACAGCAAATGTCACTTTTACAATCACAAATACTAATGGCACTTGCGTGATTACTGGAGGCACAACCAAATCTCTGGCAGTGGTCACCAACACTCTCGGTTCTGCCACATTCTACCTTAAGTCTACGGGTGGAAAGACCTCTGCCACTTATTCAGTCGTGATTGCCGTTGCATCTAATACTTACGAAGTAACAATTTCAGGTGTTCCTGCCACAATAAACCCGACCATAGTTACCTAAATTATACCACCTTGAAAGGACACTAATAAATGGAAACGGTCACGGCGCTTATGTACGTAACAGTTTTCCTCTTCGGCATCACGGTGGGCAGCTTTCTGAACGTCTGCATCCTCCGGCTGCCAAAAAAGGAGAGCATCGTGGCCGAGCCCTCCCACTGCGTGAACTGCGGGAAGAGGCTCCGCCCCCTGGAGCTTGTCCCTCTCTTCAGCTACCTCTTTCTTGGGGGCCGCTGCGCCGGCTGCAAAGCGCGCATCTCCGCCCAGTATCCCCTCGTGGAGGCGGCAAACGGCCTTCTGTGGTGTGTCCTCTATTGGCGTTTCGGCGCTTCGGCGGACTTTCTCTTCGCCTGCGCCCTCTGCTCCGCCCTGCTCGTCATGGCTGTTGTCGACGGGCGCACGCGCGTGATCCCGCCGGGGACGACGGTTTTTATCCTCGTCCTCGGCGCGCTGCGGCTTTTCCTGCATCTCGGCGACTGGCCGCTCTACGCGATCGGCTTTTTCGCCGTCAGCGCCTTCCTGCTGCTGGTGCTGTTGGCGACCGGCGGGCGGGGCGTCGGCGGCGGCGATGTGAAGCTCATGGCGGCCTGCGGGCTCTTTCTCGGGTGGAAGCTGGTGCTCCTCGCCTTTCTCATGGGCTGCGTCGCGGGCTCCGTGGTGCATCTCAGCCGCATGGCCTTCAAAAAGGCCGGGCGCGTGCTGGCCCTGGGTCCCTATCTCGCCTTCGGCGTCCTCGTCTCCCTGCTGTGGGGGGACGCCATCCTCCGCTGGTATCTCGGTCTTCTCGGGCTTTGATACCCCCTGCGGATGCGGGCAGCGCGACTGCCCGCATCCGCAACGGGTATGAAACCCAACCCTTGGCATTCTGATCAATAAGGGGGAAACAGCATATGGCTGCGAAAACGCTCAACATCGAGATCGCCGACCGCCTCGTCAAGGTGTGCGAGTCCATCCCGAAGGGCAAGTCCTACCAGATTAAGCACTGCTTCATGTTCCAGACGCCGGAGAACGCCGTGGCGGACGGGGCGGTCCTCGCGCCCGACATTCTCGCCGCCGAGCTTCGGGGGCGCCTGAAGGCGCACGGCCTGACGGATGTCAAGAGCGCCGTGTTCACCATCACCTCCGGCAAGGTGGCCTCCCGCGAGGTCACGCTTCCCCCCATCAAGGAAAACCGCATCAAGGCCGCCGTTTTGACAAACGCCGCGGAATATTTCCCGATCGACCTCAGCAGCTACCACATCACCCACAACCTCCTGGAGCGCACCGAAAAGGGGGAGGAGGCGGGCTGCCGCGTGCTCGTCTACGCCGCCCCCCTCGCGCTGCTGGAGGGTTATTTTAAAATGGCGGACAAAGCCAACCTCAGCGTCAAGGCCATCGATTTTTCCGGCAACAGCCAGTACCAGGCGCTGCGCGCGCTGCGCTCCGCCGACGTCACCATGTATGTGAACGTGGACTGCACCAGTTCCTTCGTCACCTTCCTCCAGAACGGGAAGCTGCTGATGCAGCGCTCCTTCACCTTCGGCGGGGACGAGATGATCCTCGGCTACATGGGCGCCGCCGGCAAGACCGGCGTGGAGTACGTCGAGGCGCTGCACGAGTGCAGCGGGGAGCCGGAGTCCTTTTTCTCCCGGAACGTCATGGGTGACGCCGAGGTGAACGAGAACCTCAACCGCCTCGTCGGCAGCATCATCCGAGCGGGCGACTACTTCAACTCCAACCACTGGGACGTCCAGGTAGGGAAGGTCGTGCTGCTCGGCCCCTGCAGCCGCCTCGTGGGGCTGCGGGATCTGGTGGCGAACGGGACGGGGCTCGAGACCACCCAGCTGGGCGAGATGCCCGGCATCTCATCCTTCGCCAACGCCGCGGAGAGCGCCTCCTTTTATATCTCCTGCCTCGGCAGCTCGATCGCCCCTCTGGATTTCATGCCGCCGCAGTTTTTGGCAGACCGCAAGTCGGCGAAAAAGTCACGCGAGAAGACCGATTCGATCGTGCCCGGCGTTGTTGTGACCGTCGTGTGCCTTCTCGCCATCCTCGCGCTGTCCGCACTGGCGTTTCTCGGCTATCTGGACGCCCGCCAGAACAAGGCTGCGATGGAAAAGGAGATCGCCGGCCTGGAGTACGCCCGGACCGCCTATGAGACCTACCTGCAGTACCAAAAGAACGCAGATGCGATCACCGCGCTCTCGGTCAGCAGATCCTCGCCCAACGACGAGCTGCTCGCTTTCATCGGGGAGCTGGAGGAGAGGATGCCCAGCGATATCGAGGTGCTGTCCGCCGTGTGCTCGCGGGAGTCCGTCAGCATGAACATCACCGTGCCAAGCTATGACGAGGCCGCCGTGGTGCTGGTACAGCTGCGCGACTTCGAGAGCATCGTCTCCCTCGAGGTCTCCCCCGTTGTGGAGCAGGAGGACGAGACGGGCGTCAGCCACGTCAACTTCTCCGTGAACTGCCTGTACAAACAGAATCCCGCCGCCGCGAGCCCCGCCGCGAGCCCCGCGCCCTGATAAAACACTAAGCATAGGGAGGCCCTCTTATGCATATTTCAAAACACGACGCGAACCTGCTGCTCATCCTGCTGGGCGTCATCATCTTCATCGGCGGCTACTTCGCCGTCTACAACCCCACTATCAGCAAGACGGAGGCGGTGGAGACGGAGATTAGCGCCTTGCAGCCCACGCTCACCGAGCTGCGGGACCACTATGCGAAGCTCGGGACTTACGAGGCTGGGATCGGGGAGTTGCGGGACGTGATCACCGGCGAGAT
Organism: uncultured Oscillospiraceae bacterium; assembly: GCA_964453505.1. GTDB lineage: Bacteria > Bacillota > Clostridia > Christensenellales > Aristaeellaceae > CAYVPJ01. The sequence goes on along the minus strand of CAYVPJ010000108.1, from coordinate 427 downwards.
GGCGCTCTACCCCAGCGCCGTGCGCCCGGAGGACTTCATCATGTACGCCATCGAACTGGAGGAGAAGACCGGGCTGGACGTTACGAACATCAGCTTCGAGGAGCCGGTGACGCTCGCTCAGTTCGACAGTATCCGGGAGGAGGGCTCCCAGCAGATCGTCACGCCCCTTACGGCCTTTGAGTACGGCATGACGATGAACTGCAGCCTCTCGTACGAGGAGCTGAAGGACCTGATCAAGCACATCGACGACACGGATCTCAGCACGAAGCTCGACACCGTGAGCGTCAGCTTCGACTCGGAGAACGGCGGTCTGGTCGGCTCCGCCACGGTGGACAAATACTATATCACCTCCGGCAGCGAGCCCTACGTACCCACAGAAGTGCCTGATGTCTCCCTCGGCACGGAGGACATCTTCGCCACCTTCAAC
>CAYVPJ010000107.1:0-5596 GCA_964453505.1 uncultured Oscillospiraceae bacterium | reverse complement strand
TAGAGCCGGAACTTGATAACGCAATCAACCTAAACGTAAATGAAATGCTGGACGCGGCAATCGGCAAAACGCGGATTGACATGACAGACGGCGAGAGACGGCAGTTTTTCGAGAAGTATATCAAAACGCTGCGTTTAGTAATCGATGCGGACGGCGAGGCGCATATCGCTTGGCAGAAAAAGTGAGCGATCCTCCCCTCAGAGAACAATCGGAAAGTAATCGCTTTCGTGCTGTGTCGCGCTAAAGCGTAATGGCCAAAAAAATACCGCCGCTGCGACCGTTAATATCGACCTTCCAGCGGCGGGTTTGTTTCGCCCTATCGTATACATTTGATATCACGGCGCACGAAGCATGACAAAAAAGCGCGCCGATCTGCGTAAATCAAACCTGATTTGGCAAAATGGCACACCACTCATTTAAAATGTGTTATGTGCCTTGCAGTCTAAGCCTCTTTCTATTATCCTGTTTTCACCAGATGAAAATCTGAATAACAAATGGAAAGAGGGTTTTACATGCCTGAGCAACTAACAATCCCATCGGAAACTTGGATCACAATTCAGGAAGCCGTCGGGCTCCTCCAACTCAAACCTGCCACCATCGTTCGACGCATTCAGGAGGGGAAACTCATCGGGCGTCAAACGCGGATGGATGACACGCACTGCGAATCTGTGGAGCACAATGATTCTGCGCAAGATGGAAGCGAACACTGCGAGCAAACTAAGAATGCTCAATCCGGATCAGAAGGAGAATACTCTGTTCTCCTAAACGCTCTCCCGTATCGGCTTCAGCAACAGTACGGTGAATCACAACTGTCAGAGAATCAATGCCTGTCTCTGGACTTCCTCTCCATCCGCGAAAGCAAAGGGAACCGTTCGGAAGAGCATTATCTGAAAGCTCTGTGCATGTTCCAGGAGGCGGCGAACATACGCAGAACGCATGCACAGGATGGCACAATCACTCCGCGTTTGAAGGAACTGGCCTGTAAACACGGCATATCGCTTCGTACCCTGTACAGGTATGAGGCGACGCCAGAAATTCAGGCTGCGTCGCCGCTGTTCCTCGACCCCGTCTATCTGTCCGCGCACATGCCCAAGGCCATGTGCCTGCTGGCTATTGATCTCGCGTACTCGCTGTGGCTTGATCCGGATCATCGGCTGTCACAGAACACGATTCTGCGTCAAGTACAGGCGCTGGCACCCGAAATGCTCTGCGAGAATTGCCCTTATCGGGCTGAATCCAATGCGCGAGCCAAGGCCTTATCCTCTCAGCCGAACGCATGCCCGGAATGCCAGCTGAAAGAAAAGCACATGCTGACTCCAACTACCCGGTATCCACTCAATCGGTTGCTCGCCCATGTCCCACAACAGCAGATATGCTATTGCCGCGAGGGAGTGCGCGCGTGGCGCGCCAGGTTCGGCCACTTTGCCGTCCGAGAAAAGCCATTGCAGGTCAACGCTTGCTTTCAAGGAGATCATCACATCATTGACTTGTTTGTGGACTGTTCCATTCCGGATCAACGGGGGAAAAACCAGCATTGTCTGATTCGCCCGGTGCTGACCGCATGGATGGATACCGCAACAGGCTGCATCGTGGGGTGGGTGATCTCGTTCCTGCCTGACGCCGATACGATCGCCGAGGCATTCAGCCGCGCGGTTGCCTATACCGCCAGAGAGGAATTTGCCGGGCTTCCCGCATCCGTCTATGTGGATTGCGGGAAGGATTACTCAGCGGCGCTTTTGCAGGATCTCGATCTGCGCTTTCGCAACGTCGTGTCCGTCCCCTCTTGTCTCAACGCTTCCTTTGCCGGCAACGCGCTCTTCCCGGCGCTGAACGTCGTTGTGCATCGCGCGCGACCGTATCAGCCGCAGAGCAAGTCCATCGAGCGTTTCTTCGGGACTCTGGAAAGCGGGTACATTGCCAAGCTCCCCGGCTGGTGCGGAAACAGCATCGCCAACCGTCCGCCAGACTTTCTGCGCAAGCTGCATCGGCTTCAAAGCGAGGGAAAGCTCTTTACGTTGGCTTCTTTTGCACGTTATTTTGCGTCAGTCATCCTGCCGGATTACCACAATACTGTCCCCGAAGGCTCAACGGATCGCATGACGCCGCTGGAATGCTATCGCAGTCTTCCGAGAGCTCGCGACTTGATCCCCACATGGAAGACGATGTCGATCTTGAAAAGTCGGCGAGCTTACTATACCGTCCAGCGCCAGGGAATCCGCTGTCAGAACGTGTTCTACTGGTCTGACGCGCTCGATCCATACGTTGGTTATCGCCTGCTCGTGTACTATTCCGAGTCGCTTCCGCCTCTGTCTGTTACGGTGCTCCTGAACGGGCACTATCTTTGCGAAGCCTACCCCGTGGAGGCATTGCCTTTTGTGGGCGCCGAGCCGGATCAGTTGCAAGCGCATCTGGACGCACAAACGCTTCAGCGGAGGAAGATGCAAGCGCCCGTGACCCGCATCCGGCGCGTCATGCGCTTATCCGGTCTGGCACAGGCGATGTCCGCCCAGGATGCGTTGCACCTCGAAACCTATGGGCAGGTCGTTGACACCGAGATGGACGGGCAAGCGACCGAGCTGTTTCCGGAAATCCCGGATGACGCGGGAACGCCATCCGGGACGTACTCTTCCCAAATCTCTACAACCCCGGAAGAGTACCAGGAACTCCACCGGATGCTAAACTCACAGGAATGAGCTCCGCGTCCGTATATAATCGCGGCTGTCACCGCGGTTATACCATGATTAATTACAGAAAGAGGTTTTTGATATATGAAATCCACCGAATGGAATCGTGCGTCTCAACAAGAAGTCATGCATGTCGCCGGCGTCACAGCCCCTCTCCCTGATCCCTTCGACGAACCGTTACCCGATCCGACCGCCATTTTGAGCGTACTCAACCAGTACGAAGCGCCGTCTCCGCTGATTTTTGAAGGTTGCAGCTATCGCTATACCAAGCCGCCATACATGCTGTTTCAGGATCAGGCGAACGCAAAGCGCCGTCTGCGCGAGGCGTATACGCAACGTCTTTTTCTTATGCTGTTTGGCTATTCCGGTTGCGGGAAAACGACGATTCTCAAGCAGTTTGCAGGCAAATATCCGGGCATTGTCTTCTATATTGAAGATTTCGGCTCGCTAACCTTATCTGGGCTTTTGTTTCGTATGGGCGCCTGCGTCCATCTTCCTTTGAAGCTGCGAACCTCCTCCAAGGATACTCTGGTTGATACGCTCAAAGCTAACCCGCATGTCATGTTCCTGTTTGACGAGGTGGATGTCTTTGACACAGTCGGTAATATGCGGAAGTTTGACATGCTCCGCAAGGTTCATGACGCGACCGGAAACCCCATGGTGATTTGCGGTACGAACGTTCTCTACAACAAACTGTACAGCGAGCGGAATTCAGAAAAATTCGGACAGCTGCTCCGTCGTTTGGACGAATGCGAAATGAAGGGCATGCTACGAAGCGACGCTGCAAACTACCTCAATATGGTGTCGCAGGAGGAAGCCGTCGGATTCACCTTTCAAGCGCGGCAGATCCTCGAACCGCTTGCGCTCAATACGAAAATCGGCGGGATCGCAGTTTTCACGCTGCTGCTTGGACGCGCCATTACTCTCAAACGCATTCAGTACTACCGTACCGAGGGACATACCCTCCCTGATACAGCCCATTGCGTTCAAGTCCCGTCAAAGGAAGGTGTATCATATCCCGGTCCTGATACCGTCATCACACTTCCGCCAACACCGGAACGCCTCATGATTGACGAGGCAATGATCAGCTCTTGTATGGCGGATTTCAAGCGCCAGTTACTGAAACGTTGATGCTTGTTAAGCCGTGATTTGTTCTTCCGCCGGATCGTCTGCGAATACGATCCGGTTTCTCTTTGCTCTAAACAAGTCACTCGCACGGCGCTCGGTTTTGTCTGTTTTGACACGCTGTGACACCACGCCAGATTGGCAAGAGAATTTCATATTGCGAGGTTCTTATTTCTGAAAATAAAACGGTTGTAAATGCTAAAAATTATTCAAAAGGCCTTGTATTTTTGCCATATCAATATATAATTATGTAGGTTAGGGTGGTCCATGAAAGAGTATGCCTTTCATGCATGGTCATTCCACAAAAGGAACACAGGAGAAGTTCGATACGATAAGGAGAAGAAAATGAAGAAGAAGCTGGGACTGGCGATCATACTATTGTGTGCCATGGTACTGCTCACATTCGGCGTGGCAACGGCGGAGTATAGCTGCTATAACTGCTGGAGCACCAACCTCACGCTCATGACAATATTACAGTATGGGGGTGAAGGTGTTAACAATAGTCCCGATTATCATTGCTACCTCTACAGATGCAATAACTGTTCCCGCTCAGTGTGGTTCGATGAAGGGCATACGGGCGGTACCGCAACCTGCACACAGAAGCCAGTTTGCAGTGTTTGTGGTGCCACATATGGAAGTGCGCTGGGACATGTTGAAGTTGTCGATCCAGAAATCCCCGCCAATTGCACCGAAACTGGCCTCACAGAGGGTAAGCACTGCTCCGTGTGCAGAGAACCTCTCATTGCGCAGCAGGTTATTCCAGCCACAGGTCATGACTACAGCCCGATCATTACGCTGCCCTCCTGTACGGAAGATGGATATACGACGTACACCTGCACAGTTTGCGGCGACACATATGCAGACACTATCACAGCAGCCACCGGGCACGACTACAAATTAACCATCGCACGGCCCGAGTGTACAAAAGGTGGCTATACCACCAACGCCTGTAGGATATGCGGCGTTACGTATCGTTCGAACTACACAGATCGTCTTCTGCATTGGTTTGACTTATGGATGCCAAACGGCGACGGCACACACAGTGCAGAATGTAAACGGGAGGGCTGTAAGCATACTGGTACGGTTGAATGCACATATTGTGATCTTAACTATGGAGGATCGACATACCGGGTCTGTCAAGTATGTGGTGGGTTCAATGATACCGCCTTCGAGCCGCTCTCTGGTGCAACATGCGAAGCTATCGATAATGGCGCCACCCCACGCGGCGAACTAATTGTGCGTGGCATGGCGAACCCTTTCGGTGATACCGCTACTGCCATGACCGGATTTCCCCTGGACAATGCACATGTTACATATGCTTTTACCGCCTCCACCGAATACGCGGGGAAGGTAGAACCCTTCGGAGGTACGGTTCGCATCTCCTTGCCGCTGGATGGCATTGAAGACTTTAAATTGGTACGTGCAGGTGGGGTTGATTCGGTAGAAACTCCCTACATTCTTGAAAATAGCATCCTGACATTTGAAACCGACGCGACGGGGCTATTTTTACTCCTTTCGAATTCACAATAACGTGGTTTGAAGATAAGACGCCGACAGGCAGTTGTTATGTCGGCGTCTTGCTATATCTGATGCGGCGCGCCCGGCTTTCTCCGATGGCGCTGAAGGTGCAGTATAACCCTCACCTCAATCCGGTCAATGGTCAAGTCCCTTGAGGAAGCTAGTTCATATAATCAAACGGAAGCCAAATCGTCCTCACGCTGCCGACGACATCGAGTATTAACGCCGCCCAATTTTGGGGATAAAAAGCCGGAGTAATTTGGCGCGGA
>CAYVPJ010000106.1:0-5606 GCA_964453505.1 uncultured Oscillospiraceae bacterium | reverse complement strand
GCAATAAAAAAATCGCTTGCGAAACAAGTCGCAACAATCTTTCCGCTTTGAATTTTATATGTGCCTTTTGCCGTCTTTGCTACAGGTTTATCAAATTCGTCCGTTTTATGCACACTGTTTTGTCCGTAACGTTTTGAAAACGGGCCATAGAAATAGCAGTATGTGCAACCATCGCTTATTTTATAACATCCTGTCCACGGTTCCCAATTCATGTTACTGTACGGCCAAAGGGGTATAAAACTCAATCAGGTTTTCTTCGGGATCCCGCAAGTGAACGACTCTCATTCCCCAGTCCGGCATGTCAACCGGTTCATTAATAAAGACGATGCCTTTTTTTGATAATGCCTGAAAGGTATCATCAACATTCTCCACTTCAAACGAAATCATTGATTTCTCCCTGTAACCGACCGGTTGCGTCTTATCCGCATTTCCTACAGCCGGGGCCATATAATCAGAAACGAAAATGGCTAATCCTTCAATCCCGTCTGCCACTTTAAACGAGGCGTAACACCCGTTTTCATCTCCCCAAAGAGGTTCAAATCCAAGTTGCCCGGCGTAAAACTTAAAACATTTCTTGTAGTCCCTGACTAATAATCTTACGTTACTGAATTTCATGAATATTTAATTTTTCCCGGAATTTTCAACTATAAACTGAACCATATCATAGCCTACTGCATTGAACATCTCTTCCACATTGTTTGTATAGTCGGAATCTTGGCACATAATCGCATCCTTTACCATAAAGGCTTTATAGTCATTGTCTTGAGCACCAACCCAGGTTGACAGGACACACCCGACAGCACTCAATCCACAGAGGAACAAAGTATTGCTTCCCTGCTCCCGGAGAATTTTATCCAGGTCTGTCTTGGTGAAACTGTTTGGATATGTCTTGATTACTCTGACATCTTGGTCCTTGATTAAAACCGAGGCGGGATATTCAAACAGCTCGGTACCCGGTTTTGGTCCGGATTTAATATCATGATGGTAAATCCTTATGATAGGATAGCCATTATCACGGAATAGTTTAATCAAGCCATTAATGTAGTATATGGAAATCCCCAAATCCCTTTCGGGGACCATGCCCAGGTATACGTTCTGAATGTCTATGATTAGCAAGGCCGGCTTGATTTCAGCCTTGGGTTGCACTTGCTTGTCCTGTGAAAACAAGTTTCCTGAAACAATAGTAAACAGGAGTGTAATGATAATAGTAAGTTTTTTCATTGTTTTTCTGCTATAATAAAGTTAATAGTCATCCCGTTAAAGAATAGTTTTTCTCCTTTGACAATATGAAAACTATTCCTGATCAGTAATTTTTTCACATCAGATGTTGTAAACATATTCAAATGTAAAGGAAACATTCCAAGCAGTCTTAATATACGAAAGGCAGTAAATTCAAATCTGGTTTTGAAATTCATGCCTTCTTTGAAACATGCTGTCTCTGAAATAAATAAACCACCTGGCTTAAGCAACTCATGTATCCTCTGAATTGCCTTTTGGCTGTCTTCCAATAAGTGAATTATCGAGAAAGCAGTGATTTTATCGAACGAAGCCTTCTCTAATTCATCATCATATATTGTTCCTTGTAAAAACGAGACATTGGCAGCATTTATTTCATTTTTCTTTTTCATTGCCTCGCTAATCATTTCAGCAGAAAAATCAAGTCCGAGGATATGCTTTACCCCTGCAGCCAGTTCCAATGTTTTGGCACCTGTTGCACATCCAAAGTCGAGAACAACATCATTTGCATTCAGATATTTTTTTGTCTCGGCCATTAATTTCTGATTCTCCTGTTCGGCTTGCTTGTCAGTATTGTCAAATACTTTAGCCTGTTTATCCCAGAATTGTTGAGCTTTATTTTTCAAGATCTTCTAAAAGAAAGAATGAGAGCATAAATAGATATGAATACCAAGGGAAGATGTAAAACTCCAAACCACCAGAATGTATCAAAGTTAAAGAAAAAATTCACCAGTACATTCCAGAACCCCATTATTACTCCAAGTAGGCTCGTGATCCTAAGTGTTACGATATTCACCCTTGGATAATAGAGAACAAGTAGCGCAAGATAGACAGGTGTCATGTTGCAAAATGCTAAACCAACCGGATTGGTGAATATATAAGACAGATTAAAATCAGGTTTCATGGATTCAAGATTCAATGGATACCAAAAAGCTAAAAATGCCAATGGAACAACCCAGAGTCTTATAAGGTTTATCTTTCGGGGAGTGAAATCATTTTTGTTTACTGCTACTTCCCAGAACCATGAAATCGCAACGACTAGCATTAGGATGAAGTTCCCCGTTACAACAGCAAAACCATATGTATCAGTTATTGAAATTGATTGAAGGACTGCAAAAAGAATGTAGTTTATACCGGCATATAAACTGAATATACGACTAAAGCGATTTCCCGTGAAAATCAAGGCAAGAACCAGAATTATCGGTAGAATCTTAAAAATTGGATATAGCGAAGAAAGACAATCAGATGTAAGCAATGAATGAAGAATGATGTCTGGAATTATTTCACCCATCCTGGAAGGATCGTACCCTTTTGTAACAATAGGTGGTAATAATACATCGAGTAGAATAAAACCAACTATAAACCACCATTTGCGGGTTATAAATTCAAGTGTCCCTTGAACTTTTTCAAGATTTTCTCTTTTCATTTCATGACTCCTCCATATTATTAGCAGATTAACGCACGGATCAAGCAGGTACGCAGTGGAACGGGGTCTTAGGGAATAGATTGTAAAGTTGTGTTTTTTGTGTATTAAATCCAAATACCCGAGTATTTTTTAATTTATTTCAATTTTCTAACAGGGCGGCATTTCCTGGGGCCATCTGCCCCTGCCGCCTGGCAAACCCCAAGAGGTTTTTAACGTGTATCATCCACTCTCTGTTATAATTATCAATGAAGGTTCCAAGGGTGCGTTGTGCCTGTTCCAGTGAAAAGAACCGCTCGATGCGGAATACTTCCTCATTGATAGTTCTATTGAAGCGTTCAATGCAACCGTTGCATTCCGGACTTCTCACATAAGCTTTCGACATATCAAGCCCCGGATAGTCCATCTCCTTCATGAAATCGTCCGAGTCATATTGCGTCCCATGGTCGCTTCTAAGCTTCAATGAAGTGCCTTTGCAGACGCCTTTCTCAAGGCTTCTGAAGACCTTCATGATGGCCGCTTTCAACGGTTCCAACGTCGCTCAGCTCTTGCCAGTTTGGCCTCTTCCGGCTTCTTGTTGAAGCCGTCCGCTACCGCTCCAACAGCACCCGCACCCCTCCGCTGACCCACCGTCCCGCCTGCTGCATCCCTCCAAAATCGGAATAGCGGGCATCCAGCAGGTTAGTCGCGTCCACAAAGAAGGTGAAGGCTCCCACTGTCCAGTTGACTCGGCCGTTCACCGTAAAATAAGGGGTATAGGCCACGGTGGCTCCCGACTTGTCAAGGTACGAGCCGTTGCGGTCATTCCAACTTCCCGCCAGGTCCAAGGTCAGATGCCGGGCCAGTTCCAGGACGACCCTCAGTGACAACTTGTGACGCAGGTAATCCAACGCATACCTGGAGATATACTCTCCGCTGTTTTTATTGTTATGGACGTACCCGTAACTAAAAGAGACGTCCTTGAGCACTTTTTCAAATCCATAACCCAGGGAACACTCGGCCCCCAGGGTGTGCAGCGAGGTAAGCTGCTGCGATTCCCACTTGTCGGCATCAAACTTCCTGACCCAGTCAATAAGGTCCCTGCCGTGCCGGTAATATACTGCGGCCGAGGCTTTCCACCGCGAGTCACCGCCATAGTCCAGCGCCAACTTGTAAGTCCGCGCTTTCTCGGGCCGCAAGTCCATGTTGCCTGTATGCGTGGCCGTAGTGTAATACAAGTCCGTGAAGGTGGGAAGCCTCATGGACTGTACCGCACTGGCGCGCACCGTCCACCCCCGGGCAAAATCATAGGCCGAGGCCAGGCTCCACATGAGCGCGGCCCCGTAAGGACTGTACCCGTAGTTATAGGCTCCCTGCAGGTTCCAACGGCCCAAATGGGCCGAGTGCCTCAAAAAACCGTTCAGCACACTGCGGTCCTTCCCTTTGGTGTAGCATTGCCCCATCTGCCCCTTGACCGGTTTGACGGCCGAGAGCGCCTCGCCCAGTACATTGCTGTAAATGTGGTGGTACATGTAGTCCACACCGGCTGACGTCACACCGGCCGCCCAGGAATAAGCGATCCCTGCGCCGGCGCCCACATTGTCCGTGTTGTGGAAATTGGCTCCGGTATACCAGGACGGTGTGTCACCGCCCTCCCGAAAAAGATCAAACCGGTCGTAATTCTTCCGGTAACTGAGATCGGCATTCACCTGGAAACGAGTTCCAAAGTCCTTCTTCCAGCGGAGCGACGCAAGCGCGGTGGACGTCTGCTCGGACTGATTGGGGTAGGCAAAAGAGTAAAACTCGTTGGCACCAAAAAACTTCTGCTGCCATCCCATCTGAAAGTCCCACATTCCCCACCCGGCCGACTCGTAAGTTATCCGGCTGTAGAGATTGGTGTTGTTAAAATCGGTATTGGGGATGTATCCGTCACTCTTGCGGACCGACCCCATCACCAGTGCGGAAACATTTTGCCGGGTCACGGCGCCCGAAACATTGCCGTACAGGTAACCGTACTGACCGGCACTGAGCTCGGCCCTTACATAATTGGGTTTTACAGGCGCCGCAATGATGTTGACAGCCCCCGTGAACGCACCGATGCCCGGAACGCCGTCTATCAGATGGATGCCATTGATCCCTTCAATATCTATGGGAAGCGAATGACTCTGATGACCTGTCCGGGCATCTGTAAAGTTGATTCCATTGAGCATCACCATGGTCTGGTCTGCCGTGCCGCCATATAGGGAAATGTCCGCCTGAACCCCTTTGGCGCCCCTCTCGCGCAAATCCACTGCAGGACTTGTTCTAAGGGCATCTTCAATGGTTTGTAATGGAGCGGTAAGCCCTTGGTTGCTGCCGTAAAGCAGCGCAGGCAAAATAATCCCTCGCGTGGGATTTGATCTCCGGGCCATCACCGTCACCTCCTTGAGATAAAGCTGGTGCTGCGTCAATGTGGAATCCACCTGCGCCAGCGCCGTACGGAACGGCAGGGTCAGAATGGACATCCCCACCGACAGGGTCCCGATGCAAACGACCTTATGCATACTTGCAAAAGCCGCCCACCCGGTCCGCGCCCATCTCTTAAAGGAAGGAATGGCACTTCTTGTGAAATTGTTAAACATAAAATGGAATTTATTCAGGTTACAAAAAAGGTCGGTAACCCACAAGGTTTGAGCCACACTTGGTTTTTTGGCAAACAAAAAGGTGACAGCTCATATTCTTCTTCAGGGTTTATAAAGAAGTAAATGTAACAAAAGTTTGCAGTGGATAAAGATGTGTCGACTGGAGGGGCTGAACCGACATATCATAAATGAAGAATACGTGGCGTTACTTTTCCGGGGTATGTAGGCACCCGAAAGACCTAAACTGTGCCGACATCCCGGATCTTTTTCCGGAATCCGGTAAATGAGCCCCACCCGCGCCGGCGGCAGCAGCCCCCGCGCAGCTGAAGGCGGCGGGAGTGTGAATT
>CAYVPJ010000105.1:0-5641 GCA_964453505.1 uncultured Oscillospiraceae bacterium | reverse complement strand
GAATTGATACCATGTGTCAGTTCGGTGTTTCGTTATTTTATACCTGAAAACGCTTATGGCACGAGGCTTTCTGAAATGCGTCTGTGCATTTTAGTCTGCCTTGTGCCAGTATTTTGTGGTTTCATAGCTTCTGAATCCCCGGAACCACTACCAATTGTGCTATGCAATCGTTAAAAGACCGCTAATCGTTATACAGCCAATTGTAAAAAAATATAGGTAAGGTTGCAAAGACCGGGGAGAGAAAATGCATTGCAATCTTGCAACCTTAGATTTCGACGGTTATATCCTTGCCGACGAAGAAAGTGAAAACCAACCTGCCATCGCTGAATACGGTGATGTGGTCGACAGTCTTTCCGAATCGGTTCTCGTTGAATACCAAATCCATATCCGGCAGCTCCATGATTTCAAACAGGAATCCGCTTAACACGTCGGCCTTGAAATCCCGCTCATCCTTCTCGGCCTGCAGCAGGTCAAGCCCCTCTTTTGTTTTTTCGTAGCGCTCTACCAGACCGTTGTAATGAGCATTGTATTCTTCCTGATCTATGGCGCATGAGGCATTGTCGTCGATGCATTTCTTGATGAGGCCGGCAACAACCTCCATTTCCTGCTGGACTTCGGCCATCTGCTTTGTAAGCTTTGTCGTGTCCGCAAGCTCTGCCTTTAGCAATCTACCGTCCTCGATAAACCGTTCCCGGTCAACTATCAGGAGGCTGAGCGCCATTATATAGGCATCCTTTATCTGCTCCTCCGTTAAGTGCGGTGTGGAGCATTTTTTGTCTTTATCCTTGAACTTGGCATTGCACTGCCAGATGACTTTCCGGTACGGGTCATTGGAATGCCAAACCTTAGGGCCGTAGGCTTCACCGCAGTCACCGCAGATAATCTTTCCGGAAAAGATGCTTCCCGTGAACCGGCCTTTTGACGAGTGCTTTCGTCTGCGCATCTCTTTGTCGACTTGATCCCATTCTTTAGGATCGATGATTGCCGGATGTGATGCCGTCACATAATACTGTGGAACTTCGCCTTCGTTTACCTTCATGGTTTTCGTGAGGAAATCCGTTGTAAATTTCTTTTGAAGTCTTGCATCGCCTTTGTACTTTTCGTTTGTCAGAATGCTTTCCACAACTCTGGTCTGCCACACAGACTTGCCGGCCGGAGTGGGTATACCTTCCTTCGTAAGTGTTTTAGCAATACGGCTGGGTGAACTTCCATCAAGGAACATCCGGTAAATTCGTTTCACAATTTTCGCCTGTTCCGGATCAATCTCCATCTGCCCCTCGGCACCTTTGCGGTAGCCAAGGAACTGGCTGTACGCGACACTGTATTTGCCATCAGAGAATTGCTTTCGTTTACCCCATGTGACATTCTCCGAAATGCTCCGACTTTCCTCTTGAGCTAATGAACTCATAATAGTAAGCAGAAGTTCACCTTTACTATCAAAGGTCCAAATCTGCTCCTTTTCAAAATAGACCTCAGTTCCGTTTTCTTTCAGTTTACGAATGGTAGAAAGGCTGTCCACAGTATTTCGAGCGAACCGGGATACAGATTTTGTGATTATTAAGTCTATCTTTCCGGCAATAGCGTCGGAAATCATTTCATTGAAACCAGTACGGTGTCGTGTGTTAGTGCCGCTGATGCCTTCATCCGTATACACCGTAACGAACTCCCATTCCGGATTGGCCTGGATGTAATTGGTGTAATAATCGACCTGAGCCTCATAGCTTGTGAACTGTTCGTCACTGTCTGTGCTGACACGAGCGTAACCGGCCACCTTCCTCCGGGAAAGCTGCTTGATATGTCTCCGGGTCTGAGGATTGAATGTGGCAGGGATAACCGTCACATTTCTTGTTGTTGCCATAGTAGCACCTCCTTGTGCGAAAAATGCAGTAATGAAATTATTGATGTATATTTAAGTGGATGAATCCAGCTTTGTCTTCGATTGTCGTTTAAGCGTTTTCTCCCTGGCTGACGCTTTCATGTCATCCGTCCAGCTTTCTGCTCTGGAACGGTCCTGCCATCGTTTAACGGTTTCTCTACCGTCGGCAAGGCAGAATACCAGTCTATTGTCGTTCTTTGCTCTGATTGCCGTTATTTTGTCGTGAATCGTTTCTATGTTGCCGATAACCTCTTCGGTTACTGCAATAAGCGTTTCCTCCGGGATCTGTTTTGATGGGCAGGATGTTTTTCCTTTTATGTTGAAGGTGCTGCAAATCCAAACCACACCGGAACGAGTGACTTTCCTGCGATAATGCTTTCCGCAGTTGTCACAGACTATGAGGCCGGAGAAGGGATAGCGGTTAGTGTATACTTTGTCTTTGGGAGCGTATTTCCCTGCGCGGCGTTCAATTTCAGCCTGCACCGCATCGAACTCTTTTGCGCTGATTATTGCCTCATGAGTTCCGGTGGCACTGTATTTAGGAAGCTCCCCATTGTTTTTCAGTGTACGCTTTGTAAGGTGGTTTTCGCGGTATGTCTTCTGCAGGAGAAGGTTTCCCGTATAGGTGCTGTTTCTGAGAATTCCTCCGACAGTATGTTGGTGCCATTCATTCCCGTATCGGGTTTTGATGCCGTCAGCATTCAGCCCGTTCATAATGGCCACGACGCCTTTGCCCGAAAGGTATTCTCGGTAAATGCGGCGTACGATTTCAGCTTCTTCCGGGCGAATCACATATGCTCCGTTTTGATAGCGATAACCGAGAATTGTGCCGTCCCAGGGACTGCCTTCTTCGAATTTCTTTTTGATTCGCCATTTCATATTCTCACTGGCAGACCGGCTTTCAGCTTCTGCATATCCGGCGAGGATCGTCATCATCAGTTCACCGTCTGCGGAGAGTGTGTGGATATTCTGTTCTTCAAAGAAAACGTCCACCTCAATCGCTTTCAGTTCCCGTACAGTGTTCAGCACTGTTACTGTATTTCGGGCAAAGCGTGAGATAGACTTCGTAATGATCATATCCACTTTTCCAGACCGGCAGTCTGCAAGGAGCCGTTGGAAATTCTCTCTTGAATCTATCGTTCCGGTCTTGGCTTCGTCGGCGTATACACCGACATACTGCCAGCCTGGGTGCTTCTGTATCATTTCACTGTACGCACTGACCTGGGCAGATAACGAATGGAGCATTGCGTCTTTGCCGGATGAAACTCTCGCGTATGCAGCAACCCGTTTCAGCCTCGGCGCTTGTTCAGGGAATGAAACCTGTTCAATCTTTGCCATGTAGGTATCCTCCTTGTATCAATTTGGGGTTAGTATATATATCCATAGATTTCGGAGGATATCAAGCTATTTCTGTAAATATACTTCCCGGCGGGAAACCGTATTTTTTAGAGAGAATTTTGACTGATTTTCGATAATCCGCAGGGGTTAAAAGTTCTTCCTGCACCATACGTTCCACTAGTGACAACGACGTGTGGTACATCAGTAGATTCTCATAACTGTAAGGGTCTGCGGGAATCGAGATAACATTCACGGCAGCAGAATTTGCGGTCTTTGTTGCCATACGATATAAACTCCTTTCCACACTGACTGCAGGTCAGCGTATAAAATGCTTTGCGTTTAACTTCATCCTGATGGGAATTCCACCAGGCCATCCTGCACTTATCGGAGCAGTATTTCTTTGCTTTGTGGCCATCGAACTGCTTGACTGGTTTCCCGCAATTCAAACAGGTACGGGCGTTCGGCAGCTTGGGGTGCCTTCGGATATGGGAATACACGGTATTGGGTGACAAATGCAGCCGGGAGGCAATCTCGGCAGGAGTAATGCCGTCCAGACGCATATTTTCTATTGCAAGCTTATCCTGTGGTTTCATACTGTTCCTCCAATAAATGAGGAGGACAGCCGAAACAGCCATCCTCCCCGAAATGGTCCTTATACGGTTTCTTTTACTTTCAGTACCTTTATTGCTTCCGGACGGACCAGCTTACCGTCCACACGCTGCGTTGCAATGAATCCGACTTGTCCGTAATCGGCATATCGCTCTGTGAGGCGCTTGATGACACGTTTGCCACGGTCACCGATCCAGAAAAAGCTGAAGTCACCGAATAAAATCGGATAAGTGCTGAGGGAAAATCCGGGTTCAGTGCTGTCGAGATGATTGGAAAGATATACTCGGTAACCGAACAATGTATCGTAACCGTCGGCCTTGATGTTGGAGTTCCAGATCAAGCGGCCACTGGCGGTGCGGGTCTTCCTGAGCGTCTGGTATACCTTTTCGGACATTATGAAAGCTGTGTTTTTCCCGTGACGGTACGGCTGCTTAAGTGAATAAACGAGGTCGATGACATCATCGATACACACTTTCCCGGCTTCAGCGGTTTCGGTTCCGAGCTGTGCCTGATAAATCAAGCCCGTAGGCTTTCCGACACCGTCTCCGGTAAGAAAGGCTTCCTCCTCGGTACGCCCCATATCCTCTCCGAAACGCTTTTTAATATATGCCTCGAGATCAATGCCGGAATCCTCGAGGAGCTCATCGGATACGAGAATCTTCGTACCAAGCTTATACGCTTTCAGCGTAATCTGACCGAATGTTAAGTCCGAATCCGGATAAGCATGAGACTCGTCGACCCATTGAGCGGAACCTCCGTCCTCAGTTCTTGTAATTTTCAAATCGTGGTCGGTATGTTTGATCGTGGAAATGCCACGAAGAATGTTGTTCTCGTACATAGCCTCGACCAGCTTCATATCGTATTCATCCGGCACAAGATATCCGCCCGAGCCATCACTCCCTTCACGGAGAGCATTTTCAGGAAGTCCGGTGTACATATGCTCCCAGTATGCCTTGCTGTAGGCAGCGTCTTTCTTGCGCTTAGCCTCTGTCGCTCTTGTAGCTTTGATCTCGGGTGTGATTCCGTCCATTTCTTCCTTCATGGCCTGAAGGCGGGCGCTGTATTTTTCTACTGTATTCATTTTGTATTCCTCCATAATGTAGTTTGTTATATGCCTCTGCGGGCGCGGAGCAAACGCTCCATGACGTCGTCCTGCGGAGTGGGACCGCTGTAGTCAACAGTGCAGTTTTCCTTTACCACCTGATAAATATGAAACCAGGCATTATTGGCCTGTTTCATATACTCCCTTGCGATGGTGACATAGGGAGAGGAAATTACCGTTCCGGTGGGTTTCTTTGCAAGGAAACCATATTCGGAAACTGCTTCCTCGCACTGTACCCAGCGTCCGACGCACATAGCGTACTGCTCAATCAGAAGCGGGGAAATAAGGTGGTCGCATTTGCGCTCATGCAGCCATTCCCAGGTTTCTTTGAAAATCTCTTCAGCACAGGTGACGCTGCCGTCCTTTTGCTTGGCTTTGAGATAATCCTTAACGGGTGGCATTTCCGCGCCTTTCAGACATTCGGCTTCATCACCGAAGTCAATATGGGTGAGTTTTCTGCCGCCGGGGTTCCCGGATTCGATTTTTTCAGAGATCGCTTTCGGTTTTCTGCCCGCTCCGGGACGGGAACCTCCGCGATTTGTTCCGTCTTTCGACATGCTTCTACCTCCATTTTGGTATAAGTTTCTTTTTTTTTGCGTTTGATTTCGCTATTTTTGCGTACGTGACCCTGCGCCGTTTCTGAAGGAAAAGACCTGTAGAGATTTATATCCCCCCACCCGGTCACAGCAGTCGTTTAACGCTTATTTCACCTGTCA
>CAYVPJ010000104.1:0-5684 GCA_964453505.1 uncultured Oscillospiraceae bacterium | reverse complement strand
ATTGTAGCACACCTCTGGAGAGAGGCTAAACACTACATCTTTATAATACGAGGAATGCGATATGAATACGATATTGAGGGTTACTGATCTTACAAAATATTACGGCGGCGGGAGCGTCGTCACTAAGGCTTTGGACGGCGTGTCGTTCGAAGTCGCGCGCGGCGAGTTCACGGCGATAATGGGCGCGTCAGGCTCGGGAAAGAGCACGCTTCTGAACGTCGTCTCGACCATCGACCGACCCAGCTCGGGCGAGATACAAATCGACGGCGAAAAGCTGTCGGCGCTTTCCGAAAACAAGCTCTCGGCGTTTAGGCGCGACAGGCTCGGGTTCATATTTCAGGAATATAACCTGCTCGACACGCTCACCGTGGGCGAGAACATAACGCTTCCGCTCAACCTCAAAAGAGCGAAGCCCGACGCTACCCGCGCGGAGCTTTCGCGCGTGGCGCATGTGTTGGGTATTCAGAGCGAGCTTGACAAATTCCCGCGCGAGCTTTCGGGCGGTCAGCGCCAGCGCGCCGCCTGCGCGCGCGCCCTCATCACGAACCCCGCCTTGATACTCGCCGACGAACCGACGGGCGCGCTCGATTCAGCCAACTCAAAGGCGCTTATGAAAACGTTCGCAATGATGAACGAAACGCTTGCGTCGACCATTCTGATGGTCACGCACGACGCCGTCGTTGGCTCATACGCGAGCCGCGTGTTGTTTTTGAAGGACGGCAGGATATGGAACGAGCTGCTCAGGGGCGGGCGCTGCCGTCAGGATATGTACGACGACATTATAGGCGTTCTGTCCTCGCTCGGGGGTGAGAGCGATGTTCGCTAAGCTCGCCCTGCGCAACGTAAAGCGCCAGCTCTCGAATTATATCA
Source organism: uncultured Oscillospiraceae bacterium (assembly GCA_964453505.1). GTDB lineage: Bacteria > Bacillota > Clostridia > Christensenellales > Aristaeellaceae > CAYVPJ01. The sequence goes on along the minus strand of CAYVPJ010000104.1, from coordinate 4,814 downwards.
TATATTTCGTGACCGTCACGCTGACCGTCTCGATGATGTTCGCGTTGTGCAATCTCATTTTCTCGGAACAGCTTCAGGGCTACGCCGAGAAGATGGGCGAATTGCAAAACGGGCTAATAGGCGTTGCTATAGCCATATCGTTAGTCGTCGCATGCGTGCTCGGTTACGCCTCGTCGTTCATGCTCAGGCTGCGCAAGCGCGAGTTCGGCACTTATCTGACGCTCGGCATGACGCGCAAAAACGTGCTTTTGATGTTCACCGTCGAAAACCTGCTCATCGGTTTCGCGGCGCTCGCCTGCGGCATACTGTTCGGGCTGCTTTTGTTTCAGGGAGCGATAGGGCTGATCGCGCGCGTTCTCGACATGAAACTGACTTTCGGCAGCTATTCCATCGACGGGCTGTTTTTGACAGTCGCGCTCACGGCGGGCACGTTCCTGCTCTCGACCGTTTCCTCCGCGCTCTATCTGCGCCGCGCGAACATATACGAGCTGCTTCACGCGCACAAAGTCGTGTCGGGCGGAAGCAAACGCCCCGCCATATGGCTTGCGGTTACGGTTCTTTCGCTGATTGCCGTCGTATGCGGCATACTGGGCGTATATTTCGAAATAAAGATAATGTTCGAGCCGCACGATTTCGCCGACGAAAGCTCTGTCGCCGGAAAAATGTTTCTGTATATGGCGACTTTGTTTGCGGGCGTAGTCTTCTATCATGTCGGTTTCGCGAAATGCGCCCTGCGCTTTCTTATAAGGAACAACAAAATAAAGTGTCGGGGCACGAACGCTTTCGTGCTGCGCCAGCTTTCGGGGCAGCTCGGCGCAAATTCCGCGCTGTGCGGCATAATCGCGTTTTTGATTACGGCGACCGTCATTTGCACAAACGTCTGCTTCGCTCAAAAGGCGACGACCGAAACGTACCTTGACCAGAATTTCCCGTTCGACGTCTCTCTGAACGTATCTCGGGTAAAGTCCGAAGCGCCTTATTCATACGACCGAGCGCTCGAGATCATCGAGGCGGAGTCCGCTATTAAGAAAAGCATAGCGTATAACATATACACGTCGGGAAACGGCTATCTGCACTCGTTCACGCCGTGGACGGGCGAGCATTACGAAGATCTTTATGACAGCTTCATACTCGAAAGCGACTTTAACGCGCTCATTGAGTCATTGGGCTTGGAGCCCGTGTCATTGGCGGGCGGCTGCCTGATACTCTCGAACGCGACGTATCTTTCGCGGTGCGATTTTGAAAGCGCGGTTTTGCGCTTGGGCGATCATTCGTATACCGTCGCGAAGGCGGGAAAAGCGTATCCGAGCTTTTCAAACACGTATATGTTAGCGGTCGTTCCCGACGAAGCCGCGGAGCATCTTTCGGTCGAGACCGAAATGAGCGTGTTCGACGTTGAAAACGACGACTTGAACGCGCAGGCGCTCAACGACGCGTTTACGTACACAATACCCAGCGGAAGCGGCTACAATATATCGCGCTGCCCCGCGTATGTCAGAGCCTATTACGAGCTTGAGGAAAACAGCCTGACCGCTATACTTATCGCGGGCGAGCTTTTCATGGCGATCATATTCGTGTTTTTAGCGACTGCGATACTCACGATGAAGCTGCTGTCCGAAATATCCGACGACCGCGGCCGCTACGAGCTTCTGTACAAACTCGGCTCTGACAGACCCGAGCGCAAAAACGCGCTTTTCAGGCAAACGCTCGTTATGTTCGTCTTTCCGTTTTTGCTGCCCGTCTTGATCAGCCTGCCCGCCGCCTATATATGCGCGCAGATCGTCGCCATGGGCGGATATACGTCGCTCGTTTCGCAGATTTACGCAAACTCCGGCGTTATCGCCGCTATAATATCGTGCATAAGCCTCATATATTTCGCGGCGACGTACATCACCAAAAAGCGGAACGTGATCGTCTGATTCTTGCCCTTTCGTTCGCGGGCTCGGTGTTTTTATCGATTGGACAAATTGTCCACCCGTTTTCACGCCGCGCGCGCTATAATTCGAACATAAAGAAACGCGACGCGCTTATGAAAGAAAGGGGACTGACAACATGAAAAAGACGCTATCGATACTCCTGCTGGCCGCGCTGCTCATAACTTTCGCTCCCGCCGCTCTGGCGACCACTCAAATGCCGCACCCCGGATACTACCTCGACAAAGAAACCTATGACAGTTGCTTCGAAATCAGCTTGGGAAGTCCGTTCAACTTCGACGGCAAGGCGTTCATATGGAAATGCACCGACGACGAGGACTTCGAAAAGCTGTTCGACGACATGGCGAAAGCGAGCAAGTCGGTCGAAGTGCTGACCGAGCAGCTCGGCGTGACGGTCGCCGCGTTCCACCTGTACGACGGCACTTACTTCCTGCTCGACATAGACAGCTACGCGCCCGATCTGCTGTTCATAATCAATTACGAATCCGACATAGAGTTCGTGTCGCCCGAAGCGATGCAAGAGGAAGTCAGCCCCAAAAATGAGCGCTGCGACGGCTGCCGTGGCTCGGGAAACTGCTTCCACTGCAAGGGCGGCGGGCGCTGCGCGATATGCAAGGGCACAGGCAAGATAGCCAAGACGCTCGACTGCAACATCTGCTACGGGCTGGGCACATGCTCCAAGTGCTACGGAAGCGGCGAGTGCGAGCGCTGCTACGGCACGGGCTTCAAACGCTGAAAAAGCCATTTGTCAGTTCGGTTTTCATCGCGCCCCGTTTGTGCTATAATCTGATTATAAGTCGGCATAAACGGAGGCGCGATTCATGCCTGATAACGAAGAAATGACCACGCGGCGGCTCGTGAACTACATACGCTCGACGACAGACATAGACGCGCTGCTTCAAAAAAGCGCTCCGCCGGGCGGAGAACCGACGCTCAAAAAACACCTTATGTCGCTTTTGAGAACGCGCGACATCGAGCCTGCCGAGCTTTTCATCCGCGCGGACATAGGCAAATCGATGGGCTACAAAATACTGAACGGCAAACGCAAGGCGGGGCGCGACGCTATACTGCGCATAGCGTTCGCGCTGCGGCTGAATCTCGACGAAACGCAGAGACTGCTTATGATAGGCGAACAGGGCGCGCTTTACGCGCGCACGCGCCGCGACGCGCTGCTTATGTACGCCATCGAGCACGCTTACAACCTCGCCGCCGCTCAGGAGTTGCTGAGCGAGGCAAAGGAATGTGATTTATGGAGAGCAGACTGAACTCCGCGCTTTCGCGGCTTGAACCCGAATACGGCGCATTAGAGCCGGTCATAGCGTTTCGCATAGATGAGAGAGGCGAGAACTGGCTTCTTCAGGACGCGACAGACGCGTCGATATGCTATATACTCAAAATGACATACGACCCTGACGACGGGAAACTTCAGAACGAATGGGATAAACTCAAGCTGCTCGAAGGGCTCTCGCCCGCGCGAGCGCCGAAAGCGTATCTGTACGAGCGGACAGGCGACGGCGCTACGCTTCTGAAAGAGTATATTCCGGGGCTTACGCTGCGCGAACTGCGCGCCTCGCGCGGTCAGTTGGACGAAAAAACGGTGCGCTCGCTGGGCGCGAGGCTGTGCGACTGCCTCAGGGCGCTGCACGAAAAAGGGCTGCTCTGCTGCGATCTCAAGCCTGAAAACGTTGTAATGACGCGCGACGGCTCTCTGTATTTCATAGACATGGACACCGCGCGCACTCAAGAGGAAGCGTCTTCGCACGACGGCGTGTGCTATGTGACGGAGGGCTATGCCGCGCCGGAGCAGTACGGCTATCAGGGCATGGACGCGCGCACGGACATATTCGCGCTGGGTCGGCTGATGGCGTATCTGCTGGGCGGCGCGGAGGCAAAGCGCGACGACATGTCGCTCAGGCTGCCGCGCGGTTCGGCGGGCTATGACATGAGGCGCATACTCAAAAAATGCGTCGCGTTTTCGCCGTCGGGCAGGTATTCAGACGCGAACCGCGCGCGGCGGGCGCTTATGTACAGGCGGCGCACTCCGCTTCTAGCGGCTGTGCTGCTTTCGCTGACCATCTGTTTCGCCGCGTGGTTTTCGGGCTTAGGCGATGCGGACATAACGCTGTACGGACGGAAATATGACAGCCTGCAAAGCGCCGTAAACGCGGTCGGCTTGGGCGACGCGGGCGAGATATTCATCGAGGGCACGGTCGCGCTCGACGAAGGTCTTGTGATAGAGGACAGAGCCGTTACATTCGCGGGCTCAGGCGAAATCGTCGCGTCTGAGCGCTATGTCACGCCGCAGACTCCGCTCGTCAGCGTCGGAATGTACGCCGGGTTCAACATAGACTCGGACATATCGATAGCGTCCGACAGGGTCGACACGCTTATACGGGTCGGGGGAATATGCAACCTGCGCGGAGGCAGCGTCAAAAGCGCCCTGAAGGACGATTACCGTTGGGGCTGCGCCATAGAGGTGCTCGCGGGCGGCGAGTTCTATTTGCGCGAGGGTTCTGTGAGCGCCGACGCGCACACCGACTGGATAGCGTGCGTGCGCGCCGACGGGCGAATGTACGCGAAAGGCGGCGAGCTTGCAGCGGCGGGCGGCGCGGGCGGCGTTTTGAACTATGGCGACTTTTCGTGCTCGTGCGATTTTCGCGCGACCAGCCCCGACGAAACGATCGCGCCTCGCAGGGACGACTTCGTATGCGACATGGAAGGCGGCGAATCAAGCCTCGCGTTCGGCCGCTACTTTCTAAACGGCGTCGAGTGGATTCCGGCCGACTGAAGCCCCGCGCCGCTCTCTCTCGCAAAACTCTCAAATTTGGGTGAATAGCCAAAGTAAACGCAACGTTGACAGATTAAACGCAACGGGGTTGC
>CAYVPJ010000103.1:0-5744 GCA_964453505.1 uncultured Oscillospiraceae bacterium | reverse complement strand
CAGAAAGAATTAAACCCAACGCAATAAAAAAAAGAATATTCCTAAAATGAAAAGAGGAATCTTTTTTTTTATTTAATGATAAAAAATGAGTTATTGCAATTACTACCAATAATACTGATAGCAGGCGAGGTGGGAGATGAAAATAGACTCCACCTATAATTAAAAGAGGTGGAAATAATACTGAAATAGATATGGATAAAAACTTCCACATTACTGAATTTCAGGTCTATTTCTCATTCAAGGTGGCGTATATTACATCCACAACATCTTGAATTGTTCTTACTTTCTTAAACATTTCAGGGTCTATGTTTTTTGGTAACAAAGATTTTAATTTTACAATTAAATCAACGGCATCAATGCTATCAAGATTTAAATCTTCATATAGACGAGCTTCTGGAACAAGTTGATCTTCATTGATATCAAAATCTTCAGACAATGCTTTTTTTAAGCGATCAAAAATCTGTTGCTTATCCATTATTTTGATTCCTTAGGTGAATTCGCCTCAATGTAGGAAGCAAGAGCGTTTATAGATGCAAAATGTTGACGAGTATCTGCATTTGCTGTTGAAAAAGTCACACCAAAGTTTTCTTTAATAGCAATTCCTAATTCAAGAGCATCGATGGAATCGAGACCAAGACCTGAACCGAATATAGGAGCATCATCTTGAATATCAGAAGGTTTAATGTTTTCTAACTCTAAAGATTGAATTAGTACTTCTTTGAGGTGAGTTTTCAATTCGTTCATTTTGTCTCCAATTCGATATATTCATTTGTTGCAAAAAACAGATGAATTTGGGGGTAAATATAGATTATATTTTTTTTTTTTACAATGTGTTAAATACACATATTTTTTTTGAAATTATATTATCTTTGGGCTAATAGAGAGGATAAATTAGTGTTTGATTTTTATTTTAATGACAAAATAACCGCAGTAGATGCAAAATTTGAAGCTCAAAAAATTGCTTTTGCCCCTCTTTCTTTTCAGGCAGCGAAAGCTTTGCGTGATTTGGGCGTTTTAGAAGCAATAAGCAATAATCGTAAACATGGTATTACAGTTAAGGCTCTTGCCGAGCAACTCTCGCTTTCAGAATATGGAGTAGGCGTTCTCGTAGAGATGGGTTTAGGTCAGGGGATTGTAAAATTAGTCCCTCAAGAAGATGAAACATCTCCATTATGTTATACGTTAGGTAAAGTTGGCTTTTTTATTTTAAGAGATGAAATGACAAAAGTTAATTTAGACTTTTCTGAAGATGTCTGCTATCAAGGGGCTCAATACCTCATTGAATCCATAAAAAACGGCAAACCAGAAGGTTTAAAGGTATTTGGTTCTTGGAAAACAATTTACGAAGGGCTATCTCAACTTTCTGATCAAACAAAAAAAAGTTGGTTTGGCTTTGATCATTTTTACTCTGATTTAGCTTTCCCTGAAGCTCTACCTATCGTTTTTGAAAAGAAACCAAAAGAGCTCTTTGATATAGGCGGAAATACTGCAAAATGGGCCATTGCTTCTTGTCGTTTTGACCCTGATGTTCATGTAAGCATTATAGATTTACCTGGGCAAACGGCTGTTGCAGAAACTAATATCGCAAAAGCAGGGTTTTCGGAACGAATTTCTACTAGAGCCGTCAATGTATTAAGTCCTGATTCAAAAATACCTGTTGGTGCTGATGCTGTATGGATGAGTCAGTTTTTAGATTGTTTTTCTTTAGAAGAGATTACTTCTATTCTTCAAAAAATACATCAATCCGCTTCAAAAGAAACCGATGTCTACGTTTTAGAACCTTTGTGGGATAAACAAAGATTTGAAGCTGCTGCATATTCACTACAAGCTACGTCGCTTTATTTTACTTGTATGGCCAATGGAAACAGTAAAATGTATCGTTTTAACGAATTGAAAGAGGCCATAGAACGAGCTGGTTTTGAGTTAAAAGAAGCTCATCATCGTATTGGAATAAACAATTACTCTTTACTGCGTTTTCGAATTAAATAATGAAAGTATACGTAAAAGCTTGGAGTGCTTGGGCTCCTGGAATAGAAACAAAAGAAGAGTGGACGTCTTTTTTTAAAGAGAATAAGTCACTTTCTGATTCTGCAGAATTTCCAGAACTTCCTTTTGCTCCTTCGCTTTTTAAGCGACGTTTAAGTCAACTATCTCGCATGGTAATTCAAACAGGGCATAGCGTTGCTGAAAATCATGATTCCCTAAAAATCACCTTTGCTTCGGTGTATGGCGAAATCTCTCAACAATTACAAATTGCTAAAAAATTGTTAAACACACAACAGGTTTCTCCAGCAGCATTTAGCCTTTCTGTTTTTAACGCTCCTGTGGCAGCACTTTCCATTTTAGATAAAAATACAGCGGGCTATACGGCTTTGTTTCCTGGTAAAGATGCTTTTCGTTTAGGGCTTTTAGACGCTGCTGCTGCAATTCTATCTGGATCAGATGACGAACGTCTTTTTATTTATGCTGACGAATATATTCCAGAAGAATATAGAAGTATTGTGACTCACATGACATACCCATTTTCTTTAGCATTGATCTTAACTAATAAACAAGACGAGTCTATTGCTGAATTACCTTCAAGTATAAATCAATACGATACAGCATTATCTTTCCTTAAAGATCTTTTGGTTCAAAAATGACTTTGGGGCAACGATTAAAATATATTTGGCGAATCATAGGTAAACTCTTTTCCTTTTTTATTTTTGGATTGGGTTCTATTTTCATTGTTACGGCTATTTTTCCCATAATATTTTTATTTACTTTAGGCTCCAAAAAACAATTCAAAAGACTAGGCTTTTTAACCGTAAGTAAATCTTTTCAAAGTTTTATTTGGTTTATGAAAAGCATTCAAATTATTACTTTTCATGTAGATGGCTTAGAAAAATTAAAAGATTTAAAATCCACAATCATTGTTGCCAATCACCCATCTCTTCTTGATGTAGTTATGTTGATCTCTATTATTCCCAATGCTGATTGTTTAGTGAAAGCATCATTAGGCAAACGAAACATCATGCGTGGGATTGTAAACCGACTTTATATTCATAACTCAGAAAATTTTGATGACATCATTAAAGAAAGTACTGAATCATTACAAGATGGAAATTGTTTTATCATTTTCCCATCAGGAACTCGAACAGTCACTGATAAACCAACTGTTTTTAAGAAAGGAGCTGCTCGCATCGCTCTTAATTCTGGTTGTGATATTATCCCGATTTATTTTGGCGGCAATGAAAAAATTGGACTACGCAAAAATGACAAAATGTTAAGCTTCAATCCTACGGAGCGTTACCATTATCGTTTAGAAGTTTTAGAAAAAATAAAAGTGAGCTCTTATAAAGAAATGTCGATGACAATGGCGACAATAAAACTCACAGAAGATATGATTAAAGTCTTCGAAAATAAAAGATTAAAGTCGCTTTAAAAGATATACTTTGTTATTGGCTGATTTTCTTTGTGAATTTCATTATTTCCCTAAATTTAGAGTCTAAAAGTTGTGCGAAAAACATTGCTCCAAATTTTGTAAAGTGCACCGTGTCCTGACTTATAAATTTACCATCAGGAGTAAAAACTAAGACTTTTCCTCTAGAGTCAGCGATTAAACTAATTAGGTCAATATATTTATTTCCCCATTTATTTTTCAATTTCTGGTTGTTTTCTAAAACTCCAGTTTTCATGATTGCCCTATATTTTGAATAATCTTCTATTTTTCTGTTATAATGGATTCCATTACTATTTCCAAAATCCTTCGTGCCAATAATCCAAACTTTATTTATATCAATATTATATTTTGCTATTAGCTCTTTAGAAGGGTAGTCACTACCAAAGAAAATAAAATCAGCTTTTTTAAATCTACTTTTCAACTCATCGTCAGACGTTGACACTAAATCAGAATATCGCACCTCAATAGAATCCTTAAAAGAAGATTCCAATAAGACGTTTGCCACGTCACGACCGAAACTATTCCCAAGGACCAAGACTTTGACTTTATCAGATTTTAGTGCGATTCCTTGATTATTGTTAGAAAAAGGTTTGTCCAAAGCTTTAATGTCTTCATTATATTGAATGTTAATGTTGCTTTGACTACTAAAAAAGTTTAACTGTGTTGGTTTGTTTGATTTGTTTATTCCAAGTTCAGGAACATTTTTAATGATCCCACCAACCATATAAACATATAATGAAGCGCTTGTAATTATTAGGAATGAAAAGCCAACAATCCTTAATAGAGGCTTTGTCTTTATTATACTTCTATTTCGGAAAGGCTGTTCAATGGTGAAATAAGTTAATATGGATAATATAAAAACAACTATTGAAAGGACTATAGCGTTTTTTAATGTAATCTCATTTAATAGAATATAACGAGAAAAAGCAAACACTATTTGATGCCACATATATAGGCTGAAACTAATTTTACCAATGCCTGTAAATAGCTTATTTGAAATCAAAACTCTGTATAAAGAATTGCTTTCAAAATGCAAACCACCGAGTACTAATATGCCTGCTGTTACTATTGTGGTTGTTACAACTTTAATGTCATTGCTGTTTATCGAATTAGAAAACAATAAGAAAACTAAAACAGATAAAAGAAAGTATAATATAAAAGGACTTTTTGAGGATTTAATAAAAAGGTTTCTTTTGCTGAAATATATTGCACAAATACCGCCAATTGATAACTCAAAAAATCTGTATTGAAGAAAATAAAATTTCGAGGATATATCAGTTGATGTAAAAAATGCCGTTAATGAAAAAAATGTTAAAAATATTAATAATGGGAGAATAAATTTTTTCTTTTCGCCCTTTAAAAAGAAAAATATCACAGGATAAAGCAGATAAAATTGCTCTTCTATTCCCAAACTCCAAGTATGCATTAATGGCTTGTAATCATTTCTAACCGCCCAGTAGTCTGAGCTTGTAATTCTCATTAGAATATTATTGGCTGAAAAGTTAGAAGCGAATACTGATTGGCACAAGTTCTCTAAGTCATCAGGCAACATAAATATCAATCCAAGTATGAATGCTATTAATGTTGTAAATAAAACTAATGGAATAATTCGTCTTACTCTTCTTTCATAAAATTTAAGTACGGAAAATTTGTTTTCCGTAACTTCATTATATACAAGACCTGTTATCAAGTAGCCACTTATTACAAAAAAAATATCAACACCAAGGTATCCATTTGATAAATAACCTAAGTGAAAAAGAATGACTGGAATTATCGCAATTGCTCTAAGTCCATCAATGTCTGTTCGGTATATTTTCTTCATAATAAAAGTTCAAAATTAATTAAATCTTAATTCCTTTTAGACTTTTGTGCCATTATAATTATATCTTTTGTAATACTTCGTACCCGTCCGACGAATTGCATAGTGTAAAGATAATATGATTCATGTAATTTTTCTTGAACTTTAACAAGAGAAAGAAATGAATCTACAACAATTTGAATTACTTCAACAGAAACACGAGAAGAGCGGTTTGAACGAAGCTGTTTTTTGCAAAGAGAATGATATTTGTCGAGCCACTTATCGTTACTGGAAAAAGAAGCAAAAAATACAAGGTAAACCAAAAATAGATTTTTTTGAAATAAGCACTTCGAATCTATCAAGCTCAACGTTAATTGATTCTCATTTTGAATGTGTACTTTCCAATGGCCGCATTCTTCGAATACCACAGAAGTTTGACTCACTCTCACTAAAAAATATCATCTCTATTTTGGATTCATAATGTTTGGCATTTCTTCTAACATG
>CAYVPJ010000102.1:0-5828 GCA_964453505.1 uncultured Oscillospiraceae bacterium | reverse complement strand
CAAAAGACAGCCGTGAACAGTTTCAGAAGCTGCTTGCTGACTGCCGGAGCGGACATATTGACATGGTGGTTACGAAATCAATTTCACGGTTCGCCCGCAATACGGTAACTCTTCTGAAAACAGTACGGGAGCTTAAGGAACTCGGAATCAACGTTTTCTTTGAGGACCAGAATATGGACACAATCAGCGAAGAGGGCGAACTCATGCTTACGCTGATGGCTTCGGTTGCACAGGAAGAAAGCCTCTCATGCAGTGATAACTGTAAATGGAGGATTCGCAAGGGTTTCGAACAGGGACAACCCAACACCTGCACGATGCTCGGATATAGGCTGGTGGACGGAGAAATAACCGTTGTGCCGGAAGAAGCCGAAATAGTGAAGGAGATTTATGAACGCTACCTTTCCGGCAACGGGATTCAAGCAATTGCGAATACGCTGAACGAAAAAGGCATTATAACGGAAAAGATACCTTATTGGCACTTGGACACCATCAGAGGTATTCTACGGAACGAAAAGTATAAAGGTGATCTGCTCCTGCAAAAAACACTCAGCCTTGACCATCTTTCAAAGCGGCAGGTGCCGAATACTGGCGAACTGCCGCAATACCACATCGAGGGCGACCATGAACCGATAGTATCAAAAGAAGTCTTCGCCGAAGTTCAAGAGGAAGTCAAACGCAGACAGAAACGACATCCGTCCCGCAAGGGAGAAAATACCACCTTTACAGGCAAAATCCGATGCTCGATTTGCGGCAAAAATTATCGCAGGAAGACCACTCCGTACAATATCGTGTGGTGCTGCTCGACCTTTAATAGCAAGGGCAAAAAATACTGCGAGTCGAAGAGTATTCCAGAAGAGACCCTCAAACAGGCAGCCGCCGATGTTCTCGGCGTAGACTGTTTTGATGAGGGTGAGTTTTTACAGCGGGTAGACCACATAGAAGCCTGTCCTGACAATCTGCTCAGTTTTGTTTTTAAAGGCGGACGGACTGTGGACTACTATTGGAAAGACAGGTCGCGGAGTGAAAGCTGGACGCCCCAGATGAAGGAGAAAGTGAGGCAGAATGCATTGAGGAGGCACGCTAAATGAGCGAAAAGGTTGTAAAAGTAATTCCAGCAAAGCCAGTATCATTTACGGCTTCGCTGCCGGGAGTCATCAGAAAACGGAGAGTGGCTGCATATGCCCGCGTTTCCACGGATTCAGAGGAACAGGCAAACAGCTATACCGCCCAGGTTGATTATTACCGCCAGTACATCAAGTCCAATCCCGAATGGGAATACATCGATGTGTACGCTGATGAGGGTATAACGGGTACCAGTACAAAAAAGCGTGATGGCTTCAACAGAATGGTCAGAGACGCGCTTAATGACAAAATCGACCTTATTCTTACAAAGTCAGTCAGCCGATTTGCACGTAACACGGTCGACAGTCTTTCCACCGTCCGCAAGCTGAAAGAGGTCGGCTGCGAGGTCTACTTTGAAAAGGAAAACATTTATACCCTTGATTCCAAGGGAGAACTGCTCATTACGATAATGAGCAGTCTTGCGCAAGAAGAGGCGAGAAATATAGCCTCAAATACCGCTTGGGGACGCAGAAAGACCTTTGCGGACGGAAAAGTGACCTTTGCTTACAGTTCATTTCTCGGTTACGAGATGGGTGAAGACGGCAAACTGCGCATCGTTGAAGAACAAGCAAAAATCGTCCGTCGCATCTACGATGAGTACCTTTCCGGCAAGACTTCCTATGATATTGCCACAAGGCTCACGGTGGACGGAATTCCCACACCGATGAAAAAGACCAAATGGCAGTCCAGCGTCATCGAGAGCATTCTCTGCAACGAGAAGTATAAAGGCGACGCCATCCTGCAAAAACATTTTACGGTTGATTTTCTTACCAAAAAGATAAAGCCCAACGAGGGTGAGCTGCCCCAATACTACATAGAAAACAACCACCCGCCCATCATCCCGCCGGAAAAGTTTGAGATGGTGCAGGAGGAGATAAAACGCAGAGCCGAGGCAGGCGGATATATGCGGAGCGTCTCGCCGCTGTCCGGCAGAGTTATGTGCGGCGATTGCGGAGGTTTTTACGGCAGAAAGGTATGGCACAGCAACACCCCGCACCGCTCCTATGAATGGCATTGCAATAACAAATTCACTAAACGGAAGTATTGCACTACTCCCACGGTTAAGGCGGAGGCTATCGAGAAATGTTTTATAGAGGCATTCAACAATCTGCTTGAGCAGAAGAACGAAATCGCTGAAAACTACAGGCTCTGCCTTGCCGCCATTACCGACGACACCGAACTTGTAAAACAAAAGGATGCGCTTGACAAGCAAATTGAAGAAGAGACCGAGCGAACCCGCGAGTTCCTGTTCCGCCGGAGCAAGAGTGACGAGGACTTGGAGAAAATTAATGAAAAGTATGACGAATACCTCGCAAGGCTGGATGCTCTTCAGAAAGAACGGCAGAAAGTCAGTTCACAAATCTCGCTTCTCGCCGCCAAGAAAAACAACATCAAGACTTTTCTGAGAATACTCAAAAAGCAGAAAACTCCTCTGACGGAATTCGACCCGCTCCTCTGGCAGGCGGCGGTCAACTACATGGTCATCTACCACGATATGTCCGTTAAAATCATTCTGCGGGACGGCTCGGAGCTGCCCTGGACTATCGAGAGAGGGGTGAAGAGTTATGCCAAACGAGCAAAAGAAAGTGACGGAAGTCCAGTTCCCAAAGAAGAATGACGCTCCAGCTTTTCAACGGGTCTGTGCTTATGTGAGAGTATCCACGGGACACGATGCACAGCTTCTCTCGCTTGAGGCCCAAAGGGAGTATTACAAGACGCAGCTTTCAAACCGCCCGGACTGTATCTTTATCGGCATATTCGCCGATGAGGGAATCTCCGGCAGCAAGGAGGAACGCCCCGGCTTTGACTCTATGATGAGAGCGGCGGAGGAAGGCAAAATCGACCTCATCGTTACGAAGTCCATATCTCGCTTTGCGAGAAACACGCTGTTCTTCCTGAAAGCAGTACGGACGCTGAACTACCTCGGCGTCTGTGTTTATTTTGAGAAGGAGAACATTTACTCCATCTCCAAAGAGGGTGAGCTGATGATGTCCCTCTACGCGGTTTTTGCCGAAGAGGAGCGGAAACAGGTGCGGAGTAACGTCCGCTGGTCTATCCGCAAAAAGTACGAAGGCGGAGAAAGCCTTGTCAATCCATCCCGCGTTTACGGCTATACCGAAGGTGCCGACGGAGAATGGCTTTTAGACGAGACCCAGGCGGAAGTGGTGCGCCGTATCTACCATAGATATATAGATGGCGCGCTGCCCGCGGAAATTGCGGAGGAGCTGACTGCGGATGGTATCCCCACCGATACGTGCTATCCCTGGTCTGATCAGCGGGTGCTGCGGATAATCAAAAACGAAAAGTACAAAGGTGACTGCCTTTTGCAGAAAAGCTATATGGATTTAAGAGGAATTCAGATCCGCAACGACGGTGCATACAGCAAGTACTATGTTGAGGGCAATAATCCGGCCATCGTCACCACACAGGTGTGGGAGAAAGCGAATGCCCGCATTGAGGAAAGGAAAACGAAGTCCTATCCTTTTTCCGGCAGATTCCATTGTTCACATTGCGGAAAGGTCCTGCGAAGACAGAAAAGCCAGTGGTGCGTGAATTGGCAATGCGGGACATACCTCACCAAAGGAAAGTCCGCCTGTCCGGGCATCCCTTTGCGGGAAACCATATTATTCGAGATTGCCGGAGAGGAACACAGCACCGGCCACTGGACGGTGAAGGAGGTTCAAAATGGAGACAAAACGAGTTATACCCTTGTTCCGTTCGGCACCGACTGAACGAACCGACGACAGCCCTCCGAAGCGTATGGCGGCTTACTGTCGTGTTTCCTCGGACAAGGACGAACAACTGAACAGTCTCTCCGCGCAAAAGGAGTACTATGAGAAAGCCCTCACCGAAGATGCTGATTACGAGTTCGTAGGCATCTATGCGGATGAGGGCATTTCCGGCACTCAGGTTGATAAGCGAGAAGGCTTTCTTCAGATGATGGAAGACTGTCGCTCTGGGAAGATAGATGGGATTATTACAAAAAGCGTCTCCCGCTTCGGCCGCAACACCGTTGACACCCTTGTATATACGAGAGAGCTGCGTAGTCTCGGCATTGATGTATTTTTTGAAAAGGAGGACATCCATTCCATCAACCCGGAGGGTGAGCTTCTTCTGACACTTATTTCGGCACTTTCACAAAATGAGAGCACGAATCTGTCGGAGAATGTAAAATGGGGCGTCCATCGAAAATATGAAAAAGGTGAAGCGGGCAGTTTGCCTCTTGGTAAGTTCTATGGGTACTCTCAAAAAAAGCGAGTCATAACAATCAACGAAGATGAAGCCGCCGTGGTGAGACGTATTTATACAGATTATATCTCTGGGCTCACTGCTACACAGATTGCTGAAAAGCTTACCGCCGAGGGAGTACCTACGGAGAGGGGCAACAATGTGTGGCATTTGAGTGTGGTTCGTAAAATCTTACGCAATGAAAAATACAAGGGTGATACGCTGTTCCAAAAAACACTGATTGCCGATCCTATCAGCCACCGCCGTATCAAAAACGATGGAATACTTCCGCAGTATTATGCGGAGAACAGCATACCGGCAATCGTGGAGCGGGACGTATGGGAACTTGCCGCTGCGGAACAGCACCGGAGAGAAAACTACTGCAAGGAGCATAGCGTGACCGTCTACAGACCGGGTTCCGAAGAATTCCCTCTGTCCGGCAGACTCGTATGCCAAACCTGCGGTCATACCTATGTTCTTCTTGAGTCCAAGGTAAAAACCGAGAAAGGCAAAAAATACTGGAGGTGCAGCAGCTTTCACGGCGGTAACGGTACTCCTGTCAACGGGATGGAGTATATACCGAGAGGTCAGCCCCTGCGGGATGTTGACGCAAATAACAGATGGGTAAAGCATTATAGGAGAAACAAACGCAAGTTGCCGCAACCACGACAAATGCTTTGCACTGACATAGAGATAGATGGAGGCAAGCCGGAAAAGGCTTTTATCCGTGCGTGGAATCTGTTGGTCAGCAAAAAGCAGAGATACCAGGCATCGCTCAAGCACACAGCTGACACCACGGACGATATCCTTCTTCGATACCGCGCCACTGAACTCAGCCGACTCCTTGACGAGGTCGGAATAGTAAAGGAATTCGACTACGGCTTCTCGCTTGCCGCGCTGGAGAAAATTGAAGTAACCCCGCAAGGCAAGCTGACAGTCTGCTTCCTCGGCGGGGTGAAATTGACGGTGTAAAAAAAGCTCATAATATTCTTTAAAGAGTCGGGAAACCGGCTCCTTTTTTTGCCGTCTTAACCGATCCTATGCGACTGATTTTACCCTGTTTTCCAGAGTCACACCTTCGATATTCTCGCTCCACCCGGAAGTGTGGCTCAAGCATATCGGCGGGATGTAGTCTGCTGGAGAGCGTCCGTCAGCATCGGCTGAAAACGCAGAAATCCCCAAGTAATCGGTGCTTTTGGGGCATTTGCACCCACCTAATCTGATTTGCACCCACCTTGGAGATTTTCAAAAGGAATAATTAAATTGTATCAATGGCTCGGTTCGGACGCAGGAGGAAAGCCGTAGTATTTCAGAGAACGTCACATGGGGTCAGAGGAAGCGATTCTCGGACGGCAAGGTCACCGTTCCCTTTGGGCACTTCCTCGGTTACGACCGTGGAGAAGATGGCAACCTCGTACTGAACGAAAAAGAAGCAGTAATCGTCAGGCGCATTTTTGCCCTCTTCCTTGAGGGATATT
>CAYVPJ010000101.1:0-5880 GCA_964453505.1 uncultured Oscillospiraceae bacterium | reverse complement strand
TAACATCTAAGATTACCTATATGAGCATAATGATAGACTGTAGGCCCACATGTATACATTGAAACCTCTCCATCATTATGTGGAATAAACGCTTCTTCTTCTTTTGTAAGTGTATTGTATATCTTCATACTGCCTCCTTAAACTAGTTATATTATATTCTAATAATATATAAAAATCAAACCAAGAAAAAAGATAGAAAAATCTATCTTTAACTATAATCCAAATATTTTTTGGTCTATTGCATAATTATGTGTAATTTCTGAGGCCGTTAATGCTCGGTTATATATTCTAACAGAATAAATATTACCATTTAAATACTGACCTCCAGCATTACTTCCTGCGGGATTGGTACCCAGTGCAATTATCGTATTTGAAACTGGAGGCTTTATGGTTCCAGATACAGAAAGAGAATTTATTATTGCCCCATTTTTATACAATTTTATTGTGCTTCCATCATAAGATACTATTACGTTATATATGGTACCTAGGGTAATTGATTCACTACTGATATTAGAATATGCCGAGTTTTCAGTTATATAATATTGCCCAGTTAAAATTGTTCCCGCAGCATTTGTATATAATCCTCCACCTCCTCCTTCAATATTAGAAATTAATTGTTGTGTACTATTAACAGCATTAATTTTATACACTATTTCCCATGTTGGATTTGCATAATTTAGTTCTGCTATGGAAACCCAATCATCCGTTCCATCAAATAGCAAATAATTGTCTCCCCATGTTCCTCCAGATAATGTTCCATTATAACTATTACCACTTAAATCTCTCCAAGTTGTTGCACTTGTAGAATGCAAAGTATTAGTGTTGCTTATTCCATCGTACCATACCATTAATTCATCTTGCACATAACCATTTAAAATTGTTTAATATGCATTTACTCTCTTGCCTTCACTAGTTTCTGGTATTGCTTCATTTATTACAGTTGTCCAAGTACTATTATCACTTGATACACTCGTTACATTATCATAATATGTTCTGCCATCTGCCCAATAATGCCATACCGCTATTTCATCTAGATTATATGTTGCTCCTAAATCAATAACTAAGCATTGATTATTAGCAGCAGCTGGTAAAGTATATCCACTAGTAGTTGTTGTATTAAAAATATCTCCGTCTGTTGCATAAGAAACTCCTCGATTGGTCCCAAAACTACTCACAATAGAATTATCAGAATTATAAACAGTACCTGTTTTCCCTAAAGCTTTATTTTCACCATTATATATAGCTTGAAATTCTACCCACATATTATAATTATTTGCCGTATTATAATTTACACAATCTTTTATATATCTCACATTATTTAAACTTGTGTTTACTCTAGTTGGGGATGTTGTTCCTACATATGTTATTTTTGCTTTACCATTACCAGTATTAACTCCAGATGTCATCTTGCCATCTATAAAATATTTATCACTATAATGAATGGTACTTCCTGATGCCACAGTTGATGTTGATGAGGTTATTGCATTTACTCCTGCATATCCACTTATATATGATGATCCGCCAGCTGCTGAACCTACTACTGAACTTGATACATTTCCAGAAGCACCTCCATAATATCCACCACCTCCGCCAGCAATATACATCCATTCGGATGTAAAGGTTGGATAATATCCACCTATTCCAAACGAACCATTATATCCAGTACCATCAGCGATAACGCCACCTGATGTTTGAGTCCCTCCGCCTGATGGTGTTAAGATAGTTGAACCAAGTTGAGTAACGTTTCCTGAACCTCCGTAAAGACCTCCAGCGATACCACCATTATTGGGATAAGCATTGCCATCAGATATATTGGCTCCGCCTCCACCACCAGCCACCATTATTCTTGAATTAAGGCCTAACTCTGAATTCCACTCTAATTGAGCTGACGTCGGAGTAGTAGTTGTGTCAAAATATCTTATATCTGTTGCTCCACCACCATTTGAGTTAGTTGAAGCAGTCGTGCCACTTCTAACTGCTAGTGTCCCTCTTCCTCCACCATTAAAACTTAGCGCATCTTTTGCACCAGCATAATTTTCGCCAATATATATGTATAATATTTCACCAGCATTTAGAAAAATTTTACCATTTGTATATCCACCCAAACCTCCAGCTTTTGTTAAATCCCCATACGTGCTATTCCCGCCTTGTGCTCCCCATGCTTCTATATTATAGTAACCTGTTTTAGGCGCTATAAATTGATTATAACTTCCATTATATGCATATTCTATATTTGAACTACTAGTCAATACAGCATAGGTATTAGTTCCTAGACTTGGAAATGAATAATCTGTTGGCAATGCCTCTGCTCCAAATGTAACTATAGTTGATGTGCTACCTGTATTTTTTAATATTATTACTACTTGTTTTTCAGCCGTTGCGGAACCGGTTGCCCCGATATTTCCTGATGCTGTATCAAAATTAGTTAGGTATTTAACTGTTACTGTACCTGATGCTGTATATATAGTCCTATATTTTAATCCCCATGGCGCATTATTTTCAATATCTATACGTAAAATGGTGGTTTCTCCTGCTGCAATCGTTAGACCCGTTGTTGCAGATGAAATATTTGATGTTACTGTTACTGGATTAGAAGAAATTAAAATTGCAACAGCAGCATTTTTTTGTGTTTGTACTTCTAAAATAGCATAAGAAAAGCTTGAAATTATTATTAATAATCCCAATACTATTGTCATATACATATATAAACTTTTAACTTCTTTGGTTAAAAATTTGACAATTTTTTTCTTCATACTTATAGCCACACATTCTACCATTCTAGGATTATCTTATCACGATATTAACATTTTGGCAATTACTTAATAGTCTTTAATTCATTAATTTCAATGTCTTTGCTACCTTCTAATAACTTCTCAATAATGACAGAATCAATATAGTTGTCAATTATCTTGTTTATTTTTCTTGCACCATAAATATCATATTCTGATAATTTAACTATTTCGCCAACTAATTTGTTGCTAAACTTAATACTCAGTTTTTCATTTTTATAATTATTGACAAGTAATTCTAAATTGCTTTTTACTATGTCGCTTATTATTTCTTCACTCATACTTTTAAAATATGATATATAATCCAGTCTATTTAATATTTCAATACCTATTTTATTTTTTAATATTTCATAATATTTCTCTTCACTAATATTATTAAATCCTACTTTACTAACATTATTTTTGATATTAAATGTCATAATTATTATGTTATTGTCAAATCTTATCTCTTCACCTTTAGAATTTTTGATTTTGCCATCATCAAGAATTTGCAAGAAAAGTTCAATGACATCTCTGTGTGCTTTATCTATTTCATCTAAAATAATTACCGAATGCGGTTTTTCTTTTATCTCCTCTAATATATTTTTATTATCGCTATATCCTACATACCCAGGAGGAGATCCTATTATTTTACTAATACTATGTGCTTCTTTATATTCACTCATATCTATTTTAATAAAATTATTGACTCCCAAAAACTCTTTAGCATATTCCCTTGCTAATAATGTTTTCCCAGTTCCCGTTGGGCCTACGAACAAAATTGAAATTGGTTTGTTTTTCCTTTTAATATTTAAATGTACTTTTTTGCTTATATTTATCAGTTTATCAATTGCATCTTCTTGTCCTTTTATCTTGTCTAGTAGATTAGTTTTAAGCTTAGTAGCATCATATCTCATTTCATATATTGGAATCTTTGATTTAGCCTTTATTACGTCTATTATATCTTGCTTAGTAACTTCTTTAATAACTTCCTTATTTGCCATTAAAATTTCTAAATTATTTATTTCATCTTCTATTTTTATTTCCTGTTCTTTATACATTGTTGCCTCTTGAAAATTGTTATTAATAATTGAGTTATTTTTCTTGTCTTTAACCAAAGCATACTCTAAATTCAACTGTGTTATTTTGTCATTATCTTCACTACTTGACAATGCTACTTTAGAGGCTGCCTCATCCATTATATCTATAGCTTTATCAGGCATTTTTCGATCATACAAAAATTTATTTGATAGACTAATAATATCATCGATAACATCATTACTTATTCTTACTTGATGAAAGTTTTCATAAATTGGTTTTATTTTAAGCAAAATATCTTTTGTTTCTTCTATAGTTGGCTCACATATGTCAATTATTTGAAATCTTCTATCAAGCGCTTTGTCATCCATAATAGTTTTTTTATATTCTTCTTTAGTCGTAGCTCCGATCACTTTTATTTTGCCTCTGGCTAGTGCTGGTTTAAATATATTAGAAGCATCTATTGCGCCCTCTGCTCCTCCAGCTCCAACTAATGTATGGATTTCATCTATGAAAATGATAATATTATTATTATTTTCTAGTTCTTTTATAATTTTGCCTACTCTATCTTCAAATTCACCTCTATACTTGGTTCCCGCTACTAAATTTGACATTGAGATCGAAATAATTTTCTTGTTCTTTAAATTTGCGCCTACCCTATCTTCTACAATTCTTCTTGCAAGTTCTTCTACTATTGCAGTTTTCCCTACCCCTGCTTCTCCTAATAATAGTGGATTATTTTTAGTTCTTCTGCCTAATATTTCCATTATTCTATCTATTTCTTTTTCCCTGCCTACAACAGGATCTATTTCCTTATTTATAACCTTTTTATTCAAATCAACGCCAAAAGTTTCTACATATAATTTATTATGTGTTTTAGGTTTATTAAAATCACTAACAAATTCATTATATATATCATTAATTTTAATATTCATTCCCAACATAAGTCTAATAGCGATTCCTTCTCCTTCATCAAATAATGCCAGCAAAAGATCATCAACTTCAACATAATCTTTATTTTTATCTTCACTATCACATATTGCATTATATATTATATTTTTTAGAAGAGGAGTATACAAAAAGAATTCACTTTTGATTTTTCCTAACCCAATAACTTTGATTAATTCGTTTTTAAACGTTGTATATGTAACTCCATATTTCTTAAGTTTTACTACATATTCATTGTCTTTATTCTTCAATATTGCTAGCATCAAATGCTCGCTTCCAACATATGGATGACATAGCACTTGCATTTCTTTTTTGGCATTAATTATAACTTTTTTGGCATCTTCACTAAATTTTCTAAACATAAGCTAATTCCTCCTATTATATAGTTTATGTTTATTATGAGTTTTTTATAGAATATTAATTCAACAAAAAAAGAGTTTTTAAACTCTTTAAATTATATACATCAATGTAAATAATATCAAACAAACTACTAATATACTTAGGAATACCTTCCAAATATATTTAATCCAATCTAGATATGATGTATCTGTATATGATAATGTTGCAATTAATAATAATCCTGTAGGCATTATTAATGACATTAAACTAAATAAGCTTGTAAACATCATACCTATAAGTGGATAAATGGTAGAATCTGCAAATATTCCAGAAATGAATGTTAATTCATTTTGTGCAAAATAACCAATTTCAACATTAAATATACTATTAATCATAATTGCAAAACTTGTTGTTAATACATTAAATTTTTCAGTAATAGTTAAGAAGAAATTAGAGATATTTAAAAATACTGGATTATAAACTGTAATAATTAGAATTGCATAAGCTACCGCAATTAATAATGCTGGTAATAATGCCTTTTTAGCACCATCTAACATTGATTTTAAATAATCACTAAATTTGACTTTATAAATTATTGCAATAAGTATTGATGCAAGAGCGATAAGAATTGCATAGGCATCAAAACTTGCATAGCCATATGAATCAATTCCCCATGTTCCAAATGCTGGAAAATTTCCAAAAATTTTACTAAATATAGCAAAACCGCCTATTTTTACATTCATGATCTTAGTATATATGTCTTGAAACCATGTTATGCCAGCAGCTC
>CAYVPJ010000100.1:0-5970 GCA_964453505.1 uncultured Oscillospiraceae bacterium | reverse complement strand
CTCAGCCGGGCGAACCCCTGCACTCGAAGCGCCTGCCGTTTTTGAGAAACGTTATAACGGTCGGCTTCCGCATGGAAGGCTGCCTCACGTGGGAGGAAGCGACCTCGCGCTCGAAGCTCGTGCCTGTCGAGGAGGTATACCGCCGCGCCGCCGAGATGAAGGGCGACGACGTGGCGAACATGCAGTACACCTCCGGCACGACGGGCTTTCCCAAGGGCGTTATGCTCACGCATCACGGAGTAGTAAACAACGGTAAATGTATAGGCGACCGCATGGATCTGTCAACCGCCGACCGCATGATGATACAGGTGCCCATGTTCCACTGTTTCGGAATGGTGCTCGCTATGACCGCCTGCATGACGCACGGCGCTACGATGTGTCCGCTGCCGTACTTTTCGCCGAAACCCGCGCTCGATTGCATAACGCGCGAAAAGATAACCTGCTTCCACGGCGTGCCCACGATGTTCATCGCCATGCTCGCGCACCCGGATTTCCCGAAGACCGATTTTTCGCATATGCGCACAGGCATTATGGCGGGCAGCAACTGCCCCGAATCCGTTATGCGCGACGCGGCGGAGCGCATGAACATGACCGGGATCGTGTCGGTGTTCGGTCAGACGGAATCGTCGCCGGGCTGCACGATGTCGCGCTGCTACGACGACTCGCTTACCGTGCGCACGACCACTGTCGGCTGCGCCCTGCCCGAAGTCGAATGCCGCATAATCGACCCCGCGACGGGCAGGGAGCTTCCCGACGGTTCTCAGGGAGAGTTCGTCGCCAGAGGGTATAATATAATGAAGGGATACTATAAAATGCCCGCCGCCACAAAGGAAGCCATAGACCGCGACGGCTGGCTGCACACGGGCGACTTGTGCATACGCGATCCCGACGGCAATTTCAGAGTAACAGGCCGCTTGCGCGACATGATAATACGCGGCGGCGAAAACATATACCCGCGCGAAATCGAGGAGTTCATATACACTCACCCGAAGGTGTCCGACGTGCAGGTGATAGGCGTGCCCGACGCGCGCTTGGGCGAGGAAATAATGGCTTGCGTGATCGCGAAAGCGGGCGAAACGCTGAATGAGGACGACATAAAGTCGTATGTGCGCGACAATATGGCGCGTCACAAAGTTCCCAAATACGTGTGGTTCATGGACAAGTTCATAATGAACGACGCGGGTAAGATACAGAAATTCAAAATGAGGGAAAAGGCGATTAAGGTCTTCGGGCTTGAATCAATCGACGGGAGGTAGCATTCATGAACATCACTGTCACCAAAAACACGCAACCCAAACAGAAGCCGCAGGACGCGTCCAAAATGGGCTTCGGTAAACTCTTCACCGACCATATGTTTATAATGGACTATTCGCAGGCTCAGGGCTGGCACGACGCGCGAATAGTGCCCTACGGCGACATCGCAATGTCGCCCGCCGCGACCGTTTTACACTACGGCGTGGAAATATTCGAGGGCATGAAGGCGTACCGCCGTCCCGACGGCGAAGTTCAGCTCTTCCGACCGCTCGACAACTTCAGACGCATGAACGACTCCGCCGCCCGCCTGACGCTGCCCGCGATAGACGAGGAATTTTGCCTGAAAGCCCTGAAAATGCTTATAGACATAGACCGCGACTGGGTGCCGTCCGCGTCGGGCGCGAGCCTGTACATTAGGCCGTTCATGTTCGGAAACGACCCGTTCCTCGGCGTTCACACTGTCGGAAACGCGACTTTTATCATAATCCTTTCGCCGTCCGGCTCTTACTATAAAGAGGGAGTGAATCCCGTCCGCATAATGATCGAAACCGAAGACGTGCGCGCCGTTCGCGGCGGCACGGGCTATGCGAAGTGCGGCGGAAACTACGCTGCGTCTTTGAGGGCGGGCGAAAAGGCCGAAAAGAAAGGCTTCGCGCAGGTTTTGTGGCTCGACGGCGTAGAGCGCAAATACATCGAGGAAGTCGGCTCTATGAACGTCATGTTCAAAATAAACGGAACGGTCGTCACCCCCAAGCTCACCGGCAGCGTGCTCCCCGGAATCACCCGCCGCAGTTGTATAGAGCTGCTCAAAAAGCGCGGCATACCCGTTGAGGAACGCCTGCTTTCAGTTTCGGAGCTTGCCGAAGCCGTAAAGAGCGGTTCGCTTGAGGAAGCGTTCGGCTGCGGCACCGCGGCGGTCGTGTCGCCGATCGGCGAGCTTAGCGTAGACGACGTGCCCTACATCGTAAACGGCGGCAAAATGGGCGAAACGACGAAGTGGCTGTACGACACGCTCACGGGCATACAGTGGGGCTTGAAGCCCGACGAATACGGCTGGACGGAGCTTATATAATGAAGCGCGTTTCGCTGTTCGCCGGTCATTACGGAAGCGGCAAAACAAATCTGGCGGTAAACCGCGCGCTTTCGCTTTCGGAAGCGGGCAAAAAGACGCTGATTGCCGATCTGGACATCGTGAACCCGTACTTCCGAACGCGCGACAGCGAAACGGAGCTTACGGACGCGGGCGTCAGGATAATCGTGTCCGAATACGCGAACACGAATGTAGACGTGCCCGCGCTCCCTCAGCAGATGTACGCCATAATCGACGACAAAAGCTATCATTGCGTGATAGATGTGGGCGGGGACGACAGGGGAGCGCTGGCGCTCGGGCGGCTCTCACAGGCTTTGAAGCGTGAGGACGATTTTGAAATGTGGTTCGTCGTCAACTTCTACCGCCCGCTCACCCGCACCGCCGATTCCGCGCTTGCTGTCATGCGCGAAATAGAGAACGCGTCGGACATGCGCTTTACGGGCATCATAAACAACTCGAACTTGGGTTTCCAGACGACCCCGGAGCATGTGTCCGACACGTTCGGAAGCGCGCGTTCTCTCTTGGAAAAGAGCGGGCTTGCCCGGCTCGTAACGAGCGCCCGAAGCGACGTCGCCGGCGAGCTACCGCGCGAAGCGGGCGAAATACTGCCGATAAAACTGCGTTTTCGCAAAGACTGGGCTATTTTTTGAAGTATCCGACGGAGGTGAACTGACATGGCGAAGGTGACTGTGAACGAAGATCGCTGCAAGGGCTGCGGCCTGTGCGTGGGCGCGTGTCCAAAGCAGATCGTGGCGCTCGACGAAAGCAAACTGAACGAGCTGGGGCATCACCCCGCGCACATAATCGACCCCGAAAAGTGCATAGGCTGCGCGTTTTGCGCGACGATGTGCCCCGATTGCGTGCTGACAGTTGAAAGGTAGGATAAGCATATGTCTGACAAGGTACTTATGAAGGGGAATGAGGCTCTGGCGGAAGCGGCGATAATGGCGGGCTGCCGTTACTACTTCGGCTATCCGATAACCCCGCAGACGGAAGTCGCCGCGTATATGGCGAAGCGCCTGCCTCAGATAGGCGGCACATTTTTGCAGGCGGAAAGCGAAATCGCCGCCATTAACATGGTGCTCGGCGTGGCTTCGGCGGGCAAGCGGGTTATGACAAGCTCGTCAAGCCCCGGAATTTCGCTCAAAAGCGAGGGCCTTAGTTATATGGCGGGCTGCGACCTGCCGGCGCTGGTCGTGAACGTGCAGCGCGGCGGCCCGGGTCTGGGCGGTATACAGCCGAGCCAGTCCGACTATTTTCAGGCTACCCGTGCGGCGGGGCACGGCGATTTCCATATGCTCGTGTTAGCGCCCGCGTCGGTTCAGGAGATGGCGAGCCTCGTCTTCAAGGGCTTCGACATGGCGGATAAATACAGAATGACCGCCATGATACTCGCGGACGGCACGATGGGGCAGATGATGGAGCCTGTGTCATTGGACATGGGCGAAGTCAAGACATACGAAAAGCCGTGGGCGGTGACGGGCACGCAAAATCAACGCAAGCACAATATCGTGAACTCGCTGTCACTGATGCCCGAGGAGCTTGAACAGTGGAACATACGCAGATTTGAGAAATATCACGAGATTGAGGAGACCGAAGCGCGCTACGAGACGTTCATGGCGGACGACGCCGACATAGTGATCGTCGCTTTCGGCGTGGCGGCGCGCGTCGCCCGAAACGCCATAATCGAAGCGCGGAAGATGGGCATCAAAGCGGGCATGATACGGCCCGTCACGCTGTGGCCTTTCCCGAAAAAGGCGCTCGCGGAGGCGGCGAAACGCGCCAAAGCGTTCATAAGCGTCGAGCTTTCAATGGGGCAGATGATACAGGACGTGGAGCTTGCCATACGCTGTTCGCGCCCCGTGACGCTGTGCGCCCGCACGGGCGGCATGATTCCCGCGCCCGACGACGTGCTCAAACAGATACTTAATGCCCATAATGCGGGAGGCGACGTTATATGACAGTGTTTTCAAGACCCAAATCGCTCGCGGACGTAAAACTGCACTACTGCCCCGGCTGCACGCACGGCATAATCCACAGGCTCGTCGCCGAGGCTATAGACTCGCTTGGGGTCGAAGGGCGCACGATAGGCATCGCGCCCGTGGGTTGCTCGGTGTTCGCGTATAACTATTTCAACTGCGACATGGTTGAAGCGGCGCACGGGCGCGCGCCCGCCGTCGCGACCGGCGTGAAGCGCGCAAACCCCGACAATATCGTGTTCACATATCAGGGCGACGGCGACTTGGCCGCCATCGGTACTGCCGAAACCGTCCACTCCGCCGCCAGGGGCGAGAACATAACCATAATATTCGTCAACAACGCCATATACGGCATGACGGGCGGTCAAATGGCGCCGACCACACTGCCGGGGCAGGTCACGCAAACGTCGCCTTACGGCAGGGACGTGAGCAAGGTCGGCTATCCGCTGCGCGTGTGCGAGCTTCTGAGCAACGTCGACGGCGCGGCGTATCTGGAGCGCGTCAGCGTTACGAGCGTCAAAAACGTGAAAGCGGCAGGGAAGGCGATACAGAAGGCGTTCCGCTATCAGATGGAGGGCAAGGGCTTTTCGCTGATAGAGGTGCTGTCCACGTGCCCGACGAACTGGGGCATGTCGCCCGACAAAGCGCTTAAATGGCTCGACGAGAACATGGCGGCGTATTATCCGCTCGGCGTGTACAAAGACAAATACGCGGAGGAGGCGAAAGCATGAGCGCCGTAAATATACTCATATCCGGCTTCGGCGGTCAGGGCGTGCTGTTCCTGGGCAAATTTCTGGCATACGCCGGTATGCTTGAGGGCAAGGAAGTGACGTGGCTTCCGTCATACGGGCCTGAAATGCGCGGCGGCACTGCGAGCTGCTCGGTCATCATATCCGATTCGCCCATAGGCAGTCCGCTCGTGCCTCACCCCGACGTGCTCGTAGCCATGAACCTGCCGTCGCTCGACCGTTTCGAGGGGGAAGTGGTCAGGGGCGGAACGATCTTATACGATTCCGCGCTCATAGAGCGCTCCGTCAAGAGAACCGATGTCGTATCAGTGCCCGTGCCCGCCGCGAAAATTGCCGACGACGAGGGCATTCCGACGCTCGCGAACATGATACTGCTCGGAAAAATGATCAAATCGACCGGCATAGCGTCCGAGGAGACCATACCTCAAACCATTAAAAAGGTCGTGTCCGCCAAGCGTCAGAACCTTGTGGAGCTTAACCAAAAGGCAATAGCGCTGGGCATGAGCCTGTAACAAAACCGCCGCCGCCCGCGCCTTAGGGCGCATGGGCGGCGGCTTTGCGCGTCAGGCTTAATGGTACGTGAGAAAATAACACATATTTGACGGTTGCACGCACACAATACAGGTTGACAAATGTTTACGCCTTTAGTACAATAAGGTGCGATTGGATATGGGTATGCGGGTGTAGCTCAATGGCAGAGCTCCAGCTTCCCAAGCTGATCACGTGGGTTCGATTCCCATCACCCGCTCCAAAAACGTACAACTATCATTGGGAGGACTGACAATGGGCAAAGCTAAATTTGAGCGCAATAAGCCGCACGTAAACATCGGCACTATCGGTCACGTCGATCATGGCAAGACCACGCTGACCGCCGCCATCACCATCGCGCTGTCTCAGC
>CAYVPJ010000099.1:2638-5997 GCA_964453505.1 uncultured Oscillospiraceae bacterium | reverse complement strand
TTCGTCAAAGGCGAGGCTTCATCTCCAGTGGATAGTAGATGGACTATAAGCCCGTCCAGAATGGAGGTTTGACATGAGTATCAATAAATTTAATTCCGAGGGCTATTATGACCCGACGACATACGAAGCCCTCTCCGCTATCGAAGCGGAGGAAAAAGCACTCCGGGCATTTCGCCCCATCGTGTATATCTGTTCACCCTATGCCGGAAACATCGAAGCCAATATTGCAGCGGCGCAAAAGTTCAGCCGCCATGCAGTGGACACAGGATACATTCCGATAGCTCCGCATTTGCTGTTTCCGCAATTCATGAATGACACCGACCCGAAGGAGCGAGAGCTGGGGCTGTTCTTTGGCAACGCTCTGATGAGCAAGTGCTCCGAGGTATGGGTGTTTGGCAGCACCATCTCAGCCGGTATGGAGGCTGAAATCAAACGCGCCCGATGGAAGAACTATCGGCTGCGCTACTTTAATGAAAACTGCGAGGAGGTTGAGAATTGATGTTCACGCTCTATCGAGCCGATTGTATCGGCAATCGCGGGAACTGCCTTTATCCAAATAAATACAGCATATCGGATGAGGCAACTTTATCGGAAGCGGTCAGGTGCGACTATGTCTGCGCCGAATACCAGAACAGTTACCGCAGCGGAGCCAATTTTCTCGGCTCTGACTGTCTGCCGGTGGACTGTGACAACGACCACTCTGAAGAAACATCCGATTGGGTAACGCCTGCTGATATTGCAACCGCTTTTCCCGGCGTCACCTTTGCCGTCCACTATAGCCGCAACAATATGAAAGAGAAAAACGGCAAGGCGGCGCGTCCGAAGTTCCATGTGCTGTTTCCCATCGACCGCATAACCGATGCTCGGCTCTATGCGGATATGAAAAAGATGGTCAGTGGCATTTTCCCGTTTTTCGACACACAGGCGCTTGATGCGGCACGGTTTTTCTTTGGCACAGCCGACCCGAAAGTTGAGGTTCATACCGGCACTATGAATTTAACCACTTTTTTGCAAGGTGACGAGTTTGATGCCGATATGGAGCAAAATGGCCTGCCGAAGGTCATAGCCGAAGGAAACCGCAATGCCACGATGTCCCGCTTCGCCGGACGGGTACTTAAGCGTTATGGCGATACCGAAGAAGCACATGACTGTTTTATGGAAGAAGCGACAAAATGCACACCGCCGCTTCCGGCGCAGGAGCTTGCTACCATCTGGCGCAGTGCCCGCAGCTTTTTCGAACGCATCCAGCAACAAACCGGGTATGTCCCACCAGAGGTATATAACTCCGATGTCTCCTACAAGCCCAGTGACTTTTCCGATGTTGGACAGGCAATGGTGCTGTCAAAGTATTTCGGCAGTGAACTGCGTTATTCACCGGCGACTCACTATATCCGTTACAGCGAGAATTATTGGCAGGAAACCGAGCCGGGCGCACAAGCGGTAGCACAGGAGCTCACCAGACGGCAATTGGAGGAAGCAACTGGCGACCTGCTTGCTGCTATGAAAGCACTCAAGGACAACGGCGCACAGGAAATTATCGACACAACCTCCAAGAACAAAGCTGTTTCGCTTTTCAACGATGAACAGGCAGAGGCTTATGAGGCATTCCTGTCAGCGAAGGCTTATCAGGCATTTGCCATCAAACGCAGAGAATCAAAAAACATCACGGCAACACTCCGCGAAGCGCATCCGATGCTGGAGATTTCCCCACGCGACCTCGACACCGATTGCTTCCTGCTGTGTACCCCTGCCGCCACCTACGACCTTCGCAAAGGTATCGCCGGTGCCAGAGAGCATTCGCCGGAGGACTACATCACGAAAATCACAGCCGTTTCTCCCAGCGATAAAGGCAGCCAACTTTGGCTCGACTGCTTGAACCGCATCTTTCAGGGCGACCAAGTCGTGATTGATTATGTGCAGATGGTTTGCGGTCTTGCTGCTATCGGCAAGGTGTTTCTGGAAGCAATGATAATCGCATACGGCGAAGGACGTAACGGCAAATCCACCTTCTGGAATGTTATCTCCCGCGTTATGGGTTTATACAGCGGTAATGTGTCCGCTGACGCCCTCACTGCCGGATGCCGCAGAAACATCAAGCCGGAGATGGCGGAGGTCAAGGGCAAGCGTGTCCTGATAGCCGCCGAAATGCAGGAAGGCATGAGGTTGAACAATTCCGTCGTCAAGCAACTCTGCTCCACGGACGATGTTTTTGCGGAGAAAAAGTATAAAGACCCGTTCAGCTTTACGCCGTGCCATACCCTCATTCTGTACACCAATCATCTGCCGAAAGTGGGCGCTTCCGATGCCGGTATCTGGCGCAGACTGATTGTCATTCCGTTCAACGCCAAGATTGAGGGCGACAGCGATATTAAAAATTACGCTGAGTACCTCTTTTCCAATGCGGGTGAGAGCGTCCTTACATGGATAATCGAAGGCGCGAAAAAGGTCATCGATATCGACTACAAAATTCCGCTCCCAAAATGTGTGCAGGATGCCATTGACGCTTATAAGCGGGAAAACGACTGGCTCGGTCATTTCCTCGACGATAAGTGTGAGCTTGGCAGTGAGCTGCGGGAAAAGTCCAGCGACCTGTATGTCGCGTACAGGAATTACTGCAACGACACTAATGAATTTGTCCGCAGTACAACGGATTTCTATGCAGCCATTGAAACTGCAGGGTTTCAGCGCGTAAAGCCGAAAGGCAGGAGCTTCATTACGGGGCTTCGGCTCAAGGTTGACAGCGGTGATTTCGAGGACTTCTTGAACTAAGGGTTAGGGTCGATAAGGGTCAAATACTAAAAGTCCCTTTAGCACTAAAAAAATAGACCTAAAGAGAGTTTTATGAAATGACCCTGTTCGACCCTAACCCATCATTATAAATTCGCCGGATGGAGGTGTGGCAATGCGAGAAAAAACCATAGAGGCGATTCTTGCAAAAAAGGTAAAAAGCATGGGCGGCATCGCCCTGAAAATATCATCGGCAAACTACGACGGATTGCCCGACCGCCTTGTACTTCTCACTGATGGTAGGTTGGCATTTGTGGAATTGAAGGCACCGGGCAAAAAGTTGCGTCCGCTGCAAGAAAAGCGAAAAAAGCAGTTAGAGGCACTTGGCTTTTCGGTATTTGTGATTGACGGCGTACAGCAGATTGGGGGGATACTTGATGAAATATGAGGCACATGATTATCAGAAATATGCTACCACTTTTATTGAGGAGCATCCCGTATCTGCCATTCTGCTTGATATGGGTCTTGGGAAAAGCGTCATTACCCTGTCTGCTATCTTTGACCTCTGCCTTGACAGTTTCCTTGTTCGCAAGGTTCTGGTTATCGCACCTCTGCGGGTTGCCAGAGATACG
>CAYVPJ010000099.1:0-2628 GCA_964453505.1 uncultured Oscillospiraceae bacterium | reverse complement strand
GCTGACGGCAATATGCAACCTGCTGTTTGATAGCTTTGAGATACACCGTGTTCTCGTCATTGCCCCTCTCCGTGTTGCCCGCGATACATGGCCTGCGGAGCTGGAGAAATGGGAGCACCTACACAGCTTGATTTATTCCGTGGCAGTCGGTACGGAGGTTCAGCGAAAAGCGGCGCTTTTACAAAAAGCTGACATCTTTATCATCAACCGCGAAAATGTCGAATGGCTGGTGGAGAAAAGCGGACTGCCGTTTGACTTCGATATGGTGGTGGTAGACGAACTCTCGTCCTTCAAATCCTACCAAGCAAAACGCTTCCGCAGCTTGATGAAAGTTCGCCCTTTTGTAAAGCGCATAACGGGTCTTACAGGAACGCCCAGCAGCAACAGTCTTATGGATTTGTGGGCGGAGTACAAACTGCTGGATATGGGCAAGCGCCTCGGTCGTTTCATCACCCATTTCCGTGAGGCATATTTTGTGCCGGACAAGCGCAACCAGCAAATCGTATTCAGTTATAAGCCAAAGCCCGGTGCAGAGGAAGCCATATACCGCCTCGTTTCCGATATTACCATCAGCATGAAATCCACCGACTATCTTAAAATGCCGGAATGTGTGATAAACGAAGTCCCTGTGCGGCTTTCGGAAAATGAAATGCAATGCTATCTGACGCTGAAGGACGATTTGATTCTCAGCCTCGACGGGCAGGACATTGACGCCGCCAATGCCGTGGGGCTTTCCAACAAGCTGACGCAGATGGCAAACGGTGCTGTTTACGATGAGGAAAACAATGTCATTCCCATGCACGATCGCAAGTTGGATGCATTGGAGGATTTGATTGAAGCGGCAAACGGCAAGCCCGTTCTGGTGGCTTACTGGTTTAAGCATGACCTATCCCGCATTGAGGAACGGCTTCATAAACGGCACATTCCGTTTTCCAAGCTGGACACAGCCGACAGCATCAAGCGGTGGAATAATGGCGGACTGCCGGTGGCGCTGGTGCATCCCGCCTCTGCCGGACACGGTCTTAATCTTCAGAGCGGTGGATCCACGCTGATATGGTTTGGCTTAACATGGAGCTTGGAACTGTACCAGCAGACGAACGCAAGGCTCTGGCGGCAAGGGCAAACAGCCGATACCGTGGTTATACATCACCTTATCGCCGTGGATACCATTGACGAGAAAATTATGTCGGCGCTGAAAAAGAAAGACAAAACACAGTCTGCCCTTATCGATGCGGTCAAGGCGGACTTAAAAATCTAAGACAATCATCGACAACCTATGACAATCCGTGCCAATCCGAGAGACCAAAAAATTCGGAGGTACAGATTATGAACAAGTGCTACGAAGAACTCGCAAACGCCATCGTACTGCAAGCGGTGAAGGACTACCGGCTGCATGATGATGAACAGGAGCTATCCAGCATTGAACGCTTCTTCCGTTCCGGCTGGTTTGGCGTATTGACACGCATTGACCCTGAAATGTTGATTGCAAAGTTGCGGAAGGAGAAGGTGTGCTATGACTACTAAGACCTACCTTTCACAGGCGCGTTTCTTGGATATGCGTATCAAATCAAAGCTCCAGCAGATTGACTCACTGAATGAGCTGGCAACAACCTGTACGTCAGTGCTGACTGGTATGCCGCGCAATCCCAGCGGCTCTGTCTCTCGCATGGCAGACGCTGTCTGTAAAATCGTTGACCTGCAAGCCGACATCAACCGCGACATCGATACGCTGGTTGACCTCAAGAAAGAAATCATGGGCGTGATAAAAGCGGTGGCAAACCCAGAGCACCAGACGCTTTTGGAGAAACGCTACCTCTGCTTCCTCTCTTGGGAGAAAATTGCTGTAGACTTGGGCTACGACCTGCGCTACACGCACAAGCTCCACATTCGGGCGCTGGAGGAATGTAAAATCCCTGCTTTTCCTGAAGTGGACACAAAAAGACACTGAAAGACACCTGCCTCTTATGATAGTATTATAATCAGGAAAGCAGAATGGAGATGAGCCTTGTGGGAGAAATCCCGCAGGGCTTTCTTTATGCCCGCGAGGAGGTGAAACGAATGCCCTACAAACCAAAGCGTCCCTGCGCCTATCCCGGCTGCGGTCGGCTTGCTGTGAGCGAGCAATACTGCGCCGAGCATCAGAAGGTCATGGACAAGCAGTACAATAAATATGAGCGCGACCCCGCTTCAAACAAACGCTACGGTCGTGCGTGGAAGCGTATACGTGACCGCTACATCAAGGCGCACCCGCTCTGCGAGGAATGTGAGAAGCAAGGACTGATTGTCCCTGCAGAGGAGGTACACCATATCCTTCCGCTCTCGAAGGGCGGCAGCAGTTACCCCGACAACCTCATGGCGCTGTGTAAGGCCTGCCACTCCCGCATCACAGCGGAGTCCGGCGACCGCTGGCACGACCGGTAGGTCTGTATCACATTATAATACAGACCAAAATGTAGACGATACCTCTGCCGGTGGGGTATCGAAATCTCTAAAACGAAACCTCTCGGACAGCGGCGTGGGGCTTCGTGTTGAAAAACGCAGTTTCAAACGGGGTAATAGCCCCAGCACGAAAGGAGTGTGATGATTATGGCGAAAGACGGCACCAACAGAGGCGGCGCTCGTATCGGC
>CAYVPJ010000098.1:0-6011 GCA_964453505.1 uncultured Oscillospiraceae bacterium | reverse complement strand
GAAAAGTACAAACAACTTTACGAAAAAAAGTACAAGTTACTCTTGCTTATTACAATCATTTATTACTAAATTTGAGATACCTTAATTGTTTATTTTTCCATCAAATGATCTATATCATATGAAAAAAGTTCTAGGGCTTGATTTGGGGACCAACAGCATTGGATGGGCTGTGGTAAATGAAGCTGAAAGTAATGATGAACATTCATCAATAATTAAATTAGGGGTACGTGTCAATCCATTAACGGTTGACGAACAACGTAACTTTGAACAAGGGAAAAGCATTACTACAAACGCGGACAGAACGCAAAAACGTGGTATGCGGCGTAATTTACAACGCTATAAATTACGTCGGGATAATTTGATTGAAATTTTAATTAAAAATGGTATTATTTCTTCTGACTCAATTTTGTCTGAAAATAGTAATTCCACAACATTCCAAACATATCGCCTACGCGCGAAGGCTGCAACTGATATAATCTCATTAGTGGAGTTCGCACGTGTACTATTAATAATCAACAAAAAACGTGGATATAAGAGTAGCAGAAAAGCAAAATCAGATGACGAAGGCCAACTGATTGATGGAATGCAAGTCGCAAAAATTCTCTACGAAGATGAACTTACTCCCGGTCAATTTGTGTTATCCATTTTGGATAAAGGAGGCCAGTATATTCCTGATTTTTATCGTTCTGACATTGAAGTTGAATATAGCAAAGTGTTTGACAAGCAGATGGAGTACTACCCCGACATTCTTACTTTAGCACTGAAAGACGAATTACGGGGCAAGAAACGAGATGCCGTGTGGGCAATTTGCGCCAAATGGTTTAAAGAAAAAGGCATTGATTTGGTTGGCGTAAAGCGTCAAGGCACTACTGCAGAACAAAAAAAAGAAAATTACTTGTGGCGAGCAAAAGCTCTTTCAAGCAAATTGGATTTAGAGCAATTAGTAATAATTATTCAACAGATAAATAGTCAACTCAATGGATCAAGTGGCTATCTTGGGGCCATAAGTGACCGAAGTAAAGAACTCTATTTCAACAAACAAACAGTAGGCCAATATCAAATGAGTGAGTTGGCGAAAAATCCAAATTATAGCCTTAAAAACCAGGTGTTTTACAGGCAGGATTATTTGGATGAATTTGAGACTATCTGGGAAACACAGGCCAAATTTTACAAAGAATTGACTTCTGAACTCAAGAAAGAGATAAGAGATGTAATTATTTTCTATCAACGTCAACTGAAATCCCAAAAAGGATTGGTCAGTTTTTGCGAGTTCGAGAACAAGAAAATTGAAATTGTTGTAGATGGGGGAAAAAAAATAAAAACAAGGGGATTGCGCGTGTGTCCAAAGTCATCACCTCTATTTCAAGAATTCAAAATATGGCAAGTTTTGAATAATTTACGCGTTAATGGCGAATATTTGGAAATAGAAGAAAAAGACATTCTGTTTCATGAATTATCGTTCAAGGACAAAATATCGAAAGCTGATGCTTTAAAACTGTTATATAAAAATCACAAAGTACTGGATCTGAATTTTAAAGATATAGAAGGGAACCGAACACAAGCCGCTCTTTTTAAAGCTTATCAACAAATCATTGAAATAAGCGGACACGGCGAATATGATTTCAGTAAAATGTCTTCCTCTGAAATAATCGGAATTGTAGAACCGGTATTTAAAGGATTGGGGTATAACACAGATATTCTTCATTTCGATGCATCTCTTGAAGGCAAGGCTTTTGAACAACAGCCTGCATATCAATTATGGCATTTGCTGTATTCCTTTGAGGGAGATAACTCAAAGACTGGTAACGAAAAACTTGTCGATAAAATATCAATGCTATATGGGTTTGAACATCAGTATGCAAAAATAATATCATCCGTTACTTTACAACCTGATTATGGCAGCCTTTGCACAAAGGCTATGCGCAAGATTCTTCCATATATGAAAGATGGTATCGAATTTAGCATGGCTTGCGAATACGCAGGGTATCGACATTCGAAGAAATCGTTAACAAAAGAAGAATTAGATAATAAAGTATACAAAGACAAATTAGAACTCTTACCACGAAATAGCCTTAGGAATCCTGTAGTTGAAAAGATTCTAAACCAGATGATTAACGTTGTGAATGGAATTATAGCTTCTTACGGGAAACCGGATGAAATTCGTATTGAATTAGCGCGGGAACTAAAAAAGAGTGCTGAAGAACGCAGAGAAATGACAAAAAATATAGCCGATACAAATATTAAACACGAAAAAATCAAATCAATACTTCATCAAGAATTTGGTATAGCACACGTAAGCCGTAATGATATTATTCGCTACAAACTATATATGGAACTAAAAGATAACGGTTACAAAACCTTATATACTAATACATACATTCCACAAGAAAAATTGTTCAGCAAAGAATTCGATATAGAACACATTATCCCGCAGGCAAAGCTATTTGACGATTCATTCTCTAATAAAACTATTGAAAGTCGAAGCGCAAACATTGAAAAAAGTAACACTACTGCATATGACTATGTAAAAGAAAAATTTGATGAGAAAGGTTTGGATGATTATCTTGTTCGCATAGAAACCTTATACAAGAGCGGTTGTATATCCAAAACGAAACGCAACAAATTGTTAATGAAAGAAGCTGATATCCCTACAGGCTTTCTTGAAAGAGAATTACGTGACACACAATATATCGCCAAAAAAGCCCGCGAAATACTAGAAGATTTGACAAAATTTGTTGTTCCCACAACAGGCTCAATAACAGAACGTTTACGTGAAGACTGGCAATTGGTTGACGTAATGCAAGAATTAAATTGGGATAAATACGACAAACTTGGTTTAACTGAAATAATTGTAGATAAAGACGGCAGAAATATCCGCCGCATAAAAGACTGGACAAAACGTAACGACCATCGTCATCACGCAATGGACGCCTTGACTATTGCATTTACTAAACGTAGCATTATTCAATATCTTAATAACTTAAATGCAAAAAGTGATAAATCTGGAAGTATCTATGGTATTGAACAAAAGGAACTTCATCGTGACAACAGAGGAAAACTTAAATTCAATCCTCCAATGCCACTAAACGATTTTAGGACAGAAGCCAAACGTCAATTGGAAAATACTCTGATTTCGATAAAGGCAAAAAATAAAGTCGTCACAAATAATACAACACAGATTAAAGGCAGCACAAAAAAGACCATTCAGCTAACGCCACGCGGACAACTTCACAACGAGACAGTTTACGGAAGTATAAAACGATACATTACTAAATTTGAGAAAGTCGGATCAAACTTTGATGCGGAAAAAATCGCATCCGTGGCAAGCCCGAAAATTCAAGCTTTATTGCTAACTCGCCTAGCCCATTTTGGGAATGATGCCAAAAAAGCTTTTACTGGTAAAAATAGTCTGGGAGTAAATCCTATATTCCTTGATGAAGCGCACACGCAACAACTTCCCGAGAAAGTAAAAACACTATGCTTTGAAACCGTATATACCATACGAAAAGACGTTTCGCCAGATTTGAAACTAGACAAGGTAATAGACGTGAACATCCGCCGCATCCTTCAGAAGCGGCTGGATGATTGTAAAGGAGATCCGAAGAAAGCATTCTCAAACCTTGACGAAAATCCAATTTGGCTCAATAAAGAAAATAGGATTGCAATAAAGCGTGTGACTATTACGGGAGTAAGCAATGCAATAGCTCTTCACACTAAACACGACAACAATGGTAAACCTATCTTAGACGAAAACGGGAAACCTCTACCTGCTGATTTTGTCAGCACAAGTAACAATCATCACGTTGCCATTTACCGCGATGCCGATGGTAATTTGCAGGAAAACGTTGTTTCTTTCTTTGAAGCAGTTACGAGAGCCAACTTAGGAGTTCCAATTATTGACAAAGAATATAAAATGGCAGAAGGGTGGCAATTTCTTTTTTCGATGAAGCAGAATGAATATTTTGTCTTCCCAAATACTGAAACTGGTTTTGATCCTAATGAGATTAATCTATTAAATCCAGATAATTTTGAATTGATTAGTCCGAATTTGTTTAGGGTACAAAAGATTGCTTCAAAAAACTATTTTTTTAGACATCATATAGAAACCACAGTTGAAGTCCCAAAAGAATTATCTGGAATTACGTATAAATCCCAACTTGGATTAAGTGGCATTAAGGGAATAGTCAAAATTAGAATAAATCATATTGGTCAAAT
This sequence comes from uncultured Oscillospiraceae bacterium, assembly GCA_964453505.1. Taxonomy (GTDB): domain Bacteria; phylum Bacillota; class Clostridia; order Christensenellales; family Aristaeellaceae; genus CAYVPJ01. The sequence goes on along the minus strand of CAYVPJ010000098.1, from coordinate 1,796 downwards.
AGTATCTGTTGGTGAATATTAGCAAAAATGAGTATAGTATTTTGAAGGATTCGTTCAATTTGGAGTATATCTATGGAAGACAACGCAACAATGGCATTCTTTTCTTGTACAAACCTATAAGCATATGATAAAACGCACACTATGTTTCAGTAATCCTACATACCTGTCAGTTAAGAATGACCAACTAATAATCAAAGTACCTGAAGTAGAAAAAAACAATTTACCTGACAGTTTCAAACAAGGAGCCTTACGAACAATTCCAATTGAAGACATCGGAGTGGTTGTTTTAGACAACCGGCAGATAACACTGACGCAATGGATGCTTGACAAAATGCTGGAAAATAATTGTGCCGTCATCACCTGTGATAGTAGCCATATGCCCGTTGGCCTGATGTTGCCATTGTGTGGTAACACAACTCAAAGTGAACGATTCCAAGATCAGATAATAGCTTCTTTACCTTTAAAAAAACAACTATGGCAACAGACTATTCAATATAAAATCAGGAATCAGGCTGCCGTTCTTAAAACATTGAGAGGAATTGCTGTGCAAAATATGTTAATTTGGGCCAATAATGTGAAAAGCGGTGATAGTGATAATCTGGAAGGCCGAGCAGCAGCATTTTATTGGAAAAATTTGTTCCCAAATGTCTCGGATTTCAAAAGGGGACGCGTTGGTATTCCACCAAATAATCTATTAAATTATGGTTACGCCATTTTGCGAGCTGTTGTAGCGCGGGCATTGGTTTCAAGCGGCTTATTACCCACATTGGGGATACATCACCACAACCGTTACAATGCCTATTGCCTGGCCGACGACATAATGGAACCATATAGACCATATGTTGACAATTTGATTGCGTCTATCGCACAAAGCGGTATTGACATCTCGGAGGTAACCACTGAATTGAAGAAAACAATGTTGACAATCCCTGTGATTGACGTTACAATTAATGGTCAGCGAAGTCCACTAATGATAGCCGTAGGAGAAACAACGGCATCTCTATTTAAATGCTACAGTGGCGAAGTGCGAAAAATTATCTATCCGGAGATATGAAATGGAGCGTTATAGCGAATATCGAATTATGTGGATACTTGTCTTTTTTGATTTGCCTACTGAAACAAAGAAAGAGAAAAAAGCTTACACTGATTTTCGAAAAAAGCTGCAAAATGATGGATTTACAATGTTTCAATTTTCTATCTATATCAGACACTGTGCAAGCCACGAAAATGCTGATGTACATAAAAAACGAGTAAAGGCAATACTACCCTCTGCGGGGCAAGTAGGAATATTGACTATCACCGATAAACAATTTGGCAGCATAGATTTGTTTATTGGAGCAAAAACTGCAAGTCTACCCATAGAAGGACAACAGCTAGAACTATTCTAAATAGAAAATAAGCCTTCATTTCTGAAAGGCTTATTTCATTATCGTCAATTTTTTTATCAAAAATATCTTGCTAACAAATTAAAAACGTGACGCTTACATATATCGCATTGTTGCCGATATTTCAAAGATACATTTTTGAGAGCAATTCACAACATATTCGACATCTGTAAATGGCTGAATTTATTGTTGCCGATATTTCAAAGATACATTTTTGAGAGCAATTCACAACCGGAACCCTGTACAATACGGTAACGGTAGAATTGTTGCCGATATTTCAAAGATACATTTTTGAGAGCAATTCACAACTATCCCCCTTTTAAACCCTCATTGAATCTGATTGTTGCCGATATTTCAAAGATACATTTTTGAGAGCAATTCACAACGCCCTCATCACAGAGGGCTTTTTTT
>CAYVPJ010000097.1:0-6226 GCA_964453505.1 uncultured Oscillospiraceae bacterium | reverse complement strand
ATGTACACATGGCAGCAGGCATTGCGGTCGATTATCTGACAAAACATTTAAAAAATAACAGAAAATGAGAATGATGAAAAATATGCTGTATTTGATTATCAGCCTGATGATTCTCACAGCCTGCGGAGGTGATGACAATGATTCTCCGCTCACTCCGCCCGAAACGGAAACGCCTGCGGAAAATGGCAGCGATAATGGAAGTGATAACGAAAACAATAATGGAAGTGAAAGCAATACTAATTCAAACAAGATGAAAATGACAATCGGCGATGCGACTTTTACCGCCACACTTGCCGACAATGCAACAGCCAAGGCCTTTAAGGCCATGCTGCCGCTTACGCTCAACATGAACGAATTCAACGGCAATGAAAAGTACTGTTCTTTGCCAAATAGCCTGACGACCAATGCCTCCAATCCGGGCACCATTCACACGGGCGACATTATGCTCTACGGTTCCAGTTCAATCGTGCTGTTTTACGAAACATTTTCGACTTCGTATTCTTACACAAGGCTCGGTCAGGTGGATAACGTCAGTGGGTTGAAAGCCGCATTGGGTAGCGGAAGTATTACGATTAAAATGGAGTTGGAATAAGATGGAAACCAAAGAATATTTAGCCTATTTACGGAATGGCGGAAAGGTAGAGGGAGGTTCGGATTTGCACATAATGATGCACGCCTTCAGTCAACGGGCAATGCAAATCACCTGCCAACTGAACGGCTCATATCACACGGCTGAAGAAATCAGAGCCTTGTTTTCGGAACTGACGGGCAAACAGGTGGATGACACTTTTGGCTTGTTTCCGCCTTTTTATACCGATTTCGGACGCAATATTACGGTTGGCAAAAACGTGTTTATCAATGCCTGCTGCAATTTTCAGGATCAGGGCGGCATAAGCATTGGCGACGGCTCGCTGATAGGGCACAAAGTGGTTTTGGCAACCCTCAACCACGGTTTTGAGCCAGACGACCGCGGCTCGCTCTACCCTGCACCGATTGTAATCGGTCGCAATGTATGGATTGGAGCGTCCGCCACCATTCTGCCAGGTGTAAGCATTGGCGACAACGCCATTATCGCTGCCGGCGCAGTGGTCAGCAAAGACGTGGAAGCCAATACAATTGTCGGCGGTATTCCCGCAAAATTGATCAAGAAAATATAAACGTAAAAGGTGCATTTGCGAAAATTTAGTATTTTTGTCTAAATCAAAATATAGAATCGTAATGAAGGTATTATTAATCAACGGAAGCCCAAACGCCAAGGGCTGCACATACACCGCGCTGGTGGAAGTGGCGAAAACTTTGGAAGAAAACGGCGTTGCCGCTGAAATTATTCACGTGGGGCACAAAGACGTGCACGGCTGCATAGCCTGCGGCAAGTGCAAGGAAACAGGCAAATGCGTGTTTAACGATATTGTGAACGAAGTTGCGCCCAAATTTGAGCAAGCCGACGGCATTGTAGTTGGTTCTCCGGTGTATTACGCCGGCATTGCAGGCGGACTGAAAGCCTTTCTCGACCGTCTTTTCTCTTCAACACTGTTTTCAAAACGCATGAAAGTTGGCGCTGCTGTTGCTTCGGCGCGTCGCGCGGGAACGGTTTCCACGTTTGACGATATTAACCGATTCTTCTCAATTTCACAAATGCCAATTGCTACAAGTCAATACTGGGACGAGGTGCACGGCTTTACGCCCGATGACGTGCTCAAAGATGCCGAAGGTTTGCAAACCATGCGCGTGCTGGGTCGCAACATGGCTTTTCTGATTAAAAGCATTGCGCTTGGTAAAGAAAAATTCGGATTGCCCGAAGAGGAAGAATGGATTCGCACAAATTTCATTCGGTAGAAAACGCACACACGTTTGCACTACATATCCGTAGGCATATACTTATATTATACAATCCGTAAAAATGGTACGAAAAACCGTAATCCATATACAATTTGTTTGCCGAAGACGCACTAATTTTGCAACATGAAAATCAGAAATATGAAGAAAATATTAACAGTGCTGATACTTGCGATGGCTATCACGGCAAGCGCACAGCAGCAAAATGAAGGTAAAAAAATGGCAAAGAAAACATTAATCGTTTATTATTCGCACTCGGGCAACACCAAAACCATTGCCGAACGCATTGAGAAAGCATGCGGCGCAGACATTGCACGCATAGAAACCGTAAAAGCCTACACCGGTACGGAAGATGAAGTAAGCGCACAGGGACAGCGTGAGGTGAACAGCAAATTCAAGCCCGAAATCAAACCATTGAGCGTTGATGTGAAGGATTACGACCTCATTATTATCGGCACGCCAACATGGTGGTACACTATGGCTCCGGCGGTGCTGACGTTTCTGTCGGCAAATGATTTTTCGGGCAAAACAGTGGTGCCGTTTATGACCAATGCCGGCTGGCCCGGACATGTCATAAAGGATATGAAAGCAGCCTGCAAGGGAGCAACTTTTGCCCATGAAATGGAAATCAAGTTCAGTGCAAATGCCGGCAGTCGCAACCAGATGGACACACCTGAAAATGAAGTGGCAGCATGGATTGAAAGTCTGAAAACTCTAACCAAATAAAAAAGCAAAATGAATAAAATAAAATTAACTGCAATTGCCGCCCTCAGCGGACTTGCCATATTGACTGCCTGCAACGGCAATAAAACAAACAGTTGCAACAAATCAGATAAAAATAAAGAAATGTACACAATAACATTGACATTGACAACAGAATGGGACAAAACCTTTCCGCAAAGCGACAAGGTAAATCACAGCAAAATAACCTTTAAAAACCGTTATGGCATTACGCTTGCGGCAGACCTTTACGTTCCAAAAAATGCGGAAGGCAAACTCGCTGCCATTGCGGTCAGCGGACCTTTTGGCGCAGTTAAGGAACAATCATCGGGACTGTATGCACAAACCATGGCTGAACGAGGATTTCTGACCATAGCCTTCGACCCTTCATACACAGGCGAAAGCGGCGGCGAACCACGCTATGTAGCTTCGCCGGATATTAATACGGAAGATTTCTGTGCGGCAGTCGATTACCTCACAACACGCAACGATGTCGATTCCAATCGCATTGGTATTATCGGCATTTGCGGCTGGGGCGGAATGGCGCTCAATGCAGCGGCTATCGACACGCGCATTAAGGCTACGCTTACTTCCACCATGTACGATATGAGCCGTGTGAACGCTAACGGATACTTCGACTCTATGGATGCCGATGCCCGCTACGAACTTCGCAAAAAACTCAATGCGCAGCGCACAGTTGATGCCAAAAACGGCACTTATGCACGTGCAGGCGGCGTGATTGATCCCGTTCCCGAAGATGCGACTCAGTTTGTCAAAGATTATCATGCATATTACAAAACTCCGCGCGGATATCACAAACGCTCGCTCAATTCCAACGAAGGCTGGAACACTACTTCCTCGCTTTCGTTTATAAATATGCCTTTGCTGACGTACATTGATGAAATTCGTAACTCTGTGCTGATGATTCACGGCGAGAAAGCCCATTCGCTCTATTTCAGTAAAGATGCTTTCAAACGGCTTACCGGCGACAACAAGGAGCTGATGATAATCCCCGGCGCCAACCACACCGACCTTTACGACCGCACCGATATCATACCCTTTGACAAAATCGAGGCATTTTTCAAAATGTATTTGAAATAGATTTTATCAATATCTGAAAACTAAATTTTGGACAAATTTTAAAGCGCGAAAGACAATCTCTCTTTCGCGCTTTTTTTGTTTTTTTTCAATCCGTAAAATTGGTATAAAATTCCGTAATTCATATACAATCCGCATGAAATGTATGCTGTATTTTTGCAATGTGAAATTTTTAATACAATTCAACAGGAGAAAATTTTATGAAAGACGTATTGATTCTTACAGGTGCGGGGCAGATAGGCATGGCGATTGCCCGCCGTGTGGGTTACGGAATGAAAATTGTGATTGGCGACCGCCGCGTGGAAAATGCGCAAGCCGTTGCCAAAACGCTGAACGACGCTGGCTTTGACGCACTGCCATTGGAAATGGATTTGTCGTCAAGAGAATCCATTCTGAACATGATAGCCGAAGCGCAAAAACAGGGCGAAATAGCCATGCTTGTCAATGCGGCGGGCGTGTCGCCAAGTCAGGCTTCAATCGAAACCATACTGAAAGTCGATTTGTACGGCACGGCGGTTTTGCTCGAAGAAACGGGCAAAGTGATAAAGCGCGGCGGCGCGGGCATTACTGTCTCGAGCCAAAGCGGACACCGTATGCCCGCCCTCGGCGCGGAAATTGACGAACAGCTTGCCACCACGCCCAGCGACAAACTGCTTGCACTCGACGTGCTGCAAACCGCCAACATTCGCGACACGCTGCACGCCTACCAAATGGCAAAACGCTGCAACGTGAAGCGCGTAATGGCGCAATCCGTCATTTGGGGCGAGCGCGGCGCAAGGCTCAACTCCATTTCGCCAGGCATTATCGTAACCCCCTTGGCGATTGACGAGTTCAACGGTCCGCGCGGCGACTTCTATAAAAACATGTTTGCCAAATGCCCTGCACGCCGTCCCGGAACGGCTGACGAGGTGGCGAATGTAGCCGAACTGCTGCTGAGCGACAGAGGCGCATTTATCACTGGCGCCGACTTCCTCATTGACGGCGGCGCCACAGCGTCCTACTTCTACGGCGCGCTGAAGCTTGAAAAATAAAAGCCCCGACAAAGGCGGTGCTCCCCCAACGAGCATTTGTCTTGCAACAGCACAGCGCGGAAGAAAATTTCTCTTTCGCGCTTTTTTTCCGCCTATTCAGAATGTAAGATTTTACAAATTATTTCTTTTCCTTCTGCATTTTTCGGCGATATTCGGTGGGCGAAACGCCGAGTGCCTGCTTGATGTAGCGGCAGAAATGGGACTGACTGTAGAAGTTCATGCGGTAGGCAATTTCGGTAAGTGACAAATCGGGATTTTTCAGCATGGCTACCGCTTCCTGCGTGGCAAAGCCGTTTATCCATTCGGAAGCGGGTTTGCCACTCGATTTGCGGCTCACTTCCGAAAGGTATTTCGGCGTAACGCAGAGTTTGTCGGCATAAAAAGCCACTTCACGGTTTTCAATGGCGAACTGCCTTGCCAAATCCATAAAACGGTTGAAAATTCCCGCCTTTACGTTGGTAGTCTGCTGTATGCGGTTGATTTCCGCAGCGTAAATGTTGTACATATTGAACAGAAAAATCTGCATTTGCCTGCCCAAAATTTCACGTCTGAAAATATGTTCTTCGTCAGCCAGATACTCTTTAAAACGGCTGAAATCAGTGCGGCAGCTGGCCATTCCTTTTTCGTCCAAATGGAAAACAGGATTAGCCTTGATATAAACAAACGCCTTAGTAGCCCAAACATTTTCCGGATTATTTTCCATCAGAAAGATACGCGACACAAGCAGAAAATCGGCATCGAAATCCGGCGAATAGAGTGCTTCGCTAATGTCAGAACCAATCTGCCAAATCACCAAATCGTTTGCCCTAATTTCATGCGTCTTTTCAGCCATTTTAAACTGTGCCCGCCCAGCATGGCAAAGAATATGAATATGATATTTGCCGACAAACTCCGAAGGCATACATTTGTCCGCTAATGTATTATACAACAGCATATCACCATCGTGATAGTGTATATTCTCTTTCGTTTTATCCATAATTCCGATATTTCAATTAATTGCAAATATATGAAAACATTTTCATAATTTGCCGTTTTTCTTTCACAAACTAACCAAACAAGAAAAATGTGAAAGCAATGTGGCAATTTATATAATCGCATTTCTGCAATTTGTGCTTTCCTTTGCAATATAAAATTTTAAAAAATGAAAAGAATAATATTAACATCTGTGGCAATGATAGCATTAACTATCGGAGGTCAGGCGAAAAATCAAAAACAGGATTCGACTATGAACAAAAACGAAACAATGACAACAGCGGCGAATATGCCTCTGTTAAAACTGAACAACGGCTTGTATATGCCGCAGTTTGGATTGGGAACTTACTGCCTTGCAGAAGGCAATGTGTCAAAAAATGCGGTGCTTACGGCTCTGAAAAAAGGCTATCGCCATATCGACACGGCACACGCTTACGGCAACGAGCGCAGCGTGGGTGCAGCCGTCAAAGAAAGCGGCGTGCCTCGCGATTCAATCTGGATTACAAGTAAACTGTGGCCTAACGAATATGGTGAGGGCAAAACGCTGCCTGCAATCGACAGAATGCTTA
>CAYVPJ010000096.1:0-6573 GCA_964453505.1 uncultured Oscillospiraceae bacterium | reverse complement strand
TGTGAACGCGGTGATCGCGGGCAGTGCGGCGATGGGCGCGTATGAAATGACCTTCGCGAAGACGGACAAGAACGCGGACGAATAACAGAGCACGGGGGCGGCGGTAAGCCCGTCGCCCCATTTTGCTGTGGCACGGATTTTGCAAGCCGTTTTATTATATGGGAGGACAGGAATGGGAATTAGCCCGATCAATGGGAATCTGCTATCTAAGAACGGAGCGGTTCATAATCTAGCGGATGTGCTGGGCGGTGGAACGCCAGTCGAGGATAAACGATATGATATGAGCCAGTACTCGCCGCGCTCGGGACTGATTTTAGGTAGCGATGGCAGTGTATATGATTTGATTACGCTTGTGCAAACCGCGCTTTCCGCCGTGCCGGCGCTCGCCGCGCGTGCGGTCGTGGCGGAGAACGCGATAAAGCTGAACGGACGCGGCGTTTTCTTTGTCAGTGACAGCGAATGGACGGAACTTGTCAGCGGCGGGCAAATGGATGAAAACGCGCTGTATATCAAGATTCCCGACGAGTATCTGGAGAGTGCGAGTGAGTAATCTGTTAAGCGCAGTATTCCCCCGCTACGGAAACGAGCGCCCTGCCGAGTTATATATTGGCGCCCAAAAGATCGCGGGCTGGTCGTGGCATGAGGAAAGCGGCGTCGCTGTTTCGTTTGAGGGCACATATCATGACACCGCGACGGTTGAGGCGAAGGGAACATGCGGCTTTATCCCGGATTGGGATGAAACGCGAGGACGAAGTGTTCAAACGTCCACGCGGGGCATAAACCTGCTGGATCCGGATACGCTGGAAATTGGCGGACTGTCGGGCATGAGCGGCGCGGACTGGCAGACGGACACGCGCTTTCGCTCAGGCTATATTCCCGTTTCTGCTGGAGAACAGTATTGCTTCAACGCCAACTCAGCAGTGTTTAGCCTGGTTGGGATTCATCTATACGCGCAGGATAAAACGTGGATAATTCAGACCTCGTCGCCGACGACGGCGCTGCCGACGAATGCCGCGTTCGCGCGTCTATCATGGAAACGCGCGGGCAATGCAAGTCCCGCTCTTACTACGGACGACGTTGAAGCCTTCAAACTGTCGCTGCCTCAATTGGAATGCGCCGCGACCGCGACGGAGTACGAGCCTTACACCGGCGGCGCGGCCAGCCCGTCGCCGGAATACCCAAGGGAGATCGTTTCGAATATCCTCGCGAAGCGATATCGTTTTCCATGCGCGGATGAACGCGGAGGATGGTGGGAGTTCGCGCCGGATGAACCTTTGCGCGGTATTGGAGCGTATCAAGATATGCTTACGGTGAGCGTCTCGTTAGGCAAAGCGCGCCGCGCCGCGCGGATTCAGAAACTGACGCTGGACGGAAGCGAAGAATGGATGTTGATCGGAATTTACGGGGATTGCGCGGCTGTGTGTCTTTCGAGAATCAAGCCGGACACGGTCAATACGCTTGAAATGAAGGCAGAAACGCTGTGCTCGCATTTTTCACGTGTTTCGTCCTATCAGGGGGATCTCCCGGAAGGCTTTTGCTTCTATTGGAATACCGACACGCGGCTCGCGCTGAGGCTTTCCCTGACGCGGTTGAATTGCGCGGCTGAAAGCGAACGCGAGGCGATTCTTGCCGCCGCGAAGGCGTTTCTTCGGGGGCAAGCCCAACAAGGTACGCCTGTCACGGTGCTCTATCCGCTTGCCGAGACGACAAATTCCGCTTTTCAGACGATCTGGACGGAGACGTCGGACGCCGCGCCGTTGGCGGTAACGAGCGTCGGTACGGTCATTCCGGATATGCCGTTTCGCCCGATTCGCTTTGAAACAAAAATTACGGCGGAGGGACGCAACCTGTACGGGTCGGATTATCCGCTGACAGGCGGATACTATCGCGAACTAGCCATGATAAGCGGGCGCATCCATTTCTCCGGAATTCTTAATCCTGATTATCCAACCGGTTTCCGAAGCGGCTATTATAACATCTGCGTTGACCATGCGTTGGAAGAGGGCGTGTATACCTTTTTCTGGTTCACGCGATATACGGATATGTCCTTCGCGTATGAGAACGGAACACGGAACGCTTACTATTTTCTGGATGGCAAAAGATACGCCGCGCGTGGCGCGCGCATCACGCGAGTCGCACTGGATAACGGAGAAGTGCTGTGTAGAACGGAAACGCAAATAGAGAACTGCGACCGCTATTTCATAGAGGAAGTGATGTTCGGGAATACAGGAGAGACTTTTCAGGTTCAATGCCTTCGCGGCGCGTATGAGACGCCGCCCGAGTGGCGGCCCTACAAAGCCAACGAAACCATTCGTCTGCCCGTGCTGTATGGCGTTTCGGATGAAAATGGGCACGTTATCCGCGGCGACAGACTGACGCTTTCGTCGGAAGGTCTTTGCGAAACCGTGCGCGAGGTGGGGATGAAAACGTTGACGGGCGAGGAAAATGAATGGATCAATTGGGTTCCGCACAACGGTGATACGAGCTATGCGTTTGAACTTCCCGTCAGCGGAACTGTGGATAACACGCCGGTTTCCTGCTCACATTTTGACTATGTGTCGGAGATATGGAGCAAGGATGGGATCGGCGTCGCCGCGCTTCCTGATGGCGCTGTTTGTCTAAAAGTTCCCCGAATCTTATTGGCGTTCACGCCTCAAGCAGGGTATGAGGAGCAGACGGGTGCTGACGCAACGGGTCTTGCCGTGAGCGCTTGGCGCGGTTGGCTGCGAGAACAAAACGAGGCGGGAAGCCCGCTCACGCTATGTTACGCGCTGGAAACGACGGAAACCGAAACCATGGCGTTGGGCACACTGGTTGCGTTTCCCAGTTATACGCGCTACACAGCGGCGGGCGAAGCAATTCCTGAACTGACAATCCGCGCGCGGTGCGCGGACTAAGTAGGCAAAACGACAGAGAACATGATGGGCGACATAGCCGTCGCTCTATTACGGAGGGAAATATGGCGGACAGAATCATTACGCCTTTCACCAACGAGCACTTTATCGCTTTTTGCGAAAAGATGCTGGGACAGCCCTATTGGTACGGCTGTTGTTTGTATAAGTGCAAATCCTCGCTGTTGACGAGCAAAACTCGGCAGTATCCGTCTTCTTATGCGGTCTCCCGCACCGCGCGCTATAAGCAGGACATCGCCGGCAAGAAGGTGTCCGCCGACTGCGTGGGCGCGTGCAAGGGGTACGCGTGGACGGGCGGCGGCATCGGGGTCACCGAGTCCATCGGCACGGACAAGTCGTTTACGAATAAATATGGCTCCAACGGCTGCCCCGACCAGTCCGCCAACGGTATGTTCTCGTATGCCAAGAAGAAGGGCATGGAATGGGGCAAGATCGGCACGCTGCCGGAGGTCGTCGGGTTGGCGCTTCACAAGGACGGACATATCGGCTATTACGCCGGGAACGGCTACGCCATCGAGTGGAAGGGCTTCAATTACGGCTGTGTCAAGACGAAGGTCGCCGGCCGCGGGTGGCTCTATTGGTACAAGCTGCCATTCATTCACTATGGCGCGGTGAACGAAACGCCTTTAGATGACGCGCCGGAAACGACCGTCCGCGACCTGTACTACAAGAAGGGTAATACGATGCTGCGCGGAGAGGATGTCCGCAAGCTCCAGATCGATCTGAACACGCTGGGTTATTCCTGCGGAACCGCCGACGGCATCTTCGGGCAGAAGACTTCGGCGGCTGTGAGCGCGTTTCAGAAGAGTAAGAATCTGGAGGTGGACGGCATTGTCGGCAGCAAAACGCGGGCGGCGCTGGAACTGGCGCTGGAATCCCTTGGCGAGAAAAGCGGCGAAACGGAAACTCCTGCGGACGAACCCTTTGAAAGCGAGATGGAAACTGGCGGCGATGAGACGCCCGTGACGCCCGAAGCTCCCGAATCCGACGAGGGCGATACGGACGAGGACGACGATTCCGATTACGAGCAGCCCGACGCGGACACTCCGCTCGATTACGGCACGCGGCTGCTTCGGTATCGAGCGGGATATACGATGCTGACCGGCAGCGATGTGACGGCGGTGCAGACGCGACTCATTCAGTTGGGCTATAATCCCGGCAACGCGGACGGCATTTACGGCCCCAAGACTGCAGCCGCCGTGAAGGAACTCCAGACGGCCGCGGCCATTGAAGTGGACGGCATTGTCGGCAAAGATACCCGGAAGGCGCTGACCGAAGGACTGCACGCCAATTCTACAGAGGCTTCCGGTACGAGCAATACCTGATGACAATTGCGGGCTGTCCTTTGCGGGCGGCCCGCCTCTTTGGGAGGAGTATGGAGAAAACACAGCATGTGGAACTTCTGAACTACACGCCCAATCCAGAACAGACCGTGACCATGGCTGCGAAGGTTTGTTATTCCGCGTCCGATCTGGAGGAGCTTATAAATGGCGTATCCGAGAAAGACCAGAGCGCCTTTATCGCACGACTGATTGAGATGAAGCATCTTTCCCCATTGGAGCATGTGAGCTTCACCTTTGGGGTAGAGGGCGTCTCCCGCGCGCTGCTGGCGCAGATCACGCGCCATCGCATCGCGTCCTTCAGCGTGCAAAGCCAGCGATATGTCGATTTGGGAAATCCCCATGCCGATCATCCGGACGATCGATTTGATCGCAAAACAGCGGCGTTGGATTTCGATTATATCGTTCCAGATACCATCCGGGCTTTGGGCGACGAAGCGGTTACCCGCTATCATGAGCAGATGACACTCATCGGCGAATGGTATCGGGAGTGGCTGGATGTTTTGGGCGAAGATAAGAAGGAGGACGCGCGGTTCGTGCTGCCCAACGCCTGCGCTACGCGGATGATCGTCACCATGAACGCGCGGGAATTGCTGCACTTTTTCAGTCTACGCTGCTGCAATCGCGCGCAGTGGGAAATCCGCAACCTGGCGTGGGAGATGCTGAGATTGGTTGCCGCCGTAGCGCCGTCATTGTTCGTTAATGCCGGCCCGGACTGTGTGCGCGGGGCGTGCGGGCAGGGGAAAATGAGTTGTGGAAAACCTTATGGAATGGAGGGACGAGCATGAACGCTTTTGAAGAAACAAATCGGACGAACATCCCGCCCGAAACGCTGAAGAAGGCCGAACAGCATGCCGCGATCTGCAAAACGCTGAACGATATTTTTGTCGCCAAGAACGCTGACTATGGTGATTCCTTTTCGTCTCTTTACAAGAAGCTCGGCCTGATCAGCGCCGTCACGCGCATCTCGGACAAGACAAATCGCCTTCAATCCCTGTGCATGCGGGAGGCTCTGGTCAAGGATGAATCCGTCCGTGACACGCTGCTGGACTTGGCGAACTATGCCGTCATGACAGTGATCGAAATGGATAACCTAAAATCCTGATAACAGCATCGGACTGGCGCGATGCTTGTTCCGGTGCTATACTGTTATGAGTTGCTATGCGAGAGGGGCGGTATGGAATGGACTTTGCGGGACTGCAAAAGCTGACGCTGCTCGATTATCCGGGCGTAGTGGCTTGCACGCTTTTCACGCGCGGGTGCGATTTCCGCTGCCCCTTCTGCCATAATAGTTCGATTCTGGACGCGAAATCATCCTGTGAAAGCATCCCCGAAGCGGATGTGCTCGCGTTTCTGAAAAAGCGCAGGGGCATATTGGACGGGATCTGCGTGACAGGTGGCGAACCGCTGCTGCACGCGGAGCTTCCCGCCTTTCTGAAAAAGATCAAGGCCATGGGCTATCGCGTCAAGCTCGATACCAACGGCAGTTTTCCCGACCGCCTGCGCGCGCTTATTTCCGCGGGGCTGATCGATACTGTCGCGATGGACATCAAGAATTCGCCGAACAGGTATTCGGAGACGATCGGCGTTTCCGGATTCGATCTCGCGCATGTTACGGAAAGCGTGGCGTTGCTCAAGGAAAACCGCATCCCTTACGAGTTTCGCACGACCATGGTGGCCGAATACCATACCGAAGCCGATATGCTGGCCATCGGGCAATGGCTGCGGGGGAACGAGCCTTATTTCCTTCAAGCCTTCGTCGATTCGCCGGACGTGCTGAAAAAGGGCCTGCACGCGGTTCCGAGGGAGCAAATGGAGCGCTTTCGCGAACTGCTGCTGCCTATGCTGCCCAACACAATGTTAAGGGGAATCTGATTCGCCCCATTCATGGCGGTGTATATGTAGTATATAGCCGATAATTCATATACAACATATTGACTTCTGCCAGCCGAAATGATAGACTGAAAATGCTCGCGGAGGCGACCATTGCCGAACGCGAGGTTTTTATGAGCTTTTATCAGGCGGCGGCGGTCAGAATGCCGCTTTTCCAGATGTCATAAAAAACCCACAAGGGAGGAACACACGATGTACCAAGTTCAGAAGAGAGACGGCTCGATTGCCGATTTCCATATAGACAAAATCAGCGCGGCGATCACGAAGGCGTTTGACGCGGTACACGCCGAAAGCCACCCCAGCGTGATCGACATGCTGGCGCTGAAGGTGACCAGCGATTTCTCGCCGAAGATCGCGAACGGGCTCATTCGCGTGGAGGACATTCAGGACAGCGCCGAGCGCGTGCTTTCGCAGGCGGGCTATACCGA
>CAYVPJ010000095.1:0-6643 GCA_964453505.1 uncultured Oscillospiraceae bacterium | reverse complement strand
TACCTCCTTGTTTTTGGTATGCCATTAATCACTCTCGTACGGGATGAAGTCAAGCTAAATCTGACCGTATCTGTGCCGCCGTAAATGAATCTGGCTGCTTGTGGAGGAAAAGAAATACCCGCAAGCATGCGCCTGCGGGTTTCATCCAGTTTCAACAGCATAATACTATCACACGAAGCGACTCCATTTCTACTGATTTTCCTCCAATCTTTCCGGGACACGCAAAATCTCCAGTGCGCGGCCGTGCAGCCGGTAGATGTTGGAGGGGCAATATCCCAGTTCATCAGCAATCTCTTCCCACGTCTTGTAGCACAGATAGCGAAGCTCCAAAATCAACTGCTGGTCGGGGTCGGAAAGCTGGCCGATCACCTCCCGCGCCTCGCGTTTCAAATCAACCAATCTGTCGATGTCGTGGTTGATCTCGTTTTCGAGGTCGATAATCTTGCAGATCGTGTCCTCGAGGCGATGCACGTTCGGTGTGTCGCCTCGAGGCATATCCGACAGCGTCGCGGTGGCCTTGGTCGAGGTTTCCCGCAGCTTCATCACCTGTTCGAGCTTGGCGTTCCTCGGCGAGTTGGCGCTTGGTCGCTTCGTCGTTGGCGGCATACTCCTGCATCGCCTTCATGCTGGCGTGTTCGTCGGTGATTGTCTCTTCGGAGGCATTGGTTTGACCGGGCGTGAACAAATGGCGGCGCACAAGGTCGAAGGCATTGCACAGATGCCCGCTGGCGGGGTCAGTCGCGTGGTGGGAAAAGGCGTATTTATCGTCGTAGACAACCAAGCCGCCCGTGGTGCTGCCGCCGACGAAGGTGTAGCGGGCGGTGGCCGCCTGCCAGTCGTCGAAAGGCGTCGCGATATACTTGTCCTTCAGGATGTTCTCCAGCACATCGGTGATCGTGTGCGCCCGGCAAAATGCGCCGATGATGCCGCGCTTGGCGAGCGGGTCTTCCTGATGGGATACGTTGGCGCGCACGCGTTCCTCCACCGGGCGAGTGGTCGGCCAGAGAGAGGCGTCGCGCCAATCAGCGTAGGTGGCAAGCACCGCGTCCGCGTCGAGAAAGGGCGCGTCCGAGGATCGGAATACGAACTCGCCATCGTCGGGTGTGCTTGGCCAGTACATCAGACGCGTCGGCTCAAAGGTCGTCGGGTCGAAGCGGGTCAGCGTCAGGTCGTCAGCGACGCGGCGGGAGATGGCGGCATACTCGTCCGGTGTGACGGTGCGGGTCAGCGGGATGATGAGCCGCAGGCGCATCTTCTCCGGGGTGTGGCTGTGAGTGCTGTAAAGTGCGTAGGCGTTGATGAACGTCATATCCAGATCGTCGTACACGCCGGGGTCGGCGTTATCGATGTCCAAACAAACAAGGCAGCGGTTGACCACAGAGGCATTGTTCCGCTTGCCGTTTTTCAAGTACCCGCCGACGAAACCGCCGACGTCCTTAATCATGTCCCGGTCGTTTTTGTTCATGGCGGCGTATTCTTCGGCCGTCTCACGGGTGCGGGTGGTGGAGGCGAGCTTGTCCAGAAACTCGCTCCAGAGGAATTCCTTGTTCTGCCATTGGGTGGCTCTCCTGCTCCTGCCGATGGCGATCAGGAGCTTTTGGTCGTGGGTTACCTGCATTTTGGTGTCCTCCTTCAGTTGTGTGGATAGAAAAAGAGCAGCCTTTCGACTGCTCCGTAGTGGGGTTTGCGCTCAGACGCGCCGGACTATATCGACGCCGCACACGACGTTCAAGCTGCTCCCATTGCTCCAAGCTACCAGCAAGGAGCCGGTGCTGTCCACGCCTTGCACGATGCCAATCGTGCCAACGGGTGGCGCTTGCGCATCGTCCATCTGAACCAATTCCACGCGCGTACCGGGTGGGTACGCCCGGCGAATCGCATCGAGCGTATGTTTATCTGGAAATTTCAACGACAACGCCTCCCGTCTCCATATCGAGCACGCGGACGCCTCTCGGCGAACGAAGGAACAGATGCGGATTCCACAGTAGTTTCTTGTACTTCTCCATAAGCTCAGGCGAGAGGTCGGTGAAGTCCTCCTCATCGAGACCGCAAACAAAGAACGTGCCCTTGATGGCAATGTCCTTACTGATATAGCGGTTCCACTCGGCGCCCTTGCTCAGTCCGTCCTCGTCGCAAACCAGTCCAACTGGGTCTTCCCATGGATAAGTCGCCTCGATGTACCCTCCGACGACGCGCTGCATATCTTCAAGCGTGTGCGGGATGTCCACTTCGCGCGGGTACGCACCGGGTTCTACAACCAAGATTCGCATATGTACCTCCTATATCTGTGTCAGTCGTTCCAACAACGACTGAACGGTTCTTATACCTGACGTGATGATGTCGCCTTCCTGAACACTGACGACACAAACACCAGCATCCATTAGCAGCTTCAAAATATCCATGAGGTCCGATGTGTTCCGTGACAGGCGACTTAAGCTCATAAGCAACAGCGTATCGAACTCATTCCGGGAAGCTGCATGAAGCAAATCCTGTAATCCGGGGCGCTTGAGGTCTCGTCCATGACCGCTGTCAAGGTAAACGGCTACGGTCTCGTCCTGCCTTTCCTCGGCAAACCGCTCAAGCATCGTTTTCTGCATATCAAGCGCCGATCCTTGAATGCTGCCTGCCACGCGGCAGTAAATTGCGCCTCTCATTCCATCGCCTCCTCGTGTCGTGCGTAGCAGTAGATATAACTGTAATCTCCCGCATAGGGGAATATCCGCACATAGTAGCTGTAGTCGTCTGTGTCAACATGGAAACCGTAATAGCGGCGGTCTTGCTCGATACAGGGAATCCCCATCTCGGCGAGTGTCGCCGTTACGCGATGGGGCTTCGTGTAAAGCCGCACTCGCAGCGCGTTCACCAATGAATCGAACTCATCCTTGAACGGCTGGCGGTTGTACTTTTGCGCCGCGCGGTGCGGGTTCCACATCGACCAGAGCTTGCTGCAACTGTCCACGTCGAAACGCAAGTGCCCAATGCAGCGGAATTCCTGCGAATTGTTGCTGTAGAAAAGCTCGTTTTCGCCGCCGGGCTGGATTACAAAGGTCGTAGCTCCCACCTTCAGTTTTTTGCGATCATTGCTCATGCACGTCCTCCTTCCACAAACACGTCCTCGCAGTCGCAGCTGATGAGCTGTCGACCACAAGCGGGGCAGCGCTCCGTGTCGCAGCCCCAATGGTGATAAGCGCCATGTTTCGCGGCGCAGTCGTGGCAGACATAATCGGCGCCTTCACTCTCGCCCCAGTCGCCCTTCCCGCCGACCGGGATACGCTCATAAACCTTCCCGCCGATGTGGATTTTGCTCATCGCGCAGCCGGCACCGTCCAACATTTCCCGATGGCATACCTCGCACTTAGCCATGTCGATCCCTCCCTTCAAGTCAATCACATATTCGCTCTACTCTTGTCGACTTGCAAGATAACAAACCGATAACAAAATGAGACGAAAGTCGGTCAGGTTTTCTGGTAGAAGCTCATTTCATCGCCGTCGGCACGAAGTGGCAAGCCCTCCGCCCATACTGGCGCGCGCGCCATGACCTCGCAAGCCTCCTCCACGGAGCCTTTTCTGATGGGCATTTCCATGACGGCTTCATCATGAACATGGAACACAATGGGATAGCCCGCCGCTTCGAGGTTCATCATGCCATGCGCCAGCAGATCGCGGGCGATGGACTGGGTACAGTTCTCAGCCAGTTTACCGCCGAAGGTTTTCTGAATCACCAGTTGCCCGTTGGCGGCGGGCGCGAGATAGCCGATGCCGCTGTTGCCGAACCGATTCGGCACGAAACGCGGCGAGATATAGCACAGGCGGCGACCGGCCGGCAACTGGATAAACATGCGGTCGTCGCGCCAGAAAAGGGTGAGCTTGCCGACGCGCGCGGAGGTATGCTCCTCGATCACGTCCCGCGCGGCGCGATCCAGCGCGCCCCAGAAGCCGACGATGCGCGGATTCGCCGCGCGCCATGCGTCCACCAGCGGCTGCATTTCCTCCTCCGGCATCTTCGCGCCCATGGCCTTCAGCGCGCCGACGCCGCCGCCATAACCGCAGGACAGCGTAGCCTGCTTACCTTTCTGTCTATATAAGTAATTCTCATGACCCTTGGTAATGGTCTCGATTGGAACGGAGAACATGCGCGCAGCCGTCGCCTCATAGATTTTGCCACGCCCACGGAATTCCTCCAAGACCCATTCTTCGCCGGCAAGCCAAGCGAGAACGCGGGCTTCAATCGCGGAGAAGTCCGCCACGATGAAGCGGCAGCCGTCCTTCGGGATGAACGCGGTGCGGATGAGTTCGGAAAGCGTGCCCGGCGCGGAACCGAAGAGCAACTCCAGCAGTTCCTCGTCCCCGGCCTTAACGATGTCACGGGCAAGACGCAGGTCGGGCAGATGGTTTTGAGGTAGGTTTTGCGCCTGAACCAATCTGCCCGCCCAGCGCATAGTGCGCGACGCGCCGCCGAACTGGAGCAGCCCGTGAACGCGCCCGTCGCGGCACACCGTTCGCGCCATCGCCTCGTATTTCTTCACGGAGGTTTTCGACAGTTCAAGGCGAAGGTTCAACAGCTCGCCGACGATGCCGTCCGCGTCCTTCGCTTTCTCCTGCACGAGCTTCTTGGCCATGGATTCCATCGGCATATCCTGATTGGCCAGCCACACCTTGAGCTGCGTGACGGAACCGGGATTGTCAAGCCCGGTCAAATCCTTAGCGCGCTGGAACGCTTGCGCCGAAAACGCCTGATCCACGCTCATCGCCTGTTTCACCAGCAGCCTATCCACCCGGACGCCACGGTCATTGATGCGCTGATCGAGCGCGTAAAGCGCCCATTCATGTTCGGGAAGCGGATAGGCTTCCAGCGCCTTGCGCACGGCGCGTTCAGTCTCCACATCCTGTACGTTGTACTGCTTGTAAACTTCCCATTTATCAGGCGCGTGCTTGGGAAGATTGCGAGTGCGTCCGTCATTGGCCTTGGTCGCTTTGCAGGGAACGGAGAAGTAGCGAATAAGGTCTTTGCCTTCCTCCATTTTCTTCTCGGTCACGCCCAGCGCGACCGCCACGTCGCCCAGACGCGCGGGCAGCGTCAGGTAGGAAGCCATCACTGCGGTACACCGCCATTGCGCGGGGTCGAGCCAGTGTCCGAGGTACTTAGAAATACAGACGCGCTCGAACTGCGCGTTGTAGGCCATCTTGATAATTTGAGGATCGTCCAGCGCGGACAGTACGTCTTCGGGAAGGCGTTCACCGTTCGCCATGTCTATCGTTATCACCGGCTCATCGTCATAGGCATAAGAGAAAAGCAAGATTTCAAAGTCGGGCGCATCGGCGTAGCGGTACACGCCGCATTTGGGCAGCGGCGCGGAGCTGTATGTCTCAATATCGATGCCCAGAATGCGGGGCATATCAATCACTCCATTCAAAAAGCGCACCCTTTCGGATGCGCTTGGTTCATGTGGTTATAAGGCTTGAAGTCTGGGCGGTATCACCGTTCGCTCCAGCGTACCCGGATTAATCA
Organism: uncultured Oscillospiraceae bacterium; assembly: GCA_964453505.1. Lineage (GTDB taxonomy): Bacteria > Bacillota > Clostridia > Christensenellales > Aristaeellaceae > CAYVPJ01. The sequence continues at coordinate 1,134 of CAYVPJ010000095.1, read as the reverse complement.
CGATGATTTCACGGTTCTTCTCATGGGCATACTTGACCGTGTATGCGGTGCCGCCCGTCGCTCCGCCGTTGTAGAGCGCCAGCAGTTTGTCCGCGTTGTCCACGAGGTATCTGTTGCGAACATGGTAGCAATCGCGTGAATACCGTGACGCGAGCGTAATCACTTCGGTCGAGAGCTCGTGGATACGGAAATAGCGGTCTCTCCATGCCTCTGACCAGCTATTCGCCTGTCCCTCGTGGGGAACGACGGTGATGAGGCGAATGTTGGGATACTCGGTAGCCTTCACGAGCAGCACCTGTTCCGCGAAGATGATGTCGCCGCCGCGCGCGCCGCCGTTGAGGAAGGTATCACAACCATTAGCCGCGCTGCTCATAATCTCGTCGAGAATCATGGTTTTTACTCGGATGCTTTCCGCGCTCAGTTCGTTCTCGCCAAATGGAAGTAGTTCTGGACGATGGCCTGTGAAAGAAAGTGCTTTGTTCATCATCTGTATCCTTTCTGATGTGGTTTTGCTCTACATTATTAATGTAGTTCCATTCTACATCACACCTTCCTTCATTTCAAGGTCAAACGAGATAATAATACATTGTGAAGGTAGGTGAGAAATGATGTCAGACTTCGTGTACGATAAAGCGGCAGTCGGCGCTCGGATACAGGAAAAACGGCTGGCGTTGCGCTTGACACAGGAAAACGTCGCCGAGAAACTGGATAAATCCCTACGGTTGGTGACAGAAATCGAGCGCGGCGCGGTAGGTATGTCGATTGAGACGTTGCTCTGTCTGTGCGGCGTCTTGAAAACGACGCCCAACGAACTGCTTCTTCCGTGTGAGAGCACGCCGGACACAGAACTGGAGTGGCTTGTGAACGCTCTGGCAAACACGTCCGAGCATATCCGCGCAAGCGCCATCGATATTGTCCGTTCCTACTTACGTTCGGTGTAGGAACATGCCGCGCACCGGGATGAACCGATGCGCGGCCTTTCACATTAGCTTAGGAAATCGTCGTCGTCCTCCGCGTCCAGCGCCTCGAACTCATCCTCGGCGCGCACGCGTCCATTGAGCGGTTCGCCCTCAGCCCACTTCTGGATGTTGCCAAGCCCCGCCGCGACGCCTTTGTTTCCATTCGTATTGAAGG
>CAYVPJ010000094.1:5777-6690 GCA_964453505.1 uncultured Oscillospiraceae bacterium | reverse complement strand
AACTGGCCGGCGAGCGCTTCGGGCTGAATAAGCTGGAGCAGGACAATGTGCTGGAGCACTTGATCGCGGGCGGTAGCCTTTCGATGTACGGGCTGTCCAATGCAATAACCCGCGCGTCGCAGGACGCGGAGACCTACGACCGCGCGACGGCCATGGAAGCCATGGGCTGGCAGATCGCCACCATGCCCACCGACGCGTGGCGGACGCTGAACGACGGGAAGCGGGGTGAGAGAGCGTGATTAACGAACGCTGCTTTGCGCTGACTCGGGATTGCAGGTGCCGCGCGCTTGAAATAGAGAACTGCCCCGGATACAAACAGTGCGTCTTCTATAAGCCCGGCTGGAAGCAGAATCGCGACCAGATGCACATTGACGGAAAGCTGCGCGCGCTGCCGGAGGCTCGCCAGCGGTACATTTCGGAGAAATACTTTCACGGCGATATGCCGTGGGCGAAGGAGTATGAATGACGGCGAAGGAATATCTGCGACAGGTTCGTAGCGTCGATAAGCGAATCAAGAACAAGCTCGAGATGGTAGAGCAGCTGAGGGACACAGCGACCAACGCGACCGCGACCCTGTCCGACATGCCCCGGAGCGATTCGCCCAATCTCCAGCGGATGGAAGACACGATTTGCAAGATCGTGGATTTGGAGAATGAGATCAGCGAGGAGATCAATCGGCTGGTTGACTTGAAGCGAGAGGCACAAGCGGCGATTGACGCGCTGCCGAATTTCGATCAGCAGATGGTGTTGGAGTTGCGGTATCTGTGCTGCAAATCATGGCCCGAGATTATGACTGAACTTGGCTACAGCGAAACCACCGTATATCGAATGCACAACCAGGCGCTTGAGAAATTCGTCGTTCCAGAAAATTCGGGAGTAAATGCTATTGAACGGGAGTTGTCAAGTGCTCATA
>CAYVPJ010000094.1:2786-5767 GCA_964453505.1 uncultured Oscillospiraceae bacterium | reverse complement strand
TCAAACTCTATCTTTTCATCGAATACTTCTATTACATGAACATCAAAATCGGCAAAGTATTCCTTGTAGGCCATCATCAGTTCCACTTGTCCAATAGCACATAGAGCCTGTTTATAGTTGATATCGCCCCGTCTCTCCCATTTGTTTATGGAGAGAGAAACACATCAACCATATTTCGTACTCTTCAAGTAAATGTGGTCAGAAATACACGGTATCAGAAAATTCGGGAGTAAATGCTATTGAATGGGAGTTGTCAAGTGCCCATATTGGTATCATGGAAGTATATCGATAGGGCATGACGGCGGTGGGGAGAAGTAAACACTTCTCCTTCTGATTTTCAAACACGACATGTATGTATTGGAGGAAGAGTATGGGATTGATGGAAGCCAGTTGCGACGGTGTACGCGTCGAGAAATTAAAGAGCGGCACCATATACTATCCGCGCTGCTTCTTTTGCCTTAGTGAAGTGCGCAGTTGGAGTTATATATCAACTCATCATTATGTTTGCCCGCGATGCAAGCCGTTGATAAAAAGCTTCAAGGACTACTACAACGATAAGGAAAGCAGGACGCTGTTCGAGGCGATCAGCCGCGAGGCGCAAGCAGAGCGCGCACATCCTGATTTGTGACGTTTCCGGGTCTGATAGTTATCAGTAACGTATCTTGCATTCACGCGCCTTGTACGGTAATATCCTACCTGATCCAAACGAAGGGAGGATTTGACCGTGAGTGAAAACAACAACCGGAACGCCGACGCGCAAAACACGCACTTGGATATTCTGCAGGCGCTGGACGAGTATTCGACGGAGATCGCCACATGGCGCATCGAGATGATCGAGCGGGAACTGCGCAGGAACCCGGAGAGAAACGCCGATTTTACGCAGTCGCTGAAGGACATCGACCGGGAGAGCGGGAAATTGATTCAGAAGCTGGGCGGGGACTACACTGTGCTGGAACCGCTGATAAAAGCCCAGATGGCCTACCAAAGCGAGATCCTGTTTGAGGTATTCCATCAGGCGGCGCTTGACGGCGGCCGCGTCTTTCAAGCATTTATCGAGCACGAACTGCCGAGGAAGGAGACCGCGCAATGAACGATCATGAACGGAAAAACATGCTGGCGGATTTGAAAGCCCGTCAGGTGAAGCAGGAACACATGCCCTGCCCGCGCTGCGGGAAGGACACGATGGGAGAGGATCCCATGCGCAACGCACTAAGCCGCCAAGCGGATGTCATGGTCTGCGATTCGTGCGGTCAAAACGAGGCGGTACTTGCGATGATGAACAACCCTTTGCCGCTTTCGGAATGGGCGTTTTTCAACCCGCCTGACCCGGAGGCGGACGCCGTGCGCGGGATGCCCGCGAAAGATGTGAGAGCGCTTGTGCTTGACAAGCATTTGGAAACCCTGATAACGCTGTTTGAGCGCTGGCAGGACGAACACGAGTATGAGGATTTCAGCGAGTACAGGATCGCGGCGAAGAAGCGATGCCCCGGACTGACCTCGCTCCAGTCAAGCCCCTTCCGCGCCGAGTTTCAGGCGAAGGACGGCAGAGTGTGCATCCGATTCAGGAGCAGAAACGGAAAGACGGAGTACGCGGACAGCATCCTCCCGTAAAGAACGATAAATACAACTTGATTTCAGAACGGTTCACGATGATTCGTGGGCCGTTTTTTGTTGGGGTGATATATTTATGAGCGAAACAAAGGCGCGCGGAGCGCCAAAAAAGGTAAAGAGGTCGCGGCGGAAAAAGACACTGACTTCGCGGCAGGTAGCGTATCTGGGAACGAAACTGGCGCGGGAGCTGGGGTTCCAGCCATTGGGCCTGACGCGCACAGCGAGATTGCTTTCGGATGAAAGCGTAACGCCGTTCCTATTTGAAAACGAGCGTTATCGGCTGTGGATGGACAAACAGTATATCGCGGTGGAAGACCTCGACAGATTGACGCTGATTTACGTCTACGCGACGCGAAAGCACATCGATTCAGAAACGCGGGATGATCGGGCGGCACGCAAGCGCGGCCGCGGATTTCTGGAAGCGCTCACTGTGCGTCAGTTCAACGCGGCCAAACGCGCGATGCGGCGGGAAGCGTCCCAATGCGCGCTGCGCGCAAGAAATATCGAGTGCGGCGTCTGCGGCGCGGACACGTATCTGGATTTGATAGCGCCGTGGGTTTGCCCGCAGCGCGTGCCGTCTCAAGCCAAAAGCTCGACACGGGCGAACGTGGGCGCGACATGGGGCGCGCGGTGAACGAAGGGGCGAACCCACGCGGCTCGATTCCAAAGCCCGACACGGGCGAACGTTGGCGCGACGTGGGGCAAGAGATAGAGGCCGCCTCCCATGTCGGGGAAGCAGCCTCGATTCCAAAGCTGTGCGCAGGACAGTTTCAGGTAAGTTGAAACTCAATGCTGAGAATCCCTTCGCTGGTCATGTAGGAGATTTCCTCGGCGGGGTCGGTCTCAAAGGCTTCCAGCGCCTCGTCCATGATGTGCATGAAGCGCTCCTCGCCGATCAGTTCCTTTACGTGCTTGCGCGTCACGCGCTCGCCCTCCAGATAGAATGTTTTTTTCATGATGACTTCCTCCTTGATTTCATAGCGTTTTTCGTGTGCCGCCGCGGCGCGTCTCGATTCAGAAGCGCCGCGGCCAATGCCGTCGTTACGCGATTTGCTCCAAAGCATCGATGGGGTAGGCGTCCGCGCGGTCCGCATGGGCGGCGAGAAGCGCGGCGGCTTCCTCGATGATGTGCGGAAGCGCGCGGGCAATGCGTTCGTCCGCGTCGAGCTTCGACAGGCAAATGTGATTCAGGAACTCGTAGGCGGGGTCGTCGAACCAGTCGAAGATGTCCATGCACTGGGCGAATGTGGTGGGTTTCATGAATGTGTCCTCCTCGATTTGAAAGTGTTGCTTGAATGTCAAGCATGTCGGTGGTGTATTCACTCGCGGTTTCCCGCAACGCCCCGATTCAGGAGCGTTTCGGCTGGGTA
>CAYVPJ010000094.1:0-2686 GCA_964453505.1 uncultured Oscillospiraceae bacterium | reverse complement strand
GTATTCACTCGCGGTTTCCCGCAACGCCCCGATTCAGGAGCGTTTCGGCTGGGTACCGGCCAGCGCTCGTCAGGCGGGTGATTTGCGATCACCGCCAGCCTGTGTAGCTTCTGTTGCTGTAGAGGATGCCGCGGTCATTTATGAACTCGCCGACGGTGGCGGTGTACCCGCTGCCATCCATGATGGCGAACTTGGATTGCGCCAGTCGGTAAATGGTATCAAGCCTTTCTTGATTTCGGAGATCGGCGGGTTTGCGGATGATGTTCGTCAGGTAGTCGGTAATGAATACCGCCGTGTCGCTGAAGCGCGTGTTCGTCGGGTCGGACGTCAGGCGGATGATTCCGTTGTGCGCGACGCCGCAGCGGCAGGTCATGTCCAGCGCCAGCATCCTTCGCGGTTGATTTGAGAGCGGGAACGGATGCGTCATTTCCGGGTTGACCCCCGCCTGCGTGCTGATGCGGAAGTGGTACACCACGCTGTCCGCGGCGGTGAAGCGTTCGCGGCGAACCGCATTCAGGAACTCCTCGATGTTCATGAACCCCTTGTGGATGAAGACCTTGCCGCCTCTCGCGACCATGTACCCCGCGCCGTGCGGATTCAGGAGAAACATGGTGCGGAGAGTTTTGACGCTGGGCTGCTCGCAGCCGGGTTTGGATACGCAGATGATGCACATGGTTGATTGCCTCCTTTTGATTCAGGAGCATCCGCTCCCGCGACCGCCGATTGGGCGGCTTCGTTCTTTGTCGATGGCGGGCGGGCTTACGCCCTGCCCGACCCGATTGTGTACCGGTTGCCGCGCACCTTGATTTCGTAGCGTGTGCGGCCCTTGCCGTCTGTGGTTCTGGCCATGCTTTCGATTTCGGAGAGTTTGCAGGTTCTCATGCGCGGCTGTTTGCGAAGCCACCCCAGCGCCGCGGATTTGTAAGCTTCGCCAAGCTCTGTGCGCGGCGCTTCCTTTGCGAGCCACCGCGCCATCCGCTTTTCGCTCATTCCCGCCGCCTCCTCCGGTGTGCAGAAGAAGGTGTCCGTGATCTTGACCAGCTTGATTTGGGAGAGTGTTTCCAGCCGGTTGTTCCAGATGACGTCGTCCCAAGCGCCGCGCGGTTTTTCCGTGCAGCGCCCGACCTCGATTTGGTAGATGTCGCCGTAGGCCGCGCGGAAGTCGCGGGCGCGGGTCAGAAGCACCCGCAGGATTTCGGAGCCTTTGTAAAAGTCGGTGTGTGCGATTTCGCCCTCGCTGCCGCTCATGGTGCCCGTGTGGATTTGGTAGCCTTGTGCCAGAAGTTCCGTAACCTTCTCGGTGTAGATGCGGTTGATGTCGTGCTGATTCATGGTGTGTACCCCTTTCTCGATTTCAAAACTTGCGGCTTCCCGCGACGCGCGTGTGCGTTTCGGGCTGGGAGCCACCCAGCCCTTCGTCAGGCGGGTGTGTTTGGGAGCGCGGTGTGTCACGCGCCCCTCCTCCATGCGCTGTTCCCGCTGAGGCGCTTGGTCAGGTGAAGGCGGGCGGTTTCGAATTCGTCGCCGATGAAGCCCAGCCGGAGGAGCCAGCAGCGGAAGGTGTATTTCGGGTTGTCTGTGACCGGGCGGCGCGGGCTGGCGCTGGCCGAGGTCAGGGCTTGGAAGGAAATGGCCATGCAAAGCTGTATGTAGGCTTTGATTTCCCCGGCGTGGAGCGTGCCGTTGAAGGCGCGGAATTCGATGGTGTGCGCGGGCCGCTCGGTGGAGAAGGTGGCGTGGAGGTTGAGCAGGTGGTAGCGGCTCTGGTCGTAGTGTCTCGCGGCGCAGTAGCTCCAGCCGTGTGTGCCGTACCAAATCTCGGCGAAGGCGTCCATGGTGGCGGGCTTTTTGCGGTTGAGCCGTTCGAGGAATTCCGGGTCGACCGGTTGGCACCAGCGCCCGCGGCGGTCGTCGGAGATGCCCAAGGCGTGTGTCAGGAGGTCTTCCTTGGCGTTTACGATGTTGACCAAGTTGCGCAGGGTCTTGGGCGTGTGTTCGCCGAGGCCGATGTGGACGTGGATGCCGCAGGAGGAGTCGGCCTTCGCGCCCGCTTTGCGGATGGCGCGGATGACCTCCTGCACCATGGTGATGTCGTCCCAGCCGCACACCGGGCTGACCACCTCGGCGCTGGGGTCGGTGACCGAGCCGTCGCTTTCGACGGTCCAGTGTCTGCCGTCGGGCATGGGCACTTCCCAGTTGTCCAAGTGGCGGCCGATGTGCCGCGCGGTCGTGCCGAAGTGGTCGGCGATGGTGCGGGCCGTTTTTTCGCGGCCGATGCCCGTGGTTTCGACTTCGATGCCGAAGGTTTGCTCTTTCATGGTTTCCATGGTGTACCCCTCTGGCCCGGCGGCTTTTCCCGCCCGCGGCGGCGGCCGGTTTTCTTGGCCGCGACACATTAATCACTCCGCGGCGGCGAAAAGTAAAGATAACAAACCGATAACTAAAAGCGTCCATCCAGACCAAAAGAGGACACACTTTCGTCGCCTTTGGGCGGCGCGGGCGGTCATACGCGCGTTATAAGGAAGGGCTTTTTCCGGGGCCGCCGGGCCCGCGCGAAACGGGCGAAAACGGGCGGGCGCGCCGGGGTACACCGACTGAAACGGTCGGCTTTCGCGCTTTGCTTTGGAGAAGTCCGACGGAAACGGTCGGCTTTCACGCTTTGCTTCGAAGAAGTCCGACGGACGCG
>CAYVPJ010000093.1:0-6696 GCA_964453505.1 uncultured Oscillospiraceae bacterium | reverse complement strand
ATCGTACAGGCCACGAGCCGCGACATCCTCTGCTACGCCATGCAGACGCTCCGGTATTGCTCCATTGTTATGCACATCCACGACGAGATTGTCATCGAAGCTGACCGTCGGATGTCAGCTGAAGTTGTATGCAAACAAATGAGCCGCACGCCCTCCTGGGCAAACGGCCTTTTACTGCGGGCTGACGGTTATGAAACAGATTTCTATAAAAAAGATTAATGCTTTGGTACTCACAACAACTATTTCTGTCCTGTGACTTTTGAGGGCAACAACGCCTTCAAGAATGGAGGGTGAACTTTGAGCATTAATAAATTCAATTCAGAAGGTTATTACGACCTTACCGCTTATGAAGCCCTAACGGCTATAGAAAAGGAGACAAAAGTCGAAAAAGCCTTCAGATATATGGTGTATATCTGCTCTCCCTATGCCGGGGACATCAAACGGAATACCGAGGCAGCGAGACGATACAGTCGCTTTGCGGTTGACAGCGGATACATCCCTATTACACCGCATCTGCTGTTTCCGCAGTTTCTAAACGACGCAGATCCCGCTGAGCGTCAACTGGGCCTCTTCTTCGGTAATGCCCTAATGAGCAAGTGCTCTGAGGTATGGGTGTTTGGCAGCACTATCTCAGCCGGTATGGAGGCTGAAATCAAGAGAGCCAAGTGGAAGGACTACCGCTTGCGCTACTTTAGCGAAGACTGCGAGGAGGTCTAAAACATGTACGCTATAACAGAAAAGGAAAGAAATATCGACGGCACCACTATCACGACCTTTAGCCGCGATATATACAGCGCAAATATTCTCGAAGTCGAAGCTGGTACCAATGGATATAAGGGTGGAGATACCGGCCACGGCAGCCGTACTTACTTTCGCATCGAGAATGCCGGAGGCACTGACATTGAAGCGCATCTGATCGGGCCGTATGGTACTGATGGTATTGAGGTGTCTCTTGGCGGTGACTGCGAGCTTGAAACGATTATCGCCGCACTCAAATTCATCACCAAAGTGCTGGAGGATGGCGCATCGGAGGTGAACGACTGATGTTCACCGTCTATCACTCCGATTTCACCGGCGCTCCCAGCAACTGCTCCTATCCACATAAAGTGGTAATTACCGATTCGGCGTCCCTAACTGCCGCAGTTGGGCGAGACTATGTATGTGCGGAGTATAAGAATTACTACCGCAACGGCGACAACTTCATCGGCAGCGATTGCCTGCCAGTTGACTGCGACAATGACCACTCAGAAAACCCGGAAGAGTGGTTGCTGCCCGCTAACGTTATGGAGGCGTTTCCCGGTGTAACCTTTGCCGTTCATTACAGCCGATCGAATATGCGCGAAAAAAACGGCAAACCTGCTCGGCCAAAGTTTCACGTCCTTTTTCCCATTAACCGTGTTACAAATGCGGCTTGTTACAGCGATATGAAGAAGCTGGTTAACGCTATCTTTCCGTATTTTGATACCAAGGCGCTGGATGCCGCTCGTTTCTTCTTTGGTACCAATTCGCCGGAGGTTGAAATTTACGAAGGCAGCATGAACTTGAGTGAGTTTCTGGAAGGCGACGATTTCGATGCGGATATTACCGGTGGCCATCGCACCACTCAAGTTATACCGGAAGGAAGCCGTAATGCAACCATGTCCCGCTTCGCGGGTCGTGTGATTAAAAAATACGGTGACAGTGAAGAAGCCTACCAGTGCTACATGGAGGAGGCTGCTAAGTGTTCACCGCCGTTGGACGAACAGGAACTTATGACGATCTGGCATAGTGCCCAAAGATTTTATGCGCGAATACAGATGCAGGATGGTTATGTGCCGCCAGAAGTATATAACGGCCCAGAATCCTACAAACCCGGGGACTACTCCGATGTAGGACAGGCCGAAGTACTGGCAAAATACTTCTCAGGCGAGCTTCGATATTCTCCGGCCACGCACTTTATCCGTTACAGTGAGCACTACTGGCAGGAAAGCGAGCCAGGCGCCCAGGCTGTTGCCCATGAGCTTACCCGGCGGCAACTGGAAGAATCCACAAGGGCCCTGCAGGCGTCAATGAAGAAGCTTATAGAAAACGGTGCGCAAGAAATCCTCGAAAACACCTCTAAGTCAAAAGCCGAGTCACTCATGAGCGACCAGCAGATGGAAACATATAAGGATTTCCTCGCAGCTAAGGCATATCAGTCGTTTGCCATTCGCCGCCGGGATTCCAAGAATATCACCGCAACACTGAAAGAGTCCCACCCTATGCTGGAAATCTCGCCGCGCGACCTTGACGCCGATTGTTTCCTGCTTTGTACGCCCGCTGCTACATATGACCTTCGCAAAGGTATGGCTGGCGCCAGAGAGCATTCGCCGGAGGACTTCATCACAAAAATTACGTCTGCCTCGCCTGGCAATAAAGGCGAGCATATCTGGCTTGACAGCCTTAACCTTATCTTTTGTAACAATCAGGAACTCATCGACTATGTTCAGATGATCTGCGGTCTTGCTGCTATTGGCAAGGTTTATGTGGAAGCTCTGATCATCGCATACGGTGGTGGACGGAACGGAAAGTCTACCTTCTGGAATTCAGTCTCGCGTGTGCTTGGGCTATACAGTGGCAACATCTCAGCCGACACTTTGACGGTCGGTTGCCGCAGGAACATCAAACCGGAGATGGCCGAGGTAAAAGGCAAACGCCTGTTGATCGCAGCTGAAATGCAGGAAGGCGCTCGTCTCAACGACTCCACCGTCAAGCAGTTGTGTTCCACCGACGATGTCTTTGCAGAAAAAAAGTATAAAGACCCGTTCAGCTTCACGCCTTGCCACACATTGGTCCTCTATACCAACCATTTGCCAAGGGTGAGCGCTTCAGATGATGGCATCTGGCGCAGGCTAATCGTCATTCCTTTCAACGCCAAGATTGAAGGCAGCAATGACATTAAGAACTATGCCGAATACCTCTATAAAAATGCCGCCGAAAGTATTCTCGCTTGGATTATCGAGGGCGCCAAAAAAGTAATAGCGCTGGACTATAGGCTGCCGATACCGGAATGCGTGCAGGCAGCTATTGATGAGTACCGGGCGCAAAATGATTGGTTTGGCCATTTCCTCGAAGACAAATGCGAGCTTGATACTAGCTACCGCGAAAGCTCCAGTGCGTTGTATCTGGCGTATCGCAACTACTGTATCGACACTAACGAGTATGTCCGGAGCACCGCGGATTTCTACTTTGCACTGGAGAATGCTGGCCATAGCCGCATCAAGGTTAAAAACAAGCGGTTTTTTACAGGGCTGAGAATAAAAATCGACGACGGAGATTTTGAGGATTTCTTGGATTGATGGACAACGGGTTAACCTCGATTAAGGTCATATACAAAAAGTCTCTCAAGAGAGAAAAAAACACTATAAGAAAAAGTTTTAGAAACGACCTGTATCGAGGTTAACCTACCCTCTTAAATCCCTGATGGAGAATAAGAAAATGAGAGAAAAAGCAATAGAAGCAAAACTCGCAAAAGCCGTAAAAAGTATGGGAGGCATTGCGCCAAAGTTCGTAAGCCCTGGACTTGACGGTATGCCCGACCGCATCGTCTTACTGCCGGGTGGCTATATGGTCTTTGTGGAAGTAAAAGCACCCGGAGAGAAGCCACGTCCGCTTCAGCTGGCAAGGCACAGATTATTACGCAGGCTCGGCTTTCAGGTTTACGTTCTGGAAGGCGAGCAGCAGATTGTAGGAATCCTTGATGGAATACGTACCTCATAACTACCAGAAATATGCCATCGACTATATCGAGGAACACCCCATCTCCGCCGTCCTGCTGGATATGGGTCTTGGCAAGACAAGCATCACGTTGACGGCAATGAATGACCTACTGTTTGACAGCTTTGAAGCACATCGCGTTTTGGTGATCGCGCCCCTTAGAGTCGCAAGAGATACGTGGCCTGCTGAAATTGATAAGTGGGATCACCTGCAGAACCTCATTTGCTCCGTAGCAGTCGGCACCGAAGCGGAACGCAAAGCAGCACTCATAAAGCCCGCCGACATCTATATCATCAACCGTGAGAACGTCCAGTGGCTCATCGATGAAAGTGGGCTGCCATTCGACTATGATACCGTGGTGGTGGACGAACTCTCATCATTCAAAAGCCACCAGTCAATGCGGTTCCGTGCTTTGATGAAAGTCCGTCCCCGCGTCCGGCGGATCATCGGGCTGACAGGCACTCCTACGGGCAACGGCCTGATGGATTTATGGGCCGAGTTTCGTCTGCTGGATATGGGCAAACGGCTCGGAAGGTTCATCGGGCAGTACCGAATTAACTACTTCTCCCCCGATAAGCGCAATGGGCAGGTCATCTTTAGCTACAAGCCCCTGCCGAATGCCGAGGAACAGATATACTCCCGGATTGCCGACATTACGATATCCATGAAGTCCACCGATTATTTACAGATGCCGGAACTAGTCAGTTCGGAGTATTTAGTCCGATTATCCGAACAAGAGAGCCAAAGGTATAACGAACTGAAACGCAACCTGGTTCTCCAACTGCCAAGCGGTGATATTACTGCCGCCAACGCCGCCGCATTGAGCGGGAAGCTATGTCAGATGGCGAACGGCGCCGTTTACGCCGATGACGGTTCAATCATTCGCATCCACGACTGCAAACTGGACGCCTTGGAGGATTTAATTGAAGCCGCCAATGGCAAACCCGTGCTTGTTGCCTACTGGTTCAAGCATGATTTGGAGCGGATCACAGAGCGGTTATGTAAAAAACATATTCCTTTTTTCCGTCTTGACACTGCCGATAGTATCAAGCGGTGGCACAACGGCGAATTGCCCGTCGCTCTCATCCACCCCGCTTCCGCCGGGCATGGACTTAATCTGCAAAATGGCGGCTCCACATTGATATGGTTCGGACTCACATGGAGTTTGGAGCTTTACCAGCAGACCAACGCCCGCCTTTGGCGGCAGGGGCAAAAATCCGAAACCGTAGTAGTGCAGCATATCATCACCAAAGATACGATAGATGAGCGAATCCTGAAAGCCCTGTCCGAAAAGGACAATACACAGAATGCGTTAATCAGCGCGGTAAAAGCGAATTTGTAAATCAGAGTCAACCCAAGGAGTAAAAAGCTGCCAATCCGAACGGAAACCAATTAATAACGGAGGTAGCCTATGAATCAGACCCTTTCCGCGAAGGATTACCTTTCGCAAGCCTATCGCATTGACCTGCGCATCAACAGTAAGATCGAGCAGGTGCAATCGCTCCGCGGCCTTGCGGAGAAAGCAATTACCACCCTGTCCGAGACGCCAAACAATGGAACACGCAACATTCACCGCATGGAGGGTGTTATTGCCAAAATGGTGGACTTGGAGTCAGAAATTAATGCCGATATCGACGACCTTGTCGACCTAAAGAACGAGATTGTATCCCTCATCAAGTATGTTGAAGGCCCGGAACTTCAGACACTTCTCGAACTGCGCTACCTTTGCTTCAAGACATGGGAGCAAATCTCAGTGGAATTGCACCTGGATATCCGATGGATTCACCGGCTTCATAATAAAGCCTTGAATGAAGTTGACGCGATTCGCCACTCCAGACCATAGAAAGCCATTCTCTTCTTCTGCTATATTTATACTGGCGAAAAAATCAGCAAGGCCTTCACGGGAAATCCCGCGAGGGCTTTTTGTTTTACTATTATGAGAGGGTTTTATGCTTACGGATATTAGAACATTCATGAGAGTTCTTCGTGCGAGTAAGGCGTACCTGACCAGACAACAGATTACCACACTGAAAGGACAAGCCCTTTCCGGCGACATCGAAGGTGCCTATAAGGGAATTGCCACCATTATCAAAAGACGCCGGTCATAAAAGGTGGAGTGTTGAATGCCAAGGAAACCGAAAAGGCCCTGCTCCTCCCCCGGCTGCCCGAATCTTACGGACGGAAGGTTTTGTGAAGAGCATACAAAAAGGGAAGCAAAACAATACGAACGTTACAAGCGTAACCCTGCAGCGAAGAAGCGTTACGGCAAAACATGGAAACGGATACGCGACAGATATATTTCAGCGAACCCATTATGCGAGCTGTGTAAAAAGAACGGTACGATAACTGCCGCTCAGGAGGTACACCACATAAAGCCGTTGTCACGGGGCGGTACGCATGACGAGGGTAATCTCATGAGTTTATGTACTCCCTGCCATTCTGAAATAACTGCCCGCGAAGGTGGAAGGTGGGGACAATAGAAAACGATCGGAACTTATTGTACGATCGCTTCTGAATCGAACCCTAAATTGCCAGCGTTATGATGCCCCCAGCCTTCTGATAGCGCTTTACCTGTAAGGTATTGGATATCAGAAACTGAAGGTATCCTTGCCTGACCCCGCGCCCCTTGAAGGCTACCATCAGGTCGTCTCCATATGAAACGATACCCATTTTCCTCAGTGTTGTTCTCGTCGCCATATTCATAGCGGCAGTATTGGAAACAAAGGACCCATCCATTTGGATTGCTGAGTTTTGTTTCATTCAAGACTACAACTCTTGCCTGAGCCATGCTAAATCATCCTTCCTATCAGTTACTTATATGTAGCTGATTAGATTATTATAAGCATCTGATAGTAGAATGTCAATGGCATTAAAAAATATTTCATACCTAGAGGGGCGGTCAAAATCTCCACGACTTTTCTCTCGGGGAACGGTGCGCGGGTCACGCGCGCAAAAATCAGG
>CAYVPJ010000092.1:2926-6735 GCA_964453505.1 uncultured Oscillospiraceae bacterium | reverse complement strand
TTATACATTCAGCTTTATATAATTTGTTCCAGGGTGGATTTAATAAGATTCTGGAATGCAACTCAGAAAATCTATCCAAATACTCATTATAGCTTAGATTCAGTACTTGATCTTCATAACTGTAACAGACACTCTTCCCTGTTGCATTAAGGATTAGTTTATACCCGCAGATTACAATATCACTTTGATATTTTTCAATGGCTTCTACCAACTCCCAGGTTGCGCACGGCTCCAAATAGTCATCGCTGTCAACAAACTGTATGTATTTCCCCTTAGACAACCTGATTCCTTCATTTCTTGTATCAGAAACACCTGTATTATTCTTATGCACGACACGAATCCGTTTGTCCTTTTGGGCATATTCATCGCATATTGCTCCGCTTGCATCAGTTGAACCATCGTCAACCAATATCAATTCAAATTCATTATATGTTTGATTCAATATGCTTTTGATGCAGCGGTCTAAATAACTTTCCGAATTATAAACCGGTACAATAATACTGACTTTAGCATTCATAATGATCATCACTCATCCGTTTTATTTGAATTCAATCCTGTCACGCTAAAATATACTTTCTTTAAAGCTTCCTTGTATTCATTTAGATCATTCATTGCCATAAATCTTCTTTTTGCAGCATCAGACATTTCTTGATGCTTTATTTTATCTTGAATAATTTCAGCAATATACTTTGCCAGCATATCATTGTCATCTGATAAATATCCGTTGAATCCGTTTACTATTAGTTCTTCTAACCCTTCGATTGGCACAGCCACGATTGGAACTCCAAGTGCCATAGCCTCAAGAACCACTATAGGCATTCCTTCATGTCTAGAGGTTAGCACCATAACTTTCGCATCATAAAGCAACTTATAAGGATTATGCTGAAATCCCAGAAAATCAATATTATCGTCGATATTATATTCTTTGACCTGTTTCTCAGTCTGCTGTCTTAAATCTCCATCCCCGATGATAGCTATCTTAACATCTGGCAATATATCAGTAACCCCATTCAACACTTTAACAAGGCGTTCTGGATCTTTCTGGTAAGTAATTCTGCCTAAATATACCCCATCGTAATGATACGAATTATTATCCTGCTCAACTTTCCTCATTAAAGAATCAATATCAATTACATTTGATAAAACGCTGCTTTTCGATGATATTTTCTTTGAATACCTATAGTTCTTCATAGCTGGTTCTGAGACCCAGAAGATATGTGCAATATGCCAAGAACATATCAAATACAGAATCGACTTGATACTCCCTTTACGCGTGCCTGGGAAATCAATATGCAAATGAGAAACTACTGATGTTTCTCTGGCTATGATTGTTGAAATAACACTGGCTTTTATATCATGGGCATGAATAATATCCGGTTTATAAATATCGATTGCTTTTTTAACTTCTCCAATAGAAAGTTTCCGCAACGGAAGAAAGGTGATATCTTTATCAATCAATGATTCTCTTATCTTTCCATCCGGGCTGCAATAAATCATTTCATAATTTTCATCATTTTTAAACATCTCTATTATTTGGCAAACAACATTCTCTGCTCCGGAAAACTTATCACTGGTTAGTAAATGGATTATTTTTTTAGTCACAAGAATTGCTCCCATCAGATAAAAGCTGATATATATTAATTAAATCATTTTTTACTTCAGCCAAATCATACTTCCTTACCGCCTCAATGTTAAAGTTTCCCATTCTCTCTCTCATAGCTTTGTTACTTACTAATTTATTTATGAACTGAGCATATCCATCAATATCAAGAGGCGGCACTAAATATCCGCCCTTACCTTCCTCAACGAGGTCAGTATTGCCCCTTATTTTCGAACCAATCACCGGCAATCCCGCAGCCATAGCTTCGATCAAGGAAACCGACAGTCCCTCACGAAATGAAGAAATAACAAATAGATCAGCAGCAGAATATATTCTCGCCATGTCTTTTCTGAATCCCATGAACCTTACATCTACACAAAGCTTATTAGCCATTCCTTTTAGATAATCCTCTAATACACCTGTACCGCAAATGACGTATATAATCTTCAGATGATTCAGCATTCCCAATGCTTTTATAATAACCTCTTGATTCTTATTCCTTATCAATTCGCCTACAGACAGTAAAACAATTGCATTCTCGGGAATTCCAATTTCTTTTCGAGTCATATATCTGTCATCATTGGATCTTGTGAATTTCGGCGTGTCAACTCCTACGCCCGAAACATAAGCGACCTTCTTTGCTTTAAAGCTCTTTGCTCTAGCATAATCTTCTTTATTTATCGTTATCAAAACATCTGTATAGCGAGCTAACCAGCGTTCAACAGGATAGTAAATAAGCCAATAATGCCACGGTGCTCCTTTGAAAAAATGAAAACCGTGGGCTGTATAGATAACCTTCGTTGTTTTTTTACGAGCCTCCCGTGCCGCCAATCGAGTGAGTACTCCTCCGATGGGTGTGTGGCAATGAATAATTTCATAGTCATTGCTGTCGATTATTATTTTAAGCTGATGATATGCTTTCAGGTTCCCTGATTTGAAAGGGGATCGTTCAAATTGCATGTCGTAGTATTGATCACAAAAAGGTATTATGCATTCCTCTTTATTTTCGAAATCATTTCTTGCACAAACGTGAGTTTCAAAGCCATTCTTCTTAAACCATTCAATATAAGGAAGATGAAAAACCATGATATGCGTTTTTACTACCGTAGCAACAAACAATACTTTTTTCATCTAATACAGCTCCACAACAAAACTAATCATTATGATGATTTCTCTCTTTGCATTGACACCTTAATTGTCCTTAATAAGATAACCAGATCCATCAACAGGTTGTTGTTCTGAGCGTATAATAAGTCATAAACCAGCTTTTTATCCGGATCGGTACTATAGCGACCTTCCACTTGAGCAAGACCTGTAATACCGCCTTTTACATAGTGGCGGTGTTGAAATTCCGGCAGATCTTTACAGTATTTTTCAACGAAATAAGGCCGTTCAGGACGCGGCCCTACCAAGCTCATACTGCCGGTGAACACGTTCCACAACTGAGGAATTTCATCCAGTCTTGTCCGGCGCAGCAATCTGCCCACCCTGGTAATCCTGGGATCAACTGCAGAAGCCATTATTGGTCCGGTATCCTTCTCCGCATCCGTAACCATTGTACGGAATTTATATACCATGAATTTCTTTCCTGCCAGTCCCAAGCGCTCCTGGCTATAAATAACTGGTCCCCTGGAATCAATTTTTATGATCAACATAATCAAGAAGCCCAAGGGCAGAAGGATGATCATGCCCAACAAAGACATGATGATATCAAATCCTCTTTTAAAATATCCCATAGGGGTAGGTGCCAACAGGCCTTGCAGCTGAATGATTGGTATATCTCCTGCACTCACCAGACGGGCCCGCTGGAGCATAACATCATAAATATCCGGTACGATCATTACCATCTTGCTGGTTTGAATACAATAATTTAAAATTAGTTTTCGATTCTCCTGCCCCACTGAAGAACAGATAATAATCAAATCAACGTTTTTCATCCGGGGACCAATAATCAATTCTTCCCAACGGCCTGCGAAATTATCTTTGCCATTTAGCCGTATTTCTTTTTCAATGCGAAGGCTCCTCGCCAGTGAAATATTAATAGATTGTAAAATTTTTTTGATTTCAGAAGAGTAACCAATGATGATCGCCCTTTTAGGTTGCAGAATCAACAAGGCCGATCTCCACACAATATATCGCCAGGTACCAAGCAACACCATCTGCAGAAACGCAGAAAGTGCGATGAGTAATCGTGGAACAGCAAACTGAT
>CAYVPJ010000092.1:0-2916 GCA_964453505.1 uncultured Oscillospiraceae bacterium | reverse complement strand
GCTAGACTTACCAGAGTAGTTAAAATGACTATACATAGCAATGATACCAATGTATCGTCGAATTTCGCATATTCCGAATAGATATTATAAACAAAACATAGGACTACGAATACAAGCAAAAACCACGGCAGCATCGCCATAAATGCTGATAAGTTATACTCAGGGAAAGGATATCCATAACGTATTAAAAAAGCTATGTAAAATGAGCACACAAATAACGCGAGATCAATTATAAAGATTAAGCTTTTATTAACATTTATATTATGAGTCATGACCCACCTTCTTTTTTCTCACTTGCAGCCTGAATCATCGCAACCTATTTATTTCAATTTTCCTTATTACATCTCAATAATTTAGTAACCAAAATACCGTTTTACTGCCTCGTGCTCTTCATCCAGTTCTCGGGCTGCTCGCATGTGGTGATCTAATAATTCAGTGTTATTTGTTCGCACATAGATTTCAGCCAGAATCAGATGCATCTGAAACAGCTGGGCATTAACATCTTCCATGCTTTCTCCATTGGCAATTGCACTATAAACTGCTGCTTCTTCCAGTTCCAAACCTTTGATAAGCGTTGACTCAGCATCATCCAAACGATCCTGCTGGAAATAAAACCATCCCATATCCAAAGACATACCTATACGATTAGCCTCATACTTCTCAGCAAGCAATAAATGCTTCTCTGCTTTATCAAGTTTCCCAGCTTGCCAGTAAAGCTTTCCCAGGTAATTATGTAACATACCATCTACAGGAGAAAGGACTACAGCTTTTTGAGCGTTATTTAGAGCATTCTCGAAATTTTTGGGGTCATTTTTTTCAGATGCAATCTGCAAATAGGTTTTACTAGCATAATAGTAGCTCATAGAGTTGATGGGGTAGATTAGATTAGCCCGGTCATAGACTCCGACTGCCTCTTCCACATGTCCTTGACTCTCTAAGAGAACTCCCTGTTTGTACATTGTGGTAGCTGAGAACTGCCATCCGGTTAGCAGCAGAAGTAAGACGAGGATGCCGGCAACAAATTGGTAATTGATTTTAACACCCTTTGTTTGTGTTTTTAATAATCCAACCGCACTACCGGCTCCAGCAAAAAAAATCACTGTACAACCTGGAAAATTCCAGCTGAAATCCACACCAATATGCAGCAGGAATCCTACCATCATTGCGATTATGCCCGGGACATATACTGGTACCTCTTCGCATTTTATCAATTGCCAGATCTTCCAACCGCAGGCTGCAAAAAAACCAACTAATAATGTCAAGCCCAATAAACCCAGCTCGGCCAGAACCTGCAGGTAATGGTTGTGTGCAAAGCGAGAAAACTCGTAACTTCCAGCATATTCAATACAATGCCCTAAATAAAAGGTTCCATTTCCATAACCACTAAAAGGCTTATTCAGAAAAAGCCTCCAGGCTGCTTCCCAGAATGAAAACCGTCCTCCTGTATTAGCTGAAAGAGATTCAGGACGAATTAGTAAAGCAACCAAATCCCCTCCTGCCATTCCTCTGATATAAGGAGCAATTATCATAATACCCTTGATCATTAGCAGCGCAACAGCTAAACATATTAATGTCTTGCCTATACTTCGATATAGTTTTGTTCCTTTTAGCCCAATAAATATAAACGGCAGGGCAATAAAAAAACTAATAAAGGCCCCCCTGGAACTTGAAAGAAATAAAGCCGTTATTATCAATAAACATCCTGCAGCCAGACATCGATTCGGTGATCGTAAATAATAACCCCAGCCCAGAAAGAAAAGCATAACCAGATAGATCGCCAATGGATTTGGATTTGTAAAAGTAGCATCAATCCTTGTAATATTAAGAAACAGATATTGACTGATACCGAAGAGTGCAATACCAACTCCTGCGATAAGAGCTATTCTTCCTACTTTGTAAATGGATTCATTATTTAATTGTAAGGCTAGAAAGAAAACCAATACATAGATAACCAGTTGTAGAAATTCAACCAGGGTTCGATGGGGATTAATTGACCAGAAGATACTGATCCCTGCCCAGAGCAGGAACAACATAAGCCATAACATGGGTTCACGGAAATTGATATTAAGGCTGACTTTATTAGAGTAAGTAACTCCAAGCGATACAAGCAGCAGCAAGAGTAGGGTCCAATAGATAATATGATGATCAAATCCCCCGTTTAGAATTGGGAGTAATGATAATGTCAGCATCAGTGCTAAAGAAGGAAATGTAGGCACTGATTTATTTTCCAATAAGGGCTGCACACTCTAACCTCCAATATCATCCTATAATAACTTAAAACTTCTCTATATTTTACATAAAACCTTTTATTACCTGAATAACAATATTTAAGCAGGCAAACTTTCTTCAAATTTCTTATACCTCAGGCAGCAGCCAGGCAATTGAAACAGCAATAATCATTTACTTAAAAATAGTAGGGGCGCAAATCATGCGCCCCTGTTTCTGTGTTGTATAATATCCGCTTGGTTTATTCCCAGATCCTTCCCAGAGGAATTATTTTCATAAGGCATCTCTCATCACCCACCTTAATGCTTTTCAATAATTCCACATCTACCTCACATCCGAAGGCTTGTTCGAAAAGGACCTTGCTGTACCCGGTAGTACATTGGCACCATGTGTACGTATCCAATTTATCCACACCAGCCAGCATGGGACAGGGACAGAACGGAAACTGCAGATAGAGTTCCCCCTCCTCGCAGTACATGCCGGCTGCGTTGGCCTTTTCCAGGCTCCCGAATTCCTCCATGCTGGAGGATGCTGCAACCAGTTCCTTTACCAGCGCCAGTTTTTCCTCCATTCCGTATCCGCATTGACAGTTCATTCTAATTTTTTTTACCTCAGATTCATCAAAGCAGTTTTCTAGTCGCGACATGGAGGATTTGACCCAGACCGCATCGTTATCGTCGTTTTGTCCGT
>CAYVPJ010000091.1:0-6781 GCA_964453505.1 uncultured Oscillospiraceae bacterium | reverse complement strand
AAAGATACTATAGAAGAAATAGAAATGAATCGTTATAAGGAGCATTCTATGAAAATAAGAAGAAAGAACAAGATAATTTCCATGATCATGGTATATGTTATGTTGTTTACCGTGTTCAATTTAAGTGGATGGAATATAATAACCGCAAATGCCGCAGAGGGCATTGACCTCACAAATGTAACTACAGAAACCACATATCCTGCAGGGGGTGGCTCTGTAAACTTCAACCCGAAGAAATTGACACTGAGTAATGCAGTGATAAATACGTCTGATCAATACGCTCTTAACTTGGGAGCGAATGTAACAGAAATCGTGCTGGAAGGCATAAACAGTGTTACAAACACTTTTATCGCAGGGGGAGTAGGCATTTTAGCGTCAAATGATGACGGACCTCTAATCATCCGGGGCGATAGCAGTGACTCTCTGGATGTTTCTGCACGATATGGCATCTGTGCAAAGGCTCTGACCTTTTCAGGCGGCAATGTTACCATAGAAGGCTCTATCTACGGCTTGCATGCCAAGGGTAACGTGCTTGTGCAAAATGGAGCACAGGTGTCTGTTAAGAGTGAAGCAGGATTTCCAATCTATGTTGAAGGGAATAGCAATGAGCTGTTTGATCTGACGGTTGATGGTAACAGTAAGTTAACCATTGAGGGATATGCGCCTGTTGATGGCAACATGGCCGTCAGCAATGGCAGCATAGTTACGGTTGCCGGCTCGGCTGACATTTATGGTAATTTAACTGTTAGTGGGGGAAGCAGCTTAACCCTCGATGAGGTTTGCTATATTGGCGGCAATTTGAACGTCGATGCCAATAGTACTGTAAATGCCATGTGTGAGACTGCAATCGATGATAACATCGTTGATACAATTCATGGAGACTATACGATTGGACAATATGGTACCTTTTACATTGGCAGTCTGAGTGATCCGGATCCAAACTATGGACACTTAAACGATGATTACAAAATGAATCTATCTTCGAACTCGGTTTTAACACTAAAAGCCCCGGGAAATCTAACATTTCTTGAGGATGCGGTGCTTGCTGATTTGACGATAGGCACAGGTGCATCCATCACGAACAACAACTATATTACACTGCCCGAAGGCACAACAGTGCAACAGATTCAGGAACTGCCCCTTTCAGGCACTGGAGTGGTAAGAGTAGCAACAGCTTATGATGCTGTTGGAAAGCCGATTGCATGGGATACCTATAACCACGACGGGATTAAGTTAATTCCCATTGGCGAAGGTGACCTTGGCCTTGACCTGACGACCGGCGATCACAGCGGCAAAACAGTGGAAAGCGATGGCTATCGATGGGACTCTGTAAGCAATACACTGGAGCTTGGTTACGCATATATTGACGGAGACATTACCTTGCCGGCCGGTGAAGTGACAATCAACACCACCCAAGCAACAGCGATTCAGGGACGGCTCCATAGTGCTATAGCGTCTGCGATGAACCTCACCTTTACCGGTACCGCACCGATAACTTTTATTGGAGGTATCAACGGCGGAACCTATGGTGATACTGTGACACTGCAAAATGGTGCTCAGGTAAATGTGAACGGATCGATTCAGTTAGGTTCCACCGGGGATGGGCAGCTTTCCGGAGGCGTATATGTCACCGATGGGTCCATACTCACTACAAACTGCTCTTACGGCTTATACATCATTGACGGCAGGCTGAATGTGGAAAGCGGAAGCAAGCTGATAGCAAATAGCGCATCTGCTCCCTTCTGCATGGTAGATTCATCAAAAAGCAAAGCATTGAGCGATCTTGTTTCTTTACCGGGAATACCCGAAGGAACTGGGATTACAAATGTAACCGGTACAAACGCTTCCTACTGGAGCCTTGTACCGACCGGGGGCAGCCTGGAAGTATCCGAGGAGAGCACACCTGTTGTCTTAACGGGTGCTGTCAAGAATCCTGTAACTTTCCAGAGTGATTTAAAAGATGCTGTGATTAATGTATCGGGTACCTATACATATAATGGTGCGGAGCATATTCCTGCAGCTGATAAGGTATCGGTAACTATCGGCGGCAATACGATTAATGGCAGCAATTACGAAATTACAGCATCTGACAATATAAACGCCGGTACGGCCACAATAACCGTTACGGCAAAGGAAGACAGTAATTACACAGGCACTGGCACAGCTCAATTTACGATTAGTAAGGCAGCAGAACCAGCTATCACTTATCCAAATGCAAGTAACCTTACATATGGCCAGCTGCTTTCAGAGAGCTCTCTTACCGGCGGCAGCAGCTCCTTTGGAACATTCGCATGGAGTAATGGCAACACTGTTCCTACTGTAGCCAATAGTGTATATAGTATATATGAGGTTACTTTCACTCCCAATGCAAATACCATCGGTAATTATGAAGCTATCAGCAGCACCCGTGACACTGTTGCAGTTGCCGTTTACAGGGCGACCCCTGTTGTGATTGTTAATTCACTGATAACAGGTCGCCTGGCAACACTTACCGCCACAGTTAGCGGCGCAGCAAATGGCGAGATTCCAAGCGGAACTGTTCAGTTTGTGGATTGCACAACCGGCAGTGATGAGGACATTGCAGGAGCTACGGAGGTTAGTATTGCAGGAGGCGTTGCAGCCTATGAATGGACTGGCCTTGCCTACCAAATATATAAGGTTAAGGCTGTGTATTCGGGAAACGATAATTACAATAGCACAACAAGCTTGCTGCATGAGTTTGATGCCAGAAAGCGGAGCCAATTGCCTATTACCATAGATAACATTGGTACAAAACAATATGGAGATGGCAGCTTTACCTTATCAGCTACTGGTGGAAGCGGCCCTGGAGCATTAACATATACAAGCTCTGATACATCTATCGTTAGCATCTCTGGTTCCACAGCAACGATAAAGAAAGCAGGAAGCGTTACTATCACAGTAACTAAAGCCGGAGATGATACCTATAACCCTGTGAGCTCATCAGTAACCTTAAACATAGCTAAAAAAGAGTTGAGTGCTTATTCGGTAAATGTTTTGGGTACGTATACATACGATGGGAATCCACAAGTCCCTGGCCCAGACAATATAAGCGTTTCTTCAGGTGGCATAACTATTTCCAATAGCGATTATGAAGTAGCTGTATCAAACAATACCAATGTCGGTATGGCCACAGTAACCGTTACGGCAAAGGAAGACAGTAATTACACAGGAAGTGCCACAGGTCAGTTTACCATCAGCAAGGCAAACACTGCCGTGACTGTTAATTCACAAATAGTGGGTCGTCGGGCAACACTTAAAGCTATAGTCACTGGTGCAGCAAATGGCGAGGCACCAAGCGGCACTGTTAAGTTTGTGGATTGCTCGACCGGCGTTGATAAAGACATTACAGGAGCTACAGCAATAAACATTTCAGGAGGCGTTGCAACCTTTGAGTGGACCGGCCTTGCTGACCAAATATACAAGGTTAAGGCCGTATATCATGGAAATAATCATTACAATACCACAACAAGCCCGCTGCATGAGTTTGATGCCAGAAAGCTGAGCCAATCACCTGTTACCATAGGCAACATTGGAACGAAACAATATGGAGATGACAGCTTTACCTTATCAGCTACTGGTGGAAGCGGTACCGGAGCATTCATATATACAAGCTCAGACACCTCTGTTGTTAGTATCTCTGGTTCCACAGCAACAATAAAGAAAGCAGGAAGCGTCACTATCACAGTAACAAAAGCCGAGGATGACACTTATAACCCCGTGAGCTCATCTGTATCCTTAAATATAGCCAAAAAAGCGTTGAGCGTAAAAGCAGATGACAAACTAAACATCGTTAGAGGCTCTGTTATGCCAGTACTTTCTTACACAGTATCTGGTCTGGTAAACGGCGATACATTTATCTCTCCCGCATTAAACACTACTGCCACAAGTGCCAGTACTGTAGGAGATTATCCAATAACGATCAGCGGAGGTAATCTTTCCAGGCCTGAAAGCTATGAGATTACCTACACCAACGGTAAACTGAGCATTATTAGTAAAGCTGAAAATCCTTCTCCCCCACCGGAAGACGGTGAGCAACAGCCGGACGATTCAAAATCAAATGGCACAGGAACCATACCACCGGAAGACGGTGAGCAACAGCCGGACGATTCAAAATCAAATGGCACGGGAACCACGGCTAAAGCTGACCTAAAGCTGGACTATACAACCTCAAATGGTACGGCATCCATCTCTCTGCCTCCAACGAAGGTCAATGAAATCATCGAAAAGAGTAAGGCTGGTGAGGCAATGCTCGACCTCTCGGAGATTAGTGGCACAAACGCCGCCGAGCTATCTAAAACGGCCTTTACTGCTTTTGAGGATGCAGGTCTTGATATAACAGTCAAGCTGCCCCTGGGAGCCATTACTATTGATAATGAAGCGGCCGGTTCTATTGCCGGGCAGGTATCAGATGACAATTTGAAGATTGAGATGAAGCAGATACCGACAGACTCTCTTACCACCACCCAGAAAGAAGCGGTCAGGGAAAATGATATAGTACTGGACATCAGTATTGTTTCAGACGGCAACAATATTAGCAGCTTTGATGGCAAGCTTACCGTTAAAGTGCCATATACCGGTCCACAACCTGTAGCCGTATGGTACTTAAACGACAAGGGCGAGCTTGAAAAGCTCTCCTGCACCTTCAAGGACGGTGTTGTCAGCTTTGACCTGAACCATCTTTCCATGTATGTAGTAGGACAGGATACTGAGGAAGCTGATAAAGAAGAACCTGTCATCGAGGATAAAGCCACCGACTGGAAAAACCCTTATTCCGATGTCAAGGAATCCGACTGGTTCTATGATGCAGTGAACTATATCAATAGAACAGGTCTTATGATTGGTACTTCTGATACTACTTTTAGTCCGGATATGGATACAACAAGAGGGATGGTCGTCACGATACTGCACAGACTTGAAGGAATGCCCATGCCAAAAGGAGCCAACAGCTTCCTGGATGTAGGGGCTGATAAATATTATACAGATGCAGTAGTCTGGGCCAGCGGGAATAAAATTGTAAACGGGTATGGCAGCGGTATGTTTGGCCCTGAGGATGCTATAACCCGCGAACAGATGGCTGTAATCCTGATGAACTATGCCAGGTACAAAGGCTATGATGTGTCTATGAGGGCTGACCTTTCTAAATTTACAGACGGAGAATCTGTCTCTGCATGGGCAAAGGAGGCAATATCCTGGGCAAATGCTGAGGGATTGATTCAAGGAAATAAAAATCAACTGATGCCTTCAGGCAATGCACAGCGTTCACAGGTGGCGGCAATCCTGCAACGCTTTATAAAAACAATCGTTAAATAACTACTATCAGCAGGTTAATCATGAAATATTGGCTGACAAAACAGAAATAACAAAGGCGTGAGAATAACCTCCCTGGCGGTTGATACCAGGGAGGTTATTTTTCGTGGTGCACTCAGTATGACATCCTACGTACAAGACTGAACACATCCCTTTATAAGCAACTTCTATACTTATAAAGGGGAGCGTGAGCAGTAACGTCAGCGATCATGGAAGGTGCGGGTTCCTGTGACGAACATGGCCAAATGTTCAATGCTCAAACTGTATCCTGCCTGCTCCCTCAAGTCCTTACACTTTGAATCGATTGTAGCTGCAGAGTTTTCAAAATAGCGGATCGCTTCCAAGTCGTTCTGGCTGTTTCCCATCACAAAAACCTTATCCTCACCAAACCCATTGTTCAGGCATATTTTGAGTATACCTTCAAGCTTACCTGCATCATGGGAATTGATGCTGATAAGACCCCTTTCATCAGTCAATTTCAGCCTGGAATCTGATTGAATATGGGGTGGAATAAGCTTTTTGAAAGCCAATGCTTTATATGGCAAACCATTCTCCTGATAGATCCTGATTTGTGGAATGTCCGACAGTGCTTTTAGAGCTTCTTTCTCGAAGCTGACAATCTCCCGGTAATCTAAAACAAAATCTATGATTTGCCCGCCATTTGCAAACACACCACCGCTGATAAAGCTTTTGATGCGGTTGCATTTTTTCATTGCGATATGGAAGGGCAGGGAGGTAGCAAGATAAACCCTGATTTTATCTTTCAGATAAGAGATATGCTCGATGGCCTTTTCACTGACGGTTCCGGACTCATTGGTGATGGTGCCATCAACATCTAAAAAAAGTGCTTCTATCTGTTTTTTATTGGGAACCCTAACAGGCGTATCATCTCCAAAGTATCTGTCGAGGCCTGAATCAAACCGGTGTGAATAAGCCAAATAGCAGTCACAAAACCTCTTATCACACTGAAAGGGGAGTACCGGCCCGGAATTTGTGTATATATTGAATAACCTGTTCTTATTGATGTGGCATGGGAAAACATCCCCATTTGCACGGATGAAAACACTATCGGTTCCTGCATGACAGCAACCATCCTGGAACCTGTATTTTTGCAGTTCACGTGAAAATAATGGGTCTGTCTGTATCAATGACTTTACTTGTGAATCCGTATACCTGGTCTTCTCTTTCTCCTTTGCGTTAACCCACATGTATATGTCCTTAGGCAATCGCTTGCGAAGTTCAAGAACATTCTGTAAATCTTCAGGGATTGCAACGATTCCTGCGCATAAATCAATGCTTGCTTTTAGCTGGTTTACCTTGTTCACAAATTCATCGATGGAAACCATCTGTGGATGACAGCTTGCCCACAATTTCACCTTTGATAGGTTGACATTGGATGCCTTTAACCTTTCGATAAACGCATCAGCATTAAAGCTTAGATTTGTCTGGCAGG
>CAYVPJ010000090.1:0-6788 GCA_964453505.1 uncultured Oscillospiraceae bacterium | reverse complement strand
TGCTGGGGTACGCCGGAGGGAATATACTCGCGGGCGGCGCACAGGTGGCCGAGGGCCTTACCGACGCTATAGGAAACGGGCTTGCGGATATCGCGTATTACGGCTTTCAGGGAGGAAAAGAAAAGGACGCGGCGGGGATAAAAAGAGAAACGCCGCTGGACACCAACTGGTCAGCCGACTACGCGAAAAGCATTGAGGACAGATACCGTCCGACAGCCGAAACAGTGGAAAAAGGCACAGCGGAGTATGCCCAGCAGATAGGCAACATGGCGGCGCTGGCCCTTTTGACAAGAGGCACCAACGCGCTGGCCGGGAAAGTGGCTCCCGGTCTGATGAACTACGTTCCCTCTACGGAGCGGGGACTTATATCGACTGTCACCCCAGGAATGTCCCCCGCTATGACCGCCGCTGATATTGCCGCAAAAACCGCGCAGATGACACCGCAGTTCGCCGCGATATATGCGGCAGCGGCGGGACAGGCAGCGCAGCAGGCGTACAACGAGGGAGCCTCCTACAGCGACGCCGTACATTATGGGAACCTTTCCGGCGCGGTCGAGGGGGCCGTTGAGAGCCTGTCCGGCGGAATACCTGGCATGAACAAGGGCCTTGTTACCGAGGCCATAAAGAAGGTAATAAAGGCAACGCCCGGAGCCGCCACCATCCTTGACATAATTGGCGAGGGCTTTGAGGACGTTATTGGCGATATCATTGACCCGTATTTACAGCGCCTTACCTACGACCCGGCAGCTCAAAACGCTACGGTTGACGAGCTGGTGGCGACGTTCCTCAACAGCGCCGGTATGGCGGCACTGATGCAGGGCGGCGCTGTCGCCTTTGACATGGTGAAGAAAAGCGGCGGCGACACCTCCGAGCTTGAAATGTTCGACCCCGCGAGGTCTGGCGGCCTGGCGGAAACCTTCCAGCAACAGCACCGGGAGAGCGCCGGACTTGACGAAATACAGGTATCCGGCTATCAGAGCGACGCGCCGAGGCGCGGGATCCCGGCGGCCAATTACGGGACTGTTGACGACGCCATAGCCGCGGCTTACGACAGCGCCGTAAAAAGAGCACAGGCGGCGGCGCTGAACGCGGACGAGGTGGCGATAAGGCCGGGCGCGACGATGGCCGAGATGGCAGCGGCGGCCACAGAAAAAGCGGACGCTGAGAAAGCTGTTGAGACAGCGGAGATAGAGCTTGCCTACGCGAAGCACAAGGCTGAAAGCGGCGGGATGGCTCAACAGGTGACAAGTTACTTGCCGAATCAGAACGCGGCTCCTGCGGGCACACAGACGAGCACAGGCAAGGGTACTCCGCGGGGCTCTACAGTTTCAAGGCCTTATTTAAATGGCAGCTCAGTGTATCAAGGCGGAACTGTTGCAAACGAGGTGCAGACGGGATATAATGAAAGCAGAGGTGATACTAATGGAGAAAACACAAACACAGAACAGTTCAGAACAGATGTCTCAGGAGGAAATAGAGGAATATCTGAGCTGGAATCCCAAAATAACGAAGGTAATGCTGGACGCGGGATACTCGAAGGAGTACATAGCCGAGCAATTCAGGGCCTTCGGGTAATATCGGACCAGAGAAGCGCTCTGAATGAAATTGATATTCCCGATATGGGAATAGCCGAAGAACTCAACATTCAACGATTCATACAGATTCTTGACCAGGCTAAAGCAAGTAACCGTTACGGTTCTGCCGTTGACAGTCAGACGGCAGAGAGCCTTAAGGGCGCAATAACCCTTGCTGCTTCTGACGGGAGCGCTACTGCCGCAGTAAAGCCTGACGGGGATATTACCGCCGTAGCTAAAAACTTCAACAAGACAAACAGACGAAACGTAGGCGTTGAACTTGCAATAGAGGCGGTAGCCGCAGGAGGGACAAAGCTCGATTGTTATGGGATTATGCTTGCAAACACATACGCTCAGGCAGGTATGGTTCCCGTATCGAGAACTTCATATCAGTATGGAATAAACCCGGCAATGGATGCGATAGTAAAAGAAGATATTACAAAAGGCAAGATAGCTAAGGAACCCGATATCTACGCCATGAAACTGGATGACGACTATAATATACGCAACGCGGCTCAATACGCAAAAGATGCTCATGCCTATACTCAAGAAGAACTTGACAGTCTCCCTCTAATGGAATACGAAGAATCTTTAAAATACCGAGACGGCCTTATGAGAACAAGTCACGCCGGAGGGCCGAACACGGTTGGAGCTATGGAGAGCGTGCCGGGGAGCTACTCATGGCTCAACAACAATTACGGTACTATCCCCGAAGGGATGGAGCCGAGGGCGGACAGACCCGTGGACGTGCCGCTAAAGACCACGGACACGGACAAGGTGAGGACGGCCACAAGGACGCTGATGGAAAGCCCCGTTACGCCGGACGAGCTTATCCCCCGGTTTGAAAAATCCGTTGAGGCGGGGCTGTTTTCATTCAAAAGCGAGAGCGACAGGACGGCGCTGAACAAGGCAAAGGAAACCGTCGCCAAAAAGGGCTGGGCTGATTCCATGAGAATGTGGCAGGACGTTACCGACGGGAGCCGGACCGCCACAAAGGACGATATCGCCATGGCGGCGCTGATGTACTCCGAGATGGCGTATCAGGCGAAAAACGCGCCGACTGAGGAGCTGCGGCGGGCGGCGGCGAACACGGCCATGAAGATGGCGGCGGAGATAGCATTGGAAGGGACTACGGCCGGACAGACGGTGCAGGCGTTCCAACTGCTGAAAAAAACGACGCCGGAGGGACGGGCGTACTATCTGCAAAAGACCGCCGACAAGATAGCTAAGGGACGCGGTATTGAAATAAACATCGACCAGGCGCTTTACTCCGACCTTATCAGCGCGAAGGACGCGGGAGCGGCGGATGCCGCCGAGGCGAAGATAATCGACAATATAGCGGAGCAGATTCCGGCCACATGGGGCGAAAAGGCCAACGCGTGGCGGTATCTCGCCATGCTGGGGAACCCGAAAACGCACATTAGGAACATTCTCGGCAACGTCGTGATGGCGAGCGAAAGAGGCGTGAAGACAGAGGTAGAAGCGGCTTTGCAGAGCGCGGCGGTAAAGCTCGGCGTAAAGGGCGCGGAGAAGACCGTTTCGTTCGGCCGTGGGACGGAGGAGCAGAGGGCTTTCGCCGCGAAGGACTTTGACGCGGTAAAGGACATAATGTCCCAAAGCAACAAATATGACGCCGGAAGCCGCGCGAACACGGACGCCCGGATAAACGACGCGAGAAAGATATTCGACAACACCGCGCTGGAATGGGCAAGGTCTAAGAACATGGCCGCGCTTGGCGCCGAAGACATGTGGTTCAAAAAATCCACGTATGAAGACGCGCTGGCCCGGTACATGTCGGCCCAGAACATCGACCCCGCGAGTATCACCACAGAACAGCTTGACAAGGCAAGGGTACACGCGATAAAAGAGGCCCTTGAAGCGACCTTCAACGAGGCGAACGGGCTGGCGAACTGGCTGAACAAGAGCAAAAATATTAATGGTGCGTGGGGAACGGTCGCCAGAGTTGGCGTTGAAGGCGTTATCCCGTATAAGAACACCCCGCTGAATATTGCGAAAGAGGCCGTCCGCTATTCCCCTGTCGGGCTTTTAAACAGCGTTACGGCGGACGTGGTCAAGGTGAAAAAAGGAACCATGACCGCCAACGAGATGATAAGCGATCTTTCGGCGGGGATAACAGGCACAGGCATGGCGGGAATAGGCTTCCTGCTCGGCAGCATGGGCCTTTTGAGCGGAGGGGCCGACGACGACAAAGAGCAGAAATTTGACAAGCTCCAAGGCGGGCAGGAATACGCCCTGACGATAGGAGGCAAAAGCTACACCCTCGACTGGGCCGCGCCGGGCATGATATCGGTGTTCGTCGGGAACGAGATTCAAAAGGCGCTGGACGGCAAATATGAAAACCTGTCAGCGGACGAAAAGGTAGGCGCGGTGCTCGATTCCCTGAACAAACTGCTTGACCCGATGATAAACATGACGATGCTGCAAGGCGTTGAGCGGATTTTCTCCTCCTCCAGAAACAGCGAAGTTGACAGCTCGCTTGGGCGGCTGGCGCTTTCAGCCGTGACGAGCTTTGCGCAGCAGTTTGTGCCCACGCTGTCAGGGCAGGTGGCGCGCGCGATAGACCCGACGAGCCGAAACGCCTACTATAACGACAAGACCGACGCGCTTCCCTACTTCCTTTCACAGCCCATCGACAGTATTAAAGCGAGGATACCCGGGCTTTCGCAGACGCTCCCCGCCCGTGTGGACGAATGGGGCCGCACACAGGGTACGGCAAACACCACGGAGCGGCTGGCAGAAAACTTTGTTTCGCCGGGGTATTATTCCGAAACAAACTCCACGGCGGCGGACAAGGAGATAGCGCGGCTTTACGATGCGCTGGGTGACAACGCCGTGCTCCCGCCCACCATGCCGAAATACTTTGGCGTAAACGGGGAAACAAAGAATCTGACCGGCAAGGAATACGAGACGTTCCAGACCGTGGCCGGGCAGACCGCGCTTGAAGGGGTCACAGCGCTTATCCAGTCCGACGCATACAAGGCCATGACGGACGCGGAGAAACAAAAGGCGATAACCGATATTTACGAATACGCGAAGGACATGGCCAAAGCGGCGGTTTCCCCCGAATACGCCGAAAGCGAGAACCACGCGAAGAACAAGGCTCTTTCGGATTCCGGCATTACGGCAGGCGAGATCGCGGAGATAGCGGCGAAGAAGAAAGCTCTTGAAGCCGACGACACCCTTAAACCGCAGCAGAGGGCGACGGAGTTCAGCCGCTGGCTGGACGGACAGGGGCTTACGGACGCGCAGCGGGACGCAGTTGACGGCAACTACAGGTTCGGTAGCGGGTCGACCGTTGACCCGGCGGCTTACGACGTGGAGAGCTTCAAGAAGTACGTAGACCCCGGCACGCTGGATTTATACGCGGACACGGGCTTTTCCGACAAAGGCCAGTACGACCTTTACAGCGTCACGAAGGAATACAGCAAAAAGGACGACCGGATACAGGCGCTTATGGATACGGGACTGGACGAGGCCACGGCCTGGGCGGCGCTGAATATCGCGACCGGCAAAAGAGACCCCACGGATGGGCAACAGAAAAAACTTGACGCCTACGTTGCGGCGACCGGCGACGACATGGAGGACGCGATCCTGGCGGCGGACGCGGTAACAGGGCTTGCGGGAACTAATGCGACAAAAGCCCTTGCGGCGGAGATAATACGCTCGTTCCCCGGGCTGGACGTTTCGCCGGAAGAATTTATTCAGTTTTATATCTATGCGTAACGAAAAAGGAGCCTCTACGGAGGCCCCTTTTTCTGCATATTTTTTCTGTATGATGCGCGGTTGGAGGCGGCATGTTTGCGCTGTTGGAGCGCTCCCGGCTTCGCCAATCGGCGCCATTTTACCAATGGGAGCTTGTTATCGACCGCTATCCAGCGTATCAGGTGCGCCATAGGCTCCCCTCCTATTCGGCAGTTCGGGCCGCGTGCCCCCTTCTCGCCTCGTCGTACTCCGCCATCCGTCGGCCCTCGCCCAAGAGCTTTTCCAGCGCGTCGGCGGCGTCTTTCATCAGCTTGTTGATACATGCCGGGCTGTGGTCGTAGTACGGGCACTCCCGGCAGTCCGGCGCGGATTCGCTTGCCGCGCACGTCCTAAGCGCGGATATTATGCTCTCTCTCGTCATTCCAGTCCCTCCATTCCAAGTCTTTTTCTTATCTCGCCCGCGTGGTAAAGTATCTCTGTCCCAAGATTTTCCGCGTCGTACCCGGCCCGGGCAAAGAGCCTGTCCGACTCCGCTTCCCACGCCTCAAACCACGCCCGAAACTCCGCGTCCGGCAGCTCGCTCACGTTCCACGCGCTGACTAAGGCCAGAACCACGAAAGCCTGAAAACCCGCCTCCACTCCCTCATGGAAGCCCGCCTTTTTCCCATCCTGATAAGCCATGACAGGGTTTTTAGCGTACATCAGTGGCGCCTCCTATAAAATATTTTCTGCCATCATACAAAAAAGACTACATTCCGGCATAATTTCGTCTGACATACGCCCGGCATCCCGCGGAAGTTCATCAAGATAAAAATTCTTAAGAATGCTATCGCCTATGTCTCTTTCCAGCTTTGCCCTTTTTTCAAAAACATCCGGAAAATCTGTGCGAATTTTGTTCCAATATCCCATGCCGCCTTTTACGCACCCGATGCAGTTATTGTTGCTATACCCCAAGTCATACATAAGAGGACGCTTTATGCCCAATTTCTCACACATAGAGTGTGCGTCTTCTTTGGTAAGGCATCTATCAAGTAGAGGAAACTGGTGTTCCTGTCCGGGGTTTTGCTCACGCAGTCTCTCCGCTCTTTTATGCTCGGTACAGTCCATCCCCCACACATATATAAGGGCATAGCCAGCATTATCCAGCTCGTACTCTTTGCGAACGCGTTTTTTTAGCCATCCGGTGCAAGGGTAAAAATGCGAATTGATATTGCCGATACCGCCAAAAGCTCTTATTGCGTTTTCTACACAGCCATAAGGCGACTTAAGCACCGTTATCTTTTTATCAAGAGCTTTTTCGCAGTCTTTTATAAATCTCATGCTGTCCGGGTGCTGGTCGTCAATGTCGATATAGATAAACTCATCAATCTTGTCCCTTTCCAAGTATCCCGCGATAAAACTTGATACCCCAGCCGAAAGCCAACAAATCCTTTTCTCTTTCACCCCATGCACCCCCTCACAAGCTCAATCCATTCCGGGTTTGGGTTGTAC
>CAYVPJ010000089.1:0-7237 GCA_964453505.1 uncultured Oscillospiraceae bacterium | reverse complement strand
GACTTTCAGACCCGGTTTTGTCGCCGTTTCGTCACAACCCGCCGCCCGGCGGCTTCGCTTCCTTATAGGCGCGCGTAAGGGCTTCGCGTTCGCCCGCCCGCGCCCGCGCCCGCGCCGCGCCGCCGCCCGCCCGAAAAAAAGCCGCCCGCCCGCCCAAGAACACTTTCGCGCTTTGCTCTGGCAAAGTCCGACGAGAACAGTCGGCTTTTGCGCTTTGCTCTGCCGAAGTCCGACTGGCGCGGTCGGCTTTTGCGCTTTGCTTCGCCGAAGTCCGACAAGAACGGTCGGCTTTCGCGCTTTGCTCCGCGAAAGTGTGCCGGGGAGGGGGGGTATCCAATCGCTGGAAACCTCCTGCCGGAGACCGCGGCTCCCTCTCGCGTGAATTTCCGACAAATTGCCGGGGTGGGGTATGCGGCGAGGATAAGCAAAAGCCGCCCCTGACGGACGGCTTAATGATGAAATGGCGGCAGCTATGCTTATGGCTGATTGCCCTCATCAGCGATATCACACTTCACAGCGTCTGAAAGCGTTTTGATGTGCGCGGCTATCTCCTCCGCCGCTTCCGCGTCCATTTCAAGCTCACCTGCCTTTGCGGGATCGTTTGAACTTGCGTTGTCCGTATGTGCGCGGATTACTGTGATCGCCGCGCTAATGGCGGCATGCGCTTGCTCGATAAGCAGGAAGGCTTTCACGGTGTCCGGGACTCCCTTTAAGGCAGCGATAATGTCTTGGGCATTCTGGCTTTTAGGTTTCTCGGCTTCGTTGAGATATCGGCTCATGGTTTCTCCTTTTCGTTCGGCGGCTTTTCCCGCCCGCAACGGGGGCTTTTTGCCCGCACTTTATTAATCACTCCGCTGGCGAAGAAAGGCAAGATACGTTTGGGATAACTATTTTCGCAAAAATACCTCGCTGCTAATTTGTAATACATAATGGAATTGTGGAGGTTGCCAATGAATACGCAAATGAATTTACAACGAATAGCCGTTGAACGATTGAAACCCGCTAAATACAACCCGCGCAAAGACCTCAAGCCGGGCGACCCAGCGTATGAGAAGATCAAGCGAAGCCTGCATGAGTTCGGGTATGTCGATCCCGTCATCTGGAACGAGGCGACCGGCAGCATCGTCGGCGGTCATCAGCGGTATAAGGTGCTGGTCGCGGAGGGCGCGACGGAGATCGACTGCGTAGTGGTGCATATCGAAAATCCGCAGGAAGAAAAGGCGCTCAACATCGCGCTTAATAAGGCGGTTGGCGAATGGGAGCCGGTCGCTCTGGCCGATTTGCTCTCCGACCTTCAGCAATCCGGCTATGATCTCGGGGCGACGGGCTTTGATCCCGCCGAGGTGGATGATCTGTTCTCCAAGATACATGACAACGACGTCAAGGATGACGAGTGCGACATCGATCCGGACGAGGTCACGCCCTTCGTGCAGCCCGGCGACGTGTGGACGCTGGGCCGCCATCGCATGATGTGCGGCGATTCCACGAATGACGAGGATGTGAACCGCCTCATGGACGATGTGAAAGCGAACCTTGTCGTGACGGACCCGCCGTACAATGTGTCGTATGAATCCAAGGACGGCAAGTCCATCCAAAACGACAGCATGGGTGACGCGCAGTTCTTTGAGTTTCTGCTTGCGGCTTTCAAAAACATGGCCTCCCATATGGCCGAGGGTGGCAGCGCGTATGTGTTTCACGCCGACACGGAGGGTCTCAACTTCCGCAGAGCCTTCAAAGAGGCGGGCTTTCACATCAGCGGCGTTTGCGTTTGGGTGAAGAACTCGCTGGTGCTGGGACGCTCGCCGTATCAATGGCAGCATGAGCCTGTTTTGTACGGTTGGCTTCCCAACGGTCAGCATAAGTGGTTCGCTGACAGAAAACAGACTACGGTCTGGAACTTCGATAAGCCCAAGCGCAGCAAGGAGCATCCCACCATGAAGCCCGTGCCGCTTCTGGCGTATCCCATCAAGAACAGCTCCGCGCCCAATGGTGTGGTGATGGATCTGTTCGGCGGTTCCGGCAGTACGCTCATTGCCTGTGAGCAGACGGATCGCATCTGCCGCACGATGGAGCTTGACCCCAAGTACGCCAGCGCCATCGTTTTGCGCTTCAAAACTGAGTACCCCGACGCAAAAGTCACCGTACTGCGGGATGGCACGGAGCTTCCTTACGAGGATGTGAACCCTGCGGAAACCGCAGAAGCGTAATAGTGGATATATGCACGAGGGAGGTGTGACGCATGGCGACCAGAGGACGCAAACCGCTGCCCACGGCCATCAAGGTGCTGGAAGGTGACCGAGGCAAAGGCAGACGGCCTATCAATCAGAACGAACCCGTGCCGCCGAAGGACGCGGTGCGGTGTCCGGCGTGGCTCCTCCCCGAAGCGAAGAAGGAATGGAAGCGCCTCGCGCCCGCGCTTCGGGCGATGGGCGTGCTCACAATGGCGGACGAGAAGGACTTCGCCGGATACTGCCAAGCCTATGCCCGGTGGCGGGAGGCTGAGGAGTTCATCACCCAGCACGGTTCCATTTTCAAAACGCCGTCCGGATATGTCCAGCAGGTGCCGCAGGTGTCTATCGCCCAACAGAACCTTAAAATCATGCAGTCCCTTGCCTCCGAGTTTGGATTGTCCCCCGCGACGCGCTCCCGTATCGTGACAGACGGGAACGACGCGGAATCCGAAGACCCTATGGCGAAGCTGCTCCGAGGGGAGTGGGACGATGACTGACGAGAGAAAAGCCAAGCGCGTTATGAAGTTCATCGAGTGTCTGCGCCATACAAAGGGCGAGTTTCACGGGAAGCCCTTTGTGTTGCTCCCGTGGCAGGAACAAATCATCCGTGACGTGTTTGGCACGGTTCGGGACGATGAGCCGGGTAAACGTCAATACACGCAGGCGTATATCGAAGTGCCGAAAAAATGCGGGAAGTCCGAGCTTGGCGCGGCGCTGGCGCTCAATATGCTGGTCAACGATGACGAGTGGAAAGCGGAGGTGTACTCCTGCGCATCCGACCGTCAACAAGCCGGAATCTGCTTCGATGTCGCTTGCGATATGGTCCGCCAGTCGCCGATCTTGTCAAAGTGCGTGAAAATCATTCCATCCACGAAGCGCATGGTGTATCAGCCCAAGGGCAGCATCTATCAGGTGTTATCGAGCGAGGTGGCGACGAAACATGGTCTCAACGTCAGCGCGTGCATCTTCGACGAGCTGCACACCCAGCCCAACAGAATGCTCTACGATGTTATGACGCAGGGCTCCGGCGACGCGAGAAAGCAGCCATTATGGTTCTTCCTGACTACGGCGGGAACGGATCGCAACTCAATCTGCTGGGAAGTACATCAAAAAGCGCTGGACATTCTCGAAGGGCGAAAGCACGACCCACGCTTCTATCCCGTGGTCTATGGTCTTGCCGAAACCGAGGATTGGCAGGATGAGAAGAATTGGTACAAAGCCAATCCGTCGCTGGATTACACCATTAGCATCGACAAGGTGCGTGATGCTTATCACAAGGCGCTGGAAACACCCGCCGACGAGAACATGTTCCGCCAACTGCGTTTGAACCAGTGGGTCAAGCAATCTGTCCGCTGGATGCCGATGGGCAAGTGGGACGAAAATGGCGGTGTCATCGATCCCGTGGCGTTGGAAGGGCGCGTCTGTTACGCGGGGCTTGACCTTTCCTCCACGAGCGACCTGACCACGCTGGTGCTGGTATTTCCCCCGGAGGACGAGGACGAACCGTACAGCATTTTGCCCTTCTTCTGGTTGCCGGAGGAAACGCTGGAGCTTCGGGTGCGCCGCGATCATGTGATGTACGACCAGTGGGAACGACAGGGCTTTATCAAAACGACCGAGGGCAACGTTGTTCACTATGGCTTCATCGAGAAGTTCATCAATGAACTGAGTGAACGCTATAACATTCGCGAGATTGCCTTTGACAGATGGAACGCCACGATGATGGTACAGGCGCTGGAGGATGACGGCTTCACTATGGTTCCATTCGGACAGGGTTTCCGCGATATGAGTCCGCCTACCAAAGAACTGATGCGTCTTGTATTGGAGCACAAGCTCAACCATGGCGGGCATCCCGTGCTTCGCTGGAACATGGATAACGCCTATGTGCGCACCGACCCAGCCGGAAACCTCAAAATCGACAAAGAAAAGTCCACCGAAAAGGTGGATGGCGCGGTCGCGCTGGTGATGGCGCTGGATCGGGCGATGAAGAACGGCAGCGGCGGCGGGAGCGTCTACGACGGGCGCGGGCTGCTCATATTGGGTTGAAAAACCGAGTGACAGGCAAATTCTGCTCCGATTTTGCTCCGATACTGACGGAATTATGTCGATCATGCCCCGAAACACGCACGAAATGACCGCGAAAGGAGCCCTTTATGCCCCGCTCTCCCAAGCGTCCCTGCCGCTATCCGGGGTGCCCAAACCTCTGCGACAGCGGCGTTTATTGTTGCGAACACATTCAGTATTCTTCAGACCGGATGCGCGGCGGCGCGAACGTGCGCGGATATGACGCCCGCTGGCGTGCCGCCCGTGACAGGTATCTCAGGAAGCATCCGCTCTGCGCGGAATGCCGGCGAAACGGCAAGCTCACGCCCGCGACAGTCGTTGACCATATCATTCCCCATCGCGGGGATAAGGAACTGTTCTGGAGCGAAGCCAACTGGCAGCCGCTTTGCAAGGGCTGTCATGACCGTAAGACGGGCAGTGGACTGTAATCTACACAAAAACCGGCCCAAATCTTCTACCGCTATTTATCGCAGACGCCGCTTGCTATTCTCAGCGAGTTGAGGGATGTATAGACCACCGAAAAGGTGAAAGGACGGGATAAACCATGACGATTCATTTCGAGGGAGCAAGCGAGCGGCGCAAGGAACTGGTTCAGGCTTTCGCAGAGGCGACGGGTGCGGAATCGAAATACCTCGGCGCGCCGCGCTTTGACTACCAAGTGGGCGGCTACATCATCCACAAGGACGGCAGCGTGGACGCGGACGATCTGATGGACGCGAAGGAGATCGGGCTGACGCTTCACGCGCTGCGGGCGAAGGGCTTTATTGCGACGAACTCTGAATGGGGCCAGATGGAGGAAGCGCCTGCGGAAAAGGAGCTACCCGAAAGCATCCGGCATG
Organism: uncultured Oscillospiraceae bacterium; assembly: GCA_964453505.1. Lineage (GTDB taxonomy): Bacteria > Bacillota > Clostridia > Christensenellales > Aristaeellaceae > CAYVPJ01. The sequence goes on along the minus strand of CAYVPJ010000089.1, from coordinate 2,103 downwards.
AGGACGGCATCGCGCTTTCCTTCCCCAAGGAGGGCTTGAGCGCTGAGAGCATCGCCAATGTGCGCAAGCTCATCGCCGCGAAAGCGCCGCTGATCAAGCTGGCGCTGGAGCTGGACGAGCTGCCCATCGAGGAAGAGGACGACAAGTTGACATTCACATGGCTGCCAATTACCGCGCCGCACGAGATGGTTGAAGCCACGGCGCAACTGCTGGCGGCGATCCTCAAGCTGGTGAAGCGACTCAAGCGCGTGACCGTGGTCGAGCGCGAGACGGATAATCCGCGCTACACCTTCCGCTGCTTTCTGCTGCGTCTGGGCTTTATCGGGGATGAGTACAGGACCACGCGCAAGTACCTGATGAAAGGCATGCCCGGCAACGGCAGCCAGCGCCACATGGCTGTTGAGGATGAGGAAAGTGTGCAAGATAATGCGCAAGACGAGCCTATCGAGGTTGAACGGATAGAAAAGCTCGAAACGCAGACCGACGTTGTTACCGAGGAGGAGCTTGCCGCCCTGCCCGCTGACGAAGCTGACGCGCCTGCCGATGACAGCGGTGCGCTTCCCGCCGAGAACGCACCTGCCGAGAACGCACCCGCAGGGGAATCCGCTGAATAAACCAATAACAGACGTTTGATTGGGGCGATGAGAGTCGCCCTTTTCTCATGCCTATTTTCGGAGGTACATTACTCATGGTGATTGAGCGCGTTTGGGCGATGCCAAACAGATGGACGTTTACAATCAAACCCATTCGCATGCTTTTGGAGCAGGAAATGACGGATGGCCTTTGGATAGACCCTTTTGCGGGTCTGCACTCTCCCGCGACTGTTAAGAACGATCTTAATCCCGACGCGCCTGCCGATTTTCATCTTGACGCAATCGACTTTTTGAAATCTTTCAAAGATGCAAGCGTAGACGGCATTCTATTTGACCCGCCCTATTCGCCGCGTCAGGTGCGCGAGTGTTATGACGGCATTGCGGGTGGGCTTCAGTGGGATGGCAGATGTACCTTTTGGAGTCAGGCGAAAAACGAATGCGCCCGCATATTGCGCAAAGACGGAAAGGCGCTCTGTTTCGGCTGGAACAGCATGGGACTGGGCATACGGCGCGGCTTTGACATGAAACGCATTTTGCTCGTGCCCCATGGCGGCAGCAAGAACGATACCATCTGCACGGTTGAAATCAAACGCTAAATTATAAGGAGGCTGATGATGAAAAATCCTTTTCTGTTTTTCTTTCGGTCGAGAGACAAGCCCAAAAACGCGGTCAGCGCGGCGCAGGCGTTCTACTACGGCTCCAGCGCGGCCGGGAAGTCCGTCACGCCGCGCTCCGCACTGCAAATTTCCACGGTTTACGCCTGTGTGAGGGTAATTGCGGAAACCGTCGCCAGCCTGCCGCTTCACGTCTATCAATATACGGAAAACGGCAGCGAAAAGGCGCTGGAGCACCCGCTGTACCGCATCCTGCACGACGAGCCGAATACCGAGATGACCAGCTTCGTGCTGCGCGAGGCGATGCTCACGCACCTTTTGCTGTGGGGTAACAGTTATTCCCAAATCGTGCGCAGCGGGCGCGGACATATCATCGGGCTGTATCCGCTTCTGCCCGATCAGATGACGGTGGACCGTGACAGCAGCGGCAAGCTCACCTACGATTACATGACCCGCGACAGCAAACAGGTGCGCTTGCGCCCGGAGGACGTACTGCATATCCCCGGCCTCGGCTTCGACGGCGTGATGGGATACAGCCCTATTGCGCTTGAAAAGAACGCTATCGGCCTTGGCATCGCCGCAGAGGAATACGGGAGCAAGTTTTTCTCAAACGGCGCGACGCCTGCGGGCGTGCTCACGCACCCGAACACAGTCAAGAATCCATCCGCGCTGCGGGAAAGCTGGAACGCCGCTTACGGCGGTTCGTCCAACTCCAATCGCGTGGCAATCTTGGAAGAAGGGCTCAAGTTCGAGCGCATCTCCATGCCGAACAACGAGGCGCAGTTTCTGGAAACGCGCAAGTTTCAGGTTTCGGAGATCTGCCGCATCTATCGCGTCCCGCCGCACTTGATCGGCGATCTGGAGCACGCTACGTTCAGCAATATCGAGCATCAGGC
>CAYVPJ010000088.1:0-7260 GCA_964453505.1 uncultured Oscillospiraceae bacterium | reverse complement strand
ACATATGCAGTTGCGTTTACGATGCCTTTTGGTTGTTCCTGGGCAGGGGAGACTTCCTCTCGGTTCGTCTGGGCATTGCCCATGCCGGCTTTGAGCTGTGAGAAATCGGCTTTCTCGCCCTTGTCCATTTCAAGCTGAATGGCCTCGATACGCTGGGTCAGCATACTTGAACATCGTTTTACATCTGCCAGGACTGTCTTCAGGAAGTCCGGGCTTTCATGAAGAGAACCGAGCCAAGACTTGAGGTATGCAGCACTGTCGTTCTTGACGTGCTTGGTCAGTCCGTACTGGCTGGCCACCACAGCGGCAGAGAGTTCTGCAGTCAGTTCCTCTTTGGCATATTCCGGAGAGCCGAACGGCTGGCCGCCCTTGATGCGTCCTAGCCTAGATTCGCTGCCCGTCGCATGAGCGCACTCATGCAGCGCATTGGTGGCAAATGCCTCGCCATCGACGAACTGCTCACGTGTCGGAACGACAATCTCATCCTTGGATATGCTGTAATAGGCATCATCACCCTTGACCTGACGGATAGGGCAGAGGAAGAGGTTGTCATCAATCATCTTGTCAATGGCCGGATGGCTTTTCAAATCTCCTTCCTGATGCTGCACCTGGCTGGTGACTTCGGCCATCAGCTTCTCATACATTTCAGGACGGGTCTCCTTCAGATTGGTCTGCGCCGCAATGTTGAAGACGTTATAGACCTGAAGCTTTGGATAGACCTTGTACTTTTCCTGCTCCTCACGGGAGAGATTCTTGTAATCATCATAGGGGATATGGGCCTTCGTTTCCTGATTGACCACGGTGAACGTAGTCAGAAACACAGGGAAGGATTTCTCTCCCGTGTTGATTCTTACCTGCGGCAGCTTGTTGCCGTTCTCGTCACAAGCTACAAAACGGTTCCCGGCCTTATCCTTGGCATAGTTCAGGTTCGTGATTCGGTCGAAAGTGCCCCAGACAGGAGAGTCATATCCCATCTTCTCTGCCTGAAACATCAGCATAAGGCTGTTCATTCCGTTGTAGTTCCTTCCGGACATATTGCGCGGAGCCTGAACCACACCGGGCGTGAACCAAGGCTTCTTCCAGTCACCTGAAAGAGTCTCTATCTTCTCGATCATCAGTTCCGTGAACCGGTCAAGCGCACGGTCAGTGGCTGACTGGCCATCGGAACTGTAGTTATTGTCCTTTGCCATGGCGCTTACTGGTTAGAAGATGGCTTCTCCCAGAATGAGAGGGAAGAAACATTGCAATTGACTGACAGTCTCTCGTTGAAGAAAGAAAGCTCCAGGTCGCCTTCGGCTTCGATACCTTTCTTCGGTCCGAGCCAGTCAGGACGCTCTGAGCTGAAATCCACGAAATGGACCCAGGTATAGACGTACTTGTCATCTGCCGTCTTCTCGCTGCTGAAGGCATCGAAGAGACGGTAGGCTCCTTTCTTTCCCTTCTTTTCTGGAATGTCCTTGGAACCTGTGGTTCCCTTGAACGACATGGTTCCCTTGATGGAATCTGCTTCCTCAGGACAGAACGTCACATCCGATGCCGACAGGTTCAGATAGAGGCTGTCATCCTTCTTGCGGAAGGTCAGTACACCCTGCACCTTGACTCTGGCTCCTTCACGGAACTCTCCCTGATTCTCAGGATGGCCGTTCATGGCCACGCTGATATCAACTGGTTTCTCCTCACTCTGACCGGCCGGGATGGCGGTCCTGATACCGAAAGTGAAAAACGGCTTTCCTTCCTTGTCTGTTCTTGCTTCACCGCTGCGGCAGATTGTGCCGATGACGGTCACGTTACATTTAATCATGATCTTGTTCTTTTAACTGGGTTATTGATTGATGAATTCATTGCATTGTCAAAATTCTGTGCTGCCATGGCATTGGCATCCACGCTTTGGGCTTCCTGCGAGGACTGTTGTATGTCCACGGCGTTGCCCATATTGTCAATCTGTACAGCCATGGCCATAAGCCCGGCAAACAGGGTACTGACAAGGTTCACGATAGGGTCGATGCCCGTCACACTGGTGCTGTCATTCAGTCCGAAGAAGTTCTCCCATGAGTTAGACTCCTTCTCCGAATCGGCCAGTATGGTGTTGAAATAATCCTTGTCCTTTGGCTGAACTAGTTCCGGTTTCTGCTCATCCTGTTTCGGCTGCTCCTTGGCTTCCTGCTTCTGAGCCTGTGCCGCTTCCTGAGAGTTGGAGGCAAGTTCCGACAGGGTAGTGGTCTGCGGCTTGGTGGACTGCCAGCCCTGTTCCTGCATGACCATCTTGTCATACTTGTCAAGACCGTTGGACTTGATTACGCTCTGTAGGGATGATGCGTATGACTTGCTGGTCGCATATCCGGCCTTCTGGAGTCCGTCGGTCCATCCGACATAATCGTCAGGGGAGAGCTTGAACAGTGCGGAATACCGGCTGTTTCCCTTCAGAAAAAGGGAATGATGCTCGTAGCTGTCCGCCACGGAAGCGTACTGGCAGAACTTCTCATTGGGCTTGTCATCGGTATAGATAAGATAGCGTCCTCCGCTCTCCAGCCATGATGAAGATGCCTTTATCCCGAAATGGTTGTTGCCTTTTCTGGACAGCTCGCTCTGTCCGCTTCCGCTCTCAAGGATGCCTTGGGCAAGCGTGACGGATGCCGGAATGCCGTACCGTCGCATCTGCTCCATGGCGGCTTCGGCGTACTTGTCAACGTATTCACTGGATTTGCTCATAGTCTTGCGTAATGATATCTGGTTTGCTTTTGATGCGGCCTTCTCCTGGGCAGCCATCATCGGCTGTACTGACAGGGTTATTGCCAGCACAGCCAAAAACATTCTTTCAACGATGGTAGCCACGGGTCGCCTCCTTTTCCTGTTCCTGGACAATGTTCTTCTGCTCCTGCTGCTGCCTCTGAGGGCTCTCCAGCTGGTCACAGATGGCCGCTCGTTGACCGGCACGGATGAGCTTTGGCAGGTAGGTGTCCAGTGCGTGCTGCGGGAATCCGGCTGACTCCAGCTCTTTCCCTTCAATGTCCTTAATCTGACTGTTTCGGGTCAGCGTGATGCCCAGAATGTTGCTTGCCTTACGTGCATCGTCCCTGTAAGTCTGATAGAAATCGCCGGTACGGAACAGTAGGAGTGCATCGGGATGTTTCTTCTTGATGTCATCGTACTGGCGGAGGACAGGGGCAAGGGCTATGGCGGCAACGGCTTTCGTTTCAGCCTTGGTCAGTTCCTCCTTGGCCTTTTCCTCCCTTTCTTCCTTTGCTTTCTGCTCTGGAGAGTTCTGACGTTTCTCCTCTTCCTGTTCCTTGGCTTGTTCCTGCTGAATGGCTTCCTGTCGGCTTCTCAGCTGGTCCTCGAAAAGGGTGGCGGCTAGAACCTTCTTGTATTCGTTCTCGTCTTCCGCAAGCCACATCTTCTGCCACTGGAACGGGGAGACCTCACGCGGTGGCAGCTTGTCCATGCCGTCGATGCTGACCAGGCAGAGGATCTTTCCGTCGTTCTTTGACTTGAAGATGTTCACTCTCTGGATGGCATCAAGGTCAACGCCTTCGGGAGTCTTGCCGAAGATGTCGATGTTGATGTCCGGCTTGGCCATGGCCAGCCCATAGTATTTCTGTGCAAGTTCCTGACGGACGCGGTCGGCCTTCTCCTCACTGTGCTTTGCCGCAGCGAAGAACCTGCCGACATCATCCTTTTCCGGATATACGGTAAGTGCTTTCTCATTCTCCGGCTTGATGTACAGAATCCAACGTTTGCTTTCCGAGTCCTGAAGCATGATGACCCGTGCATTGACGGATTCGTTCTGGGTCTCATCAGCCTCCTTTTGAGGTCCCAGTTCGATTTTCTCACCTTTCTCAGCCTTTGCTATCATGCCGAGGCTGTTGTTGATGTCCATCTCCAGAGCATCAAGGAAGCGGGGATTGTCATTCAGTTCCTTTTCCCAGTTGCCGATTTCATTCATCGCTTCTGGAGAGAGCTTTGCAGGAAGACCGAATTGCGTCATCTTGACGGCTGATGCCATCTCTATGACAAACCTTTCGCGATTCAACTGGCTCTCTTTCGGAGACGCACCGCCTTCGATGACGAAGCCTTTCCTGTCGAGCCTCTGCGGATGCCCGGTGGCCGATACAATCTGCCGCAGCGCATCCTGAACATATTCTGCATACGAGGCGAAATGCTTCTGCGCAGGAAGGAAAACCGTATCTTTGGCCGAATCGTAATGAGGCACACCGGTACCGTCTTTCCTGACGTTGACCAGATTGTCCTTCATGTTCTGAAGGAAACGGTTGACTTCCATGTGAAGTTTCTTCTCATCCTGCTCTTTGTTCATATCGATAAGCCTGCCGTATTCCTCAGGGTTGGACATTGCCATCGTGGTCTGATCCACATTGAACAGCGTCCTGATCTCACGTTGGCGGACTGCTTTATAGGAATCCTTAGCATCGTCCGGAAGAGCCTTGTAGTCATCCTTTGAAATGATGTCTTCCGGCTTTTCCTTATTAGCATACTGATTCCAGTTGTACCATACGAATGGCACACCCTTCTCGCCGCCCTGAACGCTGTCACCTCTCTTCTTGGCCTCGGAGAACAGGACGTAGTCGTTTGTCTTGAACTCCTTGGAATCGCTGTAAAGAGCCAGTATGAGTGAGTTAAAAGGAGAAACCGTCACCCCTTTCGGATAGAGCTCCGGGGCTCTCTTCCCGGACTGATTGAGGAACTGGCCATCGTTGGAACGGGCCTTTTCCAATGCTTCTGTCAGCAGTTCGGTCTGTCTCTGCGCCGCATCCTGCTCATGTTTGCTTTTCTCTGTCATATTATCTCGATTTTGAAATTATCTCTGTGAAAGTGTTCTCGTCTCTGTCCTGGACTGCTCCTCGAAACGTTCCTGAGCCGAGCCGATCTGCTGCATCTGGTCACAGCGTGCCAGTACTGCATTGGCCAGTGTGTTGAGAGGCAGTGCGCCCTGGCTGTATGCGTCAACGACCTTCTGGGGCAGTGTCACCGTAACCGGTATGCTGTCTATGGACGCTATGAGGGTAGTTCCTCTCAGCTGAGGGTTCTCGATACGCGGGTCAAGCTGTTCCTCGTCGTATCTTCTGAACTGTGTTCCTGTGGATATGCCGTCACGTCGTGCCAGCTCCTCATGGCCCGCCTTGTTGATGAGGTTGGCTCCACCCAGTCCGATGAGCGTCATCTTCAGGAGCGGATTCTTGACGAACATTCCGGCAATGATGCTCGCCACGGGCATCATGTTGTCCTTCAGACCGAGTGATTTCGTCCTGCCGGTGAACATGCCGACAAGGATATCCGGGAGCATGGCAAGGATATATCCCGCATTTCTGCCGATGTCGCCAAGACCATTCAGTCCGAAGGTAGTCAGGACACCCTGCCATCCGTCGGCGTTTTCCTTCCTTGCTGTCTGTTCCTGTACAGGCTCTGCGTTCTGTTGCACTTGTGCAGGTTCCTCGCTCACTGGCATCTGGACAGTTTCTGACGGTATGCCCAACGCTTCTTTCATTGCTTCTTCAGCCTTCTCTGTATCTATTGTCTGATCCTCCTTGTCTTGCATCCTCAGCCATTCTTCCTCATGGCCAGGCAGCACGACAAGCGGAACATCCTTGTATTTGCCTTCCCGCTCAATGACCTTCTTTTCCTGTTCCTTCTCCTTCTTGTCCGAAGAAGAAGGGGAGAGAACGGCATTGAGTGCAAGGTCGGCACCGACGAACTTCAACGCGCCGCCGACACCTCCCACGCCGCCGAAGGCGAGGAAATCGGCTGCCGCACCTACACCGAGGCCGACACCTTTCTCCAGTTTCGTCGGGCCGTAAAGCTCTTCGCCCCGCTCTTCAATCTCATGCTGGAGAGGTGACTTCATCGCCTCGTCCGCTATGGAGAAGATGGAGTTGGAGGCTGCTTTGCGCATGATGTACTCGATGGATGACTTGGGCATCTGGTCACGGACCATCTTGTCTATCATCATTGATTCGATGTCCGGCGTGACACGGATGTCCTCTTTCTTCAGTTCATCCTTCACCATCTCGATATAGTCCTCCACGGTTTTGGAGTTCCACTCGCCGGTGATCTTCAGCGAATCCATGGCTGCCATGTGAGCGGCCATGCCGCCGTCAGGACCCATGCCACTGACTATGCCTGCAAAGGAGTTGTTGAATTTCATCGCCTCCATTGCCTGCTTGTGGCTGAGGTCATCACGGACACGGTTCATGACCGGTATGATCTTCTTTTCAAATAATTCCTGTTCAGTCATCATGCCTTGATTAAATGTTTATCTGCTGTAACAGCTGTTCCCTGGTCTGCTGTATGGCATTGTGGTAGATTTCCATCTGTTTCGGAAAATGCTCCTCCAGCCATTCGTCCTTCTCAATGTTGTCCCGGATGAAGAGCAGTGCCAGCTCTCTTGTTATCTCCACACTTGCTTCACCTTCCTTGCGGTTGTTGAACCATGCCTTCGTCCACCATCGTATTCCCGCCTGGTCCGGATAGACGCTCACTGTCCTTGGGATGTCAAAGCTCTGCACTTCGATGTCCAGATCAGCAAGCGGGTCTATCATCCCGCTGTCCGCTACTGCTTGCCCGTAAACTTTTTTTTTACCTCATCGTTCCACGTTGAGAGGTAGGTCCCGTGTTGCAGGGCCAGATAACTGAGGAAGTCCTCAATCAGGAGGTTCTGCACCTTCTCGGCCAGCGGAACGCTCCTGCGTCCCAGTCCCATGGGATTCTCCATAGACGGAATCATCTCGAAGAAGTAGTTCCTGGCCGATGCCATAGTAAGTATGTTGCGCAGCATCTGCTCTGTCCGCTGGGGCAGGGCATAGGCTCCGCTGGTAAGGTCGTTCATGTAGGCCGGGAAGAAACGCAGCATCAGCTGCTCTATCTCATCACTGTCCCTGTCATATCGTGTATGGATGCCGTCGCCGATGGTGGCGAAGTCCGTCGCCTCGAACGGCTTGTTACGGCTCTCCATGGACCTGATATTGCCGTAGATCATGGTCAAGAACTCAATAGGGTTGAGCTCCTCGCCCTTGTATCTGGCCTCCATGTGAAGGAAGTCACCGCTGACGCTGACCACCTGACCGGCCTTCACCTCCTTGCCGAATCCGGAGAAGATGTTGCTCAGATGGCTGTAGGTGACATCATAGTCACCATATCGTATTATCTGATATGCCCCGTGAACGGGGTCGTTGCCTATGCCAGACACCGTACCGCTGGCAATGGCGGAAAGCAGATAACGTGGTGCCTTGAAGTCCACTCCGTGATGGA
>CAYVPJ010000087.1:0-7361 GCA_964453505.1 uncultured Oscillospiraceae bacterium | reverse complement strand
GTAATGTGGACAATATTCAGCGCGCAAAATACTACTTTTGGTCATCAATCCCAAAATATTACACCAAACAAGCCACAATTATAACTAACGGAATGTAAAAAAGCAATAGACACACATAACAAAATACGAGTAGTTTATTTGTGAAAAACAATATATACGCAGAATTGAAACCGTCGTTCACGCCATAGCTTAACGCCGGTTTTCGCGTTTCAGCAAGTTTTTGAAACGCGTTTCGGATACACCGCGCATAGCGCTTCCGAATAAATTCCGCGCGTAAAAAACGCCGCGCTTTCAGAAAATTGAAAACGCGGCGGCGTTGCGTTTATCTGCGGAAACGTCAGCCTTCAGCGGTCGACAGCTTTTCTTCCCAAAGCTCCTGAAGCAACTTGACTTCTTCGGAAAACTCTTTCATTGTCTGATCCTTTTTCATCGTTAGCTCCTCCAGCACGACCAGTGAAATCGAATCCCAGCCGTACTTGTCGCATTCGGCGCGCGTCAACGGGTCGGGGCAGCTTTTCATAAGCGTCGCCAGTTGGATTCTGTTTTTGGTGCCCTGAATATCTGTCGTAGACCTTATCCAGCGGCGGTTATTGCCGCTGCAAACGAGCTCGTAAACAGCCCCTACGCTGAGTTTCTGCTTATAGTCGTCTTTCAAACGCTTCTTAATGTCCGTGCTCATGCAATGCCTTCTTTCGCCGGCGCGTTTATTTCAACCGTTCCGTCAGAACGGCAGATCCGTATATCGTTATTTTACATTATAGGGCTTCGGCATGTATAACGCAAGCACCGCCGAATGTTATCGGGAAATTCAGTCTTTCGTTTTAGGCGCGTGTTATTTTCGCGGCGGTCGTTGATAATATCATAAAACCGTGATAAAATTCCAGCGGCAAGCGGTTTGAACGCGCTATATCGGGCTGCTGTTACGGGTTCGCGCCTACCGACAGTCAGGTCGGATAAAATTCGGGGGGAACGGTGTATGTTCAGTTTCATCTGGCCAATCGCGTTGGTCGTGCTTTCAAACGTGGCGTATCAGGTCTGCGCAAAGTCTACGCCGGAAGGCATGAACCCGTTCGCGTCGCTCACGGTAACATACTTAGTCGGCGCGGTGTTTTCCGCCTTGATATACTTCGCTTTCGGAAGCGGCGGAAACCTGCTTAACGAATACGCGAAGCTCAACTGGGCGCCTTTCGCGCTGGGAATCGTTATCGTGGGGCTGGAAGTCGGCTTCATATTCGCATATAAGGCGGGCTGGCAGGTCAGCGCCGCTTCCGTCGTGCAAAGCTCGTTTTTGGCGGTCGCTTTGATATTCGTCGGCTGGCTGCTCTATAAAGAGGCGCTGACGTGGAACAAGATCGTCGGCGTGGTGATATGCCTGATAGGGCTGGTCTTCATAAACCGCAAGTGAGCGCCCGTTTCGCGTTTGCAAAAATGAACGCAAATCGACCTGCGAGAATTTGACATACGAATGCCGGAGGAACACATATGCAAAACCGCGCGCTGGTAGTGATTGACATTCAAAACGACATCACGAAAAACTATAAGGAAGTAATCGACAACATAAATCGCGCCATAGATTACGCCGTGGCGCGCGGAATATTCGTTGTTTACATAAAGCACAACAACCTGTCGGACGGAACGCGCACGTTCAAGCCGGGCACGCGCGGCGCGGAGCTTGTTTCTGACATGAAAATCGCGTCCGACCACATATTCACAAAAACCAAAGCAAACGCGCTGACCAGCGCGGAATTTGCCGATTTCATCGGACAGAACGCTATTCGCGATTTCATTGTCGCGGGAGCGGACGCCATCGCCTGCGTGAAAGCGACATGCTATAATATGCGCAAGGCGGGCTACGGCGTAACCGTTTTGTCGGATTGCGTCGCCAGCTATGACAAGCGAAAAATCGCCGAAATGCTGAGCTACTATGAAAGCAAGGGCTGCGCCGTCGCGCCTCTCTCCGCCCTGATCGCGGATATTTAGGAGAATACATATGCTTGATAAATCAGTGCCTTTCCACTCAATCATAATGATGAGACCGTTTCAGGAACCACCCGTCCCGCCCGCGATGCCGGAAGGGTATTCTGTTCGCGCGTATCAGTCGGGATATGAGACCGCGTGGGCGAACATAGAGGCGAGCGTCGGGGAATTTGAAAATGAATCCGCCGCTTTGCAATGCTTTCAAAACTATCTGCGCAACCGTGACGAGCTTTGCAGGCGGCAATGGTACGCCGTAAACGCTTCCGGCGCGCCCGTAGCCACGGCGACGGGCTGGTTTACGTCCGGCCCATACGGAAGCATTCACACCGTTCACGCGCTGGGCTGCCTTCCCGAATATCAGAACATGGGGTTGGGCCGAGCCGTTGCGGTAGCCATGCTGCGCGCTCTGCATCGATTAAAACCTGAGCGCGACATTTGGCTTGACACGCAGACATGGAGCTACCGCGCCATAGGCCTATATCTGTCAATCGGCTTCATTCCTATGAAAAAGGCCGTATTCAGTCAGACACCGAACGAGTTTGACGCCGCTCTGCCCGTGCTTGAAAAACACATGAAGCCCGACGCATTCAGCCGATTCATCGCTTCGGCCTTATAAATCGTTCATTATTCATAACTCCGCATATGCGATTGCGAAGCGTTATTCAGCGCCGTTTCAGCATTCTGCTGTACAATAATGCGCGTAAGGAAATACGAGTTTGGCTGTTCGTATTGAATATTCACGATGCCAAGGTCGCTCACGGGAGGCTGCGCATGGGGGACGCGTTCGCAATGGCTGAAAAATCGTTATACGGAGATGACACATACATACTTAAAAGTGCTTTGAACGCGATGTATGCGAAAATTGAGTTGATTCGCAGTTATCGCGAGGAGCGCGGTCAGCGAGGATTATTCGAACACTATCTGGGGCGCGTCAAATCGGAGGCGAGCATGTCTGACAAGCTCGCGCGCAAGGGCTTTGATTTATCGTTCGAGAACGCGGTGACGAAGGTATACGACGCCGTCGGCGTTCGCATCGTATGCAGGTTTATCGACGACGTATACGATATGGCGGCGTTGATTAAGTCGATGTCGGACATTAAGGTTGTCAAGGAAAAGGACTTTATAAAAGAACCCAAGCCCAACGGATACCGCAGCTATCACCTGATTGTGCTTATGAATGTCGTTATACCAAGCGGCGTTCGCGAACTGCCCGTCGAGATACAACTGCGCACGATCGCTCAGGACTGCTGGGCAGCGCTTGAACACGAGTTGAAGTACAAAAAATCCATCAGTAATGTCGAACTCATACAGGACGAACTCAAGCGGTGCGCGGACGAGATGGCGTCAACCGATTTGTCGATGCTGACAGTGCGTCAAATGATATTCGGGGAGATGAACGCATGAGAATACTTATAGCCGACGACGAAAGGGATATTTCCGACGCGCTGGGCACGATATTTTCATACGCCGGTTATGAGTGCGACGTTGTTTACAACGGTTCTGACGCGCTCGCGCGCTCAAAGTGCAATGTGTACGACGCAATCATACTCGACATCATGATGCCCCAAATGGACGGCATCGAGGCGCTCAAACGCATTCGCGAGAGCGAGGACTTTACGCCCGTCATAATGCTTACGGCAAAGGGAGAAAGAGACGATAAAATTCTTGGGCTGAACGACGGCGCGGACGATTATGTTTCAAAACCCTTCGACAGCGGAGAACTGATTGCGCGCGTAAACTCGGCGATTCGCAGGCGCGAGTTTTATGCGGAAGGTCTGCTGACATACGGCAACGTCGTATTCGACGAGAAAGAGAACAGGCTCTATAATCAGTCTTCGTCATTGCGCGTAACCGGAAAGGAAGCGCGTTTGATTGCTTTCTTTATGCGAAACGCAGGCAAGCCGATTCGGGAGCAAATGCTGCTCGAACGCTTTTGGCACGACGAGAACCCGAAGCCCGGTTCGGTTGTTTTGTATATAAACTATATACGCAATAAGCTAAAATCTGTCAACGGAAACGTAGATATACAGTCTGACGCGGGCGGAACATACCGTTTGGTGAAAAGAGGCGAGTGAATTGTTCTCGCGTTTAAGGCGGCGAATCGTGTTTATCGAGCTGGCTGCGTTCGCGCTCGTGGCGCTTCTGATCGTCGTAACCATCAACGTGAACACGTATAGGCAAATGGTGAACGGCGCGCACGAAACGTTGACGAAGCTTGCCGAAAACGGCGGTTTGCTGCCCCCGTTTTCTCCCGTCGATAAAGCGCTTCAGGGCGGCGGAATCGATGGAGTCGCGTTTGCCAAAAAGGGCTTTGGCGTGAGCAATAACGCCGAGTCTGAGTTTACGACGCGCTATTATTCGGCCGTTGTAGACTCCGAAGGCAACATCGTTGAAAGCGACCTTACGCACATAGCGTCTGTGTCGGAAGAAAACCTGCAGTTTTATACTGAACGCGCGTTTGCAAGTCCCGATGTCGAGGGAAGCGTCGACATTTACAGATTCGCAAAAGTTGAGGACGGCGACAATACGGTTATATACTTTATAGACTGCTATATCGCCATGCAATACGTTCAGTATGTGCTTTCGCTGTCAGTCGCTATAAGTCTAGTCTGCATGGCGGTCGCTTCCGTGTTCGTCTATATCTTTTCCGGCATCATCGTAAAACCCATCAGCAAGGCATACGAGAAGCAGAAGCGCTTCATTACCGACGCGGGACACGAACTGAAAACACCGATAACTGCTATCTCCGCGAATCTGGAAGTCCTGACGCTTCAGAACGGAAAGAGCGAGACTGTCAATCGTATTGACAGGCAGCTTAAAAACCTTTCAGGCTTAGTGAACGAGCTGCTTGCGCTGTCGAGGGCGGATTTTCGCGAAAGAAAGGCGGAAGCCAACAAGCCGGTGGACTTTTCGGAGCTTATACGATCTCAGATTCCGACTTTCGAAGTGCCCGCGCGGGAGCAGGGCAAGGCGTTCAATGTAAACGTTGACGCGAATGTTGCGGTAATCGGTCAGGAAGCGGATATGAACCGACTGTATTCCGTGCTCGCCGATAACGCCGTCAAATACTGCGCTCCGGGCGGAAAAATCGAAACGTCCCTGACGCGCGTCAAGAAATGCGCGCGGCTTATCGTCAAAAACACTTGCGAGCCGATTCCGTCAGCGGAGCTTCCGCGCTTGTTCGAGCGGTTTTATCGCGCCGACTCCTCGCGCTCGCGAGAGACGGGCGGTTACGGCATCGGACTGTCCGTCGCCAAAGCCATAACCGAAAAGTACGGTGGAAAAATCCGCGCATATAACGGTGACGGCTGCGTGTGCTTTGAAGCGACGCTGCCCGTCTGCCGCGCTTTACGCAATCGGAAGCTCCGCGCAAAACGCGTTTAGGCCGTTTTCGCTTTCCGCCCAGATTTTGCCGCCGTGCGCCCGAACTATTGCCTCGGCTATAGAAAGCCCCAGACCGAAGCTGCCGTCGCCGGTTCGCGCCTTATCTGCGCGATAGAAGCGCTTGAACAGGTTATTTATGTCCTTTTTGTCGATTTGCGCGCCCTCGTTTATAACGCGCAGCACGCAGCGCCGACCGCTTGCGCGCTCTATGCTTATGCAGGTCGCGCCCCCTGCCGATGAATATTTTTGCGCGTTGTCGAGCAGTATTTCGATCAGCTCGTCAAGCCGCTCCTCAGAACCCATTACGCTTATGCCCTTTTCGAGCTTCGTTTCGAGCGTCAGGCCTTTTTCAAAGAATATGGGTTCGAACGGCAGCGCGGCGTTCGATGCCAAAACGCTCAGATCCAGCTTTGCAAACGCCGTTTTCGCCTGCCCGTTATCCATTCGCGCAAGCTCCAACAGGCGCTCCGTCAGACCGCGCATTTTTTTCGCCATCACCGCGATGCTGTCTGAAAATCGGCGCTTGCTTTCGGCGTCGTAATCGGGGCTTTGCAAAAACTCGGCGTTTGTCAGTATGACTGTCAGCGGCGTTTTAAGCTCGTGGGAGGCGTCGGCGACGAATTGGCGCTGCTGCTTCCACGCCGCGTCGACCGGCTTTACCGCCCATTTCGAGAGCATAAAGCTGACAGCGAAGAAAACCAGAAGGCTGAGCGCGCCTATCATCAGGCATGTTTTCATAAGCCCGGCAAGCGTTGAAAGCTCGCTCGACGCGTCCGCGAACACTATGCAGCGGTCGGGTTGATTTTCGGTGTAATAATATCGCAGACCGTACTCGCCTATGACGCCCATGCGTCTTTCGGAAGATAAAACGGTCGCGAGTATCTCGTCGACAAGCTCCGCGTCGGAGAGGTCGTAATAGCCGCTGTTCACGAGCTTATATTCGCCGTTCGGGGCGAACTGCACCAGAAAATACGGAAGCTGCACGACGTCCTCGCGCTTGCCCGGCTTCAACTCGCGGAACGGGCGCTCGGCGATAGCGCGCATCATGGCGACGCTTTCTTTCTCTAAATTCGCCCTTGTGAAGTATACTACCAGCCCCAGTATGACGCACAAAAGTATGATTACTATGCTCATGTTGACGGCTATGAATTTTACGCGCAGTTTCTTAATCAATTTTATCGGCCTCCAGATGGTATCCGAGCCTGCGCGCCGCCTCGATTCGTATATTAGAGCCTATGCTCGACAGCTTTTTTCTGAGGAAACCCACGTAAACCTCCACGTGGTTTTCGACGGCGTTCGAATCGAAGCCCCACACACGCGACAGTATAAGCTCTTTCGACAGATTCCGCTCCGGCGCTTGAAGCAGAAAGCGCATCACGTCGAACTCCCTCGCCGACAGGCGCACGCGGTTCGCGCCGCATATCAACATGCACGAGGACAGGTCCAAAGACGTATTGCCGAACGTCATCTCGTCTACCTGCGCACCCTGCCTGCGAAGCAGCGCGTTTATGCACGCCAGCAATTCGCGCGAGTCGAAGGGCTTCGTCAGATAGTAGTCCGCGCCGGAGTTTAGCCCCTCGATCCTGTCCTCGACTCCCGATTTCGCTGTCAGCATAAGTATGGGCGTGCTCAGGCGCTTCGCCCGAACTTTCCGCGCGACCTCGTAGCCGTTCATCTTGGGCATCATCACGTCGAGTATAAGCAAATCGTATACGCCCAGCTCGGCGTATTCCTCGCCCTCCTCGCCGTCGTATACGCATTCCACGTCGAAGCCCTTGTGCGCAAGCAGTGTTTTCAAGGAATCCGCAAGCAGCTTTTCATCTTCAATAACGAGTATCTTCGTAACGTTCACCCCCCTGCTCTTTTATGCTATTTTATCTCCGCTAACTTAAACGAAGCTGAAATTCCGCCAGGGCAATCGCTTACGGAAACTCTGCGGAGTTTACGTAAGCGATTGCGAGGGGAACGGGGACGGCGCCTGAAATTTTTGCGAAAATTTC
>CAYVPJ010000086.1:7112-7611 GCA_964453505.1 uncultured Oscillospiraceae bacterium | reverse complement strand
CCACACGCCAGAAGTCGGTCAGCGGTTTGTGCGTCCAAAGCTGCTCGCGGTATGTGATTTCATTCAGTTCCGCGATGCGCACACCGTTTGCGTCCGGCGCGACATGTTTTGCGCCGATGTCCATGGCGATCTTGCACAGGTACAGGTTCGTGCCGATGCCCGCCGTGGCCGTGATGCCCGTTTCCTTCAGCACGTCCAGTATCATCTTCATGGCCAGATCTCGGGGCGTGAGATTCAGTGTATCCAGATACGCTGTGACATCCATCAGCACCTCGTCGATGGAATAGACGTGGATGTCCTCGGGCGCGATATACTTGAGATAAATCTGGTAGATGCGCGAACTGTAGCTCATGTACTTCGACATGCGGGGCGGCGCGACGATATAGGACAGCTCTGTTTCGGGCGATGCCTTGAGGATGTTCGCGTCGCAGGACTTGTCTGTCAACGTGTGGTTTGGCGCGGCGCGACGCCGTTCTGCATTGACTTCCTTCACACGCTG
>CAYVPJ010000086.1:0-7098 GCA_964453505.1 uncultured Oscillospiraceae bacterium | reverse complement strand
ATGCAGACGCGGTCTCGCATCAAGTGATCACCTCCTCTGACTGGCTTTTCGCGGTACACCTTGGACGCGACGGAATGCCTAAAAGAGGACTGCCATACCTGTTCTTTTGCAGGTGCTCCTCATATTTGCCACGTTCTTATAGATGCCCTTCGACGTCTTTCAGCTTTTTGATGAATAGCTTAACCATAAGCGCAATATCTCCGTTTCCAAATTCAATTCGTCTTTTTGACTTGATAATCATATCATCGCCCGTGTTGGTGTGGCTCCAACCCGATACGCACGGGACGACAGTTCCACTTTTTTGGTTATCATCCCACCAAAGAGAACTGGCTTCTTATGCCGTCCTTCTTTCGACGAACCATTTCCCAAGATTCGCGCCGGTGATATCCGCGCTTCTTTCAAACCAAATGTAGCTTTGTATCCCATTGACAATAATCGTATAGCGGTCGCCCTGCCCGCCGGAACGCAGCGCCGGCGCGGGTTTTATGTCAACGACGCGATCCACCGTGTACTTTTCACCGTTCTCCCATGTGATTCTGCGCGGCATCATTCTGCCGTCGGAATTAAAATCTACGCGCACATTGACGTAGACCTTGATATTCTGCTGCTCCTTCATAGGACATTCCTCCAAACGATCGTCGGGTTCAGCGTCTTCCCAAAAAGCGGCTCTCCAATTCAACAGGCATGCGCATAGAATAGCCGCGCGAAACCATGCTGTAGAGCTTGAAAGCCAGGAAAGGTTCCGGTACGTACAAGGACTTCGCCACGCTGAAAAAATCGGCTCCGCATGAATGCGTCAGATCATAAACCTCATCGTCGTCCAGTATATAGTCCGCCGCGAAAAGATTCGCTTCGCGCTCTTCGCGTCCCTTTGCGTTATAAATATCAGCGTCTTGAAACGCGCCGCATTTCAAAATCTCCGGATGAATAACGATGTGTCCCGCTTCATGCCCGGCGGTTACTTTCTTTTCGGGGGCAGGCAGTCTGTCGTTGATCATGACGTACCAAAAGCGGTTTATCCGTGTGCAGAACCCTTTGAGCCCGTCGCGACCGTATTTTTGTGAGTAGACGACCGTGGCGTTCAACGCTTCCAACAGATCAAACGGGTCATTGGTTTTATATTTCTCCTTCAACTGCATGGCCTTTGAGTAGATGTAATCGTTCAACTCGCTATCATCTCCAAACGATTATTCGCCTCCCTATTGGTCGGACGGCGTCTTGTCTTTCAAATATTTCTTGGGCGTAAATCGTTTTGCCTTTTTCTTGGAATCAAGATACATCTGCTGGATCTCCTGGATGAAAGCGATCTCATCTTCGGGAGAAAGCGAGCCGCCGGCAAACAGCCCTTTGGATTGCTCTAAAATCTCTTCCGCCTGCATTTGCCCGCGTTGCCCATACTGCGCTCCGACGTCAGTCAAGAATTCCTCATTCTCCGTGCGCAGGTAGTTGACGTCGGTGTCAAGCTCCTTCGCCAATCGATCATAGACTTCTCTTACCTTCGGATACGATCTTCCCGCCTCGTAGGAAGCGATTGTGCGCGAGGATACCCCGATCAGTTTCCCCAACGCCGGCTGTGTCAGCCCCTTCCGATTGCGCAAGTCCTTAACTTTTTCACCGAATGTCATTGTACGTCCTCCTCCTGAAGAATAATTTCTTGAACCCTATTGACAACGAAGATAAATGGCTGTATACTACTGCCATGAAGTAAATCTTCATTTGCATTATACGACACACGAAGATGCGTGTCAAGGGGTTTTGGCAAAATAACTTGAAGTTTATCTTCAATGAAGGAGGAAATGTATGGCTAACGGAAGCGGGGAGCATCGAGTCATCCTTCATAGCGACTGCAATTGTTATTATGCCAGCGTCGAGATGATGCTGAATCCGAGCTTGAGGGGAAAGGCGATGGCGGTGTGCGGCCTGACGGAAGACCGTCATGGTATTGTGCTTGCAAAATCCTATGAGGCAAAGGACAAGGGCGTCAAGACGGGGATGGTAAACTTCAAGGCGCGTCAAGCGTGTCCGGGGCTCATATGTGTTCCGCCGCACTACGACGAATACCTGAAGTACTCCGCTCTTGTGCGGAACATATATGAACGCTACGCGGATCTCATAGAGCCGTATGGAATGGATGAATGCTGGCTTGATGTTTCGCGAATTGCCGGCAATGACGGGGGTGTTGAGGTCGCGGAAGAGATTCGCGCCGCTGTAAAGAGCGAACTTGGGCTGACCGTGTCCATTGGCGTGAGCTTCAATAAAATATTCGCGAAATTGGGCTCTGATATGAAGAAGCCGGACGCGATTACGGTGCTGAACGCCGATCATTGGAGGGAAAAAGTTTGGCCTTTGAGCGTGAGCGAACTGCTGTACTGCGGGCAGGAAACCACGAAAAAGCTGATGAACCGTGGTGTGTACAGTATAGGCGATATGGCTCATGCTGATCCGTCATTGGTGAAATCGTGGCTTGGGAAGAATGGCCTCTTTCTATGGGCAGCAGCAAACGGGGAGGACACATCGCGCGTCATGCCCGGGG
Source organism: uncultured Oscillospiraceae bacterium (assembly GCA_964453505.1). Classification (GTDB taxonomy): domain Bacteria; phylum Bacillota; class Clostridia; order Christensenellales; family Aristaeellaceae; genus CAYVPJ01. The sequence goes on along the minus strand of CAYVPJ010000086.1, from coordinate 4,565 downwards.
ATTTTGTTTCGCCGGTCAAGTCCGCGGGACATGGCGTGACAGCATCCCGCGACCTGAACACCGTGGAAGAAGCGTGGAAGCTCATGCTGGAACTGTGTCAGGAAATCGGACGAAAGCTGCGCACGCACAAACTTGCCGCAAAGGGCGTGGCGCTTTATGTTCGTGACAGCAAACTGCATGGCGACGGCTGGCAGATGAAACTGCCGTATCCCACGCAGAGTCCTATGGAGGTCGCGCAGGCAGCGCGAATACTGTTCTTGAACAACTACAGGTGGCTTGAAAGTGTTCGAGCGATCAGCGTGACGGCGATCAACCTGATTCCTGCGAGTCAATCCGTACAGCTCGATATATTCTATGAAGTGGAACGACGCGAGAAACGGGATCGACTGGAAGACTGTATTTATGATTTACGCAGAAGATTCGGAAATCGGTGCGTATATAACGCGAGTCTCATGGGCGATTTGCCAATGGCTCGCGATGGAACGGATAAAGTACGAATGCCGGGGTTAATGTACCAATAATGGGCGAGTATTCACAGAACGGTAATCTGTTGATACCCACTAACGATATGGGAGGAGCTAATAGATGAGTGGAAGAACACGAGTACAACCGACGAGTATTATCCGTGAGTATCGTGCGCCTGATCACACGCTTTTGTTTCAAATTGAACGGGCGCATGATGAAGACTATATGATCATCAAGAAATCGGGAAAGAAAAAGCTGTACAGGATCAGTATGCGGGTGTTTGGCGATGAGTATGAACCCGACGGGTTGTCGGTTTCATCCGATAGACCGCCGTAATGTGCCGAATTTGGCGCGACCTGATACTGAACACGCGGTTCAAGCGCCAATGAAAAACTGAATACAGCAATGTGCTGAAGTCCCTTGTGAGTTCCTTTGAGAGCCGGACTAAAGCGGGAATGTATTGATCAAAAGATTGACGATGCATGCCCCCGCTTTACCGGCTCTTTTTTCATCACAAAGGAGCCAGGCGCAAAAACAGGGCTGAGCGAAAACTCGTAAATCGCGGAGAGTAGACGTTTCTATATAAGGAATAACACACGAAGGGGAGATGCGGAACATGAGAAGGATTCCGAGCGGATAGACAATAGGCGGTAGCAGGATTAAACACAAAACAGTTTAGACCGGTCATGAACGGGCTGAGCTGCGCATATCGAAACGGATTTTGAATGGGCAAAACACTGAAAAGTGAGGCCCTTATTCAAGTGCGCTCTCGATATGGCAGCTTTGCCCGTTTTTTTGTGCTCATTTCAAGATGAGGCAAGGCCGGTTCTGAAGAAAGGACCGGCTTTTATGTACACGAGCTCTACCGCGACGCATCGCATTCGCGCGCCTCCTTCTTCCTTCTGATCACAATCACATCCGCCAAGCGGGCGACGATCAGAAAGGAAGAGAAAAATGAGGAATCAGCAGAATCAATGGAATCAATACCCGAACGCCTACAGCAAGGACAACAGCAGCTATGCCTACATGACGGATGACGGAACACGGGTAATGCTGACGGCGGGGAAGGACGGCGTGACAGAGGATTGGATCGCCCAGCTCAAGGCGGCGCATATAGAGGAAATGAATATGCTGCGTCGAGGACGCAGCAAAGGCGAAGGCCAGAACAAGCTGCTTAGCCTGACACAGTTTGAAGAAGAAGCTGATGACAAGAGCATGGCGCTCATTGACCCGAATTCGGACGTAGAAGCCAATTACATAGCAAAACTTGATGCGGCCGAGAAACGTGAGAAGCTCCGAAAAGCGCTGGAGAGTCTGACACCTGAACAGCGGAAACTGCTGATAGGGGTACGACTACAGAAAAAAACCATAGCCTCTGTCGCAAAAGCAGAAGGAGTGACTGAGGGTGCAATTCGTGATCGTCTACGGAAGATCGAAAAAAGAATTTATAGAAATTTCTGCTGAGGGGCTACGGATTAGCCATTCTCGGCGCAGAGATGTGAGGGGGTTGAAAACCTCCATCACAAGGGCGAGGGAGTGGCCAATACATGAAACTGAAACACAAGATCAGCATCAGCGTCCGCGAGGCGGATGGCGGCATCACGAACGTACTGCACGGCGGGGAGGTTAAGCTCCGAGAAAAACTTCTCCGCTGGCTGTTCGGCGACAAGAAGAAAGTGCTTGTGATCGCGCCCGGGGAAAGTGTTTTCGACGTGGAGATTCGGGAGCAGGATCTCGGAAAGGTCTTTGACGAGTACCTTGAGGAGGTGCTCCTTCCTACGAAGGACGAACAGCTCGAAGCGACCGACGTGGCTGATACGACCAGCACGATCAAAACGACCGATACGACCGATACGGCTGATACGACCGACACGACCGACGCTGTCGGAGCAAACGACACCAATGAGGAGGCGGACGAAAAATGAAGCGGTTACCGAACGTTGAGTTTTCCAAGGCCGGATGGCGGCAGTTTGCGGCGATGAACCGCAATCTCGGCAGCCGCTTCATCAAAGGCTTCATCCTTCGTCATGAGCTGGCCGAGTACATCGGCGCGCACTACGAGAGCGGCAACCTGCTCGACCCGTATTGCCAGGAGCTTCGATACGAAGATGGCGTTTACCTGATTCTCCAGCAGATCGGAAGCACATGGTACGTGACCGACGTCTGGACGGATGAGATTCCCGCCGCTTACGCTCCCGTTCTTTTCTGGAAACGCATCAAACGCGGCTGGCGCGAGATGGCTGCCCGCGTGCTGATCGGCTGGAGACCGCTGAATAACAAGACCTACATTGCGAAAAACGAGGTGCCAACCGTATGCGCTCACTAAAAGATTTTGCCTATCTTCCCGATCTGTATGGCCAGCTCGACAAGCTGGCGGCGATGGTCATCCCTGAGCCTTGGTGCTTCGCCGCGCAGGAGAAGGAACGCCTCAATCAGCGCACGCACATTCTGGAGCGTCTGCTGTACCAGACCTTCGAGGAGCTTATGCGCCGCAGGGAATATGCCACCGACAAGGACGCCTACATCTACATAGGCGAAAACGCCGCCGCGTTCAACACCGGCCTTATGACCCCGCAGTACCAGGACGTGTACGCCTACTTCGAGCCGAATTACAATCCGCAGTTCGGGCGTCTCTGGGCGCTGATCGGTTTCTACACCGACGCCGCGCCGGTGATGGAGCGGATCGCCGAACTGCCCAAGCCGCTGCGGTTTTTCCCGGATGTCGTCTACGGCTTCCATCCGAACTGGCCGATACGGCTGAATCTGGAACATATGCTCTTCTCTGATGAAAACCTGAACCGCCTGCCTGCTTCCATCCGCACATCGTCGGGCTTGGCCATGATGCTGGAGGCTTGCGCGGAGCAGAGCATGAAGCGCGCGCGGTACGCGCCGGGGCTGGTCGTGCCGCAGTGGTTCGCCGGACGCCTGCAGTATTTGTTGCCGCTGTTCATCCTGAACGATCAGAACGCGGACGTTGCGCTGACGCTGGACGCGAAGGACGGCTACTACGTGGCGCACACCGCGCTGACGCTGGAAATGGCCTACGGAAACGCGCGGCTCATTGCCAAGCCTGAGGCCAAGTGGCTGGCGGGGATCGTCGATTCGAATCAATAAAATATAGAAAAGATTGAGGGATACGATAATGGATAACAACATGATTATTCCGGCGAACTGCCGCACACAGGACGTGGACGTCGATTCGATCAAAGTGCTGAAGCGCATCAGGCAGAACGCGCTGAACATTGAGACGCTGGCCGAGGATATCAAATGGAACGGGTTGATTAACCCGCCGACGGTTCTGGACAACGGCGATGATACGTACACCCTGATTACCGGCTTGAGGCGCTTGCTTGCCTGCAAACAACTGGAGGCGCAGACGATTCGTGTGACGATTCTGACAGCGATTGAGGCAGACGATATGCTTTCGCTGGAATTTGCCGAGAATGAGCAGCGGCAAGATTTCACGATTTCCGAAAGACTGGAGTACGCGGACAAGATCAGAGAGATCGAGAAGCGTCGTGGACGGGAGCGGATGAGCATAGCAAGACGCTCAAAAAGAGAAGGTGGAGATGAAGACTTGCGAACGGAAGGTATGGACCCGGGTCCATACCTTGATAGTGGAACAGCTCGTGATATTATCGCTAAAAAGGTTGGTTTTTCAAGCGGCCGTCAGTATGACAGAATTTCCAAAATTGCGGATGTACGCCCCGACTTACTCGAAGAGATCGAGAGCGGAAAAATTGATGTGAAGGCGGCATACAAAGCGGCGTTTCCAGTGATTAAAGCCAATAATGACGCTTGCGAACCTTCCGATGCTGAGGCAAAGGAAGATGCCAACGAGCCGCTTCCCGACAATGTCATTCCCTTCCCCAAGGATCGCATCGTGTACGACCCGAGAAATGAGGAGCCTGACGACGCGCCTGTCAGCTATAAGCCGCTTCCGGACAATGTGATTCCGTTCCCAAGGAAGTATGGCGCATCCGACCAGGAGCGTGAGGAAACCGGCGCATTCCGTACCGCTGCCCAGCGCGCAGAGTTGCAAGCAGCCGCGGAGGCGGATTCGCGGGCGTATAAGCTGACAAAATCCTACAACAGCGCGA
>CAYVPJ010000085.1:7238-7621 GCA_964453505.1 uncultured Oscillospiraceae bacterium | reverse complement strand
TGTACAGTCGCCGCCGCGCCAATATCGGCGGGGGATAGCGCGTCCGCACCGCCCGCCGCGTGGCTGGCCTTGTGCGCCGTGGGGGCCATGCTCGCCGGAAAGTCGGTTATTTGGCTTTTTACGTGTGTGTGAGTGGATGCCGCCGCGCCAATGTCAGCAGGCGCTATAGCGTCCGCGCCGCCTATTGCATGAGTGGCCTTATGCGTTGCCGCCGCCGCTCCTATGTCCGCCGGGGTTATGGCGTCCGTCCCGCCGATCGCGTGGGTGGCTTTGTGGGCCTTTGGCGTCATGTCGCTGGGAAAGTCAGTTATCTCGCTCTTTGTGTGCGTGTGGCCCTTGTCGGATTTCAGGGCGAGCGCCGTCTGCTGTGCTGTCGATACCGG
>CAYVPJ010000085.1:0-7228 GCA_964453505.1 uncultured Oscillospiraceae bacterium | reverse complement strand
TATGTCCGCCGGGGTTATGGCGTCCGTCCCGCCGATCGCGTGGGTGGCTTTGTGAGAAACCGCCGCCGCGCCTATACTCGCGGGAGTTACCGGGTCCGTCCCGCTAACGGCGTGGGTGGCGGCGTGGGAAGTGGACGCCTTGCCGTCAAGCGCTGTTTGCTGTGCTGTCGATACCGGTTTGTCCGCGTCCGCCGTGTTGTCGCAGCTACCAAGCCCCACCTGCGCCTTTGTGACGCCGTGGGGATTCTGTACGTTGGCTATATGCGCGGCGTCCGCCGTGTTGACCAGCGTCTGCTCGTCCACGTTCGCGTTAAACTTCGGGATTATTACCTCCCTCGCCGTCTGCTCTACTCTTGCCTGCATGTCGGCGGTGGAAAGCCCCGGCACGTCGGCCTGCCCAATTACGCCCTTTCCTTCAAGGTCTGCCGCCGTTATTTTAGAAAGCGCCATCTATATCTCACTCCTCTTGTCCGTCAGCCCTTGTATTTGCTGCCCTGTTCGGTGTACTCAAACCCGAACCCGTACAGCCCGAACGGCTCGTCAAACCCGTTGTTTCTCACTCGGAACCTCGCCTTATCCATCTTTTTCAGCTTTATTTTCGTCCCTATGGTCTTCGCGCTTTCGTCGGAAGACCATGTCCACGCGCTCCACTTTATGTTTGCCCAGCTCAGATAGCGCGTCTTCGCGTTTTCGTAAAGGACTTGGGACTGCTGTCCCTTCTTTTCGTTTATTATCTCTATCGACGTTCTTACGTAAGGGGCCATACGGACAGCGACGTATTTTACGCTCTTGTTCTCCCAAAAGGCTTTGCCGAGGAAGTCCGCAAACTCCCAGTAGCATTCAATGGCCTTTCCTCCGGCCCCGTCCCAGTCGTGATAGGATTCCAGCGCGTCCGTGTCCCAGTAGAACCTGAATATATGTCCGTCGGTGTCGCCAAAGTAAAGCCGTTCAATCTCTATGCCTCCAACGGTGTCCTTCTGGCTCCAAATTATCCTCGCCGGCACTCCGTCCCACTTGTAACACTCATATTGATATGTGCTCTGCGGCTCATATCGTGAGTAGTATTTCTGGCTGCCGTCCAGCAGATATATGTGCCCTCCCGCCGACAGCACGTAAAAATCCCTCCATGCGCAGGCGTAGGCGTCCTGCAGGTTGGAAAGCGCAGTAAGCTCCTTGTTTATGTAAAAGCTGCGCACCTGCGAATATCGCTCTCCCGTTATGTCGGCTGGCGTAAAGGCGTACACCCCGCGCCTTGTCAGGAAAAGCGGCTCGCTCAGAAACGCGAATCCCCTCGGGGCAAAGGCTTCCTCCCCCTGTTTCGCGCCAATTATGCTGAAGCTCGCCCTCCCGTCGGAAAGCGTTGTGCCGTTTCTGAGGACTATGGCACGGCCCTCCTGTCCGTTTGACATATGCGTAGCAAGATATCCCTGTAACAGGCTGTAACCGACTATGCCGCCACCGGCTCCCGAAAGGTCGCTGTACCATGTCTCGCCCCAGTACGTCGGGTCTTTGTAGTAGCACCACCTGTCCGAAGCGGAGCCGTCCGTGGCGAATATCCTGTCAGGGACGTCTGAAAGCCCGTACATCGTCGCTATTTTGAGGCTGTTCAGCGGGTTTTCGGTGTACGCCGCAAAAAAATCCTTCGCCGCTTCGATCTTTACGTTGTCCACGCCCTCTGACGGCGAAACACCCGGAGCCGTCGAGAAGGTTATAACTCCAGTCGTCCTGTTCACAGTAAAGTCGGTGTTTTCGGTCTTTTCCTGCCATGAGCCGTTCGCCTGCAAAATCCACGCCTTTACCGCGTCGGAGGCAAGGCCGTCGAACGCCATGGAAAAGCCCGTGGCCGTCGCCGTCGCGGTTTTCACGCAGAAAAGCTCTTTCCACCGTCTTGAGCACAGATTTAAGTCCTCGTATGCCGTCCCGCCGGCTTCAAGGTTTTCGGCGTTCGGGTTTTTCCCTATCAAAAGGGTAGGGATGTACGGTTCATATCCCGGCCCCGCCGTGTCCGCCCAGCCCGTGTATTCCGTGCTGCCGTTTGCGCTGTGGACTACGGCCCTTTTACCGTCGAAAACATAGGTGTACTTAGTGCCCGCCGCCTCCATCGTCTCAAACGATGAAAAGTTGTCGGCCAGACCAGTCATTATTTGCGTTTCGCCTTTATACAGCGTCGTGCCAGCGTGAAAAAGCCCTGCGCCCTGTCCGTTTATTCGCCCGGAAAGGCTGCATATCAGCTCATAGCCAGTCCTTTTCGTCGGGTTACCTTTAAGCCCCGGCATGATGTTCAGCGCGTTGGGGCTTCTCTTTTCGCCTATAACGGCACTCGAAAGGTCTATCCCAAGGAAGGAATCATAGCTTTGAGAGTATTTTTTCGGAGAGCCTGTCCGTATGATGTTCGGGGTGGATGGCATAGGTCGTCACCTTCCGTTCCGATAGCTTGACGATAAGCTGTAGCTCGGGTGCTCAAGGTTATACTTGAACTGCTCCAGCTCTTTTTGAAAATTCTGGTCGGCTATGGTCTTCTGGTAGTCGGCCATGGCGTCGGCTACGTTTTGCTGGTATCCGACACCAAGGTCTGCAATGGCCGCCTCCGCGTTTGAGTAAAGGTCGTTTCTCCCGCCCTGGTACGCTGCGGCCCTCTGTGCGGCTTCGGTGTTCGTCATACCGCCTGTCACTCCCTGCGCGGCGTTCTTCTGCTGCAAGTCCTTTATGTCCATCATGTAGGTGGTGTAGGCGTCCTGCAGCGCCTTGTCCCTGTCCGCGCCTATTTTGCCAACGTTCGCGTTGTACGCTGTCTCCAGCCCTTTTATTATCGTGTCCGACCAGTTCCCACCGCCGGAGCCTGCTCCGGAACCTGTGCCGGAGGATATTCCGGAGCCTGATAACCCGTTCCCGGAAATACCGCGGCCTGACCCGTTCCTGTCGTTGTAGTAGTATTCCGATCTAAAGCCCGTCGGCACGTTGTTCCTGTCCACGTCCGTCATATAGACGTTGCCCGCCGGCGACGTTTTAAAGTACGTTCCCTGTCCGTTCAGCCGCCCGTAGGGGTCGTTCGGAAAGACCGACGCCTTTTTTATTTCTTCCGCCATATTATCCCTCCGTAAACAAATAGGGCGGAGTTGCCCCCGCCCTATCAGCCAATTCTTTACTCGGCTACCGCCTGGCTCGTCTTGGTCACGGCGCTGGTAAACAGGGTGTCGTCGAGCGCAACGCTCTTTATCACGACTGTCTTTCCGGCATACGCCGTGACGTCGACAGTGACAGAAGCACCGCTCGCGGACAGCGCGGTCTCGCTGTAACGGGGGTCAGTTTCATCAAGCGTATACTTGATTCCGGTCGCGCCGGAGGACGCCACGGTGAACGTCTTCGCCGCGGAGGTGTAGGTGTTGGACGGGGCTGTCTGTTGGCCGTTGGCGGCTATCGCGGCGTAAACGCCCTTTGCTTTCGCGCCAAGGACAAACGCATCGTAAATGAAACGTCCTTCGAGCAGCGTGCCGTTTATGCCGGCGGGGTTGTCCTTAACGAAATAGTCCTGAATTTTCTTTATCTGAAGAATGGCGTTCTTGTGCGCTATCAGAAAATAGCAGGTGGTCGCGTTATTCTTTTTCAGATAGTCGTCAGGAACGGGAATGACCTGCGCTCCCATGAACATGCCGAGGGCGCCTTTGACAAGGATGTCCTTCGCTATGCTGTCGGTGCCGATGAACTCAGTGGACAGCCGGAGCAGTCCAAAGTTCGTCCAGTTCAGGAATATATACCTGTTGTCGGCGGGAACCTTTGCGTTGCTCATGGTAACCATGCCGTCAGAGAGCTTCGCGGCTATATCGGTCTTCGCGGGCGCGTCGGAGAGGACGGTTTTGGTGTAAGCGTTGTCCGCGAACTGCCCCAGCGCGTACTTGTCCATCTCGGGAACGACCTGCTCAGAGAGCTGGAGAGCAAGCATCTGTGAGCCGGCCTTTATGTCCATCTGCTCGCTGTTGTTGCCCTTGTCTATCGTCACGGAGAAAGAACGATCCTTTTTCAGCGTAAGCTCCTGCAAGGTGTCCTGCATTTCGGTCGGGGTGCCGTATCTGTTCGTTCCGGTGCGGGAGTAGTCGTTGAGCGCCTGCGTTACGGGCGTCCACACCTTCACGGTCTTTACCCCCTGAAACTCATAGTCCTTGTTTGTGGTCCCGTCCACGACGGAACGGAGTTCAAATTCTTTCGCGATATTCTTCGCGTATTTAGAAGCAAGATTTATTGCCATTTGTTACCTTCCTTTCATCGACCGAAGGAAAGCCCCTGTATGAATGGGTCGTCTATGTCGTTCGCTTCGCCTACAGCGGAGCCGGGGCTTGCCTTTTTGTTTTCTTCTTTTTTCGTGAATTTCTCCATGGACGCGGTAAGCTCGGCTATTTTGTCGTCCCGTGCTTTGAGTTCAAGGTACCGGCGGTGCGCGGTGACTGGCTTTATCCCGTCGCGTATCATAGCCATCTCGTCCTCTGAAAGCTCCAGCTTGCCGTTTTTGTCCGACGCGGCCTTTACGTCTGGGTATTCTGTGAACAGCTCGTCAATAAGCGCCCGGAACGCCTTATGTCCGGCCTGTTCGTCCTCCTCACGTTTCTGCTGCGCCGTGGCCTCCGCCGTCTTGTTCGCCTTTATCCGCTCGGCCTGCTTCTTTGAAACGGCGTTCTGCGCGGCAAAGGAGATTTTTTCGTTGTCCCAGTCAGGGTGCTCGCCGCGTATACGCCCCATCTCGTTTATTACTGCCATCTTCGGAGCCGATTCCGTGATAAACGCTATGGCTTCGTCATCGCTCATCCCGGTATCGTCTATCAGCTTTGCAATGGCCTTCGCCGGCGTGCTGTTCTTTACCGCCCGGTCTATGGCGTATTCGTAGTTCTTGCCCTTCTGGTATGTCTTGACTATCGTCTCAATGTCGTCCCCAAGCGACGATGACAGCGCCTCCATGGCTTTTCTGTCAACGTTCGCTTTTCTCCCGCTGGAAAACTCGAATACCACCGGGTTGGTGTCCCCTTCGGCGTTCTTGTTTCCACCCTCGGTCGGCTTCTCCGCCGGTTTCTCCTTCGCTGCCTCAACCGCTGTATTGTCCGTGGTATTGTCAGCGGTTTCCGATGAAGTCCCACCAAGGTCGCTTTCGTCCATGAAAACGCCGTCCTGCGGATTGGTGTCTTCCGCTGCCGTTGGTGTCCCGGCTCCGGCTATTTCTTCACTCATGCCTATTCCTCCGTTATTTTGTTTTCTTTTTTCTCTATAGAAACCTTAAATCTCGCGCATTTCGGGTTGTTGCACCCTTTTTCGTACACAACGTACCTGTCTTTGCCGCGCTGTTCCTCACGGCTGCTTATTTTTTGCAGCTCAGCGCCGCACACCATGCATTTCATCAACCGCACCTCCCGAAGTCGCATAAACTCTCAACCTGTGTGTCGTAATCGTCCTCTCTGTCGCCCTCCTCCTTCACGGCCTGTGCCGCTATGGGCCTGCCGGAAAGGAAGTACCTTATGGCGTCCGGCCCGTGGGTCATATAGTGCGGAGTTTTTGAAACGTCGTTCGGGTCGTTGTCGTCGTACTGAAGCAGAGGGAAATACTCTATGACGTTCGTGCAGTTCTTAAAAAACACGAGCTTCGGCGTTCCACCATCGTCAGCCAGCCATTTTTTTACCGAGTACCAGCCCTGTACGCGCCTGTTGTCGGCCTTTGCGAACATAAGCCCTTCGTCGAAAAACAGCTCCGCAGCGCTTTGGCCTGTGTCCTGCCGTCTGTTCCACATGTCCGGAGGAGCTATATATTCATACATCGGCTCTGTGGTAAGCTCTTTTATTGCCTCCGCCGCCTGCCTGATGGTAAGGCCGCTCTTGTATACCTCTCTGTAAACGTAGGCCCGCCCGCCCTCGTCCATGGCTATCCAGTAGCCCGCCAGCATGTCGAGCCCGTAGTCCATGGCGAAATATCTTCTCCATCCTGCGGGAATAGGGAAAGGCTCTATGACGTGCCTGTTCTTGTCCCACTCGGTGAAATACTGACCGACGAACATCTCCCAGTTGCCGTTTAGCCACGCCTCGCGGAGTTTGTCGTCCGCAATATTCTTTAACCGCTTCTCGTAGTCTGGGTCCTTCTCCATCAGGGCCTTGTTGTCGTACACTGTCGCCGGGATGAACACGTAATCGTCCGGGTTCTCAGTTTCCCTGTATTTCCTGTCGATAAAAAGCCTTTTGACCCATGCATGCCCGACGTTTCCGGGGTTGCATGTAAGATACATCCTTCTCGGATAATCTCCCGTTCCGCGCAGGCACGCCGTAAGCGCCACAAACTGGTTCTCTGTGAGGTGCGTAGCCTCGTCAATAAAGATAACGTCGTACTCCTGCCCCTGGTACTGGTCAACGTCGCTCTCATGCTCGCAGTATCCCATTTTGAGCCTTGAACCGTTCGTGAACGTGAAACACTTGTCCCTCTCCAGCCATGACGCTATCCCGAACAATTCAGACTTGAGCGGTATTATGTGGTTCTCGTTCAGCTCCGAAAATGAACGCCTGATAAGCAGCATCTTTATGCCTTTGTATCTCGCCCCCAGCATCGCCGCCTTTTTACGAAGTGCCCAGCTCTTTCCGCCGCCCCTCGCTCCTCCGTAACAGGTGTATGTCGCCCTCGATAGAAAGAACTGTCTCTGCTTCTCGTTCGGTTCGTCTATCCCTACGTATTTCATTCTTTTACCTCTGGTGCCGATAGCCGGATTCTAACCGGCATGCTATTCAGCGAAGGATTTTGAGTCCCCTGTGTCTGCCAGTTGTACCGCATCGGCATTTAATTCGGTTTGTGTGGCTCATCGGCTTTCGCCGCAAAACCCCCATTACACGAGTTGCGGAAACACGTTTATCTGTGAACAGCTTGACCGAAAACTGTTGTTATGCTCCGATTTAATTTTGCTCGCATTGGAGCTGTTGGCAGGAATCGAACCCGCAACCCGCTGCTTACGACGCAGCCGCTCTGCCTCTTGAGCTACAACAGCATATTTGCACCGGGTTCCCCTCCCGGTGCGTCCCACCCTCCGGCTCAACTTCTCCGGCTCACCACTATAAAAAAAAGAACGCCCGTCAGTCCTTAGACTTCTCGGCGTTCTTGACGGTCTTAAATATTATCTCTTTCTTACACCTCGGGCACCAAAGCGCCGCCGCGCCCTCCGTCTTGCCCAACAGCTTCCCGCATGTGGGACAGCGCCGTTCCTCCATCTCTT
>CAYVPJ010000084.1:0-7735 GCA_964453505.1 uncultured Oscillospiraceae bacterium | reverse complement strand
ATCAAGATGTCAATGAACTTACTTTATTTTAAAATTTTAACGCATCAGTAGTATTTCATAATTATCAATATTCCACTTTATCCAATTAATGACTTCCTGTTCGGAAAATGGATGTGGATAATAAATCATCGATTGTCTGTCAGATAAGACTTCAGACAATTCATTTTTATCATCTAATGTCAATTCCCTTAAATACAGCCTTTGCGTTTCTATTATTTTTTTCATGAATTCTTAACGGGACGAGGTGAAATTCTGTTTTTTACCAGTTCAAAAAAATCATTCCTGTTTGTCATCATGGCGGGGTGCTTGCCTTTGCTGAACATATGAATTTCAATCTTGTCGTTTTTCTTTTTCAAAGCTTCATATATTTTGTCCAGGTAATCACAATACTCGTCCTGTTTACTTCCAGTCAACAACGTTGGGACAATTAATTCTGAAAATGACTTATGAAAAAATGATTGTCCCAGCTTAGAGAAATCGATCATCATTTCTGTATCGTGGTCCACTACTGTTTCCCAATCAAAACCATGGTTAGAAAACCAGAAGTATTTTGAAAACAGGTTCTTCTTTCCCTTTTCCCTATCGCTTTCCAATGAAGGTAAATAAGAATCCAGGGGATATTCACCTTCAAAACTGTCTGCAATCAGGTATTTAATTCTTTCGGGATGTTCCAGACCCAGGTTTATTGCGATCAGTGCACCTCCGCTTGTCCCGATCACAGAAACTTTATCGAGCTTCAAAAACTCAACTAGCTGATAACATACTCTTGAGTTATAATACCAGAAATCGACCTCAAATTTCCCGAGTCTGTCCGATTTCCCATGCCCTGGAAAATCAATCAGGATCACTTTGAAAACTTTGGAGTACATCCCTGTTACCGATTTGAACATTCTTGAAGAGGCAGTATTTCCTGCCAGTAATAATACCGGCTCCCCTGCTCCAATTTCCTTGTAAAAAACTTTTTTGTCTTCGAATGTAAAATATGCCATATCTATAATTCAAAAATTTGCCTTTCAGCAATAACCAACATTTCATAATCATCCTTCGTCAATTCATCTTCACGGGAAAAAGCTCCGAGTTTTGCGCCAAAAATCTCAATTTTCGTGAATCCCAGCGTTTTCAGCAACCAGGTGATTTCGCTGGGAATATAATATCTCTCATTGCATTCGAGCTCTTTTTCAATACCATTGTCATCTTCAACTTTAGTAATGTTATAATCCCGGAATGTCATGAAATCAAAGGTGTTGTTGTGATATGTAGCATTCCCTTCATCGGTAGTTGAAGCACAGAATTCTTCAATGGAATTGAATATTGGAAACAGGCCATTGAGAGTGGTAAAAATAAATTTCGCCTTTCCCTTCAACGCCTTGGAAACATTTTTAAGAATTTCATAATTCATTTCATCAGTTTCCATTAAAGGAAATCCACCTTCACACATCATTATGGCCACATCAAACTGTCTGTCATAAGGCAGATTCCGTGCATCGTACTTTAAAAATTCAATCTGCACACCATTTTGTTTTGCCTTTTCTCTCGCTTTTTCAAGCAAGGAGTCAGACAAATCAATGCCTGTCATCAGATAGCCTCTCTTTGACAATTCAATGGAATGACGACCGGTGCCGCATCCTATATCAATAATTCTTAATGCTTTATTGTGATTGATTTCTTTTTCTATAAAATCACATTCACCCATTGTTCCTTGTGCAAAACTTTCGTTGTCGTATTTTGCACCATAGTTCTCGAATAATGATTCATACCACTGTTTCATACCGTATTTACCAAATTAAGGGGATCAACCTAAATTTAACTTCTTTACAATATTCAGAGTATCCGGTCAATTCTTTCTGTAAAGTTACATCTTCATAATATGTCCGGACAAAAATCAAAACTATCATAATGAACAGAGGAATAAACGCGAGTACGGAGCCCAATGCTAAAGGTAAAGCTATTGAACCTGATAACATACCAAGATATCCCGGGTGTCGTACCATTTTATACGGGCCTGTCCTTATTACATTATGATTTTTTTCTTTCTGAATACGTACGGTACCTTCAAAGAAAGGATTGTGAAGCATTGGCCATGTAGAGAATACTGTAGAGATTATGTATAGAATAATACCAATATACAAATAGTAGAAAGGCAATTCTTCGGAAAGATTCAATCTTTTATCAAGTCCTGCTAAAAGTGGAGTTATAATAATGGCAAACAAAAAGTAAGTCAGAATAATATACTTATCAAATTGTTTTGTACCCTCCTGCATTTTCCCTCTGTCCTTCAATAATTGTGGCGTTTTTTTATACAACACCATTCCAATAGTCAGTCCGCCAATAGCATATAAACCAATATAAATCCATACCCTTAAATCATCAATTTCTCCCGAGGCAAGAAAATAAACAAGACCTGTTATCAGTATCCAGCGAATTGGTGCTAAAAATGCCTTTATCATATGAATAGCTATTAAATTCGTAACCGGGCTGGAAGATAGGGAAAATTACCCATATTTGCGGGAGTATTATAGACGAAATATGAAAACAGTAATACCATTCCTTTTATTACTTTCCATAACGACGAATTTGACTGCCCAAAATAAATTGATTTTCCATACAGAATCTGTTGATTCCTTATTGGTGTGGATGCAGAAAGGATGTAGTAAAAATAATACCCTAAATCTTGACAAACAACCGGCGGCTCAACTGATGGAACAGATTTTAAGGACCAAGGATGAAAATGTTCCTGATTTTAAGAAAACATTAGAGGACTTCAATTGTAAAGACAGCATTTCGGGAAGTGAATATTTGCTGAATGATGCATATACCAGACAATTAGAAATTTCTGAACTCGTAAATAAAATAAAAAAATCAGATTTTTCTGAAAGTGTATATGAACGTGCAATCAAATATTTCCCCTATAACTATTCTCCACCTCGTAATTATGATGTTTTTTTTACTGCTTTGGGTTGGAAATGGGGAGATGCCATGTCGTTTGATTACATCGTCAATAATGGAGAGTACACCCTTGCGGACTCTGGTACTCCCGCAATTCTTTTTAATTTGACTTTAGTTTGTTCAACATATGGGAACACATTGACAGAACAAATGGATGCAATGGAAGATGTAATGTCACATGAATTGTTTCATGCTATTTTCTCTGATTATATAAAGGAAAATAGAGTAAAATGGAATAATGAAAATATTGAGAATACGATTTTATACATGATGCTGAATGAAGGATTAGCTCACTATATTTCCAATGGCAAATTATTCAGAGAAAACTATAATGAAAACGACCTGTTTAAACAGAATGAAAAGCAAGCATTTGCTTCACTTTCGGATAGCGTAAAGGTTATATTCAATACAAAAAACAAAGAAGAAATACGCAGAGAAGCCTTGAATTCCGGATTGTATGGACAGTACTGGGATAAATATGTATGTATTACGGGTTTATATATGATTTATCATATTGAGCAATACTATGGCGCAGAAGGAATAAAGGAATGTATTAAAAACGGCTATTTCTACTTCATTAAGAAATATAAAGCTCTACAACAAACAAATATCGAATTACCCGAACTACCGGATGAGATAATAAAATATGTAGAGGATATTAATCGGTAACTAAAACCCTTGTAAAGTGAAAATAAAGAAAAAATTGATTATCAATTACTTATTTCGGCTGGAGTTATGATAGTAAGTTTCTCTACCATGTTTGTTGCGATGTATCAGGCATCAGTCATGAATAGACAAACCAATATATTGTTGACCCAGACTAAAGCAAACGCATGGCCTTGTTTGATTATTGAGAAAAATGAATATGGAGGCCTCAAATCACAATCAATTGAACAATATAATTATGTTGTTAAAAACAAGGGAACAGGCCCGGCAATAATAGATGCTGTAAGGGTTTCATATAAAGGCGAAGCAGCACAGACCTGGGACGATCTTATACAATTAATGCAAACACCGGATTCTATTCTAAATATGCGAACTATAAGTCAGATTTCGAAAGTTGTAATTTCGGCAAATGACGAAATAAAAATAATTGATTATAGCGATAATTATGAATTAATCAATTGGGTGATGAAGCATGGAGATGATATATTGGTTGAAATTTATTATAAATCTGTTTTTGATGAAACCTGGATGGTAAAGCGGCATTTTAATAATCATGCCTCTTCTTATCCTGAAAAAATAGAAAAATACAAAATCCCGGAAGATGAGTTGTTTATAAACTAGGGCCTTTACCAACTTCAAATTTACCCTCATAATAGCGTTTCCTGATTTCGACGGATTCCTCTATCCATTTATCCATGCCATTAAGTTTCATCCGGCAAAGATTGTAGACTTTCATATTGTGAGGGAAATCCGCGCCTTTATAAGTAGGCATCAGCAACTTACATGGGAACTCATCACATTCATGGCAATAAGTCACTCCTTTCTTCTGTACACACTCCCAGGTGGCACAGTTCTTACCTGTTACAAACCTGCAATGTCCTTTCTCTGCCCTGCAACCTTTACACGGGGTTTCTTCGCGCGGTATTTTCAGGAATTCAGAAACACGAGTCTTGTATTCTTCTGTAATGTTGCCCTCGTAAGAAGGGCAGTTGAAACAATCCAGGCCACAGGGGGCTGTCAGTAATGTTTTATTCATTTGGCAAATTCAATCAATTCTATTGGAGCTCCATTATACTTGATCATTCCTGCCCTGACTCCCTCAGAAGGGACACCGGGCTCATAAATAACCTCAAAATCATGCTTTTTCAATTCTTCATCAATGTCATCTACTTCAAACGCAACATGAGGTACGGTTTTTATTAAATCTGCTATCGGGCAATCATCATCGTATCTCATCCACTCGACCCCAAATGGGCATGTACTGAATCCAGAAACATGAATTATCAAATGAGGTATATATACTTCATTAGGCATTTTTATTTTTGTAGGAATACCTAAATGATGGTATCTCCACCCCCATTTTTCAACACATAGAGGAAGTTCATTGTCCTGACGCAGTTGTTTATTCATAATCATTAATCAATTTAGTTAAGAAAGCCGATGTTTTTTTCAGAATTTCAAGATCTATATTTTCGATGGTATCATTTGACGTATGAGTCAAATCCAATACTGTTTCAAAAAGATTTGACGAGGTTACCGTAATACAGGGAATCCCCCTGAATGCAAACATTGCATGGTCACCGGCGTACCATTGGGGACCTTCCTCCATGTATTCATTTTCAGAAATCTTTGTATTCAGCCAGGCTTGTTTGCTTTCAACGAAATTATAGGATGACAAAGCAGTTCTGGATGCTTTATGTCCCGGAGAATCAATATTTATTACAAGTTTTATTTCCGGCTGTTCTTGCTCGATATATTTTAAATATTCTAACTGACCCGAAACGCCATAATATTCTTCCCCGTTGAACGGTATAAACTCTATATCGTACACTCCGATATACCCCTTTAGATTAGCCATTATTTGTAATAAAACTTCTATTCCTGCAGCATTATCGAGTGCTCCTGTGGTTCCGTATTTGGTATCCATGTGTGCACAAACAATAATTTTACCTGTCCCGTTATTGTTCGTGGAGGCAATTATCTGGCGGCCCACTGTACTTTCTGTTCCGGAGGCGATTTTCAGGTTAACTGATCCTCTCCTTCGGGCGATTTGCTCTCCTGTTGTTTTATCGGCAAATGCCGAAGGAATTAAGAAGCTCCCATCCTCGAACAAAGGGAATGGGTTCAATCCA
Organism: uncultured Oscillospiraceae bacterium; assembly: GCA_964453505.1. Classification (GTDB taxonomy): domain Bacteria; phylum Bacillota; class Clostridia; order Christensenellales; family Aristaeellaceae; genus CAYVPJ01. The sequence goes on along the minus strand of CAYVPJ010000084.1, from coordinate 1,991 downwards.
CACATCGGATCCTTGCCTGTAATGGCAATTATTGCCTGAGGTTGTTTCTCTTCCAGTAGATCAATAATTATCTTATGCTCATCGGGATAGTAAAACGGGAAATCCTTTGGAAACAGCTGTTGTTGGGTCATATCACCATTTAGCAAGAGTATCTTACCTGCGATGTTTTTGGTTTTTAGTTCTTCCAATGTCGAGACCACTTCCAGTTCTCCGGCGTTGTCAAAGGGTTGGGAAAAAGGGCTTGGAAAAATCTCGTATTGATTTCCTTCTATTTCAATGAATGAAAATTCTTTAGTCCAATGTTTGCAGTCAAATGGTAAAGCAGTCGTTTTATATCCTGTCTTAACAGCTTTACGGAGTATTAAATCACAAACCTTTTCATTTGATTCAGTCCCTACAGGTCGTTCAAATAATATATCATTTATCATTGTTTTACACTTAAGACAAAAATTCCTGTGCACACTTAATCCGGCTCCACAGACTTTGCATTTCCATTTATCCTGCTCAAGTCTTATAAACTCATCAAGACCATGATCTTTTATACAGGCAAGGTTTTCAATCATGCTCATTCCATATTTTGTCCTGTATCTTTTGTCAAGATTTTTTAGTCTGGCACATGGGTATTTCTCACATTCAAAACAAAATCCGGATTCGGTTTTTGCCAGCAGCTCACAATTAACTATTATGCAGCTGCGGCAACCTTGTGGCTTATTCACATCATCAATTTTATAGCAGCCACTGCATGGTTTCTTTTCTCTCAAATAACCAATGCATAATCCGCAGTTCATTCCACATGCGGCAATCAGTCCGGCATATCTTAATTCATTGTTTTGCATCTTTTATAGATTTTCTTTTTAGCCACCAATAAAGTAAATACAATACCGATGGAATCATGAAAAGTAAAAGTATATAAGTGTAACCAGATTCAGGGCTGACCGCAGTAAGAATATTAAAGATTACGAAACAAAGCAACGAGATTAATCCTCCCAGGCCTTCTTTCCATAGTGCCAACAATAAACCCAAGAGTCCTAAACCCCATACTGCAAATATTATAATAACATCGAGATTAATTTCAGAGACAGCGCTTTTACTTCCTTCAATCATTTCGCCAATTCCCATGAACAAAGTAAACGCAACTATCAATGTCCCGATAATACGGGCCGACCAGCGGATGATGTTCATTAATACCCTGTTTTTCATTTTATTAAAATTTTAATATAACGTAAAGTTATTGTTTTTTGGGATATAATTTTTTTACGCCGAGGCTTTTTTATGCCGAGCCCGGGACAGTGGGAAACCGGAAGGCCTGGCGCCTTGAAGCGTACAGAGAAGAAAAAAAGCTCTTAAGGATTTGCTCCCTGTTAAACCGCCTGAAATAAAAGAATTGAAATCTGGGCGAAAAAATGGGACATTAAATATCTCTTATCAAAACAGCTTTTTGCCGTTTAAAATATTGATTCCAAATTCTTTTGCCACAGCACTCTGCCTGAATGGGTTGATTTTTTGGACTGTGCCGTTATACATGAAATGCGAACCTGTGTTTTTAAACCAAAAGGTTTCCCCTGCTTTAACACATTGCTCCCGAATATCCAGTACCCAATCGTAATTGCAAATACGGGCTTCCCGTCCTGTTTCACCACCTACGGTAACGTGTTCAACTCCATCCAGGTAAGCCGAGATATCAATAGCTTCCAGAAGTGGCGAAGCAGCAATGAATCTCCTTTTTATGGGCCAGGATAAAAACAAAGGCAGCCGGTAATCAGCCGTCGCCTGATTTTCAATGGTGCACCCCAGATTCACATTCTCGTACCCATCACCCCAATCGTCCGGGAGAGAAACGTTGAAGCGGTCAATGCGCTTGGTTAAAATCAGAAAGTCAAGGTCAGGCCGATTCTTTATCATCGCCCAGGCTTCGGCTCGCCATTCATCGGCCTCGGCAATAAAAAAATCGCTTGCGAAACAAGTCGCAACAATCTTTCCGCTTTGAATTT
>CAYVPJ010000083.1:0-7946 GCA_964453505.1 uncultured Oscillospiraceae bacterium | reverse complement strand
TGACCTCAAGCGTATGTTCGACCACGCTCTTATTGCTGGTGCCGCCGTCCAGCAGATATTCCTTCGCTGCATATTCGATGTACTTCGTGCAGGGAGCAATGGCATACGGAAATGTCTCGTGCCACGTCAAGCCGAGCGAGGAGCACAGCTTTTCCATGAGCCGCAGCCCTGCGACCATACAGGCGAGGTTATTGACGACACGCGACGGCAGCTCCTTATCGAAACTACAAAGCGCCTCCTCGTACCATGAATAGCATTCTGCGGGTTTAGTTTTGAGCGCGATGTCAAGCAGACTATGTCCAAGCCCGCCAAGCAGGTCGGCATTTCTGCACAGGCCTTGGAACGCCGCACGATATTCGACCGCCTTCAGGTCTTTCTTTGAGAACAGCAGTTCAATGCTGCGCTCTCGGATAGCTGCCTCGTCCGGCGATTCCTCACCGGCAACAACGAGCGGAGCAAGCAACTCATAGCTCACCGTCGTTTGGTCTGCACGACCACGGATACCTTCCTGACCGTCATAGCTATTACGAAAATGGTTCAGCAGTGGTGCGAGTCGATAGCTGTCGATTTTTGAGGGCTTGAACTCATCTAAAGCCATAGGGATGGTATTCGAGGATGCCGCGTCCTTCATCAGCGTAAAGGCTGTCGTCTGTCCCGCTGCCACAATTTTTGTCTTGGAGAACACCGGCATGATGACCCGCTCCAGTGTATTACTCTTGCCGCTTCCGGCTTCGCCGATGAGCATGAGGTGAGGAAACTTTACGTTTTTCATGCGAAGATGCTCCTTTATGAAGCAGCCGCTTATCCATGCCAGAATTGACACCGCCTTTGCCGGTTCGTTGTATGATAGGAGCTGCTCGCCGAGCTTTTGAAGCTGGGGCGCAGTAATGCATTTCATGTCAAGAATTGTGCTGGAAATACTGCGGTATTTATCGAGTTGAATGATGCCATTAACCGCAGCGCCGTTTTTATCTACCGCGCCCTCCACCGAGACAAAGACCATATTGTTACCGTGCTCATAGATACCCATAGCCTTAACACCGATTTTTGTTTTCCAGTCCAGCTCCGAAATGTATGCTTTGAGCAGCTCTAAATCGCCATCAGAGCCGGTATAGCTGAGTGCAATAGTCCGCTTGTTGAGCGCATTCTTGAATTTCTGCTGATTGGCATAATCCGTCGTCATAAAGGTCAGACGGTAGGTTTCGCCGCGCACGGTCACAAGGTCGGCGGTGAGCTGTGTCTCCTCGTCGGCAACAATCATCTCCACTGGCACGAACACGAAGTTTGTGATGGGATAGATGTTTTCGCCCTTGCGCCTGAAATACATACCCTTGTACTCAAACACCGGCGAATCACCTCCGGGAGCGTAGGTGTCCTCGGTAAGCTCACACGCCTTATCCAGCGTTTCCTCACCATAGGTCGCGCCGCCCGCATGATGCTTTTCGTCCCATTTTTCACGGAACAGCCTGCTCTGCCGAAAAAGCCTGTCCATCTGTACCTTGTCCTTACCTGACCAGAAGGCCAAGCGGCAGCACAGCGCCATATCTGCTTCAGATTGACTTGAATAATTGTCCTGCCAGCTTCCGTCCCACAGCTTCGAAAACGCCTCGCCGTTATCAGCACCACGGGCAAGCTCCAGAAGCTCATCGTCGGGCAGCTGCACGGGGGTAGCGCTCTTTTTTGACTTCTTCTTTTGCTTCTTCGGAGTGCGGATGTATGTCTCGTGGATCCAAGCCAGCGCACCATTGTCCTCGGCGACAGTATCTGTTGCGCCGTCGAGCTTTTTGCCTGTCATCGTGAAATAGCGGGTATGCTCGTACATCTCCACGCCGGTTTTTGTATTTTTATTGCCACCGGCAGGGATTTTGCCCTTGAAGAAGAGATGAACGCCGGTGCCGGAGGGAGAGAACTCCACATAGGTTGGTTGCCGCGCTAAGATAGCCTTTGCGGTATCGTTGAAAGCCTTTGTGTCTGGGTCATAGCAATGGTCGATGTCCACACCCACGTAATCGTCATCCTTTGAGAACATGAAGCCAAGACCCGTAAAGCCGTACCGCTCCAGCGCATCGGCGGCAGTCGCATAATCCGTCCATGTCGCAGGATTGTTGGACTGCGCACCCTTGCCCGTGATGGGATTGTATGGCATCTTTTTATCCTTGCCGCCGTCCTTGTCGGGTATGAGCCGCCAGTTTACCCATTGCTTTCTTTCCATAAGCTCCTGCGGATAGCTCATATTGGTGCCACCTCCTCACAGTCGTCGTTAAAATGTCTGATGATGATACCGCGCCTTTCGGCACGGGCAATCTCTCGCTCCATACCGGGCGAGATACGGTCACCGAACACCCATAGCTCTTTGCAGCCGTCCAGAAAAACCATGCCCATGAACATACCAAGCTCCCGCTGCTCCGGCACAGAATCCGAGAGAAATTGCACGAAAAATAAATGCGGCGCGAAGGGTATATACCCAGCCTTCACGGCGAAGGCGCAGTATTTGCGGGCATTGAGCGTGTTCTGCTTCTCGTCGCCCGCATAGGGCGAGGATATAAAGACCTTCGGCATATACGGGCGCTGACGCTGCTCCTTCAAAACACTCACCATAGCATCGTGAGCGGTCGGGTCGAGGTAGCCCTCAGAATTGTAAAGATTGACTCCCATATGCTCACTCCATTTCTTCCATCTCACCGAAGCTCGCGCCATAGGCGGCTTCCGCGATTATTGGCACATCAAACGCCGGGAACGGCTGCACCTCCATGCACTGCTTTACAAAAGCGACTGCCTCACCGAGCTTGTCCGCAGGGATTTCAAATACCAGCTCGTCGTGAATCTGTAAAAAGGGCTTGAGCCACGGGCGTTCCTTCATACCGTCAACGATATGTCCCATCGCCAGCTTAAGAATATCCGCCGCTGTACCCTGAATCGGGGTATTCATTGCGCACCGCTCCGCAAAGGAATGCGTACCCCAGTCCTTCGAGAGTATCCCTATAATGTATCTGCGACGACCGAGCCATGTTTCCGCAAAGTATGTGATGGCGGCACGTTTCTTGAATTCCTCCTGCCACAGAGACAGACGCGGATAGCCATATTTTAGGTTGTCGATGATACCGCTGCAGGTGTCCTTGGACACATCGAGCCCAGCCTTGAATTTCAAGGTCTTCTGCAGCCCGCTTGGAAATAATCCGTAGAACACACCGAAATTGCAGTTCTTGGCAATGGTGCGGCGCTCCTTGTAATGTGGGGCATTCTTATCGACTGCCGTTTCAAAGGGTACATGAAAAATGACCGATGTCGTCTGTGCGTGTATATCTCCACCGTTACGGTAGGTCTGCAGCATTTTTTCATCTCGGCAGTAAAACGCGCCGACACGAAGCTCTATCTGGGAGAAGTCCAGTGACACAAGCAGACTGCCCTCCGGCGCTTTGATGAACTTGCGCACACCGACGGGGTCGTTGTCCTTGCGCGGGCAGTTTTGCATATTAGGGTTGCGGGAAGCAAAGCGCCCTGTTTCGGTGCCAAGCGGCATGAGGTCTGGATGTATACGACCCGTGGCGGCATTGATGCAGCGCAAATAACCGTCGATATAGGTCGATTTGAGCTTGCCCCATTTGCGGTATTCCTGCACCAGCTCGAATAGGCGCACGAGCTCCGGGCGCTCTGCTTGGCAGTATTCGGTCAGCATAATCATCGTCGCATCGTCCGCTGCCTCCTGATGCTTGTCCGTGGTTTTGAGCACTGGAAGGCCGAGGTCGTTAAACAGATATTTTTTGAATGCGGAGGTAGATGCGTTTGCACCGATGTCCACGCCGCCGGTCAGCCTGTCGATTTCGTCACGAAGGAACGCGATTTTCTCATCGGCTTCCTTTTGCCGTTTCAGCATTGCTGCCGTATCCATCGGCACACCGTTATATTTCATCATGCCGCAATACACGGCTGTAGGAGATTCGACCCGCTCAACGATGTCGCGGTGCTGGCGGATATTACTGCCAAACCAGCTGTTGAATTTGTAGTAAAGCCGCAGCGTATAATCCGAGTCAGCACAGGCATAGCGCAGCGTTTCATAGTCTGCCGGATTCATCTCATCGAAATGTCGCCCTGCGGTCACGGTATTGAAGTCCGGCATATCTGCACCGAAAAGTGATGTGGCAAGCAGCTTCAAGCCACTATCCGACAGGCTGCGGAATTCAAATTTGCTTTTCAGCGTGAGCTGCGCCGCCGCAATGGTGTCGTAGCAAGGCTCACACACGACGATACCCAGCGCATACAGGAACATCGCCTCAAAGGACAGGTTGTGCGCGACCTTGACAATACTGGGGTTTTCAAAAACTGCGGCGGTGAGGTACTGCAGCATTTCATCGCGGCTCTGCACATTTTCGCCGATTTTATGCGCAAATGGCAGGTATACCGCAGTGCCCTCTGACACCGAAATGCTAACTCCGACGATATGCGACTTGTGTGCATCTAGCGCCGCCTTCGGCTCATCCCGCCATGCATCGTCCGGCGCAGTCTCAAAGTCAAAGGCGATAACGCTTGCATCGACGAGATAATCCCGCAGTGCGTCGGTTGTATATATAAGGTTATAGTCCATGTTCTTCTCCAATCTGCCGCTATGGGTCGGGCAGCGATAAACTGCCCGACCTGCGGCGGTATGATTTAGGCTAAAGGCTCAATGATCTCGCCGGTTTCAGGGTCAACATTGGCAGGGACATCCACGGCGGGCTCGGTATCGTAGCCAACGCGGGTGGAGTAGGTCTTTACCTGCTCAGTAATTCCTGAGATAAGTACAAGCTCCTCATCGGTCAGGGTGCGATCGACAGAGAACTGCGCCTGAGAGTACGCGATGCCGTTATTATTGGTAGCCTTCTTCAGCGTGAATTTTGTTACCACGGCGTTTGACTTCTTACCCTTGGACAGCAGACGCATGATATAGCGGGTGAAATCCTTGAGTGAGCCAGTAGGCAGGGACATGATGAGCGGAAAGATTTCGCCCTCGCGGAGCAAATACACACGGCGACGGTTCTTACACGCCTTGGCACCGTTCTCGCCGGAGCCGAATTTGTTATTCGGGCACTTGGCGCATTCGCCGCCGGGAGTGCCTTCGCCGCAGACACCGTCGAAGCTGCCGCAGTCGGGAGGATTGCTTCCGCCAGTGTACTTCGTCTTATAAAAGGCGTTGACCGGGTGATGATGCAGAATAACCGCGGAGAACTCCTTGACCGTTTCCGGGCTGTCTGGGTTTTCACCGGGGATTTCAAAGACGGTCATGCCTCCGGCGGGAATCTTGATTCTCTCGAAGCTGCCGGACAAGCCGGAGAGCTCCTCGCTCATTGCATCGTTCAGGTTGAAGTCTCTCAGCGCCATGAATGCGCTGTTCGTTGTGGCAAGAGCCGTATTATCGTTGCTTTTCATATTCGTATCGTCCTTTCCTTATTTGCGGGTCGCCTTGCGGACGCCCACGGTCGTTTTTTCAAATACATTGACCAGCCCGTCCAGCCAGTCGGGTAAAGCATCGTCGTTCTCAGCCATTTGCTCCCGCACAAAGGCGGAGAGAGAATTGGCGTTGACGGTTTCGTAGATAAGCCCGCCATGACCCTCGGCGCGAAGCGCATCAAACAGGTCGTCCTTGCGGTCGGCGGTCGCCGAGGCGCGGGTGGTATTGGTGAGGCAGAACATGATGCCGGAGCGGGTGAAGTTTTGCGTCTCGGTATCGGTCATGAGCTGCACCAATGCGGCATCGACCTCATCAAGCTCCGCGCCGATATCCTTCACGCGCTGCTCGGTTTCCTTTTTCTCATCTCGCAGGGCTTTGAGCCGGTCTGCGAGTTCAAACAGTTTTTCTGATATGTCCATCGTGATAATCTCCTTTACATAAACGGGTTGTTGCCATAGCGGTAATCGTCGACCAGTGTCTTGGCGAGATTCGCCTTGTTTTTCAGGGCTTTCAGCACCTTCTCGTCGACCGTAGCCTGCGCCGCGAGATAGATATAGGTGCAGGGCATCCGCTGACCGGCGCGGTGTATGCGGGCTTTGCATTGCTCGAAGTTACTCATGGAGTAGTCCAGTGAGAAGAAAATCATCGTGCTTGCCGCCGTGAGCGTGATACCCAGACCAGCCGTTGCCACCTGACCGACGAACACGGGAACATTAGCGTCGTTCTGGAATCGTGCGACCTGCTCGTCGCGGTCTTTCACACCGCCCTTGATGAGCGAATAATTGACGCGCTTCTTTTCGAGCATGGCACAGATGGCATCAAGCTCCGGCACAAAGCGGGCAATGACGACGAGCTTGCGATTTTCCTCCAGTGCGGCGTCGATGATATCCTCCAGCACGTCGAGCTTCGCCGTTGATACCTGCTCCGTGGCGCTGCTTTCATCGCTTCCGATAAAGCCACCCGTGAGCTGCGACAGCCGCAGCAGCTTGGTGAGCACATTGGTGATGGTGACCTCACCCTCGGACAATTCCGCGTAGCTTTCCTTGACAAGCGACTGATACAGCTTCATCGCCCTCGGCTCCAGCGCCACCTTGCGGATGATGTCTGTCGTATCCGGCAGGTCGAGGCATTCCTTCTTCGTCGCCCGAAATGCGATGCTGTGCATCCGGCGGGTAAGCTCGTCCTCCATGCTCTTTTTCAGCACCGGCGTATGGTTGCCGTAGCCGGTCATATAAAAGAAGTAATTGCGGAAGCTGTAAAAGCTCTGCCCGAAGATGCGCGGGTCAAGGAATTTGTACTGGCTGAAAACGTCGATTGCCTTGTTGGTCACAGGCGTTCCCGTCAGGAGCAGTCGATACTTTGTCGCCGCGCCCAGCCGATGCATCGCCTTGGATGCGCTGATGTTGTGCGTTTTGATTTTGTGCCCTTCGTCGGCGATGATGAGGTCGGGCTTCCATGCCGCCAAATTCTTCTCAAGCCGCCATGCCGATTCGTAGTTGATGACTGCCACCTGAAGCGCCGCCCCGGTCATGTGCCGCAGGGTATCTACCTTCTTTTCACCGCTACCCTTGAGCACGGCAAGGGAGTAATCGAAGTCCGCGAACTTGCCGAATTCTTCCTCCCATACGCCGACCACCGACAGCGGAGCAACGACCAGCACCCGTTTGATGCGTCCGGCGTTATACAGCGCACCGGCAGCAGCAAGTGCTGTGAGGCTTTTGCCTGTTCCCATTTCCATGAGAAGCGCTGCGCCATAGCCCGTTGGCGAGTAGGTGCTGTCCGGCAGAAGGCCGAGCCTTTTGCATACGAAGTTAAAAGCGATGACCTGATGTGCGTAGGGCTTGACCTTGATTGGCATCGGGAGCAGCGGAGCATTGTTATCGTTCATCGGCAGTGCCACCTCCGTCCGCAAGCTCTGTAACAGATACGCACTCGACGGAGTCACCGGGAACGATGACTATTACACGGCGCTTCTCGCCGAACAGGTAACGGAGTATACGTTCCCGCATAGTGACTCGCTGGCACCTAACGACGCCGCCCTCCGGGGGCTTCCTCGAAACACTGATTTGTAGGTTGTGCTTCATCTTTTTCCGTCCTTTCCGAGGGACGGTCTTGTGTGTCCCTCGGTATACGGAGAAAAGCAGGTTGTTTTATACACCCATTTTGAAAGACTTGATAAATTTCTTTTTTGCACCTTCTACGGATTTCCACGCGGCATTCGGTGCGATGCCCTCTAAACGGGCAATTTCATTAACAGAGCATCCGCCTGCCAGCATCAGCAGCCGACGCTTTTGTACTTCCGACAGGGTTTCTAACGCCGCAGCAATGCGCTTTTTCTTTTCACTGCGTTCAATTTCTGCGTCAGGGGTGTTGTAGTCGCCATACTCCTTGCCTTCAAAAAGGATAGCGTCGAGCGAATAGCAGTGATATCGCTCCTTGCGGTCGAGATTGCTTTCCTCCCGCCGAGATGCGGTGATAAATTCCCCAAGCTCCTCATTGACCTCGACCTCGGATTTCGTGC
>CAYVPJ010000082.1:5873-8242 GCA_964453505.1 uncultured Oscillospiraceae bacterium | reverse complement strand
CAGCTACGAAAAGCTGTGCGCCAGCGGCGTCGGCCATGACGCTGCCGGTTATATAGCCCCGCAGGGGATGCGCAACGCTCTCGTAATGAGCGCCACGCCCTATCAGTGGAAGCACATGATCGGCCAGCGGGTATGCCGCCGCAACACATTGGAAACCCGATATGTGATGCTCAAAATATGGGCGGCGCTCTATGAGTTAAGCCCCGAACTGTTCGCCGCAAGCGTCACCGGGCCATTCTGTCAGCGTGGCGGCTGTGCGGAGGGTAAAATGTCCTGCAAAGCGCCGCTGGAGAAGGATAAAACGCCGGAACAAATACTTGCGGAGGATTTTCCGCTGCTGAAAAAGGAGGATGCGATTGAAAATAAAGATGCTTGACTTTGGCGCGGCGAATGAACGCCGACCCTACCGCGTACACGATAATGACGCCGGCGCGGATGTGTACATGCCCTATGATTTGACGCTAAAGCCCGGACAGGTGGCGAAGATACCGCTGGGCTTCGGTATCGAGGTGCCGGACGGGTATGCCGGGTATGTGTTCCCACGCGGGAGCATGGCGGCAAAAGGCGTTGTCTGTGAACTGCCGCCCATTGATTCCGGCTACCGCGGGGAGATACACGCTATTGTGAGTAATGTGGGAACCGAACCGCAGGCGCTTGTCAAAGGCTCCCGTATCGGGCAGCTTGTGATTATGCCTGTTATCATTGCCGACTTTGTGACGGAAACCAACGCCGGGCGCGGGCAAGGCGCGTTTGGCAGCACGGGCGAATAAGCGAATAGCTTTTGCAAAACAGCCGCATACTAAATGTAGTTGTCAAACCGTGTAGATATATCAACTTTGAAAAATGTACTTTGCAAAGTTGACTTATGCGGGTAAGTATGATAAACTCGTTTTAGAATATGGAGGTGCACGCTATGCAAACGCTCATAGAACGTCCGGCTTATTTGGATCGGTTTATCAGCTTCCGGGAAAAGCAAATCATCAAGGTCGTTACAGGGATTCGGCGCTGCGGGAAATCGACGCTGTTTGATCTGTACTGCGACTATCTGCGCAGGGACGGCGTGGCCGAGGATCAAATCATACGCATCAATCTGGAGGACCCAGATTATCACGATATTCAAGAGCCCATGCAGCTTTATGAATGGATAAAGGGGCGGCTGCGGCCAGATAAGATGAACTACATCTTTATTGACGAGGTGCAAACCGTTCCAAACTTCCAAAAAGCTGTAGACGGCCTGTTTATCAAGCCCAACTGCGATGTGTATATCACGGGGTCTAACGCCTATCTGCTTTCCGGCGAGCTTGCGACGCTTCTCTCCGGGCGGTATGTGGAGATCAAGATGCTGCCGTTATCCTTCAAGGAATATATGTCCGCGCTTGGCGACGAAACGGATTTGCAGATAAAATATCAACGCTATATTCAAAACGGAGCTTTTCCGTATGTCCTGCAATTAACCCGCAGGCGGGATGTCAATGCGTATTTGGAGGGTATCTATACCTCTATCGTCTTAAAGGATATTGTTGCCCGGTATCGCATATCCGACGCCGGCATGTTGGACAGCGTGATACGCTATATGTTCGACAACATCGGCAACCTGTGTTCCGCGACAAAAATAGCCAACACCATGACTTCGGCGGGACGCAAAATCTCCGCGCCCACCGTGGAAACCTATTTGACCGCGCTTGTGGACAGTTTTGTTCTCTATAAGGTGGGAAGATACGATGTGAAGGGAAAACAGTATCTTGCCACAGGCAGTAAATACTACCTCTCCGATATTGGGCTGCGCTATTATTTGCTTGGCAGCAAGCGGGTGGATATGGGGCATATACTGGAGAACGTTGTGTATCTGGAGCTATTGCGCCGCGGCTATGAAGTCCATATCGGAAAGGTTGGCGCGACAGAGGTTGACTTTATCGCCATTGGCGACGAGGGCGAGGAATACTATCAGGTAGCCTATACGGTAAACGACGCGGAGGGAAAAACGCTTGCGCGCGAGCTTGCACCGCTGGAGGATATAAAGGACCACAATCCAAAGCATCTGATTACGATGGACTTTGTTCCTTTAACCTCCCATAATGGTATCAAGCAAATCAATGCGCTGGAATGGCTGTTAAAATAATCGCTAAGGCATAGGAAAAAGCGACCGTAAGGCCGCTTTTTTCATGCTATTTTCTGCCGTTCAGTTGCTTTATGATGTCGAGAACGGAAGTCAGCGCCGTATTGTCCAGCTTCTTTGCCTCTGAAACAAGCTCTTTGAGCCTTTCGGGAAACGCATTCCCTTCGTCAAAAAACTCCTGTGGCGTAATACCTAAATACTCGCAGATGTAGAAAAGCCCTTGTAATGACGGCAAAGCCTTCTTATTCTCTAT
>CAYVPJ010000082.1:0-5863 GCA_964453505.1 uncultured Oscillospiraceae bacterium | reverse complement strand
GATGCGAAGCTGCGAAATGCGTTCTTGCGTAAAATCTTCATACATGGCTTACTCACCCCTTTCAAGATAATTATATGCCGCACTACATATAATTTACGGCATATCATGCCGTGTTATTCTTGACCATAGGCATTTCATGCCGTATAGTTAATACGATATTGCTTTTAATGCCTTAATAAGATGGGGGTTTATAAAATGGAAGAAAAGACCTGCTGTGTCACAGGCCACAGGGATATACCCACCGATCAAGTAGAGTATGTAAAGCGAGAACTGAACAGGGAGATCGAAAGCGCGATTGCGGCTGGCTATACCCGCTTTATCTCCGGCTTTGCGGAGGGTGCGGACCAGTATTTCGCGCAGATCGTCGCGGAGAAGCGGAAAACAAACGACGCTCTCAGGCTGGAGGCCGCAATACCGTACCGCAACCGCTGCCTGCGGCTGCTAAAGGACGACGCTACAAAGCAACTGCTGTCAGCCTGCACAGACATAAGCGTTATCAGCGAGGAATACGCCCCAAGCGTATATATGGCGCGCAATCGTTATATGGTGAAGTGCTCGGATCGGGTGATCGCGGTATACGATGGGCGTGAAAAGGGCGGCACGGTGTCCACCATACGCTTTGCTCATGTACAAAGGAAGCAAATCCGGGAAATCCCAATCGGTTTGAAACTGACGCTGACGGAACAATAGGATCAATCAATATCGCTTACAAAACGCGAAGGCATAAAGCCCTCGCGTTTTTGTTATGCGCAAAAGGAGGAAAATCAGATGAAATTAGTGATCGCGGAGAAGCCATCTATGGCGATGTCGCTGGCTTGTGTGCTGGGCGCGAAGGAGCGCAAGGACGGATATGCGGAGGGCGGCGGCTATCTGGTGAGCTGGTGCGTCGGGCATCTGGTGGAGCTGGCACAGCCGGAAGCCTACAACGAACGGTACGCCAAATGGCGGTACGCCGACCTTCCCATTTTGCCGGAGGCGTGGAAGTACGATGTGGCGAAGGACAAGAAAAAACAGTTTGACATACTGCGCCGGCTCATGGCGGACAAGCGCGTGGATACCGTGGTATGCGCTGCCGACGCCGGGCGTGAGGGCGAGCTTATTTTCCGGCTGGTCTATGGGCAGGCGGGATGTACAAAGCCCGTGCAGCGTCTTTGGATCAGTTCAATGGAGGACGCCGCTATACGGGACGGGTTTGCCAAGCTGCGCCCCGGCGCCGAATATGACAGGCTATACAGCGCCGCCCTGTGCCGCGCCGGAGCCGATTGGCTGGTAGGCATCAACGCTACAAGGCTCTTTTCCGTGTTATATGGCGCTACATTGAACGTGGGACGGGTGATGACGCCGACGCTGGCGCTGCTGGTAAAACGGGAAGCGGAGATCAAAGCGTTCGAGAGCAAGCCCTTCTATGTGCCGGAAATCAACTGCGGGGCGTTCGCCGCTTCCGGCGATAAGCTGCCAAGCAGGGACAGCGCCGAGTATATCCGTGCCGCCTGTGACGGGCAGACCGCCGCCTTGCTTACCGTGGACAAGCAAAAAAAGACGGTTCAGCCGCCCCGACTGTATGATTTGACGACCCTACAGCGCGAGTGCAACCGTATCTATGGATATACCGCCCAACAAACGCTTGACTATGTGCAATCCCTATACGAAAAGAAGCTGGCGACCTATCCCCGCACGGACAGCCAATATCTGACTGAGGATATGAGCGCGACCGCCGCCGCTATCATTGACTGGCTGCGGGGCAATCTGCCCTTTGCAAAGAGCGGCGTCGGGAAGCCGGATATTGCCCGTGTTACCGATAACGGCAAGGTTTCCGACCACCACGCCATTATCCCTACGATGGAGCTTGCGCGTGCGGATCTGTCTGCGCTCCCTGCCGGTGAGCGGAATGTACTGACGCTGATCGCCTGCCGCTTGCTGTGCGCCACCGCCCAGCCCCACCAATTTGAGGCGGTCACGGTCAAGCTGGCGTGCGCCGGGCATGACTTCACGGCAAAGGGCAAGACCGTTCTAAAGGATGGCTGGAAGGCCATAGAGCAAGCCTACCGTGCCGGACTGAAACAGGCGGCCGCGGACGAGAGCGAGGACGAAAAGCGGCTGCCGGAGCTGAAGGAGGGTCAGACCTTCGAGCGCGTAGCCGCCAGCGTCCGCGAGGGCAAGAGCGCCCCGCCCAAGCACTATTCGGAAGATATATGTTATGAAAGGTGGTTTAAGAAACTGCCCAAATACAATAACGCGGCGGCTCATTTGTGGTGAATGAAAGCAGGTTTGCGGGGAAAAGGAGATGGTTCAGCCTTAAGAGAGCCGTGGGACACAGAATACGGATGAACTGTGTGCAGTATTTAAAACCGCACACAGTCATTTTATTTGGGACGGTTGCTTGTGACTTTGAAAACATTGTTTTTATATTTGCAATATATCGTTTTAATTTCAATGATTACGTGCTATAATAAAAATAAGGAGGCGACAATATGAAGCACTATGAAAAGCTGATAGAACTCGGTTGCTTTTCCCGAGACGATCTTGTAGCCATAACAGGTTCGGATGCAGCCGCGAACTCGCTTATACACGATTATTTACAAAAAAGATTCATTGAGCGCGTCCGACGTGATTTATACACTGTAATCAGCATTGAAACAAAGCAGCCGATTCCGACACGTTATCAGATTGCCTCCCGGTTGTTCGATGACGCTTGCGTTTCCCATCACAGCGCCTTTGAATACTACGGATATGCCAATCAAGTTTTTTATGAGGTCTATGTGACTACCCAAAACCGTTTTCAGAGCTTTGAATATGACGGCGTTACCTATCATCGGATTGCGCCACGATACGAAGCATCCGCTGAGCTTTCGGGCGGCGTTCGCGTCACCGGCCTGGAACGTACTGTCATTGACAGTATCAATGATTTTGAAAAAATCGGGGGGCTGGAAGAAACTCTGCGCTGCCTGATGCTGATACCCACACTCAACCCGGACAAACTTCTATTTACACTGGCGGCATATAACAGCGGCTTTCTTTATCAAAAAAGCGGCTATTTACTGGAGAGCCTACGTGACAGTTTTGACTTGTCTGAAAGTTTCTTTGCTGAATGCCGAAAACATATATCAGGCAGTAAAAAATACCTGATGAAAGAACACAACAATTTTGTTTGGCATGAAAAGTGGCGCTTGTATGCCCCTGCGGACATACGGACAATAACGAATAAAGGAGTAGCAGATTATGACGCAATATGACCGAATTACGCTTGGCAGACAGGCACGGGAACTTGGTTTTGTCCGCGATACGTTTGAAAAAGTCTGCCGCCTTGCAGATATCCTTTTATTTATTGAAAATGATCCTCTGTTGTCCAGTTGCCTTGCGCTGAAAGGCGGTACGGCAATCAACTTGACGATATTTAATCTGCCGCGTCTGTCCGTCGATATTGACCTCGATTTTACAGAAAATCTGCCAAGAGATGCAATGCTCTCCGAGCGAGGCAAAGTAACGGATCACATTGTAAAATATATGGAATCATCCGGATACGCGCCCAGCCTGAAGTCAAAAAAATACCACGCGCTGGATTCATTTGTATACGAGTACCAAAATTCCGGTGGCATGAAGGATAACCTGAAAATTGAGATCAACTATATGCTTCGCTGTCATGTTCTGCCGGAGTCCCGCAGGCAAGTAAAACTACCATGGGCTAAATCGGAACTGACTGTTCTAAGTTTAGCGCCGATTGAAATATTCGCTTCGAAAATCGTTGCACTGCTTAACAGAACGGCACCAAGAGATTTATACGACATACATAATATGCTGCAATATGGTTTGTTTGACGAAAGCGAGCAGGCCATGCTTCGGAAATGCACAATGCTGTATAGCGCCATAGGTTCAGAAACGGTACCCGACAGTTTCCATTTTGACAGCATTACCAAGATTCCGCAATACCGAATCAAGACTGATTTGGTACCGGTATTGCGACATGGCGAATTTTTCGATTTGAAATCGGCGCAGAGCGAAACTGTCCGGTATCTGTCGGAACTTCTTACTCCGAATGAAAAAGAGTTAGCGTTTTGGGAGGCTTTCCGCAAAAATGAATATCGTCCGGAGTTGCTGTTTGATCAGGCCGATGTTCTGGAACGTATTTCCCGCCATCCAATGGCTATGTGGAAATGCATCGGCAGGAACGACAGGCATAGAGAACCAGAACGATAACATAAAAACCGTATCAGGTGCTGCGAATCATTACAGCAGGACCTCCAGATATTGGTTCAGAATTTTCTCCACATGAAACGCTTTGGCATACTCTGTAAGCCTGTACAAGTTTTTATCCGGCCTACGTACGTACTGCTTCAAGGCATCCTGAAAAGTCTGTGCCTCGATGCTGTTCCGACTTCGCACAATGTCGCAGACAGTCCGCTCCGGATCATAGACTGCCACGGTGTGACCGAACGGCGTTGAAAGCTGGACAATGCCCAGACTGTAAAGCTCCTTTTTTACGGTGTAGACCTTCACGCCGTCAGCCGTCAGACTGGATGGGTTGTATCCGGTCTTTACCGTAACCGTATACTGCGTCGGTTCCCTGTCGGTCATGCCGTGCAGAAACAGTGCCGTATCATGGGAGAACACAGCCTGCGCAAATCGGAGCTGAAGCAGATACATCGTATCCGTCCATGCGTCCGGCGCGAGATAGATTCCATGCGCTGCACGTTCAAACCCACGCAACTCAACATATTTTGCAAGCACGGTTTTCGAGATACCTTCGGCCAAAACGTTGGCGGTTCTCAGGACGCCGCTTTGCTGCCGTGCCATTGTATCAAGCTGCTCGTATTGGCTCATACTGTTCACTACTTTCATGCTAATATTATAATCAAAAGTAGCGCAAAAGCAAACATCAACATGAGTTTATTTATCCTTCGCCCGATTCTTATACACGTTATATTTGTTTTTACATTGCGGACTGCAAAAGACGGCGCTGGGACGGCTTGCAATGAACGCTCTGCCGCAGTGCTTGCAGACACGCAGCGGTTTTGCCTCGTCTGTCAGCATGAAGCTAAACATCATCTGGATGCCAAGCAGCAGCGAATGGAAATCCCATACGATGGTCGGCTTGTCAAGCAGCGCAATATGATATGTCGGTGCGATGCCGTCAAAGGCCGCCATGCCCTGCCGGTAAAGCTCGCGGGCGGTTTCGTCGATCTTGTCGTATTCCCCATAGTAAAGAAAGCTGGAACAAAAGGTAAACGCCCAGTCCTTGAATTGCTGTATCAGCCAGTCGTAGCGTTCGGCATATTCCCGCTGAAAACCCATGTTTACCGCCATAGGCTTATCGCTCATCGTCATGGCCAGCGCGATCATCGTTCGGTCGGTCACATTCCATGTTGATGCTTTCCCGTCCTTCACAAAATCCGGTTTCCCAAAAGGGAAAAACAGCGCGGTATACTCATCCGCTTTCATGGATTCGCTTTTGATAAAATGATTTTTTGGCAAGTACACCGCTTCATAATCCATGAAGCACGGCGTGGTCGGCAGCGCGGTCATCAGCCCCAGCAGGCCGTAACGAGAAACAAAATCCATGACGGCCTGCCGTATTTTTTCTTCCCCGGCGCGGTTCATGCAGAGCAGCCCCACGTTTAGCGCGTCAAGTACCATCGTCTCGGCGTCCTTTAACGGGTCATAGACCTTCGGCGTGGCTTTCGCTGTCGGTGTGACATAGAGTTTGCCATCCTCGCCCTGCTTAAACTCATATTCGCTGTACCGTACCCAGTGGGAGCTTGCCCGTTGAAATAGGTTGTTCATCTCACACCTCCGCACTGTAATCCAAATGTGAAAATAATATATTACTATCCTATCAGCCGTCCTTGCCGTCGTCAAGGGCGGATTT
>CAYVPJ010000081.1:8351-8641 GCA_964453505.1 uncultured Oscillospiraceae bacterium | reverse complement strand
CAGCGTTACCGGCAATATTGATTTGAGTTTGGGCAATGAATACGGAGGCAGCATAGCCGGAGGGTTGATCGGTTCTATGGGAGAAGGCCTTGTTGAGAATTGCCGGGCTGCTTGTGATGTTCGCGTCGGTCATTCCGGCACGGCAGGAGGGCTGGTCGGCAGCGGCGGTAATTTTACAAATTGCAGTGCGTCAGGCAATGTATGGTGCGGGGATGCAATTACAGACTATGCGTGTGCCGGAGGATTAGCGGGTTCGGGCGGTGAATTTGAAAATTGCTATGCCACGGGAA
>CAYVPJ010000081.1:6988-8338 GCA_964453505.1 uncultured Oscillospiraceae bacterium | reverse complement strand
CCCCGAGGGCGATATGCAGGGCATGGCCGCAAGCGCGGGCGGACTGATTGGGGCTGCACGGGGAAGCGTATTAAACTGCTATGCAACCGGAGCGGTGACAGCTTCAAACGGCGGAATCAGCGGTGGTTTGTTTGGAACAGGCGAAGGTGTTACCGTATACAACACATACTGGAACTCAGATGCGAAAACCGGGATAGGACGATTGACCGTGGTGGAAGATGCTGGGCCCTTTTCGGCTGGTCCCTCAATACCAAATGATGACCAAAGCAAGCCGCTGGCAGCGTCTTATATGAAAAGCGCTGAGTTTACCGCTCTTTTAAACGACTATGCCAAAATTGACAGTTCGCTGGCCGAATGGCTCAATCCCTCCGGCGGCAACAACGGATACCCCGAGCTTGATTTATCTGCAGCCTTCAATAATGTTTCAAGCATTACGGCTTTACCGTCTTCTTCCAATGTTTTGATTAGCGGGAAAACGGTGTCCTATGATGCATTTAATAAAGCGGTGTCCTTTGAGGCATATAATATAAACGGCAGTAATTATTTTAAATTGCGTGATCTTGCGGCTGCGCTCAATGGTTCGGAGAAACAGTTTAATATAAAGTGGGATGATGTCGCAAATGCTATTTCTTTAGTCGGCCCTCTGCCATATGATTTTGTGGGCGGTGAACTGGCTGTTTCCGGAAGCACCGCTTCTGTGAATGCAACGCTTACATCGTCAACGACTTTTACCTACGGGGATGGACTTCTTAGGTATAAACCGTATGGCCGCAGGTTTAAAGCGTATAACATAAACGGATCTAATTATTTTAAATTGCGCGACATTGCCGCGGCAATGAATTTTAACGTGACATTTGATGCGGCGACAAACACCATCAAAATTAACACCTCGGCAGGGTATGAGAAGTAGAGCACAAATACAGAATTGACCTGTTTGAATCGTAAATATACAATAAAATCAAATTGAAAGAAGGATGCCTGTTATGAAAAACGGCAGAAAATTTTTTAGGTCATTTGCTATGCAAAAAAGTATGCGGTGTATATGCGTTACACTCATGCTTGCTTTGATTGTTTCTGCTGTCTCCTTTAGCACCCCGGCT
This sequence comes from uncultured Oscillospiraceae bacterium, assembly GCA_964453505.1. GTDB lineage: Bacteria > Bacillota > Clostridia > Christensenellales > Aristaeellaceae > CAYVPJ01. The sequence goes on along the minus strand of CAYVPJ010000081.1, from coordinate 7,238 downwards.
ATAGCGGCGGGAACTTCGGGGTATTGGACGGATTATTCCGTTGAACCTTTCTACAACAGCAATTCGCAGACCTATTACATCGGCAGTGCACAGGAGCTTGCCTGGGTGGCAAAAAAAATAAACAGCAAGACAGTCAGGGATGAATTTTTAAGCTTTGAGCTAACAGCAGATTTTGACCTGTCTGCACATTACTGGGTTCCAATCGGCGCTACGGAAGATTCCGGCGGCATATATGACTTCAACGGGATGG
>CAYVPJ010000081.1:6592-6978 GCA_964453505.1 uncultured Oscillospiraceae bacterium | reverse complement strand
AACCGGTTTAACCATTGGGGCGGCACAAAATTCGGATACAGTTTATGACGGAATCGGTCTATTTGGAATGGTTTATCAGGAAAGCTCTATTTGGGATGTCAACGTACTCAATGTCAATATTAGCGCAAACGAACCTAAAAGCTCATTGGCGAAAGTGGGCGCGCTTGCCGGCGTCGTGTATGGCGCTAAAATTTCGGGCTGCAGTTCAACCGGCATCGTTTCCGGATCAATTTTCGATTATGCGGGTGGCGGACTAATCGGACTGCTTTCCGGCGGAACCGTCAAGGACAGCTGTTCTGACTGTACGGTATCCGTCGCATCTTTGCAGGATCGTGCGCAAGTTTCAGGCGGCGGACTGATTGGGGTTTCGGATAATTCTTCTGTGT
>CAYVPJ010000081.1:5753-6582 GCA_964453505.1 uncultured Oscillospiraceae bacterium | reverse complement strand
CTGCTATGCGCAGGGAAACGTATCAGCAAACGGCAATAGCGGCGGGTTAATAGGTATGGCGATTGGAGGAAGCGTAAAAAATTGTTATTCAACGGCGGATGTAAATGGCACGACCGCCGGGTTCGGCTTTGGCGGATTACTTGGGCATGGAGAAAATATCAATGTCAGCAACTGCTATGCAGCCGGCAGTGTGTCCGGTAACAAAGATTTTTTGGGCAGTTTCATAGGAGATATCTATTCCATTACTGTTGAACACAGTTTTTGCGATAGACAGTCGGCGGGCGGCACCATTATCGGCGGTAATCCGCAATTACTTGTTTTAGACGTTAAAGCCGCGAGCACGGAGTATATGAAAAGCGGCGAATTTGTCGGCGAGCTGAATAATGCTGCATCCAAAGACGGCAAATTAAACAAATGGTTGAGCGATACGGAACACATAAATAATTCCTACCCGGTATTGGAGGGTGTATGGATTCCCAAGGCAGCCCTGACCGCTATTCCGGCGTCCGCCAGTGTTACTATCAATGGTGCGCCGGTTGCTTTTCAGGCATACAACATAAACGATAACAACTATTTCAAACTGCGTGATTTAGCAGCGGCGCTGAACGGGAGTGGAAAACAGTTTGAGGTTGGCTGGGATGAGGTCAATAACGCCATTGGGCTCAAGTCAAAAACATCATATACTGTTGTCGGCGGGGAACTGACAGTGCCGCAGGGAATTACGGCTGCTGCGGCCGCGCTTTCGACGGCAAGAGTATATCTTGACGGGTCGGAAATCACCCTGACCGCATATAACATTAACGATAATAATTATTTTAAACTGCGCGAC
>CAYVPJ010000081.1:0-5743 GCA_964453505.1 uncultured Oscillospiraceae bacterium | reverse complement strand
CGGCCGGTCCGACATTGCCGCGGCGCTGGATTTTAGCGTAGTCTGGGACGAGGGTGCGCAGACGATCGGAATCGACACATCAGCAGGATATACCAAATAAATCAACTATTGTCGCATTCAAAAAATGCATCTGGGCATCAATGGTGAAAATATGATGAAAAATCGAGTGCTTATAAGCGATGTTAAAGCAGAATTTGGGTTTAACAAATTTTGCTTATTAAAATAAAGCCAAGTATTACTGCAAAAGAAGCTATCTTTAAAAATTTTTGTTTTGTAAAATTCTTTCACAGAGGTGTCGTTACCATCAGGTCCGTGTGAAAGTGATTTCATGGGAGTTCAAATCTCCCCGGGTGCACCATAGTACAACGGTAATTTTGATAAAAAACTGCAGTTGTATTTTTTTGCCCAAAAGCCCTGATTTCAAGGGCTTTCACGGTTTCAGAAGATATTAAAAGAGCCGCACCGAGGTGTTTTTCGGTGCGGCTTGCTTGTTTATTTGCCATTTGCGACAAAGTATAAGTTTTCTTAAGCCTTGTAATAGTTTTCTTATGGCAGTAAAAGTTTTCTTGTGGTCACTCAGCGAAAAAAATTGAATTATCAGGAAATTTTAACGCTGAAAAACTTGAGAGTCAAGTATATGCACGACCACATTTCTTCAACTGAATTATTTAGTGATTATTACAGATTTTGTGTCGCCGTCCCATTCGATATTGCAGCCGGGGAGGTTTTCTGTTACAAATCGTTCCGGCACCATTGTGCGGTTGTTAATGGTGGTAGGAGCTACATCAATTGTTTTTTCTGTTCCGTTTACTCTTATTGTCTTTTTATCAAGCCATATTTCAATAGCAGTGTCATCTTTTTTAACTGTAACCTTCCGTTCGCCGCCGTCCCAGCCTACTGTACCGCCAAGTGCCTCAACAACAGTGCGGATAGCCAACAATGTTCTGCCTTACCGTAAAACAGGCGGAGAATCAAGAGCTACCATTTGCCCGTTAACACTGATGTTAGAGTGATTTATTTGCATTAATATTGTTTTGTCAGGCTTGGGTACATCCGGGTCGGCAGCAGCGCTAAAACCATGCAAACCGTAAGTAGAAGTGATAATGTCCTTTTCATTTTGATGCCCGGCTTTCGTTTCTTAAATTAAATTTTAGTCTGAGCTGTCCGTCCGATTTGGCTTGCAGCTCCTTTACAAACCTTTCCGCATCCTCCATATCCGCAAAGGACGCATCAATACTTTTTTCGCCGTCTGTGATTTCCAACGATACCTTTTTGCCGCTTGTTTCTTTCACCGAAACGTCTTTGATGCCACCGTACAAAAAGCTTATTATTTCCTCACCGCAGATAAAATCAATCTGATCCTGCTCAAAATTCACAATGAAGGTTTTAAATGTGTAAAAGCCTGTTCGTATGTTTAGTTTCAAGCTCCGTTCCTCCTTGACGTTTTTTGTGTCTATTGTCCGACGATTTTATAAGAGTATTTTTTATTCGCTTCGCCAACCGTGTACCCGTCGGCACTTATTACAAGCTGGGCGTTGCCTGTCAGCGTCGTTCCAGCCGTACCCGAACCGATATCAAACGTTGAGCTACCGGTGGCTCCCAGACTTGCCGTAGCGGTTGTTATTACATAGGTTGCCGTGCAGGAAACCGAAAATCTGTCGCTGCCCTCAATTGGCGTTTCGGTAAATTGCAACGAAATGTTATCCCCTGTCATACCCCCCATATTGCCCAGCGTGATATTGTATGTGTTGCTGCCGCTGAAAAAGCCGGAGCTCATTTTTGCCACCAGCACATAGTTGTCGGTAAAGTCCGTGTTAACGGAAAACGGACGGAAAAACCGCTCATTTGTGCCGAGAGTGCACAAATCATAATCATATGTAAATTTGCCGTCGATTATTCCGGTAGCTTTGAGCTTGCCGACACTGTACGATTTGAGCGAGGCGTCTGCACTGACTGTAGCATACAACTGTCTGGTTTTATCACTCGCATTGTTCGAAAGTTTGAACACCTTAATGCCGGGTCTGCTTTGAGAAACATTTGATGTAACCGACATATAATTACCATTGTCATCTATGTTATTGACATACATATCACGTGCAATGCCTTCCGTATCAAACGGCCGCACAAACCCCATATTTTCGGGGTACATTTGCGGATAGTCAATCAGATAAAACTTCACAAACTGCACAAGACTGCTTGCGGGCACCACCTGGTCAATGCTCTTTGATTCGTTTTTCATTTCAGTATAAATGGCTGAAAGCCCTAAGGCAATCGAGGAAGCCATATTTTCGTCCGGTGATGACCGTGCTATGCATATTTTTCCCCCCTTATTTTTAAAGACGAGTTTGTTTGCGCTATTTAAACGTTCCCGTGCGACAAAGCCGGCAAAGTAACTGCTTGCGTATTCAATCACGCCGTTGTGCGCCGTAATATCGTCAAACCATTGTAACGGCAGCTTTTTGCCGGTAAGGTTGACAAACGAGCCCTTTTCATTGGGGAAATACTCCGCAGTGCAGGCTGCGGCAAAAATATCCGCCGCACCCTCGGTAAACCAAAGCTCCGAGCTACGGGCCATCCTGCGCGTGCCGATGTATTTTGCCTGTATGATATGGAAATATTCGTGGAACAGCGTGCTGTAAACCTGTCCCCAGCTTTCATAATTACTGCCGTTTAAGTAAATGAATGAGCCGTCTGAATAACCATCCGCTCCATCCGGGTCGTTACGCATAATTGTGATTCTTATAGTTTGCGGGCCGGAAAGAATTCCGTAAAAAGTACCGCCGAACCAGCTTTTAAACTTGGGGTAAATGCTTTGCGCAAAGGTAGTTGCCACAACATGCGCCATTTCCTTTTGTGTATAAACCTTGCTGCCGACATTACAATCGTTATCAGAATTATACTTGACGATGACGTTGCCGGCGCTTCCCATGCCGCGGTATATTGTCGCGTCGCTTCCGAATATCAGCCCCCAGAGCGACAGATGGTCTGTGTATATGGTTGCAATACCGCTATTATAATCAATATCGGCGGTTTGAGTTTGCCATTTCCCAGATGTCTCATCATAATACGCTGCCTCAATTGAACGGTCACGCACTACGTCAGGGTCAAAATTCATTGTCATTATCATACCGTCTATTTGCGTTACGGCGCCATTGCCATCCATAACGTCCACATTGGCACATTGCAGTACGCTGTCATCTGTCGGGGTAGCCGACTGCACGGACAGAGTTCGACCGCTAACCGCCTCACTTTCAGGCACAGAGAGCGAAAAACCGTCGCAGGAGTTTTCTGTGGCAAGCGGCTGTGTAAACGAAATTTCCGACATAATGATAATGCGAAGTCGCCTGCTGCTCTGATCGTAGGTGACAGTAAATTCACACACGCCGCTCTCTGTCGGTGTTCCGTATATCCGCCCATCCCACGAAAGCCCAAGCCCTTTTGTAAGCTCGCCAAAGTTGGGCAATATAAGCTCGTTGCTGCTGTTGGTTAATTGATATGAGTATTCCTGGCCGAGTGTTGCCTTTGGCGGCGTTCCATATATCATTATAGAGTCATTCGCTTGCCTGACAATAACCTCAAAGCGGTCGGATGCGTCCTGCTTATCGGTTATTACAAAGCGCGCATACGGAACAATTTCTTCGATTTCCCGCACGGCATTGGTTATAGACACGCCCGATAAAGGCACATTTGCGGCGTCATAACAGGCGATGCTTGCACGAGATATAACGTCCTCCAAGCCCGTTATGACGCTGATGCTGTCGGATATGTAATAAAAGCTTTCGCCAAACGGAATTGTAAGAATGTTTTCCGAAAGCGTGTGGGTGTAATACTCAAGATATTCCTCCGAGTGCTGCGATAAATACGATTGAAGCGACACGACCTGTGTATTTTCAACTCTTTTTGCTTCGGCAACAGGTCTTATACTGCCATCCTCAAGGCAAAACACCTTGAAATAGGCGGCGTTTTCGTTGCCATCAAGCGTGAAATTTTCCACTCCGCCGATTTCATAGCTTCCTTCCGGGATTGTCCGCATGGAAACATCAAGCATAGTGTTATTGCCGCCGTATGCCGCTACAAACATATTAACCGTCGTTGAGGTAAAATCGGCGTCATACGTCACCTGCACAATGTCTGAATAGATTTCGGCACTTACTATCTCAATTTCATATGCCGCCGCAACCGGTGCCGTCATAATGCTCATAAGCAGTGTGCATACACACAAAAGAGTAATAAAACGTTTCATAATAGTACCCGCCTTTCATTTCATGTTTTAGCTTCATTTTTATTTGACATCTTTATTTTATCTATAAAAATTTGTTCTGTCTATACGAATACTGAATTTGTCAATGACAAATTTCTGTCATGCGCCGTGACAAAACGTGTTGAATTTTTAACAATTTAATGCTATACTTATAGGTATACGAAAGTAGGTGTACTTATGTTTTCGAAAAAACTGAATTTTTTAATGGAAATTACAAAGGTGCAGAACAGTATGCTTGCGGCGGCAATAAATGTTGACGCTTCGCATATCAGCAGACTGCGCCACGGCAACCGCAGACTGCCGAAAAATCAAACCTTTGTAAAGCCCATGGCCGCGTATTTTGCCCGTCAGATAAAGCTTGATTATCAAAGAAAAATCCTTGCGGATGCGCTCGGAGCACACAGCGAGTGGGCGGAGGATAAAGATAAGACGGCAAAACTGATATATGACTGGCTCACGGACAGCAGAGACGAAACCGGTCATGCTGTTGATAATATTATAAAAAGTTTTACCGCTTCCGTTCGGAATGCTCCGAAGCCCTCAATAATAGAGCCCTGCGAAAATTTGACAGAGGGTAATTGCTATTACGGAATTGAAGGGAAAAGAAACGCCGTAATCAGATTCTTATCCGCTGTTCTGAAGGAAGATGCGCCGCAAACACTTCTGCTTTTTTCAGAGGAGGAAATAAGCTGGCTTTACGAGGACAATGAGTTTGCAAAAAAGTGGGCTGCCCTTTTAATCAATGTGTTAATGAAGGGGAACAGAATAAAAATAATACATTCGGTAAACAGAAATCTAAACGAGCTGTTGCAGGCGGTTGCAAAGTGGATTCCCGTATACGCAAGCGGTGCGATTGAGCCGTATTATTATCCGAAAATCCGTGACGGTCTGTTTCAGCGGACGCTTTTTATCGCGCCCGAAACCGCCGCCGTGATTTCAAATTCGGTCAAGCAGCAGACAGCGGATATGCTTAATATTTATATTGATGATAAAAATGCTGTATCGGCACTTACAAAAGATTTTGACAATCTCTTGCATACCTGCAAGCCGCTCATGCAAATCTTTAACGCAACCGACTCCGAGGGATTTAAAACCCTGTATTTTGACTTTTTGAAGGCGGAGGGTGATTGCATTGTCATGCAAAGTGGTCTGTCCCTTGCCACATTACCCGCATCAAACATTAAAGAAATGAACAATCCCATTTTATCGGAGCTGCATACTGCCTGTTCAAATCAGCTTGCAGAGAGCCTCAAGCACTTTTCCTATACGGAAATATTGAGCTTGCCCGATATGAGCAAGACGTCGATAAATGTCCCCGCCATATACGGCAAGGCAAGTATTGAATTGACAGCGGAGCAGGGAGCGGCGCATATTAAAAACATTATTTCTCTTATGAAGAAATATCCGAATTACACGGTTGCCTTTGGTGACGCTTTGCCGCAGGATGTGATTATCTGTGCAAAGGAGGGTGTGGGTGCTATG
>CAYVPJ010000080.1:0-8654 GCA_964453505.1 uncultured Oscillospiraceae bacterium | reverse complement strand
CTCCGGCTGCGGCCAGCTTGAACGAGGACTCCGCCTCCTGGATCTGGCGGCTGATCGATTTGAGGTGCCGAGTAAAGTTATCGCTGTTCAGCGAAAGGGATACCACCAGATCGCGGAGCGTCTCGCTCATGAGAATTCACCTGCTTTCCATCAAATATTGGGTTGAATTTATCGGCAAATAAGGGTATACTAAAAGCGGAAGGAGGGAATCGTATGACGAATATCGTACCAATCTCCGATTTGAAGAACTACAGCGAAGTGCTGCGTTCCTGCGATAACGGCTCCACCGTTTATCTGACCAAAAATGGGCGCGGCAGGTATGTGGTGCAAAGTCTGGCGGAGTATGAAAAGCTGCAGGCCGCCGTGAAGCTGCTGGCCGAGCTTTCTAAGGGCGTCGAATCTGTCCGCAAAGAGGGCGGCCTATCCATCGACGAAGCGTTCGCTGGACTGGAGGACTGACATGGGACAGGTCGTCGTTTCCAGAGAAGCCAGAAAAGACCTTGTTGAAATTCGCCGCTACATACGGGATGAACTCAACAATCCCGAAGCTGCGCGGCGGATCATCGCGTCGCTCAAGAAGGCCCTCGTCGCCCTGGAGAGCTTTCCGGGGCGCGGGCAGCCGCTGGACGCATTGATTCCTGTGCATACGGAATACCGCTATCTCGTCTGCGAAAGCTACTGCGTTTTTTACCTGACCCATGATGAGGAAACTACGGTCGTGCGCATTCTTCACCAGCGGCAGGACAGCCTTGCGGCGTTGTTCTTTGATACTTGATCAGGGCTTTACATCAGGCCATACCTCGTCGATAGTCGCTCGGCGAGGCTCTTTCTTTTTCTGCTCCCGTTTCGCGTTCCATGCGCGGATGCTGAGAAAGCCCAGCATGTCCATCTGGTCGATCTCCGCCATTCGCCAGCCGCCCTCGAGCAGCGAGTTATAGGTGCTGTAAATGAAATCAGGCAGCGTCAGGCCGGAGGATTCGCTGCTTCCGTCTCCATCGCTGCCGCCGCCTTCGTAGGGAAATCAGAAAGAACCTCCGTGGTCTGGCTCTGCACTGCCATCAGTGCCAGCGTTATATCATGCATCAGACGATCCACAGGGTATCCGTCCAGCACTTCGTCCGGGGTGAACTGATTCTGGAACAGCAGGCAGAACCACTTGATCATGACGTCCATCGCGTCGTTGATGGTCAGTTGTTCCGTATTCGGAACCGTTTCGCCCTTCAGGGCCGTGTTCGAGATGGCAACGATTTTGCCATACATCTTCGCGGCAGGCTCCATCTCGCGCAGCGCTCTGCCGGAAATGAAGTCCACCGTGTACTTCTTCTCCCCCAAGGTACAGGTAATCATTAGCTTGCTCCCTTCCTCATCAAAAGAATACCGCCGCGCAGAAGCTCTCCACGCGGCGGCTGCATATTACGGAGTAGCCGTGAACGTCGGCTCGTAGACGGTTTGCAGGAATGTCGCGCCCTTGGCGGCGGTGAACCCGTTTTCGTCCTCGTCGGCCACCGCCTGATAGCGCCCGTCATGGGTGCGCTTGATGCACGTCCACTCAACCTCGCCCGTCTGGCGGGTAATCGTGCCGCCCTCCTTGGTGGCGTAGTTCTCCGTCACGGGCTTGGCGCGAACCTTGTACAGCCAGATATAGCGGAACTTGCCGTTGGACTTTTCCGACTTGAAGCCAATGGCGAAATAGGGCGGCTTGTCGGACGCGGTGCGCACCAGTACGCCATTATCGTCAATCTTGTTGCCGAACGCCATTTCCTGAATGACCAGCGGAATGTCCGCCATTTTGGTTTTGAAGGTCAGTTCAGGATCGGGATATAGCACGTCCAGCTCGACGTCATCACCATACTGGACGTCCGGATCAGCGTTTTCCGGGGTAATGGACGCTTCCATCGCGCCCGCGACCGCTTGCAGCGTGCCATAGGTGATCGTTTCCTCGGTGTCCACGGTCAGCGGGGCCAGCACGACATTTTTGAGACCCACTGTGGAAGACACAGCGGGCGAAGCCGTAGTAGGCATAGGATAAACCCTCCTTTATTTGCTCAGTTCGTCCCGAAGGACTTGTTTGATGGCGTCATAGGCTTCCTCCACTCTCGTGTCAAAAGCCGGGCGCACAAAGGGATGCGCGGGCGCGGGAGCCGGACCGCCGTGCCCATACTCCACAGGCGTGGCATAAAATGCGCCCTTTTCTTTCCGGTGCACGCCAACAGTGATGCCCTTGCCGCCCATCCGGCGCTTTTTGACGCTGCCGGTATGAATAGACGAATGCAGCGCGTCCGTGATGATTTTGGGGTTAGAGGAAGCATTGCGGAGCATCTGCTCCTCAATGGGCTTCGCGCCCGCCTGCAGCGCACGGTTCACGCCGGAGCCAAACTCCATCTCGGCGGCCATGTTGGTCAGGTCGTTTTGCAGATCGCCAAAGCCCTGTGTTTCAAGGGGCATCTGTGATCACATCCTCTCGCAGGCACCATGTCCACTGCACGGTGTATTGGCGCGTGGCAGTATCATAGCCCGGCTGATTGTACCCCTTATCGCTTTCCTCGATCATGGCGAATCCTGCCGCATACATGGCGCTCCGAAGGGTACCCGCCATATCGGTCGGGTCGTCGTCGCTCCAAAGATTCAGGTACACATAAGTGCGGCGGGAAACGACATGATCGTCCTGATGGGCGTCCTCGGTCGTGACCGTGGAGTACACGGCATATTGCGGCGGCGGATTCTGATTGGCAGAGGTTGCCCGCCATACGCCCGCGTACACGGGAATGCCAATGCTGGCCAGCGCAGTTTGCACCTGTTTCACCCGCTCACCCCCTTGGCAATGGACGCTTTCAGGCCCAAATAAGCGCGTTTGAACTCATACTCGCCCAGCGTGGAGATCTGCCACTTTTCATCCCGGAAGCGCACCCACATGCCGGGCTTGATATCCTCCCGGTAACGGATGGTGAAGTTGAGCACGGCTTCGCTGTTCATCAGATCGGCGGCGCGATAGTGCTGGTTGCCCGCGTCGGTCACGGCGGCCCAGACCTTGCATACAACCACGTCTGTCGGGTTCGGGTAGCCGTTCTCGTTGATGACGTTCTCCGTGTACCCGATCTCCACCAGATGCCGCAGTTCTCCCGGATGCGGGTTCGCTTCAAATGTTTTATAACCGCGCAAGCCAATTCACCTCCCGTATGGCGCGTCAGAACATCTTGTCTGTGTCCCGGTAAGGGTACAGCAGGTTTTCAAACGCTGTGCGCATGGCCGCATACGCCTGCTGATCCGGATTGTCCCGGTTTTCATGATAGAAGCTCACCATGAGCAGTACAGCCAGCCGCACAGGCTCCGGCGAAGGTCGCCCCCCGGCCGCTTCCTCTTGAAAGGAAACCCGGCAGAAATCCTCGGCGGTGGCCTGCGCCTGCGTGATCAGGTGCTCGAGGTAAGCGTCCTCCTCATCGTACTGGATGCGAAGATGCGTTTTTACCTCAGCGACGGTTACGACCATTCAGCATCACCGCCCGTCATTTTCCCTGAGTCGCTTGCATCAGTCCGGCGTTCTTGAGATTATCGAGCAGGGTGTTGAAATCATCCTTGAGAAGCGCGATGGTCGACGCGGTGCTGGCCGCCTGGTAGTCTGCAACAGCGCCTCCCGCGCCTGACCCGAGAATGCCTTCGCTGTCGTCTAATTCGGCGGTAGCAAGAAGGGTCAGCTTGCCGCCGATCACAAGCTCGTTCCCGCCGTGAGCGAAGTAGTTATGGGTGTTATGGGTTTCATCCGCATCGGGCGTTACATTGGTTTCTAATGGCATAAGAATACCCCCTTAAAGGGAGGACGCGCGATCACGCCCTCCCGGTTGATAGTTTAGGCTTTCATGGTCAGGACTTTGACAGCCTCCGGCAGGATCAGCTTCCCGTCCACGCGCTCGGAAGCCAGGAATCCCACCTGCCCGGTGGGCGCGTACAGCTCGTTCAGGCGCTTGAAAGATCGCCCCTCACGGTCGGCAATCCAATAGTAGCCCAGGTCGCCGAACAGAATGCCCTTGGCGCTGGCCGCCAGCGTGGGCATAAAGGTCGAGGTGTACACGGGGCGGTTCAGCACGGTGTCCGGCGTACCGGCGGTGACGGAAGGCGTCCAGAGATAATCTCCGTTGCCGTTCTTGAGCTTGCGCAGGGCTTTAACCGTGGCATCGTTCATAATGAACACGGAATTGCGGCGGTACGGAGCGCGAAGCGAGTAGAACAGGTCGATCACCTCGTCAAAGGTGACCGCCGTGGCGCTGGCTGACATCACGCCCGTTTCCGCGCCGCCGGTGGCCGACAGAATGCCGGTGGGCTTGCCCGTGCCGTTGCCGGTGAAGAACGCTTCCTCCTCTGCTGCGCCGATGCGGCGGGCGAACTCCCGGGCAATATACCCGGCTACGTCGAACACGGAGTCGTTGAGCAGTTCCTCGCTGACCTTGATCATGGTGGCCAGCTTATACGCGCCGATGGACACCTGTCCAAAGGCGTCGTCGCTCTCGGGGTAGGCGGCTTCCTCGTCAATCCACGCAGCTGTGCCCTTGGACGCTACGGCGGGGATCTTTCGTTCGCCGGAAGAGGTGGCAATGACCCTTGCCAGCTGCCGGAAAACGTTTTGCTCCTGCAGCGCTTCGATCAGGGTATGCTCATACTCGTCAGGCGCTAGATAACCGCCCTCGGTCAGCGTTCCGACCTGCAGGGCATTGAACACTTCACTCGACACAGACTTTTTCCGCATGATATCCCAGAACGCGGACTTGTACTCGTCCGTCGCTCTGCCGGTCTTCGTATCTCCCGGAACCGTCTGCGGTTTGCCCGTCAGGGGCCTCGACGTAGGCGCGTTCATTTCCCGGTCAATGGCGGCCTGACGCTCCATGCGCTCGATCTCGTGCCCCAGCGCGATCACGTCCGCTTCCATCTTTTCATAGGTCGCGTTGTCCTCGGCACTGATCAGGCCGTCGCTGTTTCGCTTGGAATCCAGGAACGCTTTCGTCGCGTCCCACAGCTTTGCGCGCTTTTCACGCATGGTAAGAATCTGATCCATGTTTACCTCCAATAATTGTAGTTTTGTTGCTAAAACGGGTAAAAGCCGTTTTGTCAACACTTCAATAGCGACAGCCTTTTTTCAAGGTCTGCCGCTTTGATGGTGGTTTTGACTTTGGGTTGCTTGGCTTTCAGCTTATCCAGCAGGCAGTTGGTGACCGCTTTCCGGGAGAAGACGAAAGCGTCCTCGGTCATTTCCACCTCCTCCGACTCGTACAGGATTTCATCACAGAAGCCCAGCTCCAGCGCCATTTTCGGGTTCATCCACGTTTCGCCGTCCATGAGATGGGACAGCTTTGCCCGGGACAGCCCCGTCTTGATCTCATAGGCGTTGATGATGCTTTCTTTGACCTCACCAAGAAGCTGCATGGCCTTGCGCATTTCCTCGCTGTCGCCCATGGCGAAGGTAGCGGGGTTGTGGATCATCATCAGGCTGGTGGGCGACATGCACACCTTGGTACCCGCCATGGCGATCACGCTGGCTGCGGAAGCGGCGATACCGTCAATTTTCACTGTGACGTCCGCCGGATAGTCCATGAGCATGGTGTAGATCTGACTGGCCGCGATACAGTCGCCGCCCGGCGAATTGACGCGCAGCGTGATGGGTCCGGAACCTGACAGCAGCTCCGCCTTGAAGGCGGCGGGCGTCACGTCGTCGTCGAACCAGCTTTCCTCGGCAATCGCGCCTTCAAGGTACAGCGTGCGTTCGCCGTCCTCGTTGCGCACCCAATTCCAAAACTTTTTATTCATCAGGCTTCCCTCCTCGGATTGTGTTGATCGGCAGCATATTGCCGTTGCAGAGGTACACATTGCCACCGTCTTCATCGGATATGGGGTTCATGTTTTCCAGCTCCCGTATATCGTTTGCGCTCATCCAGCCGTTCTGCCGTCCGATGGCGTAGCCTTCCATGCGGCTCTTGTAGTCTCCGCGCATCAGGCCGTCGATATTGAACTGGGCATAGAACGTTCCTTTCTCGGCGTCGGAAAAGAGCGCTTTGTTCATGGCCTGTTCGATGCGCACCAGCCAGGGCCGGATGGTATGAACGGCGAACGAAATGCTCTGGTAGAGTAGGAAAGCGCCGCCTTATCACATTACTGTGACAGGTTTGCACAGACCCCTCCTGAAACCGGACAGGCATCTCTCGATGCATCCGGCTTCCCATCAATACTCAATCAGTCTCTACTCACTTATGACCATAATGAATGAGATTATGGCATTCCTTGCAAAGAACAAGCGTTTTCCTGCGCTTTGCAATCATGCATTGCTCCCATTTTTCTTTACCCTTCAGGTCTTTCACCTTATGAACATGGTGAATTTCGTAATTCTGCGCGTCTGTGCTGCCACACAGTTCGCACACTTTTGCTTTCAATCGGGATTCAAGCGAGTTTCGCGTATTATTGTAGACAATTCTGTTGTTAGCAATGATATCTGTATAGCCATTCATTGCAGTCTTGCATTTACGATAATCCGCAAAATATCTCCGTTTTTCACCCTGTTTTGTTGAATACGGAATGCCCCAGCATCCGTTACCATCTTTATACTTTCGTATCGTCTGTCGCAATGATGAATCTGTCTTTGACGCGAGTGTTTTCAGACAACTGTACTCCATGAGATACGAAAAGTATTGAAGTGAATTGAAGTTTGACGCGATGCTGTAATAGTTGCAAAGCCCGCGCAATTCCGCATTGAACGCCGTGATTATTTCCAGCGGTGTCAGATTGAACATGTTCTTCCTTGCCACTGAAAAGAGCTTTCCCTCTTGCGTTTGCACGACAACGCCGTTTGAAAACAGAAAGGCTTCGATTTTCTCCTTAAGAGGAATGTTCATTTCTACTTTTCCGTTTAGCGTGCGCTGTGGCGCACGACCAGGGAAGCGCTTGAGCGTTTGGTCGCGGCGAACGCGAATATCATACGAGAGGAATCTCGCGTAATCGTTGCTGTGGGTTATCTTTGTCTTTTCATCGCTTAACTCCATGTGAAGCTTTGAAGCAATAAACTCCTTAAGCTCTGCCTTGATCGCCTCGCAGTCCTCTTTGCTCCCGCTTACGCCAATCAGAAAATCATCCGCATAGCGAACATAACGGAGTTTCTTGTCCGTTTTGGGCTTGCTCGGTATGGTACGCATGTGCTTGCGTATCTCCTGAACCTGCGCTATGAGATTTTCCCTTTCCTGACCTATGGCTGTTTTGGCTTTACGGCTCAGCTTTTGCGCTTGGTAGTGCGCCTTTGCGTATTCAGGCGTATCCCACCTGTCTCTTGGCTTGTCAAAGCGTTCCTTCATCTCAACTACATATCGGTCTAACGTGTCAAGATATATGTTGGCTAAAATTGGAGAAATAATGCCGCCCTGCGGCGTTCCACTATATGTAGCGTGATACTTCCAATTTTCCATATATCCTGCGCGCAGGAACTTCCATATCAGTTGAATAAAACGAGCATCTTTGACTTTCTTACCAATGATCCCTGTCAGAACTTGGTGGTCGATATTGTCAAAGCAGCCTTTGATGTCGCCTTCTATGAACCAACTCAATCCCGTGAACTCTAGCTTTATTGTCTTGAGCGCCGTATGGCAGCTCCTGTTTGGGCGAAACCCATGGGAGTATGGGGAAAAGATCGGTTCGTAAATGGATTCAAGGATCATGCGCATAACTTCCTGTACCAGTTTGTCTGTAAAACCCGGAAGTCCGAGCGGACGTTTCTTTTTGCTCCCATTCTTTCTATCGATATAGGTACGTCGCACTGGCAAGGGTTCATAACTTCCATCGGTTAAGCAGCCAATAATGCGCTTGATCTTTTCTTCGCTGAATCCATCGGCGGTATCATTAGAATCAACGCCCGGCGTAGCAGCGCCGTCGTTGGCGTACAGTTGCTTATAAGCCAGATAGTATATATCTGGTCGAAGCATGTAACGGTAAAGTCGGGTAAAGACTTCATTTGGATGTACCTGTGAGTTTTGACTGATGCTTGCCAAAATCTTGGTCGTTGGTTGCATTGAGGTATTCCTCCCTAATCAACTTCGATATTGGTACGTATTGACTGCGTCCCTTCGCCATGTGACGGTCATTATCCGTCGCGGACTACTATGGACGCTCCGTTGCCATGTTGGATATTCAGCGTCATCTCCCTGATTAACTTTGGGATTTATCACCGTAACACAATTTGCGTTCGGCATTACGCATAGTCCCATGGACATTCCAATTTAGGCAATCCCCGGTTAGCGTGATTACTGGGCTTGTGGATTGTCGGTATGCGCTTTCGTTTCTTTCAGCACGGTTCTCCGGCCTGTTATACAGCAATTTTGATACACCCATTGCACGAACATCATTTGCAATGTTTGCTGCATCAGCGGTTTCAGGTAAATTTCCGCTGTCCCAACATAAGGGAAACTCGAAACTCGCGTTCACCAAATACAGATTCATCCTCATATCCACTTGTCCGCGCGGCTCAGTCGCACCCTCCTACCTTTGGGTGACTTGCCGCTCATCCTGCCGTGCTATGTTCCCGTGTCAGCTTTCGCCTTTCGGTTAGGCAGGCGGACTCCTGCGGTATCTTGCAGGGTAATGCCCTAAGTTACTGTTAATCACGCCCTATCCGGGCGCACATGCTCGAT
>CAYVPJ010000079.1:0-9456 GCA_964453505.1 uncultured Oscillospiraceae bacterium | reverse complement strand
ACAAAAAGAAATACATAATATATATTATATTAAAATAAATATTGTATCTTTGCACGTTAAATGTATACAAATCTCTTTTTTGATTAAAAAAATACACAAACCAACCACGAGAATATGAAAAAAATTAAGAATCTTTCCTTTATTTTTATCGTTATTTTTTTATTTGTAAGTTTTAACAACTTGTATGCCAATAGTTTATCTCCCCAACAGGAACAATTAACCAAAACCGACAATCGTATGGAAGATGTATTCGGAACATTTTATTCCACTCCGGACCTGACTCCTTCGCAGCCTTTCGATTATTCAAAAGGTTTCGGTGGTGGTGACACTCCCGACCCGGGAGGCAATGACGATGATGGTGAATTTGACCCACTGCCTGATCCAATTCCGGTAGGCAACGGCTGGTATATTCTTCTAATTTTTGGAATTATTTTTGCGGGATTAAAAACATTAAAAAAACGACAGAATATGAAACGATTGACTACACTTTTTCTGATTTGTGTTTTAGGATTTGGATATCTTTCTGCACAAAATATGGTACTGCGTGAAAAATGGAACTACACCTACTTACAAAATCCTTTAAACCCGTGGGTTGTTCTACCCACAGGACAATATGGAACTTATTTGAGAGATGACATCGACTTAAACAACGATGGCACAAAGCTCTACGTACTGCGCCGTAATGGTAATCCCGGAGCTCCTGCAGGAGCCCCCTATTCTAACAATATCTTGGAAATATGGAATCCGGCTAACGGTACAAAAACAGGCTCAGCTCCCAACAAATCCGATCCGACAAACGACCCCAAATGGCCCGCAGGTTATGGTGGCGTAGGAAAAGCGGTTGACAATTATTTTAGATACGGTGGTTCTATAGCTGTGGACGAAACCGGTGCCGTATGGGTTGCTAACGTTGCAGCTAATTACAGCGATGCCGCTATCATTTACCGCTATACTAACGACAGCAATGAACCCACTCTGGTGACCGGAATATTGGCACACGACCTTCAGTGCGACGGAGTCTGCCGTTTGGGATACGGCATTCATGCCGTTTGGGACGGCGGCAATGGCTATGTAATAATTTCCCACAGCCTACGGGACGAAATTATATACCTTCCTTTAAGAGACGGAACTATCAGTAATTCAGATTTAACACGTTTAAAGATTCCCTCCCAACCGGCTATCGACAATGGGTTAACACTTTATACTCCGGAAAACCGAAATATGGTGTCAACTCCAAAGAAAATAATTGGTGGCGTTACTCATTATGGTATCGTAATTACTGTGGGAGATACTATTTGGAGAACTTTCTCATCCTATTATGGAGAATGGCCTAAAATGAAGCCTTCAAAATTTGGACCCAATTCGTTTTGGTACGATGCCAGCGAAGCGACGCCTTTGCTACTTACCTTAAATTTAAGCAACAGGTTCAGTCCTTCATTTTCAGCCGCTACATTTGTGCCGTTTCAAGAACCCGCGCCGGTAATCATCGATAGCATCAATAAAATGGCTTGTGGAGCCGAAAATTTTATATTCAAAAACAAAAACTATTTGTTCCTTGGAACCAACAACCATAACGATGCCGCAATGTATATTGCCAAAAATATGCACCAACTGTACGAATTATCGGGAGCATCAACTATCGATTCAATAATAGTCAACTCTAAAGTTGCCAATGTTCCTACTCATAGAGGAGGCATGGGCGGTCAGGTACCTGACAATGCTGCCACGGTACATGGCTTCCAAGTAAACGAAACTTCCACAACTGCTCCGCACAACGTCCATTTGTATGCCTTTACCAACGCCAATGGTGCAATAGCTTATGTTATGGAAGAGGAAATTACGTTCGGGCTTATTGGCGACGAACCCATAGTGCCTACAGGCTGGAATCCTAACAACCCTACCCTTATGAAGCACGCTTCGGGCAACATCTACTACAAACGTTTGGTAATTCACAATAATGGTGACCCTAATGCCGACCAAACGTTTACCATTATGCACAAAAACAAGCAACGCCCCGACTGGAACACCTACAACAACATAGGCAAAACGTGGGCTACTGCAACTTTAGCCGAAGGCGCAAAACGTACTACTGCCGATAATACCATTTTTGAGCCGTTAAACCACTTAAGCGAAGGTTCGGTTATCGGTGTTGTAGTAAAATATAACGACAACGAAAACTATACCGCTTACTGTAACAACAACAGCTATACAGTTTACATCGACTCGATAAAATACCGCCTGAAAGTGGATGTTAACGAAAGTGGAGGTCCCGTTACTTACACTTCCAACACGCTCTTTGGCGATGGTACATTCTCCATCTACACTCCGCAGAATGCCGACATCTTCTTGCAAGGTTGGTTAGCAAACGAATGGGTAAATATAGGAGAACCGATACGCTATGCTACCGACAGTACCGTTATTACCGTACCGTTTTCCATTGGACCTAATGGTGAAGTTCTCGGAACACCCAAAAAATATGAGTATTCCGACGGATTTTATATCCGCACAAACATAGCCACAGGTGGCACTACCGATTATACCAACCCGACAAAAAACAATGCCATGACCCGCTTTGCCCGCGCAGGCGAAACATTGGACGATTATTATTGGGTAACAGATATAAAAGCAGGAACCAACAACGTAAAAGCAGTAGTTGCCAATGTTTACAATCCGGAAATTACCAATTGGGAAACTACCGCCAAGACAGCTTCATCGGCTTCTGCCATACGTTTCTTATACAACACCCGAAACAATCAATTGGAACGTGTACAAGCCAAATCGGGAACATTAACTGCCGGAGGATACTCTGTTACTGTCGATTCGACCAATCATTGGGCAACAAAAGTAGAAATTCCCAACTATAAGGGAAACTCTACCACCCTGACTTCCACCGGAGATACAGGTTTAAGCACTCTTTCAAAGACAGTACCTGCTCAAACAGGATTTGATGGAGCAATGACCTTGGGCATTGATTACGATTTTAAAACCGACAAATTATCAAATCCACAATGGGTGGTGCGAAACGACGAAAACTTTACCGTAACAACCACAAAAACATCTGCTCCAAATGTGCTTGTTAGAGATTCGGGGCAGGTTACAGGCACTGTTACAGGCAGCGGAACCATTACCATAGAAAAAAATTATACTCTGACTACTTCGGGCGTTACCACACGTAATCATTGGATTTCGTTCCCATTCGCTGTAAAAATCGACGAAATAACGGGAGATTCCATTTATCGCGGAGTACAAAAATATGATTTACAAAGTAAATACGGCAGTTTGTGGCGGATTGTTTATTACAATACTGCTTTGAAAGGTCAAGAAGATGGAGCTAATCCACCTTATTGGACTGCCATGGCAAATACAGCCACGTTGGAAGCAGGGAAAGGTTATGTACTGCAATTTACCAATAAAGTTACCGGTCAACCGAAGTTCTATTATCATTCGGCATCCAATTACACCATGAACGATGCCGCACAAGGCAGCATAACTCTGACACAAACGGCAGGGAGTCCCGGTCAATGTAACTGGTATCTGATTGGTAATCCGTTTTTTGCCAAAACCAAAATAAACGGAGGTCCGCTCTGTTGGGTACGTGTAAACAGCGACTACAGTAATTACGATTATTATTTGGCACGCGACTACAACGAATTACCGACAAGCACATCATTCTTTGTACAATATGCAGGTAATGTTACCTTTACTACTAAAGCCACCAACGCAGCATCTCCTGCCCCAATGCTGGCAGCACAGGAAAATGACGGTTTTGAATATTATCTGCTTACTTTGTCAAATAATAGTATCAAAAAACGTTTAGGTGTAATTTTATCCGATGACGGTAGTAACGATTATGTATATGGACGCGATATGGCACTGATGGCAGAAGATGCCAGCATTGTGAGATTCTACAGCATTAATGGTTACAATTTGGTTTTCAACAACATCAAAAAACAAAATCAAACAGTAGCTTTGGGTTATTATACCACAACTGCCGGCACACACACCATTTCCATTGCACAAAAAGACGTACCGGAAGACAGTCGCGTAATACTTTATGATGCTGTAACAAACAAAAACACCGACATGATGACGGACAACTATACATTTACCACTGAAGCAGGAACATTTGACAGTCGCTTTACATTATATATATATAAGACGACAACAGGATGTACACAAGCCATTAATCCTGAATGGATAATTCGCCAAGAAGAACAAAATCTTATTATAGAAAATGTTACATCAGGCGACAAGTTGCAATTGTTCCATATTTCAGGAAAATGCGTTGCACAAATAACTGCCGACAATACAACAGCATGTTTCCCGAACTTGACGGAAGGTATGTACATTTTGACCGCCAACAACAGACAAACAAAAATTGTGATAAAATAAAATATAGTAGGGGTACAAATAGTGTACCCCTATTATATTAAATAATATGCAAAATAAAACTTAGAACTTTCCCCTATGTGGGGACTTACCCAACTCAAAAAAAGTAAAGAATTGGGCTTATATATGGTCATCTATAAATTTTAAACACACATTACCATGAGAAATTTAAAAAACTACCACCCTACCGGTTTATTTACCACCACCGCATTTCTGTTCTGTATAATTTTCACCGGTCAACTTTATGCAGTTGATGCTTCACGAAATACCATTTCAAGCATAAGCAGTACATTAACTCCTAAAACATCAGGAGATTTTTACGGAGAAGCACTTGATTACTTAAAAAGTGGCACAGATGCCAGTAATTATAAGCCAATCATAAACTACCGTAGTAAAACCGATGGCTATGTTTTATTTGTCCCTAGTTCTGGTTCTGCCACGAGTATGACCCTGACCATAAATCTCTCCGCGAAATGCAGAGTTGCTTTTATCACACTACTCTCGGTAATTAACCACGGTACGGATAGTTGGAAAGGAATTAAAAATATCTCTGTAAAATACAAATTTAACAGTAGCGACAATTGGACAGACGTCAACAATCTGTCTATTTCAGGTACTGCCAGCAGTAACCCATGGTCTGGAACAGTAACCCTTAATCCTGATAATTTCAACGCACAATATTTACAAGTTACATTTACAACAAACGTTGGTGCCGGACTTTCCGGTATACGCGTATGGGGATATCCCTACAAAACACTGACTATAAATAACAACAACGACACAACAGAAACCAAAGAGAATTATGTCAGTGCAACCAATTGGATAAAAGATCCAATCAAACCAGGCTATACTTTTACAGGATGGTCAGGCACAGGAATTTCGTATCTTACACGTGTACAGAATTTTGAGTGTGCCAACTCCACCGAAGTATCTTTCAATGGTACTTCCAAATATGTCAATCTCGGGCGTGATTTTATGTTTACCGACGAAATTACCATTAACCTTTGGGCATATATGGACAACTGGAGCGAATTTACCACCAGCAATATGCGATTGTACAGTTGTACAGAAAGTGGAGGTTGGAATATTGAGCCAAACAGTAATGGCTATGTTAATTTTGCTTGCTATGATTCCGGCGTTGGTTACAAAAACGCTACCTCCACTACCACGTTTGCATCGCTTACAACCGGCTGGCACCTATTTACATTGGTATTTGACGGTACAAAGGTCAAAGGTTACATCGACAACAGTTTAAAAGCTACCGGAAGTGATTTTACAAGTAGGAAAATAGGTTATAACGCTTCTAATGCGGTATTTATCGGAGCAGAAGCCGGAACTTCTCCCACAACACCGGCAGGAAATTACTTTAAAGGCAAAATTAAAAATTTTGGCATTTGCAATGGAGCATTCTCTGCCGATCAAATATCCAATTATTTATGGTCGAAGCCTAATGAGACACGTTATTATTATAAAGAAGATGCCACTATTAATGCCAACTACACCGCCAACAAATATACGGTAACCTACGACAGCAAAGGCGGTTCGAACATAGACCCTCAAGACTACGAAGTTACCACCAACCTTACTTTAGCTTCCTCACCTACAAAATACGGTTACACCTTTGCCGGTTGGAAAGTGTCTGCCACCGAAGGCAATTGGACGGCAGATACAGTATATACGGCTTCTCAAAATGTAGGGACGGGCAAGTATGGCTTTGTTACGTTACAAGCACAGTGGACTGCTAATTCGCATACCGTATCGGTTAATCCGAATGGTGGTGTTTACAACAGCTCTTCAAGTGTTACTACACATACCGGCTCTTATGGAGGTACGCAAGCCATAGCTGATGCTACCCGCACGGGATACCGTTTTGGTGGCTGGCTTTGGACAAAAGAGGCTTACGATGCCACGTGGGCGGAAGTATTTTATCATTACAGTAATGGTTATGCCAACCTTTTTTCTTCATCCGACAATTTGGCTTCCAATTCCGTGAATGATGTCAATAAGCTGTCGTTGCTTAATATTTTGGACAAATTGAAATATGATGACAGTAAGTACGAATTTTTATTGGAATATTACAGTTTTACCGGTTATAATCGCTGGACGCAAACGTCCAATCCTGCAACAAGTGATGTAAGTACTGTAACGGGCTATAATGCAGTAAATATTAGTTGGACTGCGGAAGGTTGGGGAGGTTTGGCTATTTCAAATCAATCCAATACATTTATAGACGGGTCGGTCAATCCTGCTACCAATTGGTTTTATGCTATTGGTTCTTATAACTATTGGAACAATGGTATTCCTGCTTGTAGCAGTACAGACCCGGAAAAAGTGAACAGCCATTTGTGGGTACGTACTTCGTCCGACTTGTCGAATATAGGTACCCGCCTTTCGGCAGCGTTGAGTTCCGATGCTTTAACCTCAGACAATAAGTATATTTATCGTAATGAGGATATTACCATTAAGGCAGTTTGGATGCCGAACCATTACACGATAACCTATAACGGTAATGGTGCCACGGGTGGCAGCACTGCTTCGTCCTCGCATATCTATGACGTTGCCAAAGCATTAACGACAAATGGCTTTACTTATGGTGATTATACGTTTGTCGGCTGGTCAACTTCTGCCGGAGGCGATGTGCTTTACACCGACGGACAAAGTGTATCCAATCTTACACCTACTCATGGCGGCACGGTAACCTTGTATGCCAAATGGGCTACCGGCTATCGCCTACACAGCGGCACCGGCACTACGCCCGAATGTTACTCCAATGCATTGAGCTATACCGGTTACTTCTCGCTCTACCACAAACAAGGCGATGCATTAACCATGCAAATAAAAGATGAACACAACAATTGGATAAATCTTCCGGGTAATATAGATTGCAGTATTACCAACACGGTTATCAAAGTGAAGTTCACTTATGCTACTAAAGTCCTTGGTACCATCAGTGAATACACAGGCGACTTCTTTGTACGTACAAACCCTGCAGACGGTGGATTAGACAGATATCCGGAACCTTACATGGATAATAAAATGAGCCTCCTTACCGGAACAGCGAAATATTACTGGGCAAAGTACGCTTACCCGACAACCGAAATGAAAACAATTGTAGGCAACCTCTACAATCCGAATATTTCGGCTACACTCTGCGATGGTCAAATACTGAACGACACTTCGGCTATGCGAGTAAACTACAATCGCACCACCAACGAAATAAAAATGTATCAGGCTAAAGATAAAATTGCCTCTATAGGTGCAAACAATGCTACCATAGACTCACTTATGAAGTGTACTTTCGTATTGCCTTCATTTGCGGATGATGTTATTACCAGCACAGCCAATGTAACCGGCATGCAAGCCCTTTCAACGGCATTCAGCAACACTTCCCTGACAGGAAAACGCACACGCATTGTTTACGATTTTGCTACCGATAGTGTCTTCTTCTCTCGCCTAATCAGCAGTGATGAAACGGGAGATATCGACATTGCCAACAGCAATCTTGTGATAGAAGCTACAGATGCAACAACGCCGACAGTATTCAATACATTCGATATTGCCAACGGACGTGTTGTTTACGAACGTACCTTCTCAAACAATAAAATCTGGTATTGGATTTCACTCCCCTACAGCGTGAAAATTTCCGATGTAATAGGAATGCCGCACTACGGAACGGCGTGGATAGTAAAATACTACAACACTCAGAAACGAGCGAATTTGACAGGCAATCTTGCAACTTATTGGGAATATCTGCCGGAAACAGCTACGCTGAATGCCAATGAAGGTTATCTGCTTGGTTTTGAAAACAACTATCCGATGCCGACTACGCTTCAGTTCCCGTCAGCTCTGTGTCAAAGCGAAACAACCTTTAACAGTACAACGTCAGTAACACTTCCCAATTATACCGGCCAGCATGCCGATGCACCTTTTGATGCCAACTGGCACTTGGTGGGTTCTCCGCTCTACAGCACTTCTAAAGTGAGCGGTCCTGAATACATTGTAACTATTAACGCCACTAACACCGGCTACTTCTACGACAGGAGTTCCGCTACTACAGATTTAGCTCCGTTTACATCGTTCTTTGTGCAATACTCCGGTGAAGAAAACTTCACCAAACCGGCATCTGCACCATCACCTGCACCACTATTGCAACCAAAAGCCATGGGCGATGAAGAATACTACGAATTGGTAATGACCAGCCCCACCTACAGTGAAAAGACGGGCATTATCATGGCTAACGACGGTAGCCTCAACCTGTATGAGCAGAACAAAGACCTATTGATGATGGGTTCGTGGGGTAAAAAATACCCGCAACTTTATACGTGTGGCGCATCTAACAAAAAAATGGCGTTCAACCATATAGCAAAAGCCACACAAACAACATTGCGAGTAGGCATATATATAGGACAAGCAGAAGCGTACACCTTCTCATTAAGTAACAAAGAAGTGCCCGCTATCAGCGTTATACTGCGCGATAAACTGCTCGGTATAGATACGGATTTGCTTCACAACGACTACACGTTCAACGCAAATACCGGCTACGACAACAGCCGCTTCGAACTGATTATCAACCGTAAAGCAGACGGCACAACAGGCGTTTTAAACACTACGGACTACGCTGTGCAGTTCACGCAAAACAATGGCAAACTGACGATTTCGGGTGTTGAATCCGGCACCGAAATACGTCTGTTCGATATGGCAGGACGCTGCTTACATCAAAGTAAGGCACAAGAAACCACTACTTTACAATCCTTGCCCAGCGGCATATACACCGCTGTTGTAGGCACGGAAGCGCACAAAATAGTGGTGAAGTAAACTGAAATAGTTATTAAACGATAGTGATAGGGTGGCTACAAAAGTCATCCTATCATTTTTTTATCCCTAATCTAAAATACAAAATTGTTCAATGGCTATTTAAATCTTTTTGCTACCTTTGTACATTATGAAATTTGTGGTAAATCATCCTAAAATTGGTACTATCGAAGTACGGTCACGCAAAGGAAATCGACAGATTTCTTATAAGATTTATGCCGACAAAGTGAGTATCACTTCTCCCGTTTTGGCAAT
>CAYVPJ010000078.1:0-9631 GCA_964453505.1 uncultured Oscillospiraceae bacterium | reverse complement strand
AAGTCCGACGGGCGCGGTCGGCTTTCGCGCTTTGCTCTGGAGAAGTCCGACGGGCATGGTCGGCTTTTGCACTTTGCTCTGGAGAAGTCCGACGGACGCGGTCGGCTTTCACACTTTGCTTTGGAGAAGTCCGACGGGCGAGGTCGGCTTTCGTGCTTTGCTCTGGAGAAGTCCGACGGGCGCGGTCGGCTTTCACGCTTTGCTCTGGTGAAGTGTGCCGGGGGAGGGGGCCTTCGATCTCTGCGATTCGTTTCTAAGAGACCGCGGGCCCCTCGCGTGAAAATTTTCGCAAAATTCAAGGCTGATTTTGGGCGCTAAAACGCGCATATTTAAGGAAGCATTAATCGGAAGCAAAATATTACATATTTATTGGATAAATCGCGTTTAGATGGCTTGAACTTGAAAAAGTCGCCTGAAGATGACAAAAAGCTACGCTTTGCTTGGGAGGTGATCCGCGTGACAGATTCTGAAGACTATTCTCCCGTGTCCGGCGATTTGATCGGAGCGGATGGAAACGTATACAATCTGGTCGAACTGCTGGGCGGCGAGTCTGCCGACGAAATGGTTCTGAATCCCGAAACCTTCAGCCCGCGGAGTGGAAAGGTCATCGGCGCGGACGGAGGCCTTTACGATCTGCCGACGCTCATCCAGAACGCGCGAAACGGAGTCCTGAGCGTCAGCGGTGATCAAACCCTGACAGACGCGCAAAAGCAGCGGGTGCTTCGGAATCTGGGGATTGGCGAGTATGTTGAAAAGTATGGTGGTAATCTGGCGCTGAGCGCCGAATGGGATTATGGGCATTACTACGGCGGTACGGGCGAATATAAAGCGCTTGCGAACTTCTCCTGTACACGAATCGGGGTTAGTCCAGGCGATACCATCAACTTCTCAGGCTTTATCGCAAGCGACAATGAAGCGTCAGCGTCGTTTTCCACGGCGGCTCGGATGCAGTTTTGGAATCAGCTGGAATTTGTCTCCGCGCCTGTCGTAGCCGCTGGATCGCAGAGTATGCGGGAATACAGCGTACCGGTGCCGGAGGGCGTGGATAGCGCCACATTCGCCGTCTGGTTTTCGACGCTGGCCGATATTCAGGCGAACACCGTCATCCGTGTCAAACATGGAACGGTGGAGATCAAGGTGGACAGCGCGAACGTGACGCCCGTAAACCTGAAGGGCAAACGCTGGACGTCCTATGGCGATTCCATTACATATAAGAATGGCTGGCAGCCCTATCTGGTGGCAAAGTATGGATTGACGCACACCAATCTGGGCATTGGCTCCACCTGCGTCGCACAGCACGGTACGAATTCCATGTGCGCGGATGCGCGGCTGCAGGCGGTCAAGGACGCCAACCCGGACGTGGTGACCATTCTGGGCGGCGCGAATGATCTGGTTTATGCGGACGCGGGCGGTATTTCATTGGGAGACGCTTCGCAATTGGCGCTGCCGCTGGCCGAAAAAAGCCTGACGACCTTCTATGGCGCTTACAGCTATATCGTTGAGACTCTTCTGACATGGAAGCCCACGCTGAGGATCATCATCCTGGGCATGTATTACGCGCATGCCAACGGAACCGCCTACAGTGAAACCGTCACATATACGGATTTCTCTGAGGCTGCGCGTGTGGTCGCGGCGTATTATAGTCTGCCTTTTGTCGATCTGCACGGCGAGAGCGGATTTAGCGCTTTCACGATGGGAACAGGCGCGAACGCCGTATACGCGACGGATAAAATCCATCCCAACGACATGGGCTGCGTTCGCATCGCGGAATGCGTGGACGCCGCTTTTTCACGGTTGTTTCTATACGAATAAAAAACGGTACGGAGGCTGAGAATGAATACGCAAATGAACGTACAGAGTATCCCGGTTGAGAAATTGAAACCCGCCAAGTACAATCCGCGCAAGGATCTGAAGCCGGGCGATCCGGCGTATGAGAAGATAAAACGAAGCCTGAAAGACTTCGGCTATGTCGATCCGATCATCTGGAACGAGGCCACTGGAAATATCGTCGGCGGTCATCAGCGCTATAAGGTGCTGTCCGCCGAGGGCGCGAAGGAGATTTCCTGTGTGGTCGTTCATATCGAAAACCCGAATGATGAAAAAGCGCTCAACGTGGCGCTGAACAAAGCGGTCGGCGAATGGGAACCTGTGGCGCTGGCGGAATTGCTGCAGGAATTGCAGGCGGACGAGTACGACATTGCCGCGACGGGCTTTGACGCCGCCGAAGTGGATGAAATGCTTTCCAACCTCCATGACAAGGATGTGCAGGAGGATGACTTCGACATTGACGCCGAGCTGAACAAACCCTGTGTATCTCGCCCGGGAGACGTCTGGCATTTGGGCAGACACACGGTGATATGCGGCGACTCGACGCTGCCCGAAACCTATGAGAAGCTCCTGGAAGATGTGAAGGTCAATCTGGTCTGCACGGACCCGCCGTACATGGTCGCGCTGGACAGCGCGTCGGGCAAGATCACAAACGACAATCTGAGCGACAGCGACGCGCTTGTATTTTTGAAGAGCGCGTTCGGCTGTCTCCACGATGCGATGGCGAAGGACGCTTCTATTTATGTGTTCTACGCCACCGCGAAAGCGCGCATTTTTCATGACGCTTTTGAGGACAGCGGCTTCAAGGTAGGCGCGGGGCTGGTATGGAAAAAGGACAGGCTGGTGCTCACTCGCACGGACTGGAAATACAACCATGAGCCGATCATCTGGGGCTGGCGCAGGGATGGAAAGCATATCTGGTACGGCGATCAGGCGCAGACCACCGTGTTTGAGTTTGCGCGCGTGAAAAACTCGAAAGAAGACGGCTATGGGCACCCGTCCAGCAAGCCCGTGCCTTTGATTGCCTACCTCATCAAGCAATGCACGATGTCCAACGGCATCGTACTGGACGCCTTCCTTGGTTCGGCATCGACCCTTATGGCGTGCGAACAGTTGGGGCGTGTCTGTTACGGCATAGAACTGGAGCCGAAATTCGTGGACGTCGCGGTGGAAAGATTCCGATCCGGCGTTGAAGGGAATCCCGATATCCATGTGCTGCGCGACGGCAGGAGGCTCACCTTGGAGGAGGCAAAGGCGGAGATGGAGAAAACGGAGAATCCGGAAGAATGACGCGCTTCCCTCCGTAAGGAAGGAGGGGTGGCTTTATGGCAAAGCGCGGCAGAAAACCCAAGCCGACGGCGCTCAAAAAGCTGGAAGGTAATCCGGGCAAGCGTCCGCTGACGGAGCTTGAGCCTCTTCCGCCGATCTCCGTTCTTCGCTGTCCCAACTGGCTGCTGCCGGAAGCGCGAAAAGAGTGGCGAAGACTTGCGCCGGCGCTGATCAATATGGGCGTGTTGACGCTGGCGGACGCTATTCCGTTTGCCGCGTACTGTACGGCCTATGCACGCTGGCGCGAAGCGGAGGATGAGATCACAAAGCACGGCTCGGTGTACAAGGACGGGAACGGAAATATAAAGCCAAATCCCTATATCGCCATTTCCGCGCGGCAACTTATGGAGATCAAATCGCTTGCGGCGGAGTTCGGCTTGACGCCTGCGACCAGAACCGCGATCATCGCGAACGCGCTGAGCGCCGCCAAAAGCGCAAAAGACCCCATGGAGCAAATCCTGACTTCGGAGAATCTCGACGATGTGATCGTGGTCGAGGGCGAGAGCAACTTCGTGGACGAGGAGGATGAAAATGACGAGAACGGCTGACGATGTAATGAATACCCTGCAAAGAACAGGTATGCTTACGCTCCGGCTATTCGGCCGCGAAATGGCGGACGATATGCACGGACTGGACGAAGCCCTTGAGAACGCGGCGCTTCTTGACAAATATGCGCAAGACGCGGTGGCGCTGGAAAAGAAAGCGTGGAATACGCTGCCCAACAGCCGCGAGTGGCAGGCCTTTTTCTCCGCACAGCGTAAATACCTCGGCTGCATGAGACGGCATCGCAAGAATGGTTTGAAATACGGCTGGTCGCCCCCGGCCCGTAGACTTCTATGGCAGCAGTATTTGGGCCTGTGTGAAAAAGAAGGTATTGACACGGAGAGCGACCCGATGGAAGCGCTGTTCCGGGAGTATGGAATTCCTATTTATAACGAAGAGACGAGCGTGCAGCGCGAGGACGATGCGCAGGATAAACAGATGGAAGAATTGCTTAGCGGCAAGTGGAACTCGGACGATGAATAAGCCAAAGCAGTTGTTTGTCCCCACCCGTTTCATGTTGCCATCCTCGCACTACGATAAGCGCCGCGCAGACCGCGCGGTTTCTTTTATCCAGAGCCTCCGGCACACCAAGGGCGTATGGTCGGGCAAACCGTTTTTCCTGTTTCCGTGGCAGGAGCAGATCATCCGCGACCTGTTCGGCACGATCAAGGGAAACGGGTATCGGCAGTTCAATACGTCCTTTGTCGAGATCTGTAAGAAAGCCGGGAAATCGGAGCTTGCCGCCGCCGTCGCGCTGTACATGCTCTGCGCTGACAATGAAGAAGGCGCGGAAATCTACGGCTGCGCGAACGATCGTCAGCAGGCCGCGATTGTATTCAACGTCGCGCGGGACATGGTCTTGCAGTCGCCCCTGCTCATGGAGCGCATCAAGATCGTGGAATCGCAAAAGCGGCTGGTGTATATGCCGACGCGCAGTATTTATCAGGCTCTGTCCTCGGATGTGGCGAGCAAGTACGGTTACAACGTCCACGCCTGCATCTTCGACGAATTGCTCGGCCAGCCCAACCGCAAGCTCTACGACGTCATGACCAAGGGCTCCGGCGCGGCGCGCAAGCAACCGCTCAACTTCGTTATCACGACAGCTGGCTCGGACAAAAACAGCATCTGCTACGAGGTGCATTCCAAGGCTATGGATCTGCTGGCGGGGCGCAAGAAGGATTCCACCTTCTATCCCGTGGTGTACAGCGCGCCCGAAAACGCTGATTGGACGGATCCCAAGGTGTGGAAGAAGGCGAATCCATCGCTGGGACGGACGGTTGACATTGAATACTATCAGCAGCGCTGCGAGAGCGCGAAAGAGAATCCCGCCGAGGAAATCCAGTTCAGGCAGTTCCATCTTTGTCAGTGGACAAATACAACCGTGCGCTGGATGCCCATGGACAAATGGGGCGCCTGCAAGGCGGAATTCACGCTGGACGATCTTGAGGGCAGAGCGTGCTATGCGGGTCTTGACCTCGCGAGCACCAGCGACCTGACCGCGCTTGTGCTGGTGTTCCCGCCTGAGGATGAAACGGACAAGTACATCATCGTTCCGTTTTTCTGGCTGCCGGAGGAAACGCTTCCCTTGCGTGTGCGCCGCGATCATGTGATGTACGACGTGTGGGAAAAGCAGGGCTACATCAAAACGACCGAGGGCAATGTGGTGCATTACGGGTTCATCGAGCAGTTCATCATCGAACTGGGCGAGCGGTTCAATATACGGGAAATCGCCTATGACCGCTGGAACGCCAGCATGATGGTGCAGGCGCTCGAGGACGACGGTTTTACGATGATCCCGTTCGGGCAAGGCTTCAAAGATATGAGTAACCCGACAAAAGACCTGATGCGCCTGGTTTTGGAGAAGGATATCGCGCACAACGGTCATCCCGTGCTCAGGTGGAATATTGACAACATTCACGTGCGCACCGATCCAGCCGGAAATATCAAGATCGACAAAGAAAAATCCACCGAGAAGGTGGATGGCGCGGTGGCGCTGGTCATGGCGCTGGATCGGGCGATGAAGAACCAAAACGGCGGGAGCGTGTATGACACAGATCGCGGGCTATTACTTATCTGATCGCGAAGACTGCCAGTATCGGCATAATATGCTCCGAAATTGTGCCGATAGCGCCTGTTTTATGCCGATACTCCCGCGAAATAGACGCGAAATACGCCCCAAGGAGGCGATGAAATGCCCCGATATCCCAAGCGACCCTGCCGTTATCCGGGCTGTCCGAACCTGTGCGACAGCGGTGCGTACTGCGATGAGCATCGCGAGTATTCCCCGGACCGCATGCGCGGCGGCGCGAACGAGCGCGGCTACGACGGCAAGTGGCGAAAAGCTCGCGCGCGTTTTCTGCGGCGCAATCCGTTGTGCGCGGAATGCCGAAAAGAAGGCCGGCTGACGCCCGCGATGGTGGTCGATCACGTCATCCCACATCGAGGGAATCAGGCGCTTTTCTGGGACGAAGGCAATTGGCAGCCGCTTTGCAAGGTGTGCCACGACAAAAAGACGGGTGGCGGGCTGTAATTCACACAAATATCGCCCGCGTTTTTCTACGCGAGTTATCCGAAGAAACGCTTGATTTCATCTGCCAAAAGAGGGATGTATAGACCACCGGAAAAACGGTGGAAGGACGTGGATGATTATGAGGATTCAATTTGCGGGAGCGGCCGAAAGGCGGAGGGAACTGGTTGACGCGCTTGCCGGGATTACGGGAAACAGAGCCCAATATCTCGGCGCTCCGCGATTTGACTATCGCGTGGGCGATTTCATTGTTCACAAGGACGGAAGTGTAGAAACAGAAGAGGAAACGAGTGCATTACAGGATACGGTGTATGCGCTTGCCGCTTTGGGCTTTGCCAGACTTGACGATGGGACGCTGATCGCCGATGCAACCGCGTCCGGCGAAGAATCTGCTATGGAGGACGAAGCCGAAATGCCCGAGGTAAGCGGTGTAGAAGCCAGTGCAGAAACCGACGTGACGGATAACGGTTTCGCCGAAGAAGGAGTTCGTGAGACAGAGGAAACGCAAGCCGATGCGCCTCAAATCGAGGAATCAGATACTTACACGAGCCAAAACGGCGTCGATGGCATCACGCTTTCCTTTTCCCGCGCGGATTTGAGCGATACCGCGACTGACAACCTGAAAAAGCTCGTCGCGGCGAAAAGCAAACTGATCCAAATGGCACTGGAGATCGACGCGACGCCCGTTGAAATCAGCGATGAGGCAATCTCGTTTCCTTGGCTGCCGGGCACTTCACCCGCTGAGATGGTGGAAGCGACCTCATGTTTCTTGGCTGCGCTCATCAAGCTTGCGAAAAAGCTCAAGCGCTCGACAGTGGTGGAGCGCGAAACGGATAACCCGCGTTATACTTTTCGCTGCTTCCTGCTTCGGCTGGGATTCATTGGGGATGAATACAAGACGGCAAGGAAGTTCCTGATGAAGGGGCTGCCTGGGAATGGTTCCGCGCGGCATATCGAAACGGAAATACAGGAACCGCAGGAAGGCAGCACGGCGGACACGCTATGAGCAAAATATCGCTTGCGTTCTGCGCATAATCGTGATAAAATGATGATGCGAATTATGAAAGAGGTGAGCGATATGCCGCAGATCAGACCTATATCGGATCTGAGAAACAATTTTGCCGAGATCTCTCGCACAGTGCATGAGACGCGGGAGCCTGTCGTTCTGACGAAAAACGGCTATGGCGATATGGTCGTCATGAGCTACGAAGAGTTTGAAAAGCTTCGGTATGACATGGGCGTGGCGATGCAGCTGAAAGAAGCTGAGGTTGAAGCCGCGACGACGAAGGAGCGCTATACGCACGCCGAGGTGATGGCCAGTCTTCGCGAGCGTCTTGCGGGAGCGACGGTGAAAGAGCGTGTATGATGTCGTCTACCTGCCGACGGCGAAGCGCGAGCTTGAAGAAGCGGTAAGCTATATCGCCGTGGAATTATCCGCGCCGGACGCGGCGCTCGCGCTGATGGACGCTCTTGATGAAGCGGTACGGGCGCTGAGCGATATGCCTTATCGTCACCCTATCTATCATTCGGTTTACGCGCTGAGCCGGGAAGTACGCTTTTTCCCCATCAAGAACTACAATGTTTTCTATGTGATCGACGAGGAACAAAAGAGCGTGGAGATTCAGCGCGTGCTGTACCGCGGAAGAAACACATCTGAAATCAAATAGTGAATTGAACGGCAATGAGCGTCTCAGCGATGAGGCGCTTTTTTCAACCCATTTTTAGGAGGCGTCCATGAAAAACCCGTTTTTGTTCTTTTCCCGGGCGCGGGACAAGCCCCGAAAGCGCGCCTCTCCGTGGGACTCGGTGAGCGCGGCGCTCGCGTTTTACTTTGGAGCCAGCGCGGCCGGTAAGTCCGTTACGCCGCGCTCCGCCCTGCAGATGAGCACGGTCTATGCCTGCGTTCGAGTGATCGCGGAGACTATCGCGTCTTTGCCGCTTCATGTGTATGAGCGGACGGATACGGGCAGCGTTAAGGCGTATGACCATCCGCTGTATTTCCTGCTTCACGACGAGCCGAACAGCGAGATGACCTCGTTCGTGCTGCGGGAGACGATGCTTTCACACCTTTTGTTGTGGGGTAACGCCTACTGCCAGATATTGCGCAACGGGCGTGGGCACATTTTGGGCCTGTATCCGCTACTGCCCGACCGCATGACGGTGGATCGTGACAGCGCGGGCAAACTCACCTATGACTATATGACCCGCGACAGCGTTACGGTGCGACTTCGCCCGGAGGATGTATTGCACATTCCGGGCTTGGGTTTCGACGGCATTATGGGATACAGCCCAATCGCGCTTGAAAAGAACGCCATCGGACTCGGCATTGCCGCCGAGGAGTATGGCAGCAAGTTCTTCTCAAACGGCGCGACGCCGGCGGGCGTGCTGACACATCCGAATACGGTCAAAGACCCGAACGCGCTGCGTGAAAGCTGGAACGCCGCGTATGGCGGTTCGGCGAACAGCGGCAAGGTCGCCATTTTGGAAGAGGGCATGACCTTCGAGCGAATTTCGATGCCGAACAATGAGGCGCAATTCCTCGAAAGCCGGAAGTTTCAGGTGTCGGAGATCTGCCGCATCTATCGCGTGCCGCCGCACATGGTGGGCGATCTGGAACACGCTACCTTCAGCAATATCGAGAATCAGAGCATTTCGTTCGCCGTGCATACCATCCGGCCATGGCTGGTTCGCATCGAGCAGTCCATGAACCGCGCCCTTTTCTCAGACAAAGAAAAAGGCTCTTTTTATGTCCGCTTCAATATTGACGGCCTGATGCGCGGCGATTACAAGAGCCGCATGGAGGGCTATGCCATCGGTCGGCAGAACGGCTGGCTTTCCACCAACGACATCCGTGACCTTGAGAACATGAATCCTGTGCCGGACGAAGAGGGAGGGAACGCCCTGCTCGTCAATGGCAACATGATTCCAATTATCGCCGCCATGAAAAACACGACAGGGAGCGCGGAAACGAATACCACGGGAGGAACTGATGAAAAAACAATTGACACTGGGCAGCCTGTTTGACGGCATCGGCGGGTTTCCGCTGGCGGGAGTTTACGCGGGGATGCGCCCAATATGGGCGTCTGAGATCGAGCCGTTTCCAATCCGCGTGACCAGCAAGCGTTTTCCTGCTATGAAACATCTTGGCAATATCGCTGGGATCAAAGGGGGTGATGCCGAGGCTGTTGACGTGATTACGTTTGGCAGCCCTTAGCTTTGCCAAAATCTTAGTATTGCCGGCGGTCGGGACGGGATAAACGGCGAAAAGTCATCGCTGTTTTTCGAGGCTGTGCGCGTCATACGGGAAATGAGGGAGAAAACAGATGGGAAATGTCCAAGGTGGTGCGTGTGGGAAAACGTCCCGGGCGCGCTGTCCTCTTCAGACTGCCGGGACTTCAGGCAAGT
>CAYVPJ010000077.1:6713-9701 GCA_964453505.1 uncultured Oscillospiraceae bacterium | reverse complement strand
ACTTCCTTCCTGGTGTAAGCAATAAGGAATTGTTGCCGATATTTCAAAGATACATTTTTGAGAGCAATTCACAACTTACTGTCGCGCCTTTGGCGTTATGTATGTATTGTTGCCGATATTTCAAAGATACATTTTTGAGAGCAATTCACAACGCTCTCCGTTCAGCTGCCATAACCCTTTTTATTGTTGCCGATATTTCAAAGATACATTTTTGAGAGCAATTCACAACAACTTTAAAGCTTTTCCCCCAACCTGATGAATTGTTGCCGATATTTCAAAGATACATTTTTGAGAGCAATTCACAACCAATCGATTGGTGGATAGTACTCATTCCAGATTGTTGCCGATATTTCAAAGATACATTTTTGAGAGCAATTCACAACATAATGCCCTCGTACCATTTCAGCTGGTTGATTGTTGCCGATATTTCAAAGATACATTTTTGAGAGCAATTCACAACAGGTAAGCGTTTGAAGTCTTCTCCTTCAGGATTGTTGCCGATATTTCAAAGATACATTTTTGAGAGCAATTCACAACGAACACATTGCTGACATTCACTCGGCAATTATTGTTGCCGATATTTCAAAGATACATTTTTGAGAGCAATTCACAACGGATGAAGATCTTATTGCTACTTATCAGGGATTGTTGCCGATATTTCAAAGATACATTTTTGAGAGCAATTCACAACGCTACTGAATCAGAACCGTCTGCCGGCACAATTGTTGCCGATATTTCAAAGATACATTTTTGAGAGCAATTCACAACGGAATATGTTTTAACGTTTTATTCCCCGGAATTGTTGCCGATATTTCAAAGATACATTTTTGAGAGCAATTCACAACTGACTGTCTGAGTATATCCAATGATGTTTCATTGTTGCCGATATTTCAAAGATACATTTTTGAGAGCAATTCACAACGGTGTCATAACCCTCTGTCGCTATGCCATAATTGTTGCCGATATTTCAAAGATACATTTTTGAGAGCAATTCACAACATTTGTCAGGTATTCCAAATCTGATTCAAGATTGTTGCCGATATTTCAAAGATACATTTTTGAGAGCAATTCACAACGGATACTGTAGATGGCATCGAGCAGGCTCTATTGTTGCCGATATTTCAAAGATACATTTTTGAGAGCAATTCACAACCCTCATCATCCAATTTAGAAGTTGAAATATATTGTTGCCGATATTTCAAAGATACATTTTTGAGAGCAATTCACAACGGTTAATGCTTAACTCCTGTGTCTTCATTTATTGTTGCCGATATTTCAAAGATACATTTTTGAGAGCAATTCACAACTTATAAAGACATCGTGTATATCAATGGCCGATTGTTGCCGATATTTCAAAGATACATTTTTGAGAGCAATTCACAACCTATCACATAAGGAGCTGTTCCTGGAAATGATTGTTGCCGATATTTCAAAGATACATTTTTGAGAGCAATTCACAACTCCAGAGGCATTCAGCACCTGGATGACCAGCAACAAAGACCGGCTGGAGAATGCCAAGAGCCACCCGTACTTTGTCCGCGATAATGAGAAGTATTGTCCCCAAATGCACATCTCTCCAATTGCGGCCAGAGGGGTTAAAGAAGCGCAGGAATTCACTAATGTAACACAAAAAATAAGCAAAGCACAACAGCCTTTTGTCAAAAACACTTATGTGGCATTTGAACCATTCTCTCCAATGATTGTAAAACAACTACGAAAGACCCATTTTTCTAAGCAAAGGCAAGAACTTTTTGAAAGTATTCTGAATGATAGCAGGGCAGAGGTGTTTTACCAATCTGCGAAAGCAAAAACGACTATATACCCAAATAACAGAGGCAAGGTTAGCAAAACCTGGGATAAAACAAAGAATATGGCTGTGAGCTTAAACGAATACGGTTCTTCCGTCTCATTTTTACCAGAATATCTGGATAAGTCAAGTGCAGATGCAATTGCCCAGTTTATGAAAAGATGGCTTGTCGCAGACTTCAAATATTGCACAACAGCAAATTACAACACAATAGCTGAAGATTTGATTAAGGGCTTCAAGCAAGCCGAGTGTGTTGTATTGCAAATGACAAAAGGGGATGCAGGGACATTCAGGGATGTCATTGCACAGTTACAGAGAAAGAAAAGTGATATAGGAAATATTGTACTGATTAACAAGTACGGGAAGGTATTTGAACTGAATAAAACGGATCTACTGAGCGGGAAATACTTGAAAAAAATTAGGGGTAAGTTATGAACCTACCCCTATGTTCCTCAGCAAGCATTTCAGCCTGCCCTGTAGTTTCACGAGTAATAAAAACCCCGACAATGCGTTAAGAAACTTGGTGGGCCGTGCCCGGGACAAATATAGTATTTTTTTTAAACAACAATAAGAATCAACAAATAAATGTCATTGTAATGGGGTACGATGTAAAGACAATACGGAAAGACTTCAAAAGACAGGGCGTGTTTTACACTCCGTCAGAGCTGGCGTCAAGGCTGAAGGGATTCGTGGACGTTCCAAATAAAAACGTCTATGGCCCTACTTGCGGCAATAGAGGTCTTCTGTCATATTTGATGAACAAATATGTGAACAACTCGTTTGCAAATATTGAAAAAACGGTTTTTTATTGTTGCCAATATTTCAAAGATACATTTTTGAGAGCAATTCACAACGGTGTCCATAACCTCCCACCACTGATTGGGTTTCCAGCGCGAAAACACGACAAAGAAAAGAAAAGGAAAGTAAATATATATATTCGCAAACCGCGCCTGATATTTTTGGGCGCATTAAAAAACCAAACAAATGACAGAGCACATCTATCGAGTAACCTTCCCGGAGCCGCCGTTTGCCGGAGACCAAAGGGCAGAGTTTTATTTTTTCTCGCTGGCGGCCATATACGAAGTGTTCACGCGGGAACAGGTGGGATGCCGGGTAACAAACCTATGGCGGAACAATATCGAGTACGACAGGCCGTACCTCGGCCGGTGCAGTTCAGTGAG
>CAYVPJ010000077.1:0-6703 GCA_964453505.1 uncultured Oscillospiraceae bacterium | reverse complement strand
AAAATCGCAAGCAGGGTGTGTCCAAAAAAAACTGTGAGTAAATTACTCAACCGCACTACAATCCACC
This sequence comes from uncultured Oscillospiraceae bacterium, assembly GCA_964453505.1. Lineage (GTDB taxonomy): Bacteria > Bacillota > Clostridia > Christensenellales > Aristaeellaceae > CAYVPJ01. The sequence goes on along the minus strand of CAYVPJ010000077.1, from coordinate 6,636 downwards.
GCAGGACGCAAGATTTGAAAAAAACAACTACCTTTACAGGCGTAAAACAGATTGAAAATGACATATTCTGCACCACCTTGCTATTTTTGCGCGCATCGAGACCGCGACTACCCCGGCTGGCGCTGTAAGGCGTTCCCCGAGAACATCCCGGACAAGTTCCTCGAGGGCGGACAAGGCCACAAGACACCCGAGCCGGGTCAAACAGGTAATTACGTTTACAAAGAAAGGAAAGGGCGCTAAATAGCGCCCCTTCTTTTTACTTGGCACTGTCCAGTATTTTGTGTAAATGATAATTTAGTTCTCATAATTATAACAGCACCCTGCTGTCAAATATACTAATAAACTGATTCAAACCGCATCCGCAACGCCACACCGCAACCCCCGTTGTCATCCCATGGGACTTTTTATAATTATCCTGTAGCAACTTCTCCTGCAATACAGATGATGCGAATTCTTATTCCTCTTTTATCCCCCACATCCCCTCCACCCACGTAACATCAAACGAGGGCATTATCCCCGAAACCTTTGTTGCTTCTGAATACGGAAGATATGTTACCGCTAAATAGGAAATATTATATACGGTTAAACCTATGACAACATCCTCATCGTGATTCAAGAAAAAGTAGTAGTCATTCTGCATACCGGCAACGGTGTACCTCTCAATTAAATGTTTTGTCAACATAGTGGTATACTTTGTGGGAACTAATACTACGGCATTGGCTACTACGCCGTTTTCATAAGTAAAACCTAAATTGGCATAGCTTGAAAGGTCATAATACAACCAAGTATTCTCCTTAACCACATATGATGAGCCCAAGGCAGATTTAACGTCAGATGACGGTTTCCCAATCAGTCCGTCTAGGTCGGGATAGAGCGAGTACTTTGATAGTACAATTACAGGAATTTTTTGTGTTTCGCCTTTACCGGAAACTATAATTGAGGTACTCCCCACTTTATTGGCCGTCACAAGTCCGGTTGGATCTACAGAAGCATAGAAAGTATCTTCAGACGAAAAAGCCGCAGCTGATTCATTAGTAGTTATCTGCTCTTCTCCTTCTGTATAGAAGATTATTTCCTGAGGAGATACGGTTAATGGATCAGGTAACGTAGTTTCGCAAGCGCATAGCAAGAAGGAAATGGCCCATGGAATTGTTATAAATCTTTTCATAATTCTGTCGCAATAAATTATTGTTAATTAATAAGTTATCAAGTTGTGTGTAACTGCATAAAATAGGTGGCTTTTAAAACCGGACCCGCAAAGCCGCACCAACCCCCCAATTTCCCGCATCGCCCATCGTCCCCGTCTGGCACCTGAACACCGCCGGTTCCAGCCGCAGCGAGGCATACTGACCCGTTCCAAGATATTTTTCATTATAACTATTAATCACCCAGTTACGCCTTCCATTTCCCACGCCCTTGAAGATGCAGCCCAGGCATATGCCCACATCGGCAATAACCCCGCAACTAACAGCCAAAGAGGAAAAATCCGCTGCATCATACTCATTTTCCGAGGTAGCCGCCACCACTAGGCTGACCGCCGCGAACCCCAGCCCCACAAGCCCCACCGTCAAAAACGTGCGCCCTGTCTTAATTTGCCGGTAGGCCGAGCGGAACGTCCCGTAGTACTCGGGCCCCAGCAAGTCGCGCGCCTCGTCAACGGTCAGCTTCTGCCCGTCCAGGTATAGGTCATTGAAGTGCGAGGCCTTCAACTTGGCACCCGCCGGTGCCCAGGAAGGCCTGTTCCCCACCGGAGCCGTCTGGCTACTTGCCATGGCCGGAGCTTGCACCGCTTCTTTGGTTATTTTGTCTACTTCGACCATCTGATACACAAAGAGGCTACCGTCCGCCGTACGGATTTTGAGAGACTCGTTGGGGATTTGTTCTTCGATCACTCCCTTGATGACACTTCCGTTTTTAAGATACACACACTCGGTGTACTGCTGGGCTGCAGCGGTCACGGACAAGACCAAGGTAACAATTAAAATGGCAATTTTTTTCATAATGTATAACATATTAGATAAAATGTAACGGCAAAGATGAGAGGCACGTATGCAATATAGCTGCACAGCTTCATCTTTATTTAGTGCAAATTACGGCATCTGTTTTGACAGTTTTTGACAAATAGAAAAAACAAAGACTGATAACCGAGAAATTTACATTGCGAAAAATGAATGAGCCCCACCCGCGCCGACGGCAGCAGCCCCCGCGCAGCTGAAGGCGGCGGGAGTGTGAATTGTCATAGAGCAAGGGGGTTACGGATGGCTGTACCGGCGTGGCAAAATTTATTTTGACGCGGCGGTGCAGACGGCCGTAATGGAGTGAGACCCGACGTTAGACGGGGCAGCGCAAAGCGCTGACGCGGCTAAAAGGAGGGTTCGAGCGACAACCCGCAGCGAATGACAATTCACAACGACCTCCGGTGCCGCCGGTGCTGCGCGGGGGCTGCTGTCACCGGCGCGGGCGAGACCACAAGCGAAACTCACGAGTAAAACCCACGGGCAAAACCCACCAAGAAAGCACCTATGCAAAGGACGCCGGACAACAATTCATAAAGAAAACACGTCATTTCACCCACTTCCCTTACAATTCTGCAACTCATCACCCACATCTCTTTCACTTTCACACCCCAAACCAAAATTGCAGCCAAAATAAACCACCCTTTGTAAATTTGTCATATGAAAAAGAATCTGGAACTATACGCACAAATTGAAAACGTCCTAAGCCTTATTGTGGTCGTGATTGTGCTATGCCCTTAGCCTAAGGTTCCCGATTGTGACTGACCATAAGCCCGCTTTTAGGAACCTACCAAAAGCGGGCCTTTTTTTAGCCCCACCCCAAAGCCGACCCACAACGCCAACCACTAACCCAAAAAAAACAATGCCAACCCTCCCCAGCACCGAAACCACCACCGGAAGAACCCGAGCCGCCGCAAGAGCCCTCTGGAGAGCCAACGGAATGAAACCCTCGCAATTTGGCCAGCCCATCATAGCCATAGTCAACTCCTTCACCCAATTTGTCCCCGGCCACGTCCACCTGCACGACGCCGGCCAACAAATCAAACAAATCATAGAAGCGGAAGGCTGCTTTGCCGCCGAATTCAACACCATAGCCATAGACGACGGCATAGCCATGGGCCATAGCGGCATGCTCTACTCACTCCCCTCACGCGACCTGATAGCCGACAGCGTAGAATACATGTGCCGGGCCCACCGCGTGGACGCCCTGATCTGCATCAGCAACTGCGACAAAATCACCCCCGGCATGATGATGGCCGCCCTGCGACTGAACCTCCCCGCCGTCTTTGTATCGGGAGGCCCCATGGAAGCCGGCCGCGTAAAAGGCAAAGACACCGACCTCATAGATATAATGGTACAAGGCGCCAACCCCGCCTGCAGCCAGGAAGACCTGGACGACCTGGAACAACACGGCTGCCCCGGCTGCGGCTGCTGCTCGGGCATGTTCACCGCCAACTCCATGAACTGCTTGGCCGAGGCCATTGGCCTTGCCCCCGCGGGCAACGGCACCGTCCTGGCCACCCACCCCCTGCGCCGCGAACTCTTTGCCCGTGCCGCCCGCTTGATAGTACGCAACGCCCGGGCCTACTACTTTGACAACCGCACGGAAGTCCTGCCGCGCAGCATCGCGTGCAAAAACGCCTTTCTCAACGTCATGACCCTAGACATAGCCATGGGCGGGTCGTCCAACACCGTACTCCACCTGCTGGCCCTGGCCCACGAAGCCGGCGTTGACTTCACCATGAAAGAAATAGACAACCTCTCGCGCCGCATCCCCGTACTCTGCAAAGTAGCCCCCAGCAGCCCCTACCATATGCAAGACGTAAGCCGGGCCGGAGGCGTACTGGGCATACTGGACCAACTCGACCAAGACCACCTGCTGCACACCGAGACCCCCCGCGTGGACTACCCCACCCTGAAAGACGCCCTGGAAGACTACCCCCACCTGACAGCACTATACCTGAACGCCCCCGGCCAAGCCACGTACCCCCAGATGGACACCGACCGCGCCACAGGCTGCCTACGCGACCGAGCCCACGCCTACAACAACGAAGGCGGACTGGCCGTACTCTACGGCAACCTGGCCCCCGACGGCTGCATCGTCAAAACCGCCGGCGTGGACCCCGCCCTCTACACCTTTGACGGAAAAGCCATCCTCTACAACTCACAGGAAGAAGCCGTAGAAGGCATCCTGAGCGGAGAAGTACAAAAAGGCCACGTAGTGGTCATCCGCTACGAAGGCCCCAAAGGCGGCCCCGGCATGCAGGAAATGCTCTACCCCACCTCGTACCTCAAAAGCCGCCACATAGACAAAGAATGCGCCCTGCTCACCGACGGACGCTTCTCTGGAGGTACCTCGGGCCTGTCCATAGGACACATATCACCCGAGGCAGCCGCCGGAGGCCCCCTGGCCCGCCTGCAAAACGGCGACCCCATCCACATAGACATTCCCAACCGCCTTATAGAAGTACAGGTACCGCAAGATCAGTTTGACAGCCGCCAACCCGCCCCGCTGCAACGCAACCGCATCATCCCCCAATCCCTGCGCCTCTATGCCCAAAACGTCTCCTCGGCCGACAAAGGCGCCGTAAGAATATTATGAAAGAATACATCACCGGCGCAGAAGCCGTAATCCGCTGCCTGCAGGAAGAACAGGTCACCACAATCTTCGGTTACCCCGGCGGCACCATTATGCCCATCTACGACGCACTATACCGTCAGGGGGGCCAGATAGAACACCTGCTGATGCGTCACGAGCAGGGAGCCATCCACGCCGCCCAGGGCTATGCCCGAGCCACCGGAAAACCCGGCGTCTGCTTTGCCACGGCCGGTCCCGGAGCCACCAACCTGGTCACCGGCATTGCAGATGCCATGATGGACAGCACCCCCCTGGTCTGCATCACGGCCCAGGTAAACCAGAACAGTTTGGGCTCCAACTCGTTTCAGGAGGCCGACATCATAGACATCACCCTGCCCGTCACCAAATGGAGCTACCAGGTAACCCAGGCCATGCAAATCCCGGAAATCCTCTCCAAAGCCTTCCATATAGCCCGCAACGGCCGCCCCGGACCCGTACTGATAAGCATCGCCAAAAACGCCCAGACCGAAAATTTCAACTACGAATATTGTAAAACCCAATGGGTGAAAGAACTGGTACGCGAACCCGAGCCGGTGAGCGAGGCCCTGCTGGAAGAAGCCGTCCGGCTCATTGACTCGGCCCGTAAACCGCTGATGGTGGTGGGACAGGGCGTGCGGCTGGGAGGCGCTGTCAATGCGGTGCTTAGCCTTTCACGCAAAGCTCACATTCCGGTGGCCACCACCCTGCTGGGACTCTCGACCGTTCCGAGCGACTTTCCGCTCTACGTAGGCAATGTGGGGATGCACGGCAACCTGGCGCCCAACTACATGACCCAGGAATGTGACGTGCTCCTTGCCGTTGGCACCCGCTTCAGCGACCGCGTTACCGGCACGGCAAACACCTACGCCCCCAACGCCAAAATCATCCACATAGAAATAGACCGGGCCGAGATTGATAAGAACGTCCCCGCCCATATAGCCCTGCACGGGAACGCGCGGGAAATAGTCGAGGCCCTGGGCCGGAAAGTGAGCCCCTGCCCCGCCGCCGCGCGGAAACAATGGATGGCCTTTGCCCGCGAGGCCGCACAGAAAGAACAGCAAGAAGTCATTTCCCGCGACTTTGTCGCCTCGGCCACAGGTGCCATCCGTATGGCTCAGGCGGTACGCACCGTATCGGACCTGAAAGACAAAAACGCCGTGGTGGTGACCGATGTGGGACAGAACCAGATGTTCAGCGCGCGGTATATGCGCTTTGCGGAAGGCGGCCGGTTTATCACATCGGGCGGACTGGGCACTATGGGCTTTGGACTGCCCGCCGCCATAGGAGCCAAGACCGGGCTGCCCGACCGCCAGGTGCTGGTGATTGTGGGGGACGGCGGCCTGCAAATGACCATCCAGGAACTCGGCACGCTGCTGCAATCGCATACAGGCGTCAAAATCATCCTGCTCAACAACTCGTACCTGGGTATGATACGTCAGTGGCAGGAACTGTTTTTCCAGAAACGCTACCAGGCCACCCGGATGATCAACCCCGATTACCAAAAACTGCTGGCGGCCTATAACATACCCTACTTCAAAGCCGCCGCCCCCTCCACCCTGGCCGGTGCCGTCAAAAAACTCTTTGCCGTTAAAGGCCCCGCCTTTTTGGAAATAGTGGTACAGGAAGAAGAAAACGTATTCCCCATGGTACCTGCGGGTGCCTCGCTCAATGAAATAATCTGCAAACCTCAATAATCACGGAACTATGGAAAACAAACAAATCACCGTTACCGCCGTCGGCAAAAACAGGCTGGACATTCTCAACCGCATCACCCTGCTGTTTATCCAACGCAACATCCCTGTGGAAAAACTGGAATTCACCGCCCTGGGAAGCCCCGGCTACGGCCTAATCACCATTTGCTCCTACTGCAACGAAGCATCCATTCACAAAATCGTGAACCAGATGCGCAACATCATAGAATTATCACAAGTAGAATATAGTTTATAAACAATACTACTGATGCGTTAAAATTTTAAAATAAAGTAAGTTCATTGACATCTTGAT
>CAYVPJ010000076.1:7357-9730 GCA_964453505.1 uncultured Oscillospiraceae bacterium | reverse complement strand
TGGGCGTGACGAGCGGCGGATAGCCGAAATCCTTGCGGACGCGCGGCACTTCGGCGAGCACTTCGTACAGTTTGTCGCTCTTGCCGGCGTCTTTGAGCTGCTTCATCAGGTTGGAAAGCATACCGCCCGGCACTTGGTATTTGAGCGTGTTCACGTCAACCTTCAAAACCTTCGGATCGAGCGTGCCCTGCGCGGTCAGCTTGTCGGCTACGGTTCTGAAATGCTCGGTCGCCTTCGTAAGCTCGTTCAGGTCGATGCCGGTGTCGTATTCAGTGCCCTGAAGCGTCGCGACGAGCGCTTCGGTCGCGGGCTGCGCCGTGCCGTTTCCGAGGGGCGAAAGCGCGGTATCGACGATGTCAACGCCCGCTTCGATTGCCTTCAGGTTAACCATGTCGCCCGTGCCTGTGGTGTTGTGCGTGTGCATGTGAACGAGCGTCTCGCTCTTGAGCGCCTGCTTGAGCTTCTTGACGAGGCTGTAAGCGGCGTAGGGCAACAGCAGGTTCGCCATGTCTTTTATGCATATGTTCTGCGCGCCCATTTTCTCAAACTGCACCGCCAAGTCAACGAAGTAGTCCTCGGTGTGCACGGGAGAAATGGTGTAACTCATCGCGACTTCGCATATGCCGCCGTATTTATTGGTGGCGTTTATCGCCTGCATCAGGTTGCGCGGGTCGTTAAGAGCGTCGAATATGCGGATAACGTCGATGCCGTTTTTGAGCGACAGCCTGACAAATTCGTCGACCACGTCGTCGGCGTAGTGCTTGTAGCCGAGTATGTTCTGACCCCTGAAAAGCATTTGCAGCTTTGTCTTGGGCAGGGCTTCCTTCAGCTTGCGCAGGCGTACCCACGGGTCTTCGTTCAAAAAGCGCAGGCAGCTGTCAAACGTAGCGCCGCCCCAGCACTCCAATGAGTAATAGCCGACTTTATCGAGTATATCGCAAGCGGGCAGCATGTCTTCGGTGCGCATTCTGGTTGCGGCCTGAGACTGGTGCGCGTCGCGCAATATGGTGTCCGTTATCATAACCTTTCCCATAATAAAACCCTCCTTATATCAATTCTGTCAGGCGAACAGCGCGATGAACACGCCCGCCGCGACGGCGCTGCCAATGACGCCCGCGACGTTGGGACCCATAGCGTGCATCAGCAGGAAGTTACCCGGGTCTGCCTCCTGCCCCACCTTCTGCGAGACCCTCGCCGCCATCGGCACGGCCGAAACTCCGGCGGAGCCAATGAGCGGGTTTATCTTGCCGCCGGTCAGCTTGTTCATGAGTTTGGCGAGCAGCACGCCGCCGGCCGTTCCGAAGCCGAACGCTATGACGCCCAGCGCGATGATTTCAAGGGTTTGCAGCTTGAGGAACGTTTCGCCGTTCGTGGTCGCGCCGACGGTAACGCCCAAGAATATCGTTACGATATTGCAGAGTTCGTTCTCGGTGGTCTTGAACAGGCGGTCTACGACTCCCGACACTCGCATCAGGTTGCCCAGCATCAACATGCCAATAAGCGGCGCGGCGGAGGGCAGCAGGAGGGACACGAGCAGCGTAACCATTATCGGGAACACGACCAACTGCGTGCGCGACACGGGCCTTAACTGTTCCATGCGTATCATGCGCTCTTTTCTGGTGGTGAGCGCCTTCATTATGGGCGGCTGTATGACGGGCACGAGCGCCATGTATGAATATGCCGCCACGGCGATAGGCCCGAGCAAATGCGGGGCGAGCTTGGTGGTGACGTATATGGCGGTCGGGCCGTCCGCGCCGCCGATTATGCCGGTCGCGCCCGCTTCGGCAGCGGTGAAGCCCAACAGCTTAGCGCCTATGAACGTTATGAATATACCGAGCTGCGCAGCCGCGCCCAGCAAAAGCGCTTTCGGATTAGCGATGAGCGGCGCGAAGTCGGTCATAGCGCCCACGCCCATGAAAATGAGCGGCGGGTATATGCCGAATTTAACGCCCAGATACAGATAGCTCAGCAGACCGCCATTTTCGGTTTGCAGGCTGTAGCGCATCGATTCGGTCGCAGCGTCATAGCGCATCACGATGTCGGAAAGGTCTTTCCCGTATGACTTGGCCGCCTCAACCGCCTGCGCCGACGTATCGTAGAATGTATACGACACATGGTTCATCATGCCGGCGGCGGGCAGGTTGGCAAGCAGCATACCGAAAGCTATAGGCAACAGCAAAAGCGGCTCGAATTTTTTGACGATGGCGAGGTAGAGCAGCACGCACGCCACGCCGATCATCACATATTCCTGCCAACCGCCCTGAGCGAAACCCGTCGATTTTGCGATTTCAACGATGCCCTTGATGAAATCTATCTCGGGGTCTTCATTTGCGCTCGCGCCGTTCTCTGTCTCCGCCGACTCGGTCTGCGCGG
>CAYVPJ010000076.1:0-7341 GCA_964453505.1 uncultured Oscillospiraceae bacterium | reverse complement strand
AGGACGAAGGCGCGGTCTCCGGCGTTTCAGTCGCGATCTCTTCAGCCGAGGCAGGCTCGCCGCCCGTCGAGGGCGAAAGCATGTCCTCGGCGAAACCGCACGCCATAACCGCGAAAAGCGCAATCAACGCGAGCAAATAGCACCGGGTTGAGAATTTTTTCCTGTTCATGGCTCAAACTCCATTCTTTGTAGTATCCCGCAAAACGTTACGGGCGGTTACTTGATGGAAACGAGCACATCGCCGGAGTTGACGGTCGCGCCCTTCTGCACGTTTACGGAGGCTACAACGCCGTCGCGGGGCGCGGGAATATCGTTCTCCATTTTCATGGCTTCGAGTATTACAAGGGTTTCGCCCTTTTTGACGCTCTGCCCGTTCGTCACCTTGACTTCGAGAATGTTGCCGGGCATCGGAGCTTTCACGGCTTCGCCGCCCTGCACGGGGGCAGAAGCGGGCTTCGCGGCTACGGGCGCGGGCTTCGCGACGGCGACGGGGGCGGGCGCTGCGGCTACGGGCGCTGGAGCGGCGGGCGCTACGGGCGCGGCTGCGGGCGCTGACACGGACGCGCCGATTTCTTCTACTTCTACTTCATAGGCCTGACCGTTTACGGTGATCTGAAATTTACGCATGACTATTTCCTCCAATTCAATATATCAGTATTTGAATATCTGCTCTCCGCGCGCGGCGCTCTGCCAGCCGTTCACGCGGCGAACCGAGCGAATCACCAGCTGTTTTTTGCCACCGTCCATGGCGGCTATAGCGGCCATTATGACGGCGATAAGCTCGCCCGAGTCGGCTTCCTGATAAGCGACCGCGGGTTCGGGCTCGGTTTCCACGGGTTCGGAATGCCGGGGCGCGGGCGCGACGGGCCTGTTTTTCTTTTCTTCAAACAAGCGCAAAAGCCTGCTCAACAGCGATATGGCAGCAATAAGTATTATGAGGCCTACGAATACGACCAGCAGACCGATTCCCGTGACCGTGCCGCCGTATCCCAACATTTCAAGAAACTTCATGTTTTGCCTCCTTACAGCGGCATATTGCCGTGTTTTTTGGCTGTTTTGTTCTCGCGCTTGCCCGCGAGCATTTCAAGCGCCGCCGCTATCATCTGGCGGGTCTTGGCGGGCTCTATAACGTCGTCAACATATCCGAGCTTAGCGGCGTTCACGCCGTCGGCGACGTCGTCGCAATAGCGCTGTTCAAGCTCGTCGCGCTTCTTTATCGGGTCGGCCGCGCCGTCCATTTCGGAAGCGTAGTTTATCTGCGCGGCGATTTGCGCGCTGACTGCGCTTATGACGGCGCCCGGCCACGCGTACACTATGTCGGCGGCGGCGCGGGAAGCCAAAGCCGCGTAGCCCATGCCTATCGCCTGACCCGTTATGACGCAGACGCGGGGCGACGAATTTTCGCACGCGGCGAAAAGCAGAGAAGCTCCGGCTCTCGCGGGCTCGCCCTGAGGCGCGCCGTTTATTTTCATGCCCATGCTGTCGACGAGCGACACTACGGGAATCGAGAAAGCGTCGCAGAACGATATGAGCCTCGCCGCCTTCTTGCAGCCGTAGACGGTGAGCCTGCCGTCGTCCTTGGACGGTTGGTTAGCGCAGAAAGCGACGGTGCGTCCGCCGATTTTTGCGAGACCCGTGACCATCGAGGGCGCGAAATCGGCATACAATTCGACGAAATCGGAATTGTCCGCCACGGCGGTTATGATTTCGCGAATATCGAATATCTTGTCTATGCTGTTAAACTCGGGAATTTCGCGGTTCACATCGTCGTTTACGGCAAACACGGCTTCGTCAAGATTGTTCTGCGGGAGCATCGAGACGAGCTTGCGCGCAAGCGCTATGCACTCCGCGTCGGTCTCTTTTATGAGAAGCGCCGCGCCGCTCTTAAGGCTCGCGTCCGAACCGGCGATTTCGTTCATGTCAGCGTTTTTCCCGGTTGCGGCCGAAACGACCAGCGGCCCGTTCACGAACAGGCGGCCGGCAGCCGACTGTATGGTTATGTCGGCGATCTGCGAAAGCGCCGACAGCGTGCCGCCGCACGAACCCAAGACCAGCGTTATTTGCGGCACTACGCCCGAAAGCGCCGTCGATTTCGCGGCTATCATGGCATACGCGTTCAAAGCGGCTACGCCTTCGTCCAGCTTAGCGCCCGCCGAATCGAGCACGGCGATGAGCGGCGCGCCCGTCTTTTCGGCGAGCGACATCACTTTCAGAACTTTATTTGCGTGCTTTTCGCCGACAGCGCCGCCCTGAACGGTCGCGTCCTGCGCGTATACGTACACGGGGTTATTGTCTATCGTGCCGTAACCCGTGACCACGCCCGCGTCAGACGACAGCGAATCGGTTTCGACAAAGCTCGACTCGTCGAACAAAAGCGTTATTCTCTCCCTTGCGGTGAGTTTTCCGGCTGCCTTTTGCTCTTTAACAAGCGTAGGATCGCCGGCGAGAATTGCCTGCTTTCGCTCGAGAATGATGGGCAAATTGCGTTTAACACTCATGTCTATCCCTCCATGTTTCCTATAGGAGCAACAATCCCATTTGAATCCGACTTCTATTTTCGACGGCATATTCCTACTTCCTGCCTTAATAGGTGTTAATTTTACTTTGACAATCGCTCATTAATGCGCAATACAAATAAATGCAACAAAAACGCCCGTCACGCACGACGGTCTCGCTCGTATATATATTCGGTTCGGAGTCTGCGCGGCGCACTACTCTTATTTTTTTGTATGCATAATTCCGTGTTGACAATGTTTCCGATTTATGGAATAATGAACACAGCGGCGGGAGGATTCAAATGGAAAACGAAATCACATTGCGTCAGTGCTTCGACGCGCAACGATTTCATTCGAACGCGAAATTGGCGGCGCTGATTGCCGACACGCTGGAGCGGTTCGACATGTCCGAACCCATCGAACTGGAGGACGAATCGTTGGACGTTTGGGCGGCGGGCGGAATACCTCCCATAATGAAAAAACGAACAGCCGAAACCGAGGATGACAGATAGAAATGATAAACAGGGACGCGCTATATCGCGATTTCCACGATAAGGTGTACGGTTACATATACAACCGCATTAACAATCCTCACGACGCTGAGGACTTAACGTCTTGTGTTTTTATGAAGGTATTCGACAAGCTCAACGACTTCGACCCCAAAAAGGCAAGCATTTCAACGTGGATATACACGATTTCGCGGAATACGCTCACCGATTATTTCAGAACGCACGGTCGCTCGATACCCTCCGACGACAAGGCTTTCGCGGAGATAACCGACGGCGAGATGTCGGCGCTGGACCGCCTTATAGAGGGCGACACGCTCGACGAGCTGGCGAAGGCTCTCGAAAAGCTGCCGGTGCGCGAACGCGACGTGATCATAATGCGCTTCTATCAGGAGCTGACCCCGCAACAGGTCGCCGAAAAACTGAAGATAACGAACACGAACGCGCGGCATATACAGTGGTCGGCCATCAATCGGCTTAAAAGCCTGCTCCAAGACGCGCAAATCGCGATTTAACGCCGTCCGACATAAACGGACGGCGGTTTTCGTTACGGTTACGTTCAAAAACGCTCATCGGTAATGCGCAGGCCGCCATAAACGGCCGTTTTTACGTTTGCGGACAAACAGCGGAGGATTAACACTGATGCCAAACCATACGTTTGCGTGGAACTCGCGTTCGCTTTTGCGCGACGGTAAGCCGTGGATTCCGTTTATGGGCGAGTTTCACTATTCGCGCTATCCAAAAAACGAGTGGCGAGCCGAGATATACAAAATGAAAGCCTGCGGCGTGAACATCATTTCAACATACGCGTTTTGGCTGCACCATGAGCGAAACGAAAACGAGTTCGATTTTTCGGGTCGGCTCGACGCCGGAGAGTTTTTGCGGCTGTGCGCGGAATGCGGCGTTTACGCGTGGTTCAGAATCGGGCCGTGGTGTCACGGCGAGGCGCGCAACGGTGGCTTTCCCGATTGGCTGATTGAGAAAGGCGTTCCGTTAAGGCGCAACGACTCGGAGTATCTGAAATACGTGAAGCGGTATTGGGAAAAACTGTATGGGCAAACCAAAGACGCGCTTTATAAAAACGGCGGCGCGGTGATAGGCATACAAATCGAGAACGAGTTTGGTCACTGCGGCGGCGACGGCGACCCCGAGCATATGGAAACGCTATTGTCGCTCGCTAAGGAAATCGGATTCGAAGCGGAATACTACACGGCGACGGGTTGGGGCGGCGCGGTCATAGGCTCGATGCTGCCCGTCATGTCCTGCTATTGCGACGCGCCGTGGGACAGGCGCATAGCGCCGCTTCCGCCGAATCAGAATTATGTGTTCTCTCACGAGCGTAACGACGTTGACGTCGGCTCGGACTTCGAGCGCGGCGCGAACCTGAGTTTCAACGCCGACGATTACCCTTACCTGATGGCGGAAATGGGCGGCGGCATATTTGTTACGTTCCATCGCCGACCGGTGGCGACATCGCTCGACACATGCGCGATGAGCTTGGTGAAGCTCGGCAGCGGCGCTAACCTGCTGGGATACTATATGTATCACGGCGGCACTAACCCCGCGGGCGACGTGAACGAGACGCGCGAGTCGGGGTCGTATTCGGAAACGCCGACGCTTACATACTTCCCGCGCGCGCCGATAGGCGAATATGGCAGGATAGACGATTCCGCAAAAGAACTGAAGCGACTGGCGATGTTTTTGCAGAGTTTCTCAGAAACGCTCGCGCCGCTCCCGTGCGCCCTGCCCGATAACGGCGCGAAACGCCCGACCGACGCGGACAGCCCGCGCTACGCATGGCGAAAAGAGAACGAGAGCGGGTTTTTGTTCGTAAATAACTATCAGAGAGGGCTGAACCTCCCCAATCGCGCATTCGACGTGCCCGGGTACGGCGAGATCGAACTTGAGTCGGGAGAGTATGGCATATACCCTTACAATATGAAAATGGGCGGAGCTACACTGAAGAAAGCGAACGCCGCGCCGCTGTGCGTTCTAAACGGTGACACATATGTGTTCTGGTGTGACGGCGAACCGCGTTACGAGTTTGCGGGAAGCACGGATGGCATAAACATTATAACGCTCACGGGCAGGCAGGCGAAGGACGCGTGGCTTGTGAGGCTTAAAGGCGTTGAAAGGTTGTGCGTTTGCGAGTATCCTGTTATAATGGACGAGCGCGGAATTTACGCGGAAGCGCAAAGCGACTGTTCGGTTTCGGTGATTCCGGGCGGTCGGCAAATCGGCGTATGCGTGCCTCGCGCGAATCCGAAAGTCGAGTGGGCGCGCGTTAATGTGAACTATCAGTGTTATGAATACGAGCTTACGTTCACATACGGCGCAGACCCGCACGACGCGTTTCTGAGCGTCGACTACGAGGGCAGCATAGCCGAGTTGTATGTTGACGGCAAAAAGGTCGCGGACGATACATACGACGGCTCCGTGTGGGAAATTGGGCTTAGGCGCTTCGGCTTTCCTTCGAAGGCTGCGCTGCGCGTGTACGCGCTTTTCGAAGGTATGCCCGTATGGCTGCAAAAACCGCCTGTATTTACAGACGGCAGAGCGCTCAGTCTGCGCGGGCTGAAAATTGAGAACAGCTATCAAATCAGAATAGAGATATAGCGCGGGAGGATGCGTTGATGAATATATCACCAAAGGATCGCGGCATTTTGCGGGAACTCGCGAAGAAAACAGCCGAACTGTCAAATTCGGAGCGAAATCAGACGCTGTACAGGGAATGGCTCGAATACGGAAGCTCGAAAACGCCTGCGCGGCCGATGATTCGCATTGAGATCGAAACGTTCGAACACGAAGTGCTGCCGGATTTGACGCGCTGCGAAGGCATAGAGGCGCGCGAAATTGAGAAACGAATGCTGCGCCCAATCGCGAATTTTACGCTGTTTGAGGATGACACGCTCGTGCCAGCGTATTACCCTGTTTTCGACAGAATGTCGTTTCTGCCGTTCGGGCTGGTCGCGCGAAAGACGCAGACAGACGGGCTGGGATACCATTTCATACCTTACTTGCGCGATTTGGAAGAAGATTGGCATGTTTTACGGCAGTCAGAGTATAGCGTCGACGCGGAGAGCGCCGAACGCGAGGCCGATAACATGCGCGAGTTGTTCGGCGATATATTGCCCGTAAAGCGGATAAGTAACTGCGTGTGTTGCAGTCTGACGCAGGACATTGTTCACATAATGAACATGGACGATATGTATATCGCGATGGCCGACGACGAAGACCGCTTTCACGCGCTTATGCGGCGACTGACCGACGACTACGCCGCGTTCTTTGATATGCTCGAACGCGAAAAATGTTTAAGGTCAGCCGCGCGTATGCAGCACTTGAATCAAGGAACATATTGTTTCACTGACGAACTGCCCGACGATTTGGCCGGAGCGCCGAAAAATAAACTGTGGCTGTACATGGATTCGCAGGAAACATCGGGAATATCTCCCGCCATGTATCGCGATTTGGTTTTCCCGTATTACAAGGAGCTTATGAGCCGTTTCGGGCTTGTTTCATACGGCTGCTGCGAAGCCGTGCACGGCGTTTGGGATGAATGCCTCTCAAAAATCGACAATCTGCGCAAGGTTTCTATCTCACCGTGGTGCGACGAAAACATGATGGGAGAAAGGCTGCGCGGCACGGGAATTACATATCTGCGCAAGCCGCCAGCCACGCTGCTCGGCATGAACAGCGCCCTTGACGAGAGCGCCGTGACCGCCTGCGTGAAAAAAACACTGCAAGCCGCCCAGGGTTGCAAGCTCGAGTTTATACAGCGCGACGTTTATCAAATCGGAAAAGACGTAAACAAGGTTAAGCGCTACGTAGAACTCATAAGACGCGAACTCTGAGCTTCGGCGGGCGTTTTGCCCGCTGTTTTTTTGCACAAAAAAAGCCGCATAAACAAATGCGGCAATAAAAAAAGCTCCCCCAGTAGGGCTCGAACCTACAACAACTCGGTTAACAGCCGAGTGCTCTACCATTGAGCTATGGAGGAATATCTGATACTGATGGGTTTCCCCATCAGTATCTGTAGAATCCGGCGACGACCTACTCTCCCGGGCCGTTACCAGCCAAGTACCATCGGCGCTGAGAGGCTTAACTACTGTGTTCGGTATGGGTACAGGTGGAACCCTCTCGCCATAGTCACCGGAAATTGTATACTGTTTTCAAGCTGCACCCTGAAAACCGCACGGGGAAAGTTGACCTCGAAGTTGAAAGACTTCTTTGCAATTCCTTGCAATCTCTCGCAATCTCTTGCAATCTCTCGTAATCTCTCACGATCTCTCGCAATCTCTTGCCGCTTATTGCTTCTCTTGCTTCTCTTGCTTTCTCTGTGA
>CAYVPJ010000075.1:0-9808 GCA_964453505.1 uncultured Oscillospiraceae bacterium | reverse complement strand
GCAGGCCGTCATGAACGTAATATCGGGCGAGCGCTACAAGATGAACCCGAAAGAGTCTCAGGCGCTTATGCGCGGCGAATACGGCCGCCTGCCCGCGCCCGTGAACGAGGACGTGCGCAAGAAGGTCATAGGCAACGCGAAGGTCATAACCAACCGTCCCGCCGACGACATTCCGCCCGAGCTTGAAAAGTACCGCAAGGAATGCGCGCGTTGGTATACTCAGGACGAAGACGTGCTGAGCTACGCGCTGTTCCCGCAGGTCGCGCCGAAATTCTTCGAGTTCCGCCAAGCCGAGCAGCTTAAACTCGACAACAGCGTGTACGACAAGAAAAACAACGCGCTGCCCGTGTGACATCATTCCGAATAACACAATATGCGACCCGCCGACAGTATCGGCGGGTCGTTTATTATGAACGACTCGAAAGTTTTACGCCTGACCACGGCTGAACGCTCGCCGATATAAAGAAATGTTTCATTGTCAAAGCGCCCGCCTGATGATATAATCAAATGAACAACATTCGGGCGGAGGATTTTGTTTATGCATACGGCGTTTCACTACGACACATGGGAAGACGTTACGCGCGAAGCCGAGTCGCTGGGCGCGTTCATGCCTTACGAAAACGATACGCGTGTACTTTTTGATAAGCTTCAGTTCGGCGGACACACATCGGACAACAGAATCGCGTTTCAGCCCATGGAGGGCGCTGACGGCGAGACCGACGGTTCTCCGAGCGCGCTCACGCGCGACAAATACATAAAATTCGCAAAAAGCGGCGCGGGGCTCATATGGTTCGAGGCGGTGGCGTGCGCCAACGAAGCGCGGGCGAGCGCGCGTCAGCTTATGATAACAGACGACAACGTCGATTCGTTTAGCCGTCTGACTGACGAAATGCGCGCCGTTTGCTTGAAAGAAAATGGGTTCGAGCCGATAATCGTCATGCAGGCGACGCATTCGGGACGCTACGCGAAACCGCGCAACACTCCCGAGCCGCTCATTGCCTACAATAATCCGCTATGGGAAAAAGAACCGCTCGATAAAAGCCGCATATTGTCAGACGACAGACTGAAATACTACGAAGCCCGATTTTCCGACATGGCGCGGCTTGCGCAGAGAGCCGGGTTCGACGGAATGGACATAAAGTGCTGCCACGGCTATCTGGCGAACGAGTTAATGTCGGCGTATACGCGCGAGGGCGAATACGGCGGGTCTTTTGAAAACCGTTCCCGATTCCTGCTGAACGCGTTCGCGGCGGCGGAGTCGGCCGTGAACAAGAGCGGCTTTTTCCTGACTAGCCGCTTGGGCGCGCACGACGGTTTCCCGTATCCGTGGGGCTTCGGCGCAAACGAGGGCGAAGGCGTGAAACCCGCGCTCGGCGAGGCGCTCAGGCTCATAGGCATCATAAAGCGCAGATTCAGTATTCCTATAATAAACATCACGATAGGCAATCCGTATCAGAACCCGCACGTCAACCGCCCATACGATAAGGGCGGCTACGTGCCCGACGAGCACCCGTTGACGGGCATATCGCGCATGATGACATGCGTTTCCGAAATACAGGCGGCGTATCCCGATTTGCCCGTTATAGGCAGCGCGTTCAGCTATCTGCGCTCGCTGTCCCCGAACATGGCGGCGGGCATGGTTGCGCAGAACAGATGCGCCATGGCGGGCTTCGGCAGGCTCGCGCTCAGATACCCTGATTTCGTGAAGGATTTGAGGCTCGCGGGCGGCATCGACAAAAAGCGCGTCTGCATAACGTGCGGTCAGTGCGCGAAAATGCTGAGGGCGTGCGAAAACTCGACTTGCATATTCAATAAACGCTGACGGAGGCGACTGCGAATGGATTTACAGACAAAATCGGCGATCGTCACGGGCGGCGGGCGCGGCATAGGGCTTGCGATAACAAAATCGCTGGTTGACGCGGGCTACCGCGTATGCGTGACAGGGCAAAGCCCGTACTCGCGCTACGAGAGCGCGCTTAATCAAATAGGCGAAAACGGCGCGAACATAATATACGCGCAGGGCGACATAGCGTCGGACACAGACAGGCGCGAGCTTGTGAAGCGCGCGTTCGGTGCGTTCGGGCGCGTGGACGCGCTGATAAACAACGCCGGAATCGCGCCGAGGATTCGCGCGGACATACTCGACATGACCGAGGAATCGTTCGACGAGGTCATTGGCGTGAACCTTAAGGGCACGATGCTGCTCACGCAGGCGGTTGCGCGAGAGATGATAAAGCAGGATTCTATCGTCGGTTCTCGCGGAGTTATTGTCAACATATCGAGCTTTTCGGCGCATGTGTCGAGCGTGAACAGAGCCGAATATTGCGTGAGCAAGGCGGGCATATCGATGCTCACGAAGCTGTTCGCCGACCGACTCGCTCGCGAGGGCATACGCGTTTATGAAATTCAACCGGGCGTAATAAAAACCGATATGACTGAAAAGGTGAGCGCGAAGTACGATTCTCTAATCGAATCCGGCATATTCCCGATACGCCGCTGGGGCTACCCCGAGGACGTGGCGCGGGCGGTAATGGTGCTCACCGACGGCGGGCTTACATACACGACCGGTCAGGTGCTGCACGTGGACGGCGGGTTCACGGACGTGAGGAGCATATGAATTTCGATTGCGTGATTGTCGGCGCGGGCTGCGCGGGCTTGAAGTGCGCCGACGAGCTTTTGCGCTTGGGCAGAAAGAGCGTCGCCGTCATAACCGACGACGCGGGCGCGGGCACGTCGCTCAACGCGGGCAGCGACAAGCAAACATATTATAAGCTCACTTTGTCGGGCGGCGACGGCGACTCGGTTTACGATATGGCGCAAACTCTGTTTTCGGGCGGCTGTGTAGACGGAGACAACGCTCTGTGCGAAGCGGCGCTGTCGGCCGAGTGTTTCTACAGGCTGTGCGAATTGGGAGTTGAGTTCCCGACGAACGAGTACGGCGAATACGTTGGCTATCGAACCGATCACGACGTGAGGCGGCGCGCCACGTCGGCGGGTCCGCTCACGAGCAGGCATATGGCGCTGCTTTTGAAAGACAGCGTTATCGGGCGCGGCGGAATTATACTCGACGGGCTTACGGCGCTGAAAATAATCAAGAATGGCGATTCCGCGGGCGGCGTAATTTGCTGCGATAAAAACACCGGCGAGCTTGAGAGCGTGTTCTCAAACAGCGTCGTGTGGGCGACGGGCGGCGCGGCGGCGATATACGCGGACGTGTGTTACCCGGTTTCGCAAAGCGGCATGTCGGGCGCGGCTTTCGAAGCGGGCGCGGCGGGAGTGAACCTGACCGAATGGCAGTACGGGCTTGCGTCGCTTGCCCCGCGCTGGAACGTTTCGGGCACGTACATGCAGGCGCTGCCCAAATTCGTTTCGACTGACGAGAACGGGCGCGACGCGCGTGAATTTCTGGCAGGCGGATTCGATTCCGTCGGCGAAGCGCTCTCGAACGTGTTCTTGAAGGGCTATCAGTGGCCGTTCGACGCGCGAAAAGCGCGGTTGGGTTCAAGCCGAATCGACATGCTTGTGTGCGAAGAAAAGCGCAAGGGTCGGCGCGTGTTCCTCGATTACACCGAAAACCCCAACGGCTTCAGCTTCGAAATACTGTCGCCGGAAGCGCGCGAATACCTTTCAGGCGCGAACGCCGCTTTCGGAACGCCTTTCGACAGGCTGCTCATGATGAACTCGCCCGCCGTCGATTTCTATAAATCTCACGGCGTTGATTTGAAACGCGATATTCTCGAAATCGCCGTGTGCGCGCAGCACATAAACGGCGGCATTGAAGTCGACCGCGACTGGCAAACGCGCGTGAAAGGGCTGTTCGCCGTCGGGGAGGCGGCGGGCACGCACGGCGTGTACAGACCGGGCGGCAGCGCTCTTAACGCGGGTCAAGCAGGCGGCGCGCGAGCGGCGCGCAAGATAGCCGAAATTGAGGAACGCGCGGCTTTCGAAACCGACATATCGCGCGAGCTGCGCGATATTCGCGAATTGGCTCGCGAATGCGCGCATGGCAAGACGGACGTTGACGCATTGGCTCAAAAAAGCGCCCGTGAAATGAGCGACTTTGCGGCCGCCGCGAGGGATATACGTCAGATACGCCGCATGAAATCCGAAGCGGACGAATTGTTCGACAACTTTTCTGAAACGGTTCGCATAAACAATGAAAGCGAAATCGTAAAGCTGTTCCGTTTTCGCGACTCGCTTATCGTCCGCCGTATGATGCTTTCGGCGCTCGTTGATTACGCGCAGCGCGGCGGCGTATCGCGCGGTTCGGCGATATACTTAAACGTCGAAGCCTTAAAAGACGAAAACGCGGGAATGATACAGCGCGTGTCATATGTAAACGGTGCCGCGGAGTGCGTCTGGCGCGGCGTCAGACAAATACCCGCAACCGACGATTCATTCGAAAACGTATGGCGAAGTTACAGGCGGTCGCGCGGTCTGGAATAGGGAACAGGCAAACAAAAAACGGCTTCTTCATAAGAGTGAAGAAGCCGTTTTGATCTACGTTATGATTACTGACGCTTGGCTGCGTAGCACTCGCTGCAATAGATCGGACGATCAGATTTGGGAATGAACGGCACGCGGGTGGGCTTGCCGCACTCAGCGCATACGGTCTCGAACATTTCGCGCTCGCCGCCGTTGTTACGACCGGCTTTACGGGCGTCACGGCAGGCCTTGCAGCGAGTGGGTTCGTTCTGGAAACCCTTCTCAGCGTAGAAAGCCTGTTCGCCGGCAGTGAACACGAATTCATTACCGCAATCTTTGCATACCAGCGTCTTGTCCTCGTACATGGAATAATACCCCCACATTCGTAATCGACTGTCAAGTTGAGCGGCTGACCTGGTCTTTGACCCCACACTCGCCGACTGGAGTTTTCGCTACTAGGCTTGCGCCCCCCACTACCGACCCTCTCGGCGCGTAAACGCCGGTCGGACTGACTTCTAAGCCGCACCATGCTCGCCGAGACCTTGCCCGGTTTACGTGGATCGTTTCGCCTGCGACTGGCATCGACTTTCAACCACAGACCCGCTCTTTTGGCAACCGAACGTATTATACATTATGTCCGCGCACATTGCAAGCGTATTTTAACTTTTTTGTTGTGTTTTTAGAGAGCGTTGTCATAGATTTTCTTCTCTTTAGGCAAAGGGTGAAAAAGGTAAACCAAACCGACTCGCGGCGGCGGGTGCAGGAAAAGTTATGCCGTTCATTGGGATTATACATGTGTGATCTCCGTCTTCGAGCGAATTAACTCCGCGCTCAAGTAGAGTGCAGCTTGGATAACGGGTATCGACGATTATGCAAGCCGACACGGAAAGCATTCCTTCGCAGACAAACAATTTATGCAGCTTACCTCAACAAAGCAGGGTTTAAGAGTTTGTCGCGGTTTGGCGCGAATTGCTGACTGGCACGCAGCAGACGCGCCCCGATGAAAGTCTGAATAGACGCGTCGCCCGAGCGTCCTTAACTTGGCACATCGTACTCTACGAACCATTTTCCGAGCATTTGCCCCTTTGGTTTTGGATTTCTTTCGAAAAACAGATAGCTCTCCCGTCCGTTTACCAAAACTGTGAACCGTTCGCCCTGCCCGCCCGCGCGCATTGCGGCGGCGGGCTTGCAGTCAAGCACGCGCTCTATAACATGCTTTTCGCCGTCAATCCACGTAAACGAGCGCGGAAGCATCTGACCGTCCGCGTCAAAGACCGCGTATACCTTAATATACACCTTCTCACATTTGCCGTTCACCCGCGCGCCTCCTCGCATATTCCGAGCGTAATCGCTCTTAATGTCTTTATTCTAATCGCCACGGCGCTTCGCGTCAAGTAAAATCGAACATTAGTTCGATAAAAAACTGCCTGTTCGTATTTAATTCCCGCGCAAGCCCCATAAAACACAGAAAACTGTCGGGCGCGCAATTCCCGTGCCCGTTCGAAAACCGACAAACGCCGAGACGTGCGCACAACGTAAAGCCGCTTTCGCCCGTGTTATCGAGTGCGCACACCCTGCGCGACAAACAAAAAATAAAGCCTGCGCGGATTCTCGCCCGCGTAAGCCTTGAAATAATCACTAAACAGCCGTAAAACGCGCAACGCCCGTACCCGTTCGGCGACCGTCAAACGCCGAGACGTGCGCACAACGAAAAGCCGCTTTCGCCCGTGTTATCGAGTGCGCACACCCTCCGCGCGCTACGTCAGAACGGCAGGAATTTTTCGAGCATCTCCTTCGCGCATTCGGCACTCGTATACGCCGCGAATTTCTGATACAGGTCGCTTTTCTCATCGTTCGCGTAATCGCATATAGACTTCATCACGATAGGCTTCGCGTTCTTGCCCGAATTTTGCGCCGCGTAGAACACCGCGTATGACTCCATATCCAAGCCGACCGTGTCAGGAAACTGTTTTCTGACCAGTTCGTCGACGACCTTGCTGTTAGAGACGACCGCGCTGCCGCACGCCATAGGTCCGGTTATTATATGCACTTCCGTTTCGTGATTGTCGGCCATGCGCCTTACGATACTCTTTATATCTCCGTCCAGATACAGCGCTTTCGGTCGGGGCATAAACGAAACCCGCGCTTCCCCGTTTTCCGTCACCGTAACGTATTTCCCGTTGCTGTAATTCCATACAACGTCGGGTATCAGCACGTCTCCGTATATGGAATCGTCGCATATGCCGGCCGCTATGCCCGGCATGAGTATATACTTAGGCTCGAAAGCGTTTATCAGTTTTACCGTCAACGCCGCCGCCGCCGTCATGCCCATCTCATGCTGCTGCGCCATTACGAGATGTAAAACGCGTCCGCCGTTCACAAACTCAGTCTCAAAATATTCTTGCCCGTCGTCGCCGACGAGCGCCCTGCGCCATTCGCCGAAAATGTGTCTTACCCCGTCCGTCTCGACATTCACAGCCGTAATTATCGCCGCGTCGTAAAAACCCGCGCGTGTTTCATACGTATATGCGTTCAATGAATCTCTTCCTTTCGACGAGTGCTGACGATATCATAACACCGTTTACCGATTATGAAAATGGTTTGACGCGATTTTTCTGTAATAATGCGCCTAATGATATAAACGCGCGACCGCTCCGAAAAACGGGGCGGTCGCGCGTTTGAGTGCGAAACTTATTCGGCCTTTTCAGCCACTGCGACTATTCTGCCTTCGCCGTAGGGATTCGCGTATTCCTCGCCCACGACTCCGTTCAAAACTTGGGTGATATAGTTTATGAGCACTTGGTTATCGAGCATCACTTCGTCCAATATGACTTCGTCGTTCTTGAACATCGTGAAGCCGTCGCCGCCGTTCTTCAGCATGTAGTTATGAGAAGCCAGCGTATACTCTTTTTCGGGCACGAGCGCTTCGCCGCCTATTGTAACGTTCTTAACGCGGTATTCGCCACTGACGCCTGAGAACATGCCGTTTTCGTCTAGCACTACGGACGAGGGCACATATGTGTGTATTTCATATGTCACGCCGGAAACCTGAAGGAATCCGCCCGTCTCCTCGGGCACGTTGCGAGCGCCCATTTCGAGGGCGTTCAGTATTTGCTGACCCGTCGTCTTGACCATGCACATAGCGTTTCCGAACGGGTGCACGTTCAATATCTGACCGTATGTTATATCGCCCGCGGGAATGACCGCGCGCACGCCGCCGCCGTTTACAAACGCGGCGTCAGCACCCGACAGAACCCTGTAACCGTCCGCGCACAGATCGCCCAAGTTGGTCTCCGCGCTGCGCACGATTCTAACGCCCGTCACGGGGTCGTTGACGACCAAGTCGACGCTTGTGGAAGCGACGACCGTGTTGAGCAGGCCGTCGAACTCCTGGCGGATTTCGCCTATATACGCTTCAACGTCTTCGCTCACGGGCGCTTCCGTAACGAGCTGCGACGCGAACTTATCGCCCGATATTTCGACCATGCCTATGTTGTTGATCTTCGTGCCGGACGAAGTCAGAAGCACGTCTTTTCCGTCCTTGTTCTTCACAAATTCCTGCGGGATCTCGCTGTGCGAGTGACCGTCGATGAATATGTCTATGCCGTTCGTGTTTATAATCACTTCGGAGCTCATCCACGGCGAGCACGAATCGTCAATTCCCAAGTGACCGAGCACGACCACAAGGTCGGCTTCCTCACGAAGCTGGTCGACCGCGCCCTGAACCCACTCGTACAGCGCCGCGCCGTCAGCGTCCTGCTTGAAGCCGTATATGAACTCGCCCGCTTCGTTCTGGAAGTATGTAGGAGTCGACGACGTAATCGTCTTGGGCGTGGATATTCCCAGGAAGCCTATCGTCTTGTCGCCCACTTCATAAGTAACCGACGCGTACAGCTTCGACTCGTCCGCGCCGATGTCAACGAAGTTAGAGGATATGACGTTGAAATCCGCCATTTCGACCAACTCGAAGAAGCGATCCATGCCGTAATCGAACTCGTGGTTGCCGGGCACCATCACGTCGTAGCCCACTTTGTTCATTATATCGACAATGTACGCGCCCTCGGACAGCGTGCCTATCGGGCCGCCCTGAACCGCGTCGCCCGCGTCAACCACGAACACGGTCTTGCCTTCGGCTTCCAGCTCGTCGCGCAGACCCGCGACTCTCGCGTAGCCGAGGTTATCGTCTATCGCGCAGTGCACGTCGTTGGTGAACAGTATAACGATCTCGGGTTCTTGCCCTTCCGCGACCGCGAAACCGCCCAGCATGACGCACATGACCATCAAGAGCACCATCAGTTTCCTCATGTAATGACCCTCCTTATATTGTGTAAACCGGAGTACGAACAGATTGTACCAAAAAACCGCGCGCGTTGCAATCTCTTTTTACCGATATGTATAAAAAGAGAGCGCGGCGTTCTTCCGGCCGCGCTTGACGCCCGAATCCGCGTTTTTGAAATCAACCTTTCTGTTCGCTTTCAACTTCCTTATCAAATAATACGGCGAGCACATTGTCGGGAATGGGCGCTTCCGTGCCTGTCGTAAAGTGTATGCGCATACTGAGGCGGTAATCGCCGTTTTCATCGATGTCATAAATGCGCGTATCGACTATGCGTATACTGCTGTCCGTCACATATTCGCACAATCCGCCTTCGGGCATTGCGGTCAGATAATATGTAAACCCGTTTTCGTCCTGCCTTATTCCGTGCATTGTCTCAATAGAACACCACGGGAAGCAATACCATTCCCACGCCTGTTCAAATAATTCCGGCTCGGCTGATGTTTCGCTTACCGAAAATATCTCGCCATTCATTAACATTACAGTACGATCGATCATAACGAGTATTTCGACTCCCGGAATTGTATCTTCTATATTCATGCGCATTATTCTTTCGCCGTCATGCATAAGCATACCGATCGTCGCCGTGGAATCAATATCGCCGCTTTCGTTTATGAAATCTGTATATAAACTAACTGAGCCGTGTTCTTTTACGAGCATGTCTTCGTCGTTCATGCTATCCAGCAGCATGTACAGCAGCTCTTCGCTGCCGTCGGTGGTGTCTACATAATACTCATACTTGTCGCGCGGATTCGTAAGCGCGGGTTCTTCGGGGCACGCGCCCTTCTCGGTCACTTCGGCAAACGCCGGCAGACAGACGCACAATGCCAGCAGGACTGTTGCCGTCAACATAAATCGCACTCTCATGTGTTCCCCTCCGCTTCGTATGTATTCGATATACAACATATAAAGTATATACGCAACCATATATTAACACAACACCCGTAATGTGTCAAGTAAACGGATTAAACGATCAGGGCAATCGCTTACGGAAAACCCCGGGGATGCTCGAAGGGGGCGCGCCCCCTTCGACTTCAATCGTACCGG
>CAYVPJ010000074.1:0-10011 GCA_964453505.1 uncultured Oscillospiraceae bacterium | reverse complement strand
CGGCGACAAGGTGCACAGGCTCGAGACAATAAAAAAGATCGTGTCGGGCATGGACGAAGAGACGTGCGACATAATCGCGAATGTTTACAACATTGTAATCGAAGCGGGCACTCATAAGGTCAGCAGTATAAAGACTGCCGAAGCTGTGAAGGTAGTCGAAAACAGCCAGCGCGACATAAACATCGCGTTCATGAACGAGTTGGCGATGGTTTTCGACCGCATGAACATCGATACCGCCGAAGTCGTCGACGGCATGAATACAAAATGGAACGCGCTCGGCTTTCGCCCCGGTCTCGTCGGCGGGCACTGCATAGGCGTTGACCCATACTATTTTACGTATGAAGCCGAAAAGCTCGGATATCATAGTCAGATAATACTCGCGGGCAGGAAGGTAAACGACGGCATGGGCAAGTTTATTGCCGACGCTACCATTAAGCAGCTCGTTCTCGCCGGGAAAGCGCCCAAAAACTGCAAGGTCGTCATACTCGGCATAACGTTTAAGGAAAACTGCCCCGACACGCGCAACAGCAAGGTCGCCGATATAATCGCGGAACTGTCCGAATACGGGGTCAAGCCTATAGTCGCAGACCCGGTCGCGAACGCCGCCGACGCGAAGCACGAGTATGGAGTCGACCTGACGGCATTTGAAGATATTTCGGGCGCGGATTGCGTGATACTCGCCGTGGCGCACAACGAGTTCAAGACACTGGGTCTGAGCGGCATAGACCCGCTGTTCGCGAACGCAGCCAATTCCGAAAAAGTGCTCATAGACGTAAAGAGCGTGCTCGATAAAAAAGAGGTCGCGGCGGCGGGCTACAGATATTGGAGACTTTGATATAACGCGAAAAGAGATATGAATGCGCATGAACATACAGTTTTCTCCGCCGGACATAAGCGACCTTGAAATCGCCGAAATAACGTCGGCGCTCAAATCGGGCTGGATAACGACCGGCCCTAAGACGAAACTGTTCGAGAATAAAATCGCGGAATACTGCGGCGTCAACAAGGCGGTCTGCCTAAACTCGGCGACTTCCTGCCTCGAGCTAATACTTCGCAGGCTCGGAATCGGCGCGAGCGACGAAGTCATCACCTGCGCGTACACATACACGGCTTCCGCGTCCGTCATACATCACGTCGGCGCGAAAATCGTGTTAGTGGACGTCGAACCGAACACATACCATATTGATTACGAAGGCATCGCCAATGCAATTACCGAGAGGACGAAGGCGGTCATACCCGTAGACATAGGCGGCGTTATGGTGGACTACGATAAAGTGTTCGCCGCCGTCGAATCAAAGCGCGAGTTGTTCAAGCCGTCCGACAACAATATACAAAAGGCGCTCGGGCGCGTCGCCGTCGTATCCGACGCGGCGCATTCGTTCGGCGCTGAATACCGCGGCAAAAAGGCGGGCGCGGTCGCCGATTTCACAGCCTTTTCGTTTCACGCGGTCAAGAACCTCACCACCGCCGAGGGCGGCGCGCTTACGTGGAAGCCCGTCGACGGCATATCGGACGACGATATATACCACTGGTTCATGCTGTATTCGCTGCACGGGCAGAGCAAGGACGCGCTTTCAAAAATGAAGCTCGGCTCGTGGGAATACGACATTGTGTACCCGGCCTATAAATGCAATATGACCGATCTCACCGCCGCAATGGGTTTGGTGCAGCTCAGGCGCTTCGACGGTCTGTCCGAAAGGCGCAAACACATAATCAGGGAATACGACAAAGCGCTGCTTCAGTTGGGCATAGAGCGTCTAAATCACTTTGAAAGTGGCAGCGAAGGCAACGGGCATCTGTATCTGATGCGCGTGCCCGGCATGTCTGAGAGCAGGCGCAACGCCGTTATACAAAAGATGGCGGAGGCGGGCATAGCGTGCAACGTGCATTTCAAGCCGCTGCCCATGCACACAGCGTACAAAAACCTCGGTTTTTCAATTCAGAATTATCCGTGGTCTTACAGGCAGTACGTAAACGAAATAACGCTTCCTTTGCATACGCTGCTGACGGACGACGAAGTCGCATATGTCGCCGACACAATGAAGGCTATACTCACGGGCGCGACTGTCGAGGAACGCATATCAGAAAGCGACGTCGAAGCGCTTCGAGTGTACGACGTCGACGCTGAGAGCATTTCGGCCGTCTATTCGATCATTAAAGAATGCGGCGAAAGAATGTTTTTGGAGAACAATCTTTTGCATTGGGCAGACCCGCTGCCCGCGTCTGTCATAAGGACGATGTGCTTAGAGGAGAACGTTTTCGTAATAAGAAGCAAAAGCAACAAAAAGGTCTTGGCCGCATACAGCGTTTCGGAAAAACCGTCGCCGTATTTCGCCGTTGACAAAAATGCCGTATACGTTAGCAGAATGGCCGTCAGCCCCGAACTGTGGCGCAGGGGCATTGGCAGGATAATGCTGAACCACGCGGTAAACTTCTGCAAGCAGCGCGGTTACGACACAATCAGAACCGTTGTATACGATAAGAGCGCGGACGCGAACGGATTTTTTAGGGCTATGGGATTTTCAAAGCTGTACCAGCGGCCGACTAAGAATTTCATTGTGAACTGCATCGAAAAGCGACTGAACATATAAAAACGATAACGGGAAACTGAGAGGTTATATGAGCGATAACGGACATATGCCGGGCACGGATTCATACGAGGTAAAGCCGCTTTACTGGGACACCGACTTTTTCGGCGTAAAATCGTGCAAGCTGACGCTGAACGACAGGCTCACCGACACGGCGTTTCAAGACGCGCTGTCGCGCGTGGACGGCTACGATTTCGTATGCATCGCAAACAGAAACTGCGATGTCGAAAACGCGAAGATGATCGCAGAATACACGAACGCGTTTATAGCCGACATAAACGTCCGATTCACCAAACGCCTAAAAAAGGAGAGCGATTTTAGCACGGAAGCCGGTTTCAGCCTCGATTCCGGCTGCAAGTTCGACAAAGATATAGTGAACATAGCCAACAATGCCTACATAAACTCGCGTTTTGTGCGCGACGAATCGCTCAGAATCAGAAACGGCGGCGGAGTCCACGCCGAATGGGTGAAGAACGCGTTTAATAAACCCGACAAATACTTCATTCGCCATAGAACCGCCGAAAACCGCACGAACGCGTTTTTGCTGTTTTCGGTTTCCGACTCAATCGCGACGGCGGAGCTTGTGGGCGTAAGCCCCGAATCCCAGCATATAGGGTTGGGCAAGGCGCTGTGGAACGCATTCGAAAACTACTTGCGAGAACTTGAAATATTTGAACTCGCTATAGGCACTCAAATCACAAACCACGCAGCTATGGCGCTCTATATTAGCAGAGGCTGCCGCATATCCGAAACAACGCACATCAGTCATTGGTGGAGGAATGCCCGGAGTCAGCCGAGCTGTCAATAAGTAAACGTGTGTTTGAATAGCGTTTGTTCTGTAAAAAAACAAATAGGAGTTGCGCTAAAAGATAACTTATGATATAATGTGCTCTGCATGACGACATCGGATGCCGAGGGCGCGCAGTCCGCGACAATCCGATTTGTACGGACTGCGAGTCTGTGCATGAGAGGTGATAACACAT
Source organism: uncultured Oscillospiraceae bacterium (assembly GCA_964453505.1). Lineage (GTDB taxonomy): Bacteria > Bacillota > Clostridia > Christensenellales > Aristaeellaceae > CAYVPJ01. The sequence goes on along the minus strand of CAYVPJ010000074.1, from coordinate 6,440 downwards.
GAAAGAGAAGATCCATCCCAACTACGGCAAGGCTGTTGTTCGCTGCGTATGCGGCGAGACTTTCGAGACGGGCTCGGTCAAAAAGGAATTGCGCGTCGATATTTGCTCGAAGTGCCACCCGTTTTTCACCGGCAAGCAGAAGCTCATCGACAGCGGCGGACGCGTCGACCGTTTCAAGAAGCGCTACGGCATGTAATGACGCGTTCACACGCGTTTACAAACCCCGGCGCGCGCAATGGTTTCAAACAGAACGGGCGGCGCGCCCGTTCTGTTTTTTAGTAGAACAAACGCGTTTATGGCGTAAGGAGTATATATGAGCAGATTTTCAGAGGGCTTCAGGCATTGGTGGACGGGCGAGTACCCGAACGCGTGCCCGTCTGTCGGCGGACAGGCCGTAATGGAGGGCGTGATGATGCGCGGCCCTAAGCGCACGGCGATCACCGTGCGCAAGGCGGACGGCAAAATGACATATGTCACAAAGCCTAACACCAATCCCGCCGCAAAACATAAATGGCTGGGCATACCGATAGTGCGCGGCATCGTAAATTTCTGTCTGATGCTCACGCAGGGAATGCAAACTATAACCGAATCGGCTGACATGGCGGGTTTGGAAGCCGAAGAGCCTACCAAATTTGAGAAAAAGCTGGCGAAATGGTTCAAGGTAAAGCCCGACGACGTTATGATGGCGTGCGCCGTCATACTCGCGGTCGTGCTGGCTGTCGGACTTTTTATCGTCGTTCCGAACGTATTGAAGGCGCTTATCGGCAAAGTGATTGAGAACCGACTGTTGCTGAATATCATCAGCGGTTTGATACGCATCTCGCTTTTCCTGCTGTACGTGTTCTTCTGTTCCAGATTGAAAGAAATTCGGCGCGTGTTTATGTATCACGGCGCCGAGCACAAGAGCATTCACTGCTTCGAGCACGGCGACGAGCTGACAGTCGAGAACGCGCGTAAATACACGACTCTTCACCCGCGCTGCGGCACGAGCTTTCTCATGATCGTCATGATCGTCTCCATATTGCTTTTCACGCTTTTCGACGTCATCGTGGGCGGCGAGTTCTTCCGCAACGCGTTTTTACAGATAATAAGCAAAATCGCGCTGCTGCCGTTTGTGGCGGGCATATCGTATGAGGTGCTCAAATGGCTGGGGCGCGCGAAGGACAACGCGGTTATAAAGATACTCAAATGGCCGGGGCTTATGACTCAGAAGCTCACCACGTCCGAGCCGGACGATTCGATGCTTGAAGTCGCGTTGGTGTCGCTCAAAGCGGCGTTGGGTGAAGATAAACCGCTGCCTGACGAGTATTACGCCGAACCCGTTCCCGCCGAAGAAACTGAGAATGCGTAGATGACTCTGGGCGAATGGCGCGCATATGCCGCAAAACGCTTGAGCGACGCGGGGCGCTTCGATTGCGAGTATGAAGCCAAGGTGTTCGTATGCGATTTTTTGGGCGTAGAATTGGGCTGCGCGCGCTTGTATTCGGAGCGCGAGCTAACGAATAGCGAAATCGAACTGCTCAATGAAAAGCTCAAACTCCGCGAGGCGGGCGAGCCGCTTCAATACATCGAAAACGAAGCGTATTTCATGGGCTTGAGATTCGTATGCGATAAACGCGTTCTGATTCCCCGACAGGACACCGAAACGCTGTGTACGGCGGCGCTTGATTTCATGAAACCAATAGACCGCCCAAGCGTGCTCGATTTATGCACGGGAAGCGGCGCGATAGCCGTTTCCATAGCGGTTTCGCGCCCCGACGCATATGTGACGGCGACCGATATATCGCGCGACGCGCTGAGCCTCGCCCGCGAAAACGCAGACATGCACGTCTCACGCGTCCGCTTTCTGCAAGGCGATTTATTCGCGCCCGTGACAGGCGAGAGTTTCGACTCTATTGTTTGCAATCCGCCGTATCTGACAGAGAGCGATATGTCGGAATTGCAGACCGAAGTGAGATTCGAACCGGCGCTCGCCCTGTACGGCGGCGACGACGGTATGGAGTTTTACAGACGCTTATCGAAGCAGACATCAAACATGCTAAAAAGCGGCGGCTATGCGCTGTTCGAAGTAGGAATTGGACAGGCGCGCTCAGTATTGGATTTATTTTTGCGTAACGGCGAATACGCCGCGCACGGAACGATAAAAGATCTGTGCGGCGTTGACCGCGTTATTTGGGTAAGGAGTATATAATCTTTCATGGAGAATATTTCTTCGTTCGAGAAGGACGGCATAGCGCGCCAGCTTGAGGCGATAGAGGGCAAATTCGAAGAGCTTTCGATACGCATAACGCTGCCCGAGGTCATACAGGATACGGCGCTGTTTACGAGACTGATTCGCGAACACAGCGAGCTTACCGAAGTCGCCGAGATGGCGACGGAATACAGAAAGCTGCTGCGTCAGATAGACGAAGCCCATGAAATAATCAAGGGCGACGACGCGGATATGGCGGAAATGGCTAAGGAAGAACTCGACGAGCTTTTAGGGCAGCTCGACGCGCGCACAATAGAAGCGCGCCGTTTGCTGCTTCCGAAAGACCCCGATGACAAGCGAAACGCCATAATCGAGGTGCGCGCGGGCGCGGGCGGCGACGAGGCGGGTTTGTTCGGCGCGGAGCTTGTCAGAATGTACGCCCATTACGCCGCGTCGCGAGGCTGGAAGGTCGAGATGATAGACGGCGGCGAGACCGAGCTGGGCGGCATAAAGGAAGCCGTCATGTCGATAGAAGGCAAAAACGTATTCGAAAGGCTCAAATTCGAATCGGGAGTACACCGCGTTCAACGCGTGCCCGTGACCGAATCCAACGGCAAACTTCAGACGTCGACCGCGACGGTCGCCGTGCTTCCCGAAGCGGAGGACGTCGAGGTCAGCATATCGCCGCTCGATCTGCGCATAGACACATACCGCGCGTCGGGCGCGGGCGGGCAGCATGTAAACCGCACTGATTCGGCTGTCAGAATAACGCATCTGCCAACGGGCTTAGTCGTCACGTCGCAGGATCAGCGCTCGCAGGTGCAGAACAGGGAGCGCGCGATGCAGGTGCTGCGTTCGCGGCTCTACGAGCTTGAGCGCGAAAAAGCGCAGAGCGAATACGCGGGCAAACGCCGTTTACAGGTCGGCTCAGGCGACAGGAGCGAACGCATACGCACGTACAACTTCCCGCAGGGGCGCGTGACCGATCACAGGATAGGCCTTACGCTGTATAAAATCGACGACGTCATAAACGGAGACTTGGACGAAATAATCGATAAGCTGATAATCGCTGAACAGACAAAGCTGATGGAGAACCAATGATTACGAGAGTGACAGCGCCGACGGAAGCGGCGCTTACGGAAGCCGGAGAGCTTATAAGATCGGGCGAAACCGTCGCGTTCCCGACCGAGACCGTGTACGGCTTGGGCGCGAACGCATATGATGAGAACGCCGTCCGCAAGATATTTGCGGCGAAAGGCCGACCGGGCGATAATCCGCTCATCGTGCATATTTCGGCGATTGATCAAATATATGATATAATAAAGGGCGAAATGCCCGAAAACGCCGCGCTGCTGGCTGACGCGTACTGGCCGGGTCCGCTCACAATGATATTCGAAAAGAGCAGTCGCATACCCGACGCGATCACGGCGGGGCTTTCGACGGTTGCGGTGCGAATGCCCGCGCATTCCGTCGCGCGCGCGTTCATAGACGCGTGCGGCGTGCCCGTCGCCGCGCCGAGCGCGAATCTGTCCGGCAAACCCAGCCCCACGACGGCAGCGCATGTGTTAAGCGATTTGAACGGACGAATACCGCTCATACTCGACGGCGGCGCGTGCGACGTGGGCTTGGAATCCACCGTGTTGGACGCGCGTTCGGGTTATCCGACGGTCCTGCGTCCGGGCGGAATTACGTCCGAAATGATTGCTGAAATAGTAGGCGGCGTGTCGGTAGACCCGAGCGTAATGAAACCATTGGCGAAGAACGAGACCGCGCGTTCTCCCGGCATGAAATACAAGCATTACGCGCCGAACGGCGCTCTGACGATCGTAAAGGGCGGTTCGGAACGCGTCGCTAAAACGATTTGCGATATGTACGATGCGGCTTCCGGCGAAAAGTTCGTGCTTGCGTTGAGTAAAAATATATATTTATACGGAGACCGCCATGTGCGCTCTCTCGGAGCGGACGCGCGTGAAGCCGCAAACCGGCTGTTCGACTGTCTGCGCGATATGGACGATATGCGCGTGAACAACATATTCGCAGAAGCCGTCTCTACCGACGGCATAGGTCTGGCGGTCATGAACCGCTTAGGCCGCGCGGCGGCGTTTCGCATAATCGACGCGGGGGAGGGCTGACCTAAACAAGTGAACTACCTTTTCGTGTGCGCGGGCAATACGTGCAGAAGCCCTATGGCGGCGGCGCTGATGCAAAAGGCGCTGCTCGACGCGGGCATAAAAAATTTCGCGGTTTCCTCCGCGGGCATATCCGCCGTGCCGGGCGCGTCGGCTAACTCCCGCGCGAAAAAGGCAGTCGAGCGTTATTCGGCCGATTTGAGCTTTCACTCGGCGCGCATGTTCACTCGCGAACTCGCGCGCGGCAGGCGCGTGTTGTGCATGGACGGATACGTGAAGCGCACGGCCGAATTGATAGCGCCGGACGCTGAAATATTCGCCATTTGCGATTACGCGTCGGTTGCGGGCGACATACCCGACCCATACATGATGGGTCAGGCAGAATACGATGCGTGCGCCGATAAACTATATGAATGCGTGAAGAAAATTATCGCGCGGGACGGGGGAGAGTCATGAGCAAGCTTTGGTTACTGTTGCTGATAATACCCGCGAGCTTCGCCGTCATGCGGCTCATATACGGGCATTACGTTTTCTCGCCGCTCGTAACGTTTTCATGCCTGTGCTTTTGCCTTATCACGCGCTCGCCCGCGTTTTATTTCATAGCGCTCGGTTTCGCGTTTTCGATTGTGGGCGACTACTTTCTGGCGCATATCGGCGCAAACGAAATGCGGTTCGTATACGGCGTGGGCGGTTTCTTTCTCGCTCACGCGTGTTTCTGCTTATACACGCTGAAAAATGCTCAAATGACTGCGTATCTGTGGGTTTTTGCGGCGATTTTCGTGCTCGGGTATCTGATATTCATGAAAAAATGCATTTATCCGCGAGCAGACGGTCTGCCGCTCAAAATAGCTATAACGATGTACATGCTGATTTCCGTCGCGGCGCTGACTCTCGCTATGTCGTCGTCGCTTCCGCCTTTCGCGAAATGGACGTTCGCGTCGGGCATCGCGCTGATCGTTTTTTCCGATACGCTCATAGGCGCGGATCGCTTTATGGGCATAAAAGGCGTCGGAAAGTATATATTGCCCACATATTACATGTGCCACATACTGTTGGCGGCTTCAACGCTTTATTGAGTCATCACTATTAGGAGGGGTTTACATGAGCAAATACGCGCTTGGCATCGACTACGGCACACTGTCCGCGAGGGTCATAGTAGCGGAAATCGAAACGGGCAAGGAGGTCGGCACCGCCGTCTACGAATATTCGCACGCCGTAATGGATGTATCTCTGCCCGACGGAACGCGCCTGAAACCCGATTGGGCGCTTCAGCACCCCGACGATTATATGCGCGCGCTTACGGAAGCCGTGCCCGCGGCCGTAAAAGCGTCGGGAGTCGATAAAGACGACATAATCGGCATAGGCGTCGATTTCACCGCTTGCACGCTCATGCCTATAGATTCGAAAGGCAACGCCATGTGCGATAAATATCCGGGCAATCCGCACGCGTATGTCAAACTCTGGAAGCATCACGCGGCGCAGGATCAGGCGAATCGCATAAACGAAACCGCCGCGTCTATGGGCGAGGATTGGCTCAAACGCTACGGCGGTAAAATATCTTCGGAGTGGGTGTTCCCCAAGATATGGCAGATAATCGAGGAAGACCCCGCGTTTTTCGACGAGACAGACCGCTTCATGGAAGCGGGCGATTGGGTCGTACTGCGCCTGACGGGAGTCGAAGCCCGAAACAGCTGCATGGCGGGCTACAAGGCGATATGGAGCAAGAAGGACGGGTATCCGTCCAAGGAGTTCTTCAAAGCGTGCCACCCGAAGCTCGAAAATATAGTCGAAGACAAGCTCAGCCCCGATATATATCCCATTGGCAGTAAAGCCGGCGAGCTTACGCCCGAAATGGCTGAGAAGATGGGTCTTAAAGCTGGAATAGCCGTCGCCGTCTCGAACGTTGACGCTCACGTGTCGCTGCCGCCTGCGGGGCTTACAAAGAGCGGGCAGATGCTGATGATAATCGGCACTTCTACATGCCACATAATGCTGGGCGACGAAGAAAAGATCGTTCCGGGCATGTGCGGCGTGGTCGAGGACGGCGTTATACCGGGTCTTATGGGCTATGAAGCGGGTCAGAGCTGTGTGGGAGACCACTTCAACTGGTTCGTCGACAA
>CAYVPJ010000073.1:7261-10166 GCA_964453505.1 uncultured Oscillospiraceae bacterium | reverse complement strand
TTATCAAGAATATTTGAGCCGCACCGGGCAAAAGGACAGCCGCACAGCGTGGAAGTGGTGGAAGATTGAAATTTGCGGCATGAGCGAAAAGCAAGCCATTAAAGCCGCCTATGACCCGGAATGGGGATACAAACCAATCGCAGAGTGAGCCGGGCAACCGGCTCAGAGTGACGGAGGCCGGGAGCCTCCGGTAATGCAGCCGCCGCCGGTCACACTTGACAAATAATGCATTACGTGGTATTATACTACTATGCAACGCATTACCTAAGGAGTGGTTAAATGATAACAACGCACATCACAGAAAAGACGTGTACAAAATGCAAGGAAACGAAGCCTGTCAACGAATTTTACAAGCAGGAACGGGGCTATTCTACATACTGCAAATCATGCATGAAGGAATTGTCACGCCAGCGGGTATTAGATGGCCGTGACAGAGAGAGCAAGCTAAAAAGCGAAAAAAAGCGAGGATACATAAGAGAAGAACATCCGACATACATACCACCTAAACTCACAGATTTACAGCAAGTTTGCAGATCACTATATCGAAATGCAAAAAAAAGAAGCCTGTTCGCAAATACCGACTTTGATTTATCCAAAGAATATGTTGAGCAAATTGTACAGGAATTTTGCGATAACAATTATCACGTTCTGACTACCGGAAAAGCCCCATTCAAACCGTCACTTGATAGAATTGATAACACAAAAGGCTATACCAGAGACAATATCACCGTGTGCTGGCAGATCGAAAACTACTGTAAGAATACATACACCAACGAGGAAGTAATTGAATTTTGTAAACGAAAACTGGGGCTGTTATAACAAGCTCCGGGGCAGAAAGGGAGGATAACACAATGCGGAATTATCTTGTCAGATTTGCTTTTAGCAGAGAAATTGTAACAGCCAAAAATAAAGCGCATGCGAAAGAATTGTTCGTATCCAAATTGCGCGATGATCTGAATCGGCTCGGATTGATATTGGCAGACGATGACATCAAGCGCATTACCGTTGAATGTACGGCATGACGTAGGCCGTCACCATCACGTCCTATAACGCAGACTGGCCCGGCCCAACCCGCCGGGATTAATGCGGGGCCGAAAGGCGCGGTCAGAACCCCGCTTGCAATTTCCGACAAATGATGTAAAATGAAGCAAGCGTGCCGCCCCCGCCCGGTTATGGCGGGGAATCTTTTTGCCGATTTACAATCTTACCCGTTTTGAAACTAAAAATCTTACAAATGTTTGGATTCTTCGTCGAAAAAGGTGTTGACAATTCAAATGTTTGTAGTATAATTGGAGATGTTCCAAAGATTTGGAGCACAAAAAACCAGACATTGCCATAAAAAATTGTGAGGTGAAACGGAGTGAAAAACGAATCCCCCGATTTGTGGGACATCTGCCCCGTCTGCGGGGTGCGTCAGAAACAGAAAAGCCGCGCAATGTGCTTTGGCTGCGAAACCAAACTTAAAGCCAAACAGCGCAGAGAAGAAAGGAGAAAAGAACTGAACGAAAAGATTGCCGTCTACGCGCCGCTGAGAGCCGCTAAAATGCACGGCACGAGTGAGCGTGACAAACGCATCATCGAAGCCATGCGGAGCGGTTCTACGGAGGCAGAGCTTGCGAGGTTCTACGGCGTGAGCCGCCAAAGGATCGAGCAGATCATCACCGGAGGCGCGGCATCCCGCCGCCAGCTCCAAAAAATTATGGAGGTGGAACTGAATGACGCTTGAGGAAATCAAGAAATGCTCGGATTCATTTTTATCAGTTGAAGATGTCGCCCACGACGTTCTTCATGTCGCCCCGCAGGGTTTACGGGAGCAAGCACAAAAAAACAAAGCCGCGCTCTCGTTTCCCGTTTGCGTCGTCGGCAGCAGAACTCTCATTCCCCGAAAGAAATTTTTGGAATCCTTGTGAGGACACACGCATGAAACTGACAAAAGAAGAACTGGAAGAAATCGAACGTGCCGATGAGGAAATCGACCGTGAAATCGCAGAAGCGCCCGAAAACAGCGATCTGCCGCAGAGAAATCGCAGATGCACCGCGAAAGGCCCCATGAGCGCAAGTCTGAAGCATTATTACGCGCACCGAGAGTATTATCGGCAAAGGTATTACGATCACAGAGCCGAGAATCAGGCTCGTGCGAGAAATTACAGCGCGTGGTATTATGCGGCGCACAAGGAACAGGAGAGAGAAAGATCAAAGGCATATTACCGCTCGCACCTTGAACGCTTTGCGGAGTACCGAAAAGAATACCGCGCCGAACACCGTGACGAGCTGAACCGGAAACAAAGGGAAAGGCGTGCAGCTATGAAGGAGGCTAAAGAAGCATGAAAATACATATTTCCGAAATCCTTGCAATCCTCGGCATCATCTCCGTTTTTTACGCCGCCGGCATCGGCGACGGGGGCGGTTCGTGGCTTGCTATGATCGGCTTTTCCCTTCTCGGCGTGGTGCTCATGGGAGCGGCGTATGCCATTGAAACGAAAAATTGAAAGGAGAAACCGGAGTGGGAAAGTTTTATAAGGGTTTCGATAAAGACCTCAAATGCCGCGATTTTCAGTTTGAACTGGGAAAGACCTACGAGGAACCGGAAGCGAGCCTGTGCCATAAAGGATTTCACGCGTGCGAAGATCCGCTTGATACGTTCGGTTATTACGTTCCGGGGCGAGGCTCGCGGTATTGCGAGGTGGAGCTTGATAATATTTCGGACGAGCGTTCCGGCGACGACACAAAACGCGTCGCAACAAAAATCACAATCGGCGCGGAAATTGGCATCCCCGGCCTCGCAAGCGCCCATGTCGAGTGGGTAAAAAATCAAGTGGACTGGGAAAACGCAGCAGCCACCAACACGGGCAACTGGTCAGCGGCCACCAACACGGGCGACCGGTCCGCAGCCACCAACACGGGC
>CAYVPJ010000073.1:0-7161 GCA_964453505.1 uncultured Oscillospiraceae bacterium | reverse complement strand
GGTCAGCGGCCACCAACACGGGCGACCGGTCCGCAGCCACCAACACGGGCTACCAGTCAGCGGCGGAGGTTTCCGGTGTTGCAAGCGTGGCTATGTCTACGGGCATTCAAGGGCGCGTCAAGGGCGCGTTGGGGTGCGGCATCGTCTGCGTGGAGCGCGGGGATTTTGACGGGCGCACATATCCTATTACGTCCATCAAGGCCGCCATTGTCGACGGGAAAAAGATCAAGCCGGACGTTTGGTACACGGTAAAAAATGGCCGCTGGGTAGAGGCGAAAGATGATGCTTAACCTTGAAAACGGCATGGTCGCCGGCAGGTGGGAAACCGATAACGGTGCGGAGCCGTACCGGGAGTGCCCCGAAAAGGATTTCCCGTCGTCCCGGAACGACATGGAAACCGCCGCGCAAATGATGGAGCGCATCAGAAAAGCGCGGCACATGAGAGGAAGCGATAACGCATAGCACAGCTTATCTTTTACGACAACGAGCATTTGTACGAGGTTGACGGTGTCCGGTACGACAGCGTTTCCGAGATCATCCGGTTCCTGTCCCGCGAGGAATACGACGACATCAATCAGTACAAGTTGGACAACGCCGCCGAGCGCGGAACAGCAGTACACAAGGCTTGCGAAGCCCTTTATAAGTACGGCAACATCGAATGTACCACCGACGTTGAGCCTTATGTCCGAGCCTTCTTGAAATTCCTGCATGAGCACAAGTGTGAGTTTACCGACATTGAAAAGCCTTTAGCCGATGCTAATGCGAAAATTGCCGGAACGCCGGATTTGTGCGGACAGGTTGACGGAGAGGAAGCAATCGTTGACATGAAAGCACAGTCGGTTGTCCATAAGACACTCGTCAAGGCACAATTGAACGCCTACCGTCATTTGCGCATGGTGAACGGCAAACCGGAACCACAAAAGCTCTATTGCCTCCAACTCATGAATGACGGCAACTACCGCCTCTATCCCGTGGCAATAGACGATTCCGAGTTTCGGGCGTGTCTCACGCTCCACACGGCTACAAAGAAAAAACACTCAAGAGGAAGGATTGATTAAATGGCAGATACAGAACTTGCGGTTCAGACCGAAGCAACCGACCTGTCTACACAGGTCAACACCCAGAACCTTTTACAGAACACGAAAGCCCTCGCGGTTATAAGCCGGATCGCCGACAGATACGCGAACAGCAGTATGGTTCCGGATACATACAAAGGAAAGCCGGATAACTGCTTCGTCGCGGTTGAGCTTGCTTCTCGCATGGACGTTTCGCCGGTGCTGGTGATGCAGAATTTGTATATCGTGCAGGGCCGTCCTTCATGGGCAGGACAAGCCTGTAAAGCCCTGATCGACGGTTCCGGCAAATTCCGCGACAGCGACTTTGTGCAGACCGGAAACCGTAGTGACGATTCATGGGGCTGCTATTTACAGGCTATCCGAATCAGCACCGGAAAGCTCGTTAAAGGAACCGAGGTCACTATCCAAATGGCGAAAGACGAAGGATGGTACGGCAAAAACGGCAGCAAGTGGAAAACCATGCCCGAGCAAATGCTCAAATACCGCGCCGCCGCTTTTTTTGCTCGGACCGAATGCCCCGAAGCCCTGATGGGCTTTCAGACCGCGGAAGAAGTCGAAGATGTTCGCGGCATCGAACCGGAAAAAGAAATCGTCAAAATCAGTTTGGAGGGTTAACTATGGATAATCAAGTCACTATCAGCACCGATGAATACCGTCAGTTTATCGACACGCAGACGCGGGTAAACATCGTTTCCAATTTGGAAATCCGCGAACGCTACCTTTGCACCGACACAATTCTTCACATTCTCGGCCTCTCTACCAAAGAGGAAGTTGAGGAATTTGCCAAAACCATGCAGAACGCCGCCGCCGCGAATCTGCGCCGCCAAATTTGCGATTTGCAACACCGCCTTGCAGATTTGACGCCCGCGTCAGAAACGCCTTGTGCGCCCTCTGAGAGTGCCGTGGAGGTGACAGCCTAAATGAGCGTCAAACTGATTCTTGAGTGCGAGTTTAAGGGCGGCGAGAAAAACGGCAAAGAGTGGTCGATGCTCAAGGCTGCAAAAAACAAGCTGACAATTTGGCCTCCGAAAGGCGAGGCTTTCCATGACGGCACGACCGTTTCCGCGACGATCAAGTTCGCGGATGCCAAGCCGAGGGAGTACAACGGGCAAACCTACAACGACATTGTGCTCACGCTCGACGACATGCACGAAGTCACGCCGAAGAAGAAACCGCAGGAGGCTGCTCCCGAACAGAGCGAGTTTCACGAGGTTCACGACGACGATCTCCCGTTTTGAGAGGGGGCTTTAAATGGCAGAGCGAAGAATGTTTGCAAAAACCATCGTTGACAGCGACGCGTTTCTGGAAATGCCAATGTCATCCCGCCTGCTTTATTACGACCTTGGCATGAGAGCCGACGACGACGGTTTCATCAATGCACCTAAAAAAATTGTGCGGATGATCGGAGCAAGCGACGATGACCTCCGCGTTCTTATCTCAAAGAAATTTATCATCCCCTTTGACAGCGGCGTGGTCGTCATCAAGCACTGGCGCATCAACAATTATCTGAGGTCTGACCGATACCGTGGAACTACCTACACCTCCGAAAAAGCCGTTTTGCAGATCGAAGAAAACAGCTCATACAAGCTAAATGCCACCGATTCTGGTATACCACATTCTGATTCTGGTATACCGCAAACCGAAAAGTGGTGTACCCAGTATAGGATAGGTAAGGATAGTATAGGTAAGGAAAGGATAGTAGAGGATATTAGTGTGCCTGACGGCACCAAAAACAAGCGGTTTGTCCCCCCTACTGTCGATGAAATTCAAGCCTATGTCACCGAAAAGTCAATGAATGTGGATGCCGAGAAGTTCTGGAATTTCTATGAAAGCAAGGGCTGGATGGTCGGGAAGAACCCGATGAAAAGCTGGCGAGCTGCATGCAGCACTTGGAACCTTAAAGACAAGCCGCCGAGCAAAGCCCTGCCGCACGACCCCGAACTGGACAAATACGACCTGATGTATGAGGAAAAGCCATGAACATGAAAGACATTATTGACAGCGTACCTTCGGCTACGGCGAGCGAGGGCGACTTCGTTGAGGACGGGCTTCTCCATTGTGGAAAATGCCACTCTCCGAAGGAAACGAAAATCTCCTTTCCGTGGGGCGAGCAGGTTGTCCGAACGATGTGCAAGTGTGAGCAGGAGGAATTCCGAAAGCGCACCGAGGAAGAAAAGAACCGCCGCCGCATGGAGTACGTTGAATCCATCCGGGAAACGCTGATTCCCTACGGCTTGCGTGGAGCCACATTTGAGAACGACAACGGTTCCAATCCCGAATTGACCGCGAGGGCAAAACGCTACGCCGACAAGTGGGACGAAATCAGGGAGAAAAACATCGGGCTTCTTTTCTGGGGAGGAACCGGAAACGGCAAAACCTACACGGCGGCATGTGTGGCGAACGCCCTGATCGACAAGGGAATCACCGCAATCGTCACATCGTTTTCGACCATCCTCGGCAAAGGAATTGACGAGCGCGAGGACTACATACAAAGCCTGAACCGTTATGATCTGCTTGTCCTTGACGACATTGGAGCCGAGCGCAACACGCCGTTTGCAATGGAAGTTGTTTACCGCGTGATTGACGACCGCTACACTTCCGGAAAACCCATGATCGTCACGACGAACCTGACACTTGAGCAGCTTAAAAAATCCGACATCGTGGATTACCAGCGCATTTATGACCGTGTTCTCGGAATGTGTATCCCGCTGCATTTCAAGCAAGGGAGCGTTCGCGGGAAAATCGCAGACGAAAAACTTGAAGCGGCGAGGGAAATTCTCGGAGGCGGAGCATGAGGAAAATGTCAAGAGAAGAAGCAAAAGCCGCCGTCTGGAAATACGCAGACAGACGCTCCTACGCCGCCATGGAATGGCTCACGGGATGGGATTGGCACGACCTGAGAGATTTATACGACGAATGTTTTGACGAGCACGACGGCGACCACAGACCGGACGACGGGCCGCTTGAAAGAACGCAACGAGAAGATGCCCTGCCGTACTACGGGGCAGAGGGAAAAAAGACGAAAGGAAACACCGAATGAAACACCAAGACAACGCCGACCTACTTTTCGCCCTGCTCATGTTTCTGCTCCTGTCCCTGTTCGTGTTTGCCGTTTCAGCCGACGCCCTTGAGCTTTCCCCTTCCGAGCGTTCCGAAGCCGCTTCCGTGGTCTACGCCGAGGCAGGAGGCGAGGACGACACGGCCATGCAGATGATCGCACAATGCATCCTCTGCGGCTGCGAGCGTGAGGGCGTGGAGCCGTCCGAGCTGTTCGAGGCGTACCGCTATGCCACATGGCGACCGGAGCCGTCAGGGGCCGCCTACGCCGCCGTGGACGCCGTGTTTCAGGATGGGGCAAGACCGATAGAGGGAGAGCCGCTGTACTTCTATGCGGCCGATCTGGTGGACAGCGAGTGGCACGAGAAGCAGACATTCATAACAGAATATCGTGGAATCAGATTCTTCGGGGAGGCGAAGGGATGAAGCTGGGCAGCTTGTTTGATGGTTCGGGCGGTTTCCCTCTTGCCGGAGCGATGAACGGCATAACTCCGATATGGGCATCCGAAATTGAGCCTTACCCTATAGCCGTTACGCGGTCGAGATTCCCAACCATGAAGCATTACGGGAATGTGTGCGACATCAACGGCGCAGAGGTCGAGCCGGTCGACATTATCACGGCGGGAAGTCCGTGCCAAGACCTTTCGGTAGCAGGATTGCGCGCTGGGATTTACCAAGGCAAGCGCAGCAATTTATTCTTTGAATCAATCAGAATCGTGAAAGAAATGAGGGAAGCCACGAATGGCGAATATCCAAAATACGCAGTCTGGGAAAACGTGCCGGGAGCGTTTTCAAGCAATAAAGGGTACGACTTCCACGCCGTCCTCGAAGCGCTCTGCTCCGTCTGCGACAGTACCGTATCAATACCTAAACCTTACGATGCAAAGCGCGCAAATCAGCTTGTTTGGAGCGGAGCCGGAGAAATCGTGGGAGACAATTACTCCATCGCATGGCGAACACTCGACGCTCAATACTGGGGAGTTCCCCAACGCCGGAAGAGAATCTACCTTGTCGCAGATTTTGGAGGTCAACGCGCCGGAGAAATATTATTTAAGCCCGACAGCTTGCGAGGGAATATTACGCAGAGCAATGAAACGGGGCAAGGTTCTTCCGCTGATGCTGTGGGAAGCGTTGATGGAAGTGTTGGAGTTGAGTGCATAGCGTGGACGTATCGCGGGCGCGAAGGCGGGTGCAACGTAGAGTTTCAAGACGAATTGGCGTATGCGGTGAGAAACCCCGTCGGAGGGGGTAGTATTGCAAACGTCTGCTACGACGCAAGAGGAAACGGTGATGGGGAAACGGCGTGTACCATTACTGGCGATCATCAGAACAGAATAACGGACTATACGGCGGTGGCGTGTTTCCAAAACACAGGGCGCGGCTGGTGGAATGAAAGCGAAACGGCGGCAACGGTTCGGACGGCTTGCGGCGGGGATTCGGTTAAGGCAAATTTGGTTGCCGAAAAGAAACGCCGTTACATAATCCGCAGACTTACACCCACGGAATGTGCCAGACTTCAAGGCTTTCCTGATTTTTGGGGACACCTTGCACCCTACAATCCCGCAGACGCAGAGTTTTGGGAGGAAGTGCGCAAAACCCATGCGGAGATAAACGGCAAGAAGTACAAACCCACAAAGAATCTGAAAAAGTGGTATGAGGGGCTACACACCGACAGCGCGGAGTACAAGATGTGGGGCAACGGAATTGCCCTTCCGTGTGCGGAGTATGTGATTCGGGGAATTGCATCTGTAATGATGGAACAGGAGGCCACCCCATGCGCCTTGTAGTGAAATACCGTGAGGGCGACAAGTACCAATTTCTCAACGTCTCGGCTGACAAAATCGAAGATCGAGACGGAGCAATCTGGGCATACAATCAGAGCGAGTTGGTCGCAGTAATCCGAACGGATGTATTCGACATGGCGTATCTGAGCGGAGGGGGAGAGTGACGATGGTTGAATTAACCGATGCATTTAATCAGCAATCCTGCGAGGAACTGACCGGATATACCTTCCGCGATGTTATCGCCATGTATGAGGATTACGAGCATATGGCAAAAGAACTTGAAGCAATCCGGAACTTTGGCGAGTATCAACGTGGATGGTATCAAGGGCAGAGAGATACTGCAATGTCATACAGACAGTGGATTCCGGAAGAAATGCTGCCGGAACGGTGCAAGGAAGAAATATTGAGGGCAAAACGCGGATGAAAAAGAAGTGTTACAAAGGAGGCTCTCTCATGAACGAGGAAGAAATGGAAATAGACAAACTAATCAGGGCGTTACAATTCATTTGCGATTTTTATGAAGACAGCCTTGGAGGTTGGTCGAGAGACGCCTTATCCGTAGCCAAAGACACTCTCGCATCCCAGCAGTCCCGCATTGCCGAACTTGAGAAACAGCTCGCCGAATCCCAGCGGAGGGAAAAGGCGGCGGAATCTTGCCTGGCGGATTTGAGCGCAATAGATGACGACAGCTTATACGATGATGACATCTCAAGTATTGCATGGAAGGTGCTCACAAAATGGCGCGGCGCGCAGGACGAGAAAGGAGAAAGGGAATGAAAGTCAAATATGGCGGACAAACGATAAATGTTGAAAACCAGTCCGATCATCCTTCAAAAGAATTCTACGCCGACTGGAATTACTACACAATTTCAATTCAGAAAGAAAAGGTTGGTGGAGACCGCGCTTGGTATGTTCAACTCACTACCCCAAGAGGCGGATATGACTATGATGGATATTACCGGAGGAAGGACGGAAGTCTCGGCGGGACGATGAGCAAAGCGTTGCAAGATTGCTTTGATAACATTGATTTCCCACCAATGAGCATTGACGAGGATGATGACGAAAGCGAAGAGGAGGCTGAGCAGCATGGATGAAATTGAGACCATAGCAGTTTTAGATAGCATACGGTTTATCACACTTCCGGCAGACAGACGAGCCGAAATGTGTGAAGCGCTCAAAATAGCCATGCAAGCCCTCCGCGAGAAGCAGGAACGAGAGGAAAACAAGCCGTTGACGCTGGAGCA
>CAYVPJ010000072.1:10349-10596 GCA_964453505.1 uncultured Oscillospiraceae bacterium | reverse complement strand
GTCAAAGCTATCAAGAATTCCTCCGTCATCCGGTGGCTGCTGAAATTTACGACATCCACCAGACCGGAAGACATTAAGAAGCGCACCGCGGACTTTGCAAGCAGCTTTCTCAATATCGACAACGGCACCGGCGTGGCTGGTGTTGATGCCAAAGAGGACGCGGTGCAGATCAAACCGGAAGACTATGTACCAAACGCTGCACAGATGGATAGAACCACGGCGCGGCTTTACGCTTACTTCGGCGTGA
>CAYVPJ010000072.1:0-10339 GCA_964453505.1 uncultured Oscillospiraceae bacterium | reverse complement strand
TCAGTGAAGCGCATTTTCAGGAAGCCATCGCAAAGCCGCGCCTGCGGCAGCCGCTGCCGGAATACCTCGCGGGAAATCGTTCCGGCGGGAAAGTCCGCGTGATGAACGAGGACGAGCTGAACGCCTACTATGAGGGCGACATAGAGCCGTTTGTCGTGGATGCCAGAGAGGAATTCACGCGGAAACTTTTCAGCCGCAAACAACGCGGATTCGGAAACAAAATCGTTTTTGATGCAGGACTTATCAACGCCAGCAGCATCAAAACAAAACTGAGCTATGTGGCGATGGTTGATAGAGGCGCGCTCTCCCCGAATGAGTGGCGCCGTGCTATGAACCTCGCTCCGATAGCGGGCGGCGATGAACCTATCCGCCGTCTGGACACCGCACCAGTATCAGGGGAAGGAGGTAGCTGATGAAACTTGAAATCAGGGGTGTAATCGTACCGAACGATTACGAAGAGGTCTACGATTGGTTCGGCATGGAGAACACCAGCCCCAGAAAAGTAAATAAGGCCCTCGAGGACGCCAACGGCGATGCTGTTGATGTCCTTGTTAATTCTGGCGGAGGGATGATCACCGCAGGCAGCGAAATCTACACCGCCTTGAGGAACTACGCCGGCGAAGTAAACATCCGTATCGTTTGGGCAGCTTCGGCGGCTTCTGTCATTGCTATGTCGCGACACTCCACGATGGAACCGACTGCGATGATGATGATCCATAACGTCTCCAGCGTTGCTGAGGGCGACTACCGAGACATGGCGCATGAAAGCAAGGTTCTGGATACCGCCAGCGCGGCCATGAGCGTGGCCTACCAGCTTAAAACTGGAAAAAGCGAAGCAGAGATCCGGAAACTGATGGACAAGGAGACGTGGTTCACGGCGCGTGAAGCGTTGGAGCTGGGATTCGTGGATGAAGTGGCCGAAAACGGCCAGATGGCCGCTGCCTATAGCGTGCCGCTGTTGCCAAGGGAGGCCGTGGAAAAGGCCATAGCCGAGATCGCCGACTACAAAGCGGCCACGGAGAAATTTGAAAGGCTGGGAGGCTTGAAATGACCTACGAAGAAAAACGAGCGGCGCTGATGACGGACGTCGGAGTGCTGCTGCGCGAGAAAAAAATCAATGGCGCCAACGCCAAGATGGCGGAGGTGGAGGCGCTGGACACCGAGCGCAATGCGGAGCTGCAGAAGCTGGCGGACGCGCAGACAAAAGCCGACGAACTGAAAAACGCAGAGCTGACCGCACAGGCCAACGCCGCCGCGCTGGAAGAAATGAAACCCATCGACCTGCAAATGCAGGCGAAAGAAATCGAAATTATGGAGGTAAAAGAAGTTATGAGCAACGAACCCAAAATCTACAACGCCGATGATCCCGAATACAGAATGGCGTTTCTCCGCAAACTGCAGGGAACCATGACCGAAGCTGACAAGATGGTGATGGACGGCACGACCGCCACGCAGGCGGGCGACGCCATCCCGACCCAGACCGTTAACAAAATCATTGAGCAAATGACCAAACTGGCCCCGATGATCGGCGAGATCGACCTGCAGAACATCCCCGGCTATGTGAAATTCCCGATCGAGGGCACCGTCAACGCGGCTGAACTCCATACCGAGAACGCGCTCATTACGCCGAAGGTCGATACCGTTACTTACGTCTCCCTCGGAGGCTATGAAATCGTGAAGGTACTGCAGATCAGTGCCACCGTGGAGGCCATGACCATTGACGCCTTTGAAAGCTGGGTTGTTTCTAACCTTGCCAGAAGCATGGCGGACGTGATCGAGAACTACATCATCAACGGCGACGGCGACGGTGAGCCGAAGGGCATCGACTATGCCGAGACGTGGGTTGACGGCACCAACGCTGTCGACTGGGCGACCAACACCACCCTTGCGGACGTTGACCTTACCGAGCAGATCTCCTACCTGCCGGCGCGGTGCTATGGAAATGCCAAATGGCTGCTGAACCCGAAGACCCTGTGGCAGAAAGTCATGCCGATCCGCGATGACGGAAAGTACAAGATTGTCACCGAACTTGGCAATGGCCAGTATGCCATCCACGGTTATCCGGTCCTGCTCTCCGACAAAGTTGCCGACAACGACATCTTCTTCGGTGACTTCTATGCTGGCGTCAAAGCGAACTTTGCAAGACCGATCACCATCGCGTCCAGTGAACAGGCCGGCTTTATGACCAACTCTACCATGTACCGTGGCGCCTGCCTCTACGATAACACCACCGTCACCGGCTGCATCATCAAATCCGCGCCGACCCTTTAAGGAGGTGTTTTGAATGGGAAGATACTACCCTGACGTTCTCCAGAGCGATGCCTACAAGCACCCGCTGGAGAACATGAACCTCGCAAAGTACGCATGGGCGGCAACTGAAACGGTTGCCGCCGATGATGACGGCGTGCTGGCGGCCACCGCCACCAAAACCACCGCGCAGGTGATCACCACTATGACGAAACAGCCGCCGTGTGCCAGAAACGTCACCGTGAAAAGCGGAGGAGAAGCAGGCGACCTCAAGGCCTCCAAAATCACGGTACGCGGAACCAACATTGCCGGAGCCGAGATTTACGAGGAATTTGACGTTACCGCCGACACCGCGCTTAACGCTACCGGTTCCAAAGCGTTTGCAAGCGTAACCGCCGTGGAAATTCCCGCACAGGACGGAACCACCGCAACCATCCAAGTGGGCTGGGGCGTGAAGTACGGCCTTCCGGTCATGCTTGACGGACAGACACCTATGTGGGGCTACATCGACGGAACGCTGGAAGCTACCGCCCCGACACTGGTGACGGATGACAACGAACTTGAGAAAAACGTCGTGTCGTTCGACACCGCGCCAAACGGTAAAGTCACCCTGTTCATCTTTGCAATCTGACGGGAGGGAATGATATGGCGGCTGCAACGATTCTTGAAATCGTCCGCGCTGCGGTCCGCAGATCCAGCACGGCGCTGGACGCCACCGAGCTGACGCCGCTCATCGAGGCCGCCAAAGCCGATTTATCTGCCGCGGGGGTCGGTGTAGTAAGTGATTCCGACCCCTTAACGCAGGCGGCTATCCGGCTGTTTGTACTGTACCAAATTGAGCGGGACGAAAAGCAAAAGGCGTTCTACGAGCAGATCAAAAACGGCATGGCGATCAACAGCGACTATGAGGCGGTGGTGACAGATGCTTAACCATTTTGACGAGCCTGTGACCTTGAGAAGCTATCCGAATGCAAAACAGGGAGCCAATGGCTATGAAGAGCCGGGAACCCCGACGGACGTGACTGTATGGGGCGACGTCAAAAGCGTGGGGCGCACCGAGTTTTATGCCTCAATGGCTGCCGGCGTGAACGTGTCAAAAATTGTGGTACTGAAAGCCATTGATTACGACGATCAGAAAACGGTCCTAATCGGTGCAAGAGAATATTCGGTTGTGCGAGCATACCAAACGACCCTTGACGACGTGGAACTGACCTGTACCGAGGCGGTGAACTGATGGGAAAATTCAGCGCACACATGCCGGACGAGCTTTATAAGCAGCTTTACAAACTCGGAGCAGAAAGCGAGCGAATCGCCAAAATCATACTCGACACCGCCGTTGAGCCGCTGACCCGTCACATTAAGGCCGAGTGCAGGGCACACCGAAGGACGGGCACGATGGAGGATTCCGTGAAGAAAACGAAGGTGGGTTATTCCAAGACGGGCGCCTATTACATCGTGGTGCGGCCCACCGGCATGGCGACGGAATACATCGACAAAAACGGGCAGAGGAAACCACGAAAAACGCCGGTGCGGAATATGGAGATCATGGCACACTTGGAGTATGGCACATCCAATCAGGACCCTACGCCGATACTGTCAAAAGCCATCGCCGACGCAACCCCGGAGTGCGTGGAGATCATGCAGGAAACCTTTAACCGGGAGGTGGAAAAGCTGTGAACGTGAACCCGCTGTTACTGGAAGCTGGAACGGCGTTCGGCCTTCCGATCTATCCAAATGTGTACAAGGGCCAAGATGGGGTTGGCAAGCCCGACGATTACCTGACGTTCAATTATGCCGACGAGCGCCCGGTGATCCGTGGCGATGACGGCGACCTTTACGATCAGACCACCATCCAGTTACATGAATTCTGTAGGAGCGACCCTGAGCCAAAAAAGCCCATGCTTAGAAGTTTTCTGCGGTCGAAAGGATTTACCGTTTTGAGCACGTCCGAATTTTACGAGAGCGACACCAAATATAACCATATCGTCGTGGAGGCGAGCATCACCGCCGCCATCGAAGACTAAGGAGGAATAAATATGGCATTTACCGGATTCCGGTATCCTAAAGCCTGCGAGATCACCGAAGCGAACGGCGTCGAGACGCTGGGCACCGGCTTCACGCTGTCGAAGGGTATCAAGGCAGACGTTTCCATAAACAACAGCAAAAAGATTCTGCACGCGGACGACGGCCCCGCAGACAGCGTCAACAAATTCATCGGAGGCACCGGTACGCTGGAGGGCAACGGCCTTTCCATGACAGTCAGGGCAGCGCTGTCCGGTGCTACCATCACCGGTGAGGAAATCGAGGATGCGGAAAGCGACGCGGCGCCGTTCTTCCGTTATGGACACATCGGGCGGCAGGTGGACGGGAACACCACTTCCTATCTGGTCACCGTGTATCTCAAGGTACAGTTTGACATCCCTGCCGAGAGCCTTGAAACCGAGGGCAGCGACGTGCCGCTGAAAACTGTTTCTCTGCCGTTTACGATTTTCAAGAACGTCGATGGAAAATGGCGTAAACAAAAAGCGTTCACCACGCTGCCGGATGCTGTGACGTATCTGAACCAGCAGACCAATCAGACTTTTGTCACCCCGTCGGCGGCGGAGTTTGACGGAACCAACGACGTGACTATCGTCGTGACCGGCAGCACCGTCACCGCTGTTAAGAACGGAACCGATACGCTGGTTGCCAACACTGATTATGTCAACACCAGCGGCAGCGTGGCGATCAAGGCGGCATATCTGACCTCGCTCGGCGCCGGAACCCACGTCCTGACGTTTGTCACCGCCGACGCCGTGAATCCGACCGCTGCAATTACTCCGGCACAGGGGGAATAAAGGATGCAGGAAATAGAACTGCGCGGGAAGAAATATCCAGTGCTGTTTGACCTTGATGCCGTCGAGCAGATCCAGAAACGATACGGCGACGTCAAGCAGCTGGCCGACCGGTTCACGGACGCGGCAGAAACCAAGTGGATCATGGCACTGCTTATAAACGAGGGGTTGAAATACCGCGCCTATGAACTGAATATGCCCGCCGAACAGGTTACCGAGGCAGACATGGGTATGCTGCTCACCTACAAAGACCTGCAGAGCGGCGTCCTCATTGACGCGGTTGTCGCTGCCTTCAATGACAGCTTGGGGGACAACTCAAAAAACCTGACGGCCGAGCAGTTGACGATGATTGGCAAGAAGATTCTGATGACCAACTGATCAACTTCGCTCGGCTGAAATTTTTCGCAGTCTCGCTGCTGCACTATTCCAGACGGGAAACCGGGCTGCTGACCATCACCGAAATTTGCAGCCAATTCGAGGAATATCTGAAATTTCATCAGGGCGCGGGCGCTGAAAAAGCTCTCGCGCCCGGTGAGGAAGAAACTTATTAAAGGAGGTGAGCACCACGGCGAAAGCGGCAAAAATTGGCGCCAGTCTTTTTCTCGACGGTGAAAAAGAGTTTAAACAGGCCATCACCGGCATCAATAAAGAACTTGAGACCAACAAATCCGAGTTGTCATTGGTGACCGCCGAATATGCAAAAAACAGCGACAGCGCCGAAGCGCTTACTTCAAAAATAAAAGTCCTTAAAGAACAGATCGAAATCAAGACCAAAAAGGTCAAGACGATGGAGGACGCGCTCGCGGCTGTCAAAAAAGAGTACGGCGAGAACGACGCCAAAGTGCTTGAGTGGCAGAAAAGCCTGAACCTTGCCAAGACCGACCTTATAAAGACCACAAACGCCCTGGACGAGACGCAGACGGCGCTCGATGGCGCGGGGCAAAAGACAGGTTCTCTTGCCGGTGCGCTGACCGGTCTGGCGGACGCAGCGGGCATCAATGTGCCGCCTGCCATGCAGGGCATGATCGACAAGCTGGACGGGGTATCAGTGAGCGGGGCCGCGCTTGTCGGCGTAATTGCTGGCGTAGCATCTGAGCTGGCGAATCTTACCATAAAAACATCACAGACGGCAGATAATTTACTAACAATGTCATCGACCACGGGACTTTCCACGGACGCGCTGCAAGAGTTTAACTACGCGTCTGAGCTGGTGGACGTGTCCATTGACACCATGTCGGGCAGTATGACAAAAATGATAAAAAGTATGTCTTCAGCCAAGGATGAAACGGGCTCCGCGGCAGAAGCGTACAAAAAGCTCCACATAAGGGTCAAGGACTCAAAGGGCGAGCTTCGCGACGCTGAAAAAGTATATTATGAGGCCATCGACGCACTGGGCAAGGTGAGCAATGAAACAGAACGCGACGCTTTAGCTATGGAAATATTCGGAAAGAGCGCGCGCGAGCTCAACCCGCTTATAGAAGCTGGAAGCGACAGACTGCGGGAGCTGGGAGATGAGGCACACGAAGTCGGCTACGTGATGGACGAAGAAACGCTTTCGGCCTTCGGCCAGCTTGACGACGCGATGCAAAAAATGAACAACCAGGGCGAGGCGCTGAAAAATAGTTTTGCCACCGCGCTGCTGCCGATGTTGACATCGCTGTTTGAGGCGATATCAGCCATACCGGTGCCGGTTTTGCAAACCGTCATAGTTTTGGCAGGTGTGGTGGCCACCATCATACTGGCGGTAAAGGCCATTAAGGAGATGACTGCGACGGCAAGCACGATAAAGAGCTTTTTCAGCGACATTGATCCTGCGGCGCTTAAGACCACGGCTATCATTTTAGGAGTGGTAGCGGCGCTTGTGGCACTGGCGGCCATTATAGCCGTGCTTGCTGGAAAATCAAGCGAGATACAGCAGACTATGACATCCGTGACAAACTCCACATCAAAGCTCACAGCCGCGACATCGGTGCAGACGGGACGCGTGCCGCAGTATGCCAAGGGCACGGACTACCACCCCGGCGGCCTTGCGATAGTTGGTGAGAGCGGGCCTGAGCTTGTAAGCCTGCCGAGAGGGAGCAAGGTACTTTCCAACCGCGAGAGCACGGTGCGAGCGAAAGGTGGAAACACCTACATCATGAACGTGCAAAGCAGAGACATGCAGAACGTCGCACAGCTCACGGCCACGTTTGAGCGCATGCACCAGAGAGAAAGGGCGAGATAATGGCAAGAACTACAGTAAATGTCTATGACATGGAAGACACTTACATACGATCCGATTCTTTTGCAACTATCAATTATGGGCGCTTATCGCTTCTCTATTTAGGCTATATCAGCAATGGTTTAAATAGGTTACTAATACGTCCGCTTGTTTTTCCCACCGTCCCCGCAGGCAAAAAAGTTGTGGCTTTATCCTGTAAATTTTATGTGTACTTCAATACGCCCGCCTTAGCCGCCAATATTGGTATTTTTGAAGTATTAAGTGAATGGTCGGAATATGGTGTCACCTATGCCAATCAGCCAAAGTCATTATTCAAAGAAAAAGCGTTTAGTGCAGCAACGACATTTTCAACCGGTTGGGTCGAAATACCTCTCAACTATTTCGTTGATAATATCGATAGCCTAATTAAGTGCGGCGTTATGCTTGGAGACATCGACCGCACCGTTGATGGGTTGCTGTACATATATTCCTCCGAAAGCACGGAGGCTTTGCAAGCACCATACTTTACTCTTACTTATGCCGACGCCCCGGAGCTTCCGACGCAAACCTATCCGCTCAACGGCGACGTGGTCGGCAATACTGGCGCCGGAACGGTGCGCCTCACGTGGGATTACCACCCGTCGCCTGTCTCGCTGTACGCTCAAAAATCGTACAAGCTGCAAATCTCGACGGACGGCTTCACGTGGACGGATTACACTGAAACAACGGCAAACCCCTACGCAGACATCGCGGCGACGTCGATTCCGTCCGGCTACTTCTACTGGCGCGTGCAGACCGTCGACGCGGATGATGTTCCGTCCGATTTCTCTGATACGCAACTTTGCTATGGCGGAAGCGCACCGGCGGCGCCGAACATCACTACATCCGTTTTGGACAAGGCAAAGCCTCGCCTTGAATGGATTACCTCGTTCACGCAGACCGCATACCAAGTCAAAGTTATATCCGGCAGCGATACGATCATTGACACGTCCGCTGCAACGGCTGACCAGTATCTTGATTTCCCCGTGTCCGTTGCAAGCGGAAGCGCCTATACGGTGCAAGTGCGTGCGAAAAACACGGACGGCATCTATTCCGAATGGGCGTCCGCATCCATCAGCGCGTCCTTCACCGCTCCTGCGAAGCCTACGTTTGTGACTGTAAAAAAAAACAATAGTATAGAGATC
Organism: uncultured Oscillospiraceae bacterium; assembly: GCA_964453505.1. GTDB lineage: Bacteria > Bacillota > Clostridia > Christensenellales > Aristaeellaceae > CAYVPJ01. The sequence continues at coordinate 1,874 of CAYVPJ010000072.1, read as the reverse complement.
ACCGTGACGAATTCCGGCACCGTAACCCGTAACGATGTTTACCGCAGCGACAATGAAGAATGGGTCTGCATCGGATCAACGGATGAGGATGGAATATATCTTGACTGGTCTGTGCCTACCGGAAGCGTTACCTATAAGGTTGTTGCGGTCAGCGACACAGGAGAAACCGAATCAGACGAAGCGTCTGATTCCTTTGCGCTGACGAGCGGCTTCCTGACCTGCGTCGATATTCCCACGCTGGAAGTGCCGGTACAATATAACACGTCGTGGAGAAGAGGCGGAGAATACGGGGCGGAGCTGATGCAATTTGCGGGACGCGAAAAGCCTGTTGCCGAATTCGACGAGCACGCCTCAAGGAATATTTCTCTCGACTTCGAAACGGACGATGTTAGTCTGTTTTCAACGCTGGAAGAAGCAATGAGGGCAAAGTGTACCATGCTGTACCGCGATGCACGCATCAAACTGTACGGGGTCTGCTCTAATGTCTCCTGCACAAACGACGAGTACGGATTGGTTTACGGCATTTCGTTTGTTCTAAGCGAGATTGAGCACAGCGAGGCGGTGAGCACGGAATGAAATTTGCAGTCAGTGGCTACGATGCCGATGTTGTAAAATCCATGCTCACCGCCCCTTGCCGCGCTGTCCGCTTTCGGTTTGAACTGCTCGACCGCAACCTGCAATATAAGCGCGACCTACGGACCGTAGAAAGTGCCAGCATCGAATTCGATTCCACGCAGAGCATCATGCGGACGGCACGTTTCTCCATGCGAGATGACAACATCGACTTTTTGAATGCGAGAATCCGCCCAGTCATGGGCGTGCGTATTTCCAAAAATGTAACATGGGCGGAATGGCCGCTCGGCGTGTTCGCGCTATCGTCTCCGGCTCGCACGTCTGTCGGCGGAGCAATTGCCCGAAGCGTCGAAGCCTACGATCTTAACCAGACGCTAAAAACGAACTGCCCGGGTGAGCGGCTGTATTATCCCTCTGGGACGCTTTACACGGACGCTGTCACCAACCTGCTATATCTGGCGGGTTATCCACGTGCAAATATCAGATCAAGCCCGAAGACGCTGCCGGCGGCGATAGAATTTGCCCCGGCGGCGTCTTTCCTTGAGGACATCAACGCGCTGCTGGCGGCAATCGAATACACACCGATCTATCCGGATGAAAACGGAATCTTCACGGCGACGGAAATCAGGGGGCCCACGGAAAACGACGTGGGCTTTATTTATACCACAAATACGGCATCGATCATCAAAGATGGCGCGGTTGAAAATGTGGATTACTTCTCGCTGCCGAACCGCTTTATTGCCGTCGTGTCAAACGCAGATTACGGAGAGCTGGTCGCGACATGGGACAACGACGATCCGGAAAGCCCGCTTTCCACGGTACACCGCGGCATTGTGGCGGAAACCCTGACGGTCAACGACATCGCCGATCAAAGGACGCTTGAGGCATACGTTGAGCGCGTCGGGCGTGAGCGCTCCGTCGTGGATGGAAACATCGAATTCCAGACCGCCTTGATGCCGGTACATGGCTACAAGGATATTTTCCAATTTGAGCACGAAAACCTCGGCATCAACGGGTACTATCAGGAAACCGCATGGAGCATGGAACTGACCGCCGGAGGTACGATGACGCACGTAGCAAGGAGGGTTTAAAAATGGCGAATTTTGCAGTTGTCACAGGCGTCTACGAGGACGGCCTCGGCCTGCGTATCGAAGGTGAAAGCGCTGGGAGCCAGAAGCACTATCAATGCAATGCTTTCGAGGTATTCCACACTGGCGACCGCGTCCGGATCGTGCAGGACGGAAACACCTACGTTGCCGAGTACGTTGTCGGAAATCCGAAAACCACATTCGCAGCAGATA
>CAYVPJ010000071.1:0-10938 GCA_964453505.1 uncultured Oscillospiraceae bacterium | reverse complement strand
CCGTACACGTTATCTTTGGTCATGTTGCCCGCATCGCTGACTTTTCCGTGATCTGCAAACTGGTCACCATGATTCAGGTATAAGAGCGAGACGAACTTCCGGTCGTGAAGAAGAACATTGCCATTCTCTACGGCGGGCCAATTCATGTAGCATTGAAAGGGAAATACATTGATGCTGTTCGTGTATCGCAGCCATTCTGGTTTGATTTTTGAGTCCTTCGTTCCACCCGGCATAATGAATAGGTCCTTGATATAATCCCATTTGATCCAGAGTGGAAACAGATCGCGGCAGCCGTTAATGTGTTGTGAAATAAGTAGATTGACATCGACGATGTATCGGTTGATTTTTTGGTTTGGTTTGATTATGCGGATACCAAAGGTCTCTAATTGCCGCAGGTTTTCTATTGAAAAGCTCTCTGGCAGCGAATCCAGATTTTTGAGATTGTATTGCATCTCGCGGTCTATGCGTTGATAGTCCTTCATGAGCGAGGTTCGTATCTTACAGAGACTGCGGATGATGCGCGCGGGCTGGATCGCATTGAGCTGGTCATAAATTGAGAGCAGAGGCGATTCGAAATCGTGTTCAAAATGAGGCTTCTGAACGCCTATGAGGTAGGCTACTTTGGAGATAATGTCATAAGCTCGATTGGCGGCGTTCCCGTAGTACGCTACAGGTTGAGTTGGCTGGCTTGGCGTTAATTGCTGTGCTTCCATAGCGTCCTCCTTCGTGTTGCATTTTAGAATGGACGGATTGTCTGAGTCCAGTATAGCATAGGCTTTCGACTATATCCACCATCCTCTGCGGGTAAACAAAGATAAAGAGCCGTATCTCTCATAATAGGTCGGCAACGCCATCAACCGAGGGGCTTGGGGAATAGCCCTTGCCACTCGGTGTAGACATATGAACCGATGATCAGGCAATCTTGAACTGTACGTCTCGCACCGCCTCGTTGAGCAGTTCTATAGGGTTGCTTTCGTTTGCCAGCCACGCGGCATGCAAATTGGTGGGTAATAGTACCGGCATGCGATCGTGAATGAACGCAATTGGATCGGACGCTTCCCGTGTGAGTATCGAGAAAACCGGTCCGTTATCTTCCATGCGGTACAGACCCGCCATGTAGATCATCTTTCCCGCGCCGATGGCGTACTTCACCTTATCATTTTTTCGTTTCTCCCACTCGAAATAATACGAAGCAGGGATAAGGCAGCGCCGACGCGCCATGCTATCTCGATATAATGGTTTTTGATCCGCCGTCTCACTTCGCGCGTTGATGATCAGCGCGCCATTCAGCGAGAAGCCCCAACGCATAGCAAAGGGCATAGGCTTGCCCGCTCGGTTATTGGCAATGACGGGCGCTGTTTCGGACGGGAATACTTCACCCGTCTTGACAGGCTCCTTGGCTCGGCGCTGAAGCTCTTCAATGATTGCCCGCAGTTCCTCCGTCTGATCTTCGCTTGCAACATAATACCGACCGCACATATTCATCCACCTCAATCTTTTTCAATGAACCAAACGCCGTCGTCGTCGAACAGATACATATCCCGGCTTTCGTCGCCACAGGCTATGCGAACCTCGTATCGCAGGCCCTGACCACCGGCTTTTAATGACGCCGCCTGCCTCATGCCCAGCACCTTTTCGATCACAACCTTTTCTCCATCCGGAGTTAGAAACGCTATGGGCCGAATGGAGCCGTCTGTGTTGTGATCCGCTCGAACCTTGACCAGCACCTTGTGCCGGTTCATGGGGATTTTTGAAACGCCATGTGGTGTTTCTGACTCAAAACCAAATGGACACATTCCACTCACTCCTCCTCATCAGAGCTGGTTCGTTGAACGGTTATTTACCGACGTTCTTGGTCGCGGGGCCAACATGGTCGTCGGCGGGGTTGATCTGCGAGAACGATCTATCAGAATAAACAACTCCGCGATGAATCGCATTTTTGCCAAACCGATATGTGATATCGTCGATGGTTCGCTCCAACCGCTCCGCGCGCTCCCGCTTCTGATTGTCTCCAAAGAGGTCGATCTGTATCGGCGTATCTTCCGGTACCAGATTATCGCAATGCACGCCAATGCTGCGAAGCGGTAAAAAGTGCTGATAGTTCTTCACGAATAGTTCCAGCGCGGTACTGACGATTTCGTCCGTCAGGTTCGTCGGCGTTTGGATTGTGTGCTGTTTGCCATACCATTGCAGATCTTTTGTGCGAACGCCCAGCGAAATTGTGCGCGTGCGGAATCCAGCGCGGCGTAGCCGTCCGGAAACGCACTCGGCCAAAAGGTACAGCACGCACTTAACGTCCTCGAAGGTTTCCATATCACGCGGCGTAGTAGTGGAGTTTCCGATGGATTTTTCCTTGATGGCTTCATCGGAATCAGCGACCGGTGTGGGGTCCAATCCCAGAGCGAATTGCTGAAGCATCAGACCCGCTTTGCCCATTGCAGAAGCAAGCCAGCCGGTATCCGCGTTTGCCAAATTCCCAATCGTGTAAATATTCCATTTGATAAATTTCCGGAGCGTATTTGGGCCGACAAAAAGCAACTCGTTTACCGGCAAGGGCCATACCTTTTCCTCAAAGCCTACCGCTGGAATCACAGTCGTAGCATTCGGCTTTTTAAGATCGCTTCCGAGTTTTGCGAACGCCTTATTGCTGCTCACGCCAACGGAAACCGTGATGCCCAGCTCATCCATGACGCGCTCGCGGATTTCATTCGCCAGTCGCGTCCCACCATCAATGTCCATGCTGCGCCCGCTCACGTCAAGCCAGCACTCGTCCAAACCGTAGGACTCTACCTTATCCGTGTAGCTCTCGTATAAGCGACACAGTTTACGAGAAAACTTGCGGTAGAGATCGTAGTGGGCCGGAATCATCACAAGTTCGGGGCACTTCTGCCGTGCTTTGTAGAGCACCTCGCCGGTCTGTATACCATACTTCTTTGCAATATAATTCTTAGTGAGCACAATACCGTGTCTGGCTTCAGGATCACCGCAGACGGCTACGGGTTTGTCGCGGAGGTCCGGGCTGTAAAGGCATTCAACAGCGGCATAAAAACAATTCGCGTCCGAATGTAGAATGACTCGGTTTCTGTTTGGGTTCTGCGCGTAGAGCGCTTTGAGATCAATCACGGGCGCGGTAGTTCGCATCGAAATCACCTCGATTGCTCGGTTGGTCAAAAAAGGGTATAAGAAACAAGCATATAGCCATATGCGATGAAAATCATTGTATTTGTGCGGAGCCTTTATCTGCGATGCTCGGCGTTGATCTCGTCAACCATCGCCAGTTCTCTTTTGGATGGGAGCATTTCACTCGTCAATACGCCCAACACCCGTCCTATACACCTCGGGTCATCATCGTCAACAGGGCGTATTGTCTGGTACGCGGGGTTGATCGAGTGCAGCCCGTCCTTTTGATATACTTTTATGAGACCTTCTCCCGCCACGACAAAGATGCCAACCTCGCCCGGATTGATCTCGCTCGTATGTTCAACCAGCACGCGATCTCCGCTGTGAAAATCGGGCTCCATACTATCGCCCGTAATCGCGATTATCTCATCGCAATCACGGGTTTCATCGATGTTCCGCAGCAGAATCATTCTCGGTTCGCCACCTCCGGACAAATCCACGCCGGTGCCCGCGCACGCGCTCAGCGGGCTGATTGGACGCCGGGTGAAGTTGACTTTGAAAGTGCGACGGAATTCGCGGTACTCATCTTCATGCATCGTGTCGATGAGCTTATCGATCAAGAACCTGTCATGCTGGTTCAGCCCGCGATAACTCTGCAAAAAGAGCATTTCCGATTCCGTAGGGCGTTTACCATGGTCGGTAATGCTTAATATCTCGTCCGCCGAGACGGATAGCACAGCGCACATCTTCACAAGCGTATCGATATCGGGTCGGGAATACCCGGTTTCCCAATTCGTTACGGCGTTTTTTGTAACGCCTAATTCCTTTGCCAGTTCCCCTTGATTCATATCAGCGGCGATACGAAGCGCGCGTATCTTCTCCGCATATTGACTGTGTCGTGGACGCGCAGCCGACGCAGCGAGATGTAACGACGGACCCTTTTCGTCGGAGCTGGTTTTGTTTTGCTTTGCCATCACGCCGGACCTCCTGAAGCCGTTTTTCCCTACATTGCTCAACGAGCACAGTATAGCACAACATTGTTGACCTGTAAAGAGGCTAGTGAAAATTTCTAATGTAGCTTTCCTGCGATATTTGTAGCAAGTTTAACTTTTTTCCCCACAAATCCAGACCAAGTGCTGTGACAAAAAATACGCGCAGCCATATTGCAAGGTCAACAATCTTGTGATATAATTGCACACGTCATCTCCGGAGGGTGGAAAGAGTGGCTTCCCGCTATCCGGGGTTTGCTTTCGCCGCATGTTACTGGGCGTTGGCAAGCACGATGAACAAAAGAGGAAGGACGAAAAATTCTACCAGGAGGATATGCGTATGCGCGATATACCTTTGGCAAGGCAGGACATGCGTTTCATCCAGTATTTTCAAGCAGAAGACGATCCCAATGTCATCATCGGTTACGAGAACCCTTATCGCACCGAAAGGGCACGCTGCATTTCTGTGGAAGATTTTTATTTTGAGTATCTTTACGGTATGGCTCACTCAGCGCTCACCGAAGGCATCATGTGTGGCACTGTCAAAGTCGGACGGACAACGCGGAGGGTTATTACGCCAAGCAGCGCGGTTGTAGCGGATATGATGCTCGTAAAGATTGAGGCGGCAGCGGAGGGAACACGCGAATTCCGGATCGATGCGATAATAAAAGCTAAAATCCTGATCTCGATGGTAAAGGACGGGCAGTACACCGAAGATACGGTTGAGCAGTGGTTTCGGGTTCCCTTTATACTGAACATCACCACTTATGATCGTTCTTTTATGCAGCTGCCCATTGCGGTTTATGATAAAAACGCCCGTGCTACAGGCAGAGCGTTGGATAATTATTTGGTGCCCATCATTCGAAACAATGAGCTGGAAAATGTGGCCACTCAGTTGCTTTCGAAGTATTACCCGGAAGCGCTCGAAAAGCCTATGCGTTTGGATGTCAAGCTATTGGCTTCGCGTATGGGCTTTGAGATTCAATACGCAACAATAACCAAGAACCACTCGATTCTCGGCCAGTTTTACTTTGATGACGAGAATGCGCTGGTCTACAATGCGACGGCGGATTCTTTTACGAGACGAGCGATTCGGGCCAATACCATGCTGATCGATCTCGAGGCGGCTACAATTCATGGGATTCCGCATGATGCGGATACGATAACCCATGAGTGCATACATGGCTACCTCGACTACTTTGCTTATCGGCTTCAAAAGGCATATAACGAGGATATGAATTGTCTGTCTTGTTCCAGAGAGATTGTCTCAGATGGTGAGGAAGGTAAGCCTATGCGGGTGATTGAGGCGCGAACAGCCAAGCTGACGCCGCGCGTGCGCATGCCTGCTCTGCAAACGAAGATGAAGATTGACGAACTGCTTGTCAGGCATAGTATCGATATCCGACATGCGTTACAAAATGAGCGGCAAGCACGTTCGATGGAAAATGTCATAACAGAGCTGGCCGCATTTTACGGCGTGTCTAAGAAGGCCGCAAAGCTGCGGATGATGGAGTTGGGATACGAAAGAGCCAAAGGAGTGCTGAATTATGTAAATGGCGCATATACCCCATGGTACAATACGGCTTCTATGATGCTTGAATGGAATCAGACCTTTACGATCAGCGTTCAGGATGCCGCGACTGAATACATAGAGAATCCGCGCTTTGCCGCGCTGATCGATACGGGTCGGTACCAATATGTTGAGGGCCATTTCTGTATCAGAGACGCAGCCTATGTTGCCTTTGATAGTAACGGAAATGCGCGCTTAACGGATTACGCTCGCTCTCATATCGATGAGTGCTGCTTGACTTTCGTAGTCCAAAATCACAGACCTACGCGACAACACAGCGAAGGGCTGTTCCTCCGCGAGGAAGCTTCCATCCTGACCAATATTGGTCTGGCGGCGGCTTCTATAACGCAGAATGTAGAGTTGAGCGCCACGCAATGTTTGGCGCTAATCAAAGAAGCGCATAAGATCAACCAGATACGTGTCTCGCTGCCGTCACGGTTTACCGACACGCTGACCCTCCATATGAAAAGATTGAACATCACGCGAGAGAAGCTTGAGGAACGCAGCGGGCTTTCTATCAGAACGATAACGCGTATGCGGAACGATGAGTGTTTCGCTAAAACAATGCGGCAGGTCGTCGCGTTATGTATCGGTATGAATCTGGAGCCGGAGCTCAGCACAGATTTGATTGGGAAAAGCGGACAGCAATTCATGCAGACGGATGAACATGCGCTGTATAGCTTGTTGTTGCGAACCATGTATTCATGTTCCATTTTCGTTTGCGATGCGATCCTCCAGAAGGCTGGGATAACGCCGTTAATGAAAGACAAATGACCGCGAAGTCCATATGAGCATTTGAGCGACTGGATTGTGCTGATCCGGTCGCTTTTTTTGTGCGCCATGATCTGGCGCGCTCAGATCATGGATAACTGCGGCGCTTCTCCAAAAAAAGTTCACATCACACCGCGCCAGAATCTGGCGCGCTGAAAAACCCAGTGATTTCAAGGCTTCCTGTACTCGAATAGCCTCAAAACTGCTCTCGGACGTAGGTTTTCACGCCAAAAACGAGCCAGATTCTGGCCTGTTGTTTTCACCCAATCTCCGCTATCATTACAGCCATGAGGTGGCCACCCCATGAAGAACCGCAAGGAACGGTCAAGAGTCTCGCGGGTTTTCCCGGTCAGATTCCCACAAGCAGCGAAGGATACAGGTATACCCACGCCCTGTTTCGTGCTGCCCATGAGACCGTTCATCAAGTTTTTATGGGAGGCACGATCATGTTTTACTCGCACAACGTTCAAATCGACTTCACCAAATCCGGCTGGCGGCAGTTCTGCAAGATGAACCGCGTTCTGGGGATACGCTTCATCAAAGGCTTCATCCTTCGCCGTGAGCTTGCAGAGTACATCACCGCTCACGACGCAAGCGGCGTTCATCTGGACACGATCTGTCAGGAGATCCGTTACGAGGACGGTGTGTATCTGCTCATGATGAAATGTCAGGGCGTCTGGTACATCACCGACATCTGGAGCACCGAAACGCCCAACGATTTCAAGCCTGTGTTCTTCTGGAAGAAGCTCAAGCAGGGCTGGAAAGAGTTCCTCGTGAGCGTCCTCATCGGTTGGTGCAACCGCGTTAAGCCGTCTGCTCCCGAAAGCGAGGTGGCTTTAGAATGCCGCTGACGTTGAAGGATTTCGCCTATCTGCCCGACCTGTACGGGCATCTGGATAGGCTGGCGGCGATGATTCTGCCGGAGCCATGGCGGTTTGCCACGCCGGAGAAGGAGCGCTTCAACCAGTCCACGCACATTCTGGAGCGCCATCTATATTTGACTTTTGAGGAACAGATGCGCCGCAGGGAGTACGCGACGGATAAGAACGCCTATGTCTACATCGGTGAAAGCCGCGCGGCCTTCAACACGGGACTGCTGACCCCGCTGTATCAGGACGTGTACGCCTGCTTCGAGCCAAACCGCAACCCGCAGTTCGGTCGCAACTGGGCGCTGGTAGGGTTTCACACCGAAGCAGCCGCCGCGCTGGAGGGTATCGCCGCGCTGCCCATGCCTTTGCGCTTCTTCCCCGATACGGCTTACGGCTTCCACCCGGACTGGCCGCTGCGCCTGAACCTCGAACATATGCTATTTTCCGATGAAAACCTGAATCGGCTGCCCGCGCCGATTCGCACCATGTCGTCGCTGGCACAGACCATAGAAGCCTGCGCGGAGCAGAGCATGAAGCGCGCCCGATACACGCCCGGCATAGCCGTGCCGCAGTGGTACGGCGGGCATCTTCAATACCTGCTGCCGCTGTTCATCATGGACGACCGGTACGCGGACGTCGCGCTTGCGCTGGACGCGAAGGACGGCTTCTATATAGCGTATACTGCGCTGACGTTGGAGATGGCCTATGGGAACGCGCGGCTCATCGCTCGCCCCGAGGCGGGGTGGCTGCTGGAAACCGTTTCATCGAAACCCAATACTCAAGAAAACGGAGGAAACTACATCTATGGAAAATAAGCACATCGTTACGGCTGAGGCCGTTCGCGCCGGACACCCGGACAAGCTCTGCGACCAGATCGCCGACGCGATACTGGACGAGCATCTCGCTCAAGACCCAAGCGCCCGCGTCGCCGTGGAGGTGTTCGCCACCGACAGCAAGGTGCTGGTAGCGGGCGAAGTCACCTCGAAGGCCAAGGTGAGCTACAAGAAAATCGTGTGGGACACGCTGGGGCGGCTGCGCTACAAGAAAGCCGATCTCTGCTCCGACCCCAACGGTCATATCGACGTGGAGGTGCGCGTCCACGAACAATCCCCAGACATCGCGGGCGCTGTCAACGGAGACAAGGAACTCGGTGCAGGCGATCAGGGAATCATGGTGGGCTACGCTACCGACGAAACCCCAGAGATGCTGCCCCTGCCCGTGGTTCTCGCACAGCACATTTGCCGCGAACTGGATAATATGCAGCGCAAGGTGGACTGGATGGGCGCTGACGGTAAGGCACAGGTCAGCGTCGTATATAACGGCAGCAAGCCCGTGTACCTCAAGACCATCGTGATCTCCGTACAGCACTCCGAAGGCGTTTGCCCCGCGTGCCTGGCCGAGGCCATCCTGCATGGCGTGGTGGCGAAATGCATCGCAATGGAACTAATCCACCCGAAAACGAGACTGCTTGTCAACCCGTCCGGCAACTTTGTCCTCGGCGGCCCCGTGGCCGACACCGGCTTGACTGGGCGCAAGTTAGCGGTCGATCAATACGGCCCCGTCGCGCACATCGGCGGTGGCGCGCTCTCCGGAAAAGACCCGACCAAGGTTGACCGTTCCGGCGCGTACATGGCACGCTATATCGCCAAGAACCTCGTCGCCTCCGGTCTGGCTACGCGCTGCGAGGTGCAGATCGCCTATGCCATCGGGCGCGCCGAGCCTGTATCGGTGAGCGTGGACGCATTTGGCACGAGCGCCTATCCGAACAGCATACTGGCGCAAATCGTGCGCGCTGTGTTTGATATGCGCCCCGCCGCTATCATCGAGCAGCTCGACCTGCGCAAACCCAGCTATTCCATGCTGGCAGCGTATGGTCACTACGGCCGAACCGAATTGAACCTGCCGTGGGAGCGCACAGATAAGGTTGAGGCGATCAAGCGCGAGACCAAGCGCCTGATGCTCAACTGATCGGGAGCGCACACATGAGGAACAGAATACGGTCGCCCACTCACGACACCTATAACGCAACACACGCAACTAACCCGCCGACGCGCTTGCACGGCGGGTTTGCTTTTGCCCATTTACCATGATAGGAGGATACCGATATGTCGAGAACCAAACTGGCGCTGGACGTGGTGCAGGATCTACGGTCGCTGGCGGACAGCATCGAAGTGCTGGCCAACGCCATCGTTGACGGCGCGCCCGAACAGTCCGTTACGGACAACGGGCCGCACGCCGAAACCACTACGACCGAAAAACCCCTGTCTCTCGTGGAGCTTCGCGCCTATGTCGCCGAGCGTTCTACCCCGGAGAACCGCCCGAAGATCAAGGCGCTGCTCACCAAGCACGGCGTGAATAAGCTGACGGAACTGCCCGAAGACCAGTATGCTACTTTGAAGCGCGAGGTGGCCGCCCTGTGAGCGAGATACAGCACAGCAGCCGCGCCCACGCTCGGCTCAACGCCTCATCCTCCCATCGCTGGATGATGTGCCCGCCGTCCGTCAAGCTGTCCGAGCAGTTTGCCGACACCCCTTCGCAGTACGCGGAGGAAGGCACCTATCTCCATGAACTGTCTGAGCTGAAGCTGCACCGCTATCTGGGCGATATGATGCCCGAAGTGATCGAGCAGCTTTACGATCAGCATAAGGACAACGAGTTCTACTCGGACGAGGCCGAAAGCGTCACGGATGAATACGCCGCCTTCTGCATTGAAACCATCGAGGCGGTCCGGTCGGGCTGCGCCGATCCGCTTGTCATGGTGGAACACCGGCTGGATTACAGCGAGTATGTGCCGGACGGCTACGGCACCGGCGATCTCGTCATCGTCGCGGACGGCACGCTGGAAATCATCGACTTCAAGGGTGGGCGCGGCGTAAGAGTGGAGGCCAATCACAACAGCCAGCTCATGCTGTACGGCTTGGGCGCGCTGTTGGAGTTCGACCCGCTCTACGATATTCAGAATGTGCGCATGAGCATCGTGCAGCCACGCCTTTCCAACGTATCCACGTTTGAAATGACAGCCGACGAACTGCTCCATTGGGCGGACACCGAGGTGCGCCCCAAGGCGCAGCTTGCCTTTGAAGGCAAAGGCGACTTCTGCGCGGGAGAGCATTGCCGCTTCTGCAAAGCCCGATACACCTGCCGCGCCCGCAGCGAGTATTTCATGCAGCTTGCGGCACGGGATTTCAAAGCGCCCGATCTTCTGACCGACGAGGAAATCGTCGACATCCTGCCCGTAGCGGAATCCCTGAACAACTGGGTCACAGACCTGCTCGCCTACGCGACCCAGCAGGCGGTGGACGGAAAGGTTTGGCCGGGGTACAAACTGGTTGCGGGGCGCTCGGTGCGCAAATACACCAGCGAAGCCGAGATCATCAAGGCCGCGACCGAGGCGGGTTATACCGATATCTATAAGACCGTGTTGCTGGGCGTGGGCGATCTGGAAAAGCGCATTGGTAAGAAAGCCTTCAAGGACGTGCTGGGCAAGTATGTCGTGAAGCCTGTTGGCGCTCCCACGCTCGTCCCCGAAACCGACTCTCGCAAGCCGTACTCCGACGCGGCGACCGACTTCAAAAACTGACTTGTACGCAAGGCAGTAAGCAAGATAACGACCAAGTTA
>CAYVPJ010000070.1:0-10992 GCA_964453505.1 uncultured Oscillospiraceae bacterium | reverse complement strand
GCATCTCGGCCTTTAACATTTCCACATCGGGAACGTCTTCGGGGCTGCAGGTATTCAACACCCTGAGGGCAGAATTGGTGCGTTTTACAGACTGATACAAAGCGGTCCACCAGTTGTTCATCATAGTGTGCGTGGCATCCACCACATACGTTTCAATTTTGTGCATGTTGGTGTTGTCGGAAGGACCACCCCCACCTTTATAAGCGTTGTCTGAGTGTAATTCACTCTGAATCCAGTGGTTAACCGGGGCGTTCATAGCACCGAAGGTGGCATTGGGGCCGGCCAAAGCGGCATAGGCCGAATTAACCAGATAGTTTATACCGTCAGTTGAATTTAAAACGGCATCATTAAGAGAACCTTGCGGTTTCAGGTCAAGAAATTCTTTTTCATTGCAACTTACCAGAGCAATGGAAAGGAAAACGCCAAGAATAATATTTCTATATTTCATAGGATTTAGCTTATTATTAATGTTAGTATACATCACTCATTAAAATCCAAAATTGATACCCACAATATAACTACGTGCTATGGGATAAGGATATCCAAGATTTTCGGGATCGGGACCCGTATAATTGGTCAAGGTAAAGAGGTTCTGAGCCTGCAGGTAAACGCGTGCAGAACGCAATCTCAGAGTTTTAAGCAGATTGTTGGTAAATGTATAACCTACCACCAAGTTTTTGAGTTTCAAGAAAGAACCGTCTTCTACATACCAGTCAGAAGCCAGGTTTTCATTGTTGACGTTAAGTGTGGTCAAGGCAGCGTAGTCAGATGTATAAGTACCCGTAGCCACGTAGTCGTAATAGCCGTTCATGGCATCCAGCAGACGAGTGGAGTGGTTGCCCAGACCTTCACCCAGCGGGAAGAAGTCGGTGTAAAGTTTAGAGGTGTTGTAAGCCTTGCGAACCATACCGCCAAAGAACATAGTGAAATCAAAGTTCTTGTAATTGGCCGAGAAGTTGATACCACCCTGGAGTACAGGAAGGTCACTTCCAATGTAAGCCTGGTCACTGGTGTTGATCACACCGTCTTTGTTCACGTCGGTGTATCTGATACGGCCTACGCCGGGAGCACCGAATTTAACTTCATACTCGCTCTTGTAGGCATCCACTTCTGCCTGTGTGCGGAACACACCGTCAGTGATATAACCCAAACGTCCACCGTAGGGAAGTCCCACGTTGGTAACGCCGGCGGCCATGTTACCAAGACCGTAGGTATAGTAAATATCTTCGGGCAAGTAAGTGATGGCGTTTTTCTCCCAGGCAATATTGGCACTGATTTCATAACTGAAGTCACCTAAGGTGTTTTTCCAGGTAAGAATGCCTTCAATACCTTTATTGTTCATTGAAGCACAATTCTGATAAGAAGTACCACCTTCACCGTTAACAGCGGCTACAGGAAGTTGATACAACATATCGGTGGTGTTCTTGTTATAGTAGTCAGCAGTAACCGTCAAGCGACCGTCCAGGAAGCTGGCGTCAAAACCGGCGTTGTACTGTTCGGTTTGTTCCCAACGCAGCAAAGCATTACCGGACTGGCTACGGACGGCACCCATACTCAGGGTCTTTCCGTCACCGTTCAAGTTGTAACTACCGTTCCAGATGTTTACAGCGTAAATGTTGTAGGTAGCTGTGTTGCTGATCTGGTCGTTACCATTGATACCCCAAGAGAAACGCAACTTAAGATCAGACAGCCAGTTGCTTGTAGAAGCCATAAAGTTTTCTTTTGAAACACGCCAGCCAACAGAAGCAGAGGGGAAAATACCGGCGTTGTTTACTTTACCAAAGCGGGAAGAAGCGTCGCGACGCACCGTAGCGGAAACGAGGTATTTGTCGGCATAATTGTAATTTGCTTTAGCAAAATAAGAAGTCATGGAATACATGTTGGCACTTTCGGTAACACCCTTGGTACCTTCAGCAACTGAAAGATATACATAGTCGGGAGAGGTAAGGGCATATTCGTCACCTGTACCGTTCAAATTATAGGTTATGTTCTTTTTGAACTCGGCACCGGCCAAGAAGGTGGCGCTGTGACGACCTGCACTGAAGTTATAAGAAGCCGTATTGGTCCAAACCCATTCCAGATATTGGTTTTCAGTAACTGACAAAGAGCTCATGAGGTTGGAGCGTACGTGTTCGTCCCATGCGGGTTCAAATACTTTAGTGTGGTTTGTATTGTTGTTGATACCCACCGTGGATTTAAGAGTCAAGTTCTTGATAGGAACGGCTTCAATGTATGCGTTTCCAAAGATACGCCAGCTAGTGTAGGAATTATTGGCTTCATTGTCAATGTAGCGAATAGGGTTGTTACGGCTACCGAGCAAGTCCACTTCAGAACCGGCATAACTACCGTCACTGGCATATATAGCCTGCGCAGGATGCTGGGCAAGAAGTTGTTTTTCAATAGATTCGTAAGCGTTGGGTTTCTTGTGCTGGGTCCAATAGGTAATGTTAATGGATTCACCTACGCGCAATTTGTTGTTGAGGAAACGGAATTCATTGTTTACACGGGTAGATAATGACTTGTAGTCCGATTTCTTAAGGATACCGTCCTGGTCAATGTAGTTAAGACTCATTGAAGATACATGGTCCTTTGAACCCTTTGACAGAGAGAGATTGTAAGTCTGCATCAAAGCCGGTTTGTAGCATTCTTTCAACCAGTCGGTATCGGAAATCAACATTTGCAGACCGTTTTTGGAATAATAAGGTTGTCCCAATTTCAGCTGAGCCTTGGGGCCGTCACCATAAATAATGGATTTAGGTGTGGTACCGAAGTCGTACTGATAAGCGGCCCAATACACGTTACCCCATTCCTGAGCATTCATCAGAGGCACACTGTTCTGGAATGTCTGCAGGGTCTGGGTGGTATTGAAGTCAATTCTGATAGTGCCTTCTTTAGCCTGCTTGGTGGTAATGATGATAACCCCGTTGGCGGCTTGGGCACCGTAGATGGCAGCGGAAGCGGCGTCTTTAAGTACCTGGATGGATTCAATGTCATTGCTGGAAATGATGGTCCCGATGTCAGAACGCGTCATTACTCCGTCAATTACATAAAGAGGAGAAGAGTTGTTGATGGTGGTTGTACCGCGAATCCGGGAAGAAGTTCCCTGACCGCCGGGGGTACCATCGGCAACAATGTTCATACCGGCTACACGACCCTGCATGGCAGTCAGTACGTTCCCGGTAGGGATGTCGGCCACTTCTTTCATTTTGACCACAGCTACCGAGCCGGTCAAGTCGGCCTTTTTTTCAGTCATATAACCGGTGACTACTACTTCCTCCAAACTTTCGTTGTCTTGTTCAAGTTGTATGTTCAATACAGAAGCGGCAGTAACAGTTACAGTCGTATAACCAATATAGGATACTTCCAAAGTGGACTCAACGGGAACATTCAGTTCAAAAGAACCGTCCAAATCCGTTGAAGTTCCCGTAGAAGTACCGGCAACCCTAACTGTGGCGCCAATGAGCGGCTGACCATCAGCTTTATCGGTTACCGTGCCGGTCACCTTGAGTGACTGGGCATATGACGTGAACGCAAATAGCATAAACGTCAAACACAAAGCTAAAAATTTGCTTACTTTCATAGGTTTTAAATTTAAATAACTCGGTTTATTAAGTTTAAGGTTCATTCTAAATCATACAAATATACCTTTGCCTAAGAACAACAAATAGCACTCGAAATTCATAATTTAGTACAATTATGTCACCATTATGAGACAATTTCTTCCATTTTATTATAATTCAATGGCAATAAACATTTAACTGATAATGCGATTGCGTCGGTCACCGCCAATGTCACGTACCCTTAGGCAAAAACACAAGTCAGTGCAAAGTAAAACTGACCTCGGGCGTTGCAGGCAACGCGGGAGGTCAGCAGTGACAGAATATCCACTCTTTATAAAGTCGGCAAAGCGATTGCTTGCTTTGGCATAAGCTACGGTAAGGGTCTAATGTCGGTGAGGGTGCCGTTGGGTTGGTACATATAGAGTTCCACGGAGTCGCGGGTGCCGGTGGTAATTACGGCAAAAGTACGCGTAGTGGGGTCTTCCGTGTTGTTGTCCACCCAGGTACCGTCGTTGATGTAGTATTTTCCGTCCGACACATTTATATATTTGGGAACGTGGGTGTGACCGAATACCACCACATCCACGGCCTCGTCCTCATTGAGCAGGTATTGATCCTTGGCCTGATTGAAATAGTAATCCCAAAGAATGGTACCGGATACCGCGTCCACAAAACTATTGGGCTTCATTACATGGTTCTGCACCTGGCGTTGTTCCCATGTGCGCTGGATGTTCTTGTACAACTTGCCGTAAATGCCGTCCTCCTGTTGCTGCGGATAAAAGTCAAGGAAGGTATAGTCGTCATTGAAACCGGCAATGCGCATCTTGAATATCTTTTCTTCAAGAGGTTCTACGGGGGTGATATCCTTGGATATGTTTGCAATCACCGAGTAATATAGAAAGGCTCCGTATTGGTCGGTGTCCGTTTCATCGGGAATTGTGGTGATTTCCGGATAGTGTTTCTCCACTACAGGGAAGTCTTCACTCACCCAGGTAGCCCCGTATCGGGCGTAGAAATAACCGGCCGGAAGAATGGTATTGTCATTCCCGCATAATTCTTTGTTGGTTATGCGGTCGGGGGCGGAAAACACGTCATAGCGGTGACAATGCTCTATGGCAATTTCTCTGCGGTCACCGGTATAGTAGGTACCCAGCCCCTGTGCATCGCTTACTTGTACAATACCCGGGATGGCTTCCTGCAAGGTTTCCGGCAGCAGGGTCATATCATGATTCCCCGGAACATACACTAATTTTATACCACTGTCAATCACCCGCTTGAACTCATCCATCAAGGCCTTGTTGTTGGCAATGACTCCTTTGTAGAATTGAACCTCGTCCGTATAGGCGGGATAGGACACGGGCACGTACCACGCATCCAGAAAATCGCCTGCAATCACCAGTTCGCGTACATCTTTAGTTTGTTGCAGTCGCTGAAGAAACTCAATAAGTAGCGGGCGGTTTTCCACCGTCTCGGCATAATTATCATCAATGCCCACATGCAGGTCACTAATAGTTACAATCTTGTTTCTTACGCATCCGGCCTCCCATAGTGGCTTTGGGAGCTCTTTGTCTGCCTTGCAACAGGCAACAGTTAAAGACAGCAGGGCTATAGTACTCAAAACGTATAAGAACCTGAATGCCTTTTTTTGTGTTTTCATAATTTAGAATTTGTTTAGTCTTGATTTATGCAAATGTAAGAATGACCCTTACAGGAGAAAAGATTTCCGACGTTTCATTTTTACAATATTGTGTTTCATTTTGTACTTTCGCAGAATATTTAGAGAGAGACAGTCTCAAAAATGAATGCACATTTTTTTTTAGCCACAATCTATGCCGCTTTGGTGGTCATGTTTCTGTCATCGGCCACGCTGTTTGCTTTTCATAAGAGCGGCGACCGTTCGCGGATAATTCTTGCCGTTATTGTGGCTCTTTCCGTATTCAATTACATACCGATATTGATAAATGCCCTTAACGGCACGTACCAGGTACCGGTCCTGAGTGTTCCCAGGTTGTCTCTGGGCTTGTTTATGATTCTGGCGTATACCATATACCCTATTGAGGTAGTCTCGCCGGGATGGGTGAACTTCAAACGATTGTTGCTGCTGTTTTCACCAGTGGCGGTCATTCTGCTTATTTTCATGATTTCCCTTATGCTGGGCGTGACCTATCCGGTGTATACCGACATTAAAGATATGTTACCGCATTACGCTGACTTTAATGTGGCATTCAGACTGCTGCTGTGTCTCCTCCTGAGCCTGCCCGTATTTCTTATTTTTTATATTCCCTATACCCGCAAATACAGCAACACCGACCGCACCTGGATACGAGTATATGTAATCAGCGGCATCATTGACGTAATTTCCTATCTGCTGTTACTTTCTGTTCACACCCCAATTGTTTCCATCTTATATTTTCATTGCACCATAGCCATAACGGCACTCCGTCTGTATATGGAACTCATATACCGCATTGTGGATAAAAAGGTGCCCAATGAAGACATTCTGCCTTCAGCAATTGAGGAGAGTGCCCAGGGGACCGGCAACAGCCTTTTCACCCGACTGGGACAATATATGACAGAAAATCAAACCTGGCGCAATCCCAAGCTTTCCGAAAGTATGCTGGTGGAAGCCTTGGGCACCAATCGCACCACGCTGTCAAAAGTGGTCCGGGAAAATGGAGCGGAAAGCGTCTCGGCCTACATCAACAAGTACCGGATTCAAGATTTCATATCACTGCGGGACAGCCATTCGGATATGAGCATCAAAGAAGCCTTCTACCTCTGCGGCTACCGTTCACGGACTACCGCCCTGAGAAACTTCAGGGCAGCGACGGATATGACTCCTTCCGAGTATTTCGGGCGGAGGGAGCGGGAGGAGGCTGAAGCATAAAATGGCAAATGCCGTTAATTACACAATCTGTTTCTGGCCGGCTCCGGATCTTTGACAATATAATCCAGGACCACTGAAGGATTGGCCGATCTTATTACTTTTATTGTACGGTCCATAGTGGGGTTGATTTGTTTTTTACAAAGGTCGGTCGCGGGTGTGCAGAAACGTGGCAGAACTATACAAAAGTAGTAAGACACATCATAAAACACCAAAAAGCAATTGGAAAAATTATTTGGAGTATTAAATTTTCTGCATAAGTACATTGTCCAAATAACCAACTACTGATAAAAACAAACAAATCACTTTATGCATAAATATTGTATTTTTGTATACAACAATTTATCTACCACATTTTCTAAACTAATCTTATGACAGCAATAAATAATTCTGATATTTCTGAAATCATGACTCAAATTGTTCAATTTACTAAGGATAGGGAGTGGAATCAATTCCATAACGGTAAGGATTTGGCTCTGGCTCTTTCAATAGAAGCATCTGAACTTAACGAAGCCTATTTATGGAAAAATGCTGATGAAGTCAATATTGATTGTGTGAAAGAAGAATTAGCCGATATATTAAATTATGCTTTTCTCATTGCAGATAAATATAATTTTGATATTAAAGAAATCATGCTTAAAAAAATTGCTAAGAATGCGGCAAAGTACCCGGTTGACAAATCAAAAGGAAACGCAAAAAAATACTGTGACTTATGATAGTATACCACGCATCAAAAAAAGGCTTTTTACTTGATGTATTTAATGGGACAATAGCTGATGATATAGATAATGCCTTTTTATCTCATTTGGGCAGACATACCTCGCCAAACGAAAAAAATTCCTGGCAAAATTCCATGATGCATATGTTTAAAGTAATCGACACTCCGGATATTCCAGATACTTCAAGTGTTGCCATAGAGTATCAAATCCCATTGACGGCCAAGCGTGTTGATTTTATTATATCCGGTGAAGATGAGGAACATAGGGGAAATATGGTGATTATTGAATTAAAACAATGGGAACACGCCAAATTGTCCGGCAAATCAGCAGTAGTAAAAACCCGTTTCCAATTTGGAGAGAGCGAGACAAGCCATCCATCCTATCAGGCCTGGTCATACGCCTATATGCTAAACAATTATAACGAGACTATTAGAGAAAAACATATATCACTTTCACCTTGTGCGTTTCTGCATAATTACTCTCCGGATAACGTCATTACAAATCCTTGTTACGCCGAGTATATTGAAAAAGCCCCCGTTTTTTTAAAATCTGATGCACATAACTTACAAGAGTTCATTAAATAACATATTAAATATGGAGCGAAAGACGATATTGTTTGGCTTGTAGACAATGGACGACTTAGGCCTTCAAAACAGCTTGCAGACTCGCTCATCTCAATGCTTCAAGGAAATCAAGAATTTATTTTGCTTGATGACCAGAAAGTCGTATATGAAACAGCTATGGAGTTGGCCAGGAAAGCGGCACATGGTGAAAAACAAGTATTAGTCGTTGAAGGCGGGCCAGGCACGGGAAAAAGTGTAGTTGCTGTAAATCTATTGGTTGCATTAACAAAAGAAGGGTTAGTCAGTCAATATGTTTCAAAAAATGCCGCGCCGAGAGATGTGTATACTGCCAAACTAACAGGTAGTTTCAAGCGAAATTACATAAACAACTTATTTGTAGGAAGTGGCAGTTTTATTGATACTCCTCAAAACACTTTTGATGCATTGATAATTGATGAAGGACACCGTTTAAATTTAAAAAGCGGATTATATGGAAATCTTGGTAACAATCAAATAATTGAGATTGTTAAGGCCACTAAATTCTCGGTATTTTTTGTAGATGACAGACAAAGAATTCATATCAAGGACGTTGGAACAAAAAAATCGATTGAACGTTTTGCGGAATCTTGTGGGGCTGAAGTTCATACGGCTAGGCTTAGTTCTCAATTCCGATGTAATGGTTCTGACGGTTACTTAAGTTGGTTGGATAATACCCTACAAATTAAAGAAACAGCCAATATAAATCTTTCACCTGAAGATTTTGATTTTAGAATATTCACCGATCCAAATGAATTATTCAATACTATAGTCAACAAAAATAGAATCAATAATAAATCCAGAATAGTAGCGGGATACTGTTGGGATTGGAATAGTAAGTCCAATGATACAAAGGAGGATATAATCATCCCTGAGCATAATTTCCGTAAAAAATGGAATTTGAACACCGACAAGAATTTATGGATTATCGGTGAAGACTCCGTAAATGAAATTGGTTGCATCCATACTTGTCAAGGCCTTGGACTTGATTATGTCGGAGTAATTGTTGGACTGGATATGAGGTATGAAAACAACAGAGTTATTACAGATGTTCTCAAAAGATCTGGTAACGATCTTTCAGTTAGAGGATTTAAATCCCAATTGAAGGAAAATCGTGAGCAGGCTTTACAAGACGCAGACGAAATCATCAAAAACACATACAGGACTTTAATGACAAGAGGGATGAAGGGATGTTATGTCTACTTTTGTGATACCGCATTGGCAGAGTATTTTGCGAAACAACTTCAACCAGTTGAAGTAAAAAAAGATATCATTCGCATTGAATCCGATGTAAATGAGAATGTTAAATTCATTTACTTTTTACCATATTACTCTGTGAAAGCAGCTTGCGGTTATTTTGGCGAAGGAGAACTGGTTGATGTATTAGGATGGATAAGGGTGGAAGGTATGGGCAGATTAAACAGAAACATGTATGTGGTGCAAGCATCCGGACATTCAATGGAACCTGTTATTAACGATGGTGACTATTGCGTGTTTTTGGCAAACCCAGGTGGAAGCCGGCGCGACAAAATTGTTCTGGTAAAACATTATAGTTCATACGATCCCGATTATTCCGGAAGTTATAGCATAAAAACATATTCAATCAGAAATATAGATGACCAAGAAAAGAATTGCAAGAATGAAAGTATTGTCCTAATGCCAAAAAACACTGACTACAGGCCCATATATATAAACGAGGATGAGGCTGATGATTACAGAATAATCGGCGAGTTTATCGGAATCGTTCATCCCTGCAGTAATTAAATCCTTTCTGTCTATTACTACTCATTTTAGCACTTATGCTGCAATATTGCACAGCTAGTGATTTTCTTTGCAAAACTGATTATATATAAACAAAGCACATGAGCACAACCAACTCCATAAAATGCCCCAAATGCGGCGAAGTCTTCACCGTCAACGAGGCCGACTACGCCAGCATCGTCAGCCAGATCCGCACCCGCGAGTACCAGCAGGACCTGGCCTCGCGCACGGAAGAGGTACGCCGCCAGCTAAAGGCCGAGCAGGAAGCCCAGGCCCTGAAGGAATCCCTGAAGTTCAAGCAGGACCTCCTGACCAGCCAAAATGAAATCAGCGCCAAAGAACTGGAGATTGACAAACTGCAGTCCAAACTCAACGAGTTTGAACACACCAAAAAACTGGAACTGCAGGCTCAGGTATTTGACAAGGAAACCACTATACTAAACCTGCAAAACACCTTGCAAGCCACAAAGGCCGAGGCCACCCTGCGCGAGAAAAACCTCACCGACAACTTCCAGCAGCAACTCAAACAACAGCAGGAAATGGTAGAATACTACAAAGACCTCAAGACCCGTATGTCCACCAAAATGATTGGCGAGACCCTTGAAATTCACTGCAGCACGGAATTCAACCGACTGCGCACGGTATTCCCCAACGCCTACTTTGAAAAAGACAACGACGCATCGTCC
Organism: uncultured Oscillospiraceae bacterium; assembly: GCA_964453505.1. Taxonomy (GTDB): domain Bacteria; phylum Bacillota; class Clostridia; order Christensenellales; family Aristaeellaceae; genus CAYVPJ01. The sequence goes on along the minus strand of CAYVPJ010000070.1, from coordinate 783 downwards.
GGCTCCAAAGGAGACTTTATTTTCCGAGACTACGACAGCCAGACGGAATACGTCTCCATCATGTTTGAAATGAAAAACGAGATGGACCAGACCGCCACCAAACACAAAAACGAAGACTTCCTCAAGAAACTGGACGAGGACCGCAGAACCAAAAACTGCGAATACGCGGTCCTGGTGTCCCTTCTGGAACCCGACAGCGAACTGTACAACGGCGGCATAGTGGACATGACCTACCGCTACCCCAAAATGTACGTCATCCGCCCCCAGTTCTTCATTCCCCTCATTACCCTTCTGTGCCAGACCTCCAAAAAGAGCCTTGAATACAAAAAAGAGTTGGCTATAGTATAGCCAGAAACCAGACCATTGACATCACCAACTTTGAAAACAAACTGAACGACTTCAAAGACCGGTTTGCCAACAACTACCGTCTGGCCAGCGAAAAATTCAATACCGCCGTGGAAGAAATTGACAAATCCATAGCCCACCTGCAAAAAATCAAAGAAGCCCTCATAGGATCAAAAAACAACCTTCGCCTGGCCAACGAAAAAGCAGACAACCTCACCATCAAACGCCTTACCGCCGGCAACCCCACCATGCAATCCATGTTCTCGGAAACAAAAACCGTGTAACAGAATTGCCTTCCCAATTAACCCCATGGCCGAGCCCTACCCGCGCCGGCGGCAGCAGCCCCCGCGCAGCTGAAGGCGGCGGGAGTGTGAATTGTCATGGAGCAAGGGGGTTACAGTTGGCAGCGAGGTGTGGCAAAATTTATTTTGACGCACC
>CAYVPJ010000069.1:0-11252 GCA_964453505.1 uncultured Oscillospiraceae bacterium | reverse complement strand
GCTTCTGACTGACAGCGCTTCGATTAGGGACGTGTTGTTGTTCCCAACGATGAAGAGCATCGAGAAATAAAGTCAGTAAAATCAAGGGTTTGTAAGTTAAAGGTATGGGATTTGCGACTGAATTGCGACAAAATAAAGAGAACATGCTCAAATAATATAAATTGTAGAGATGGAGGATGGAAGGAAACTTCTGTCCTCTTTTTGATTATAGGGAGAAAGAAACTATGGCAAATATAACAAAGAAAAAGCGTGACCAAATGATAGCTTTTCTTGAGACGCTAAAAATACAACATAATGATGATGCTTCTGTAAGAGCCTTTAATGAAATTGAAAATCATTTAAAAGAAAAGAAATTTGGTCTCGTTTTTGAAGAGCATACAGAAGAGGTGGACGAGTTACTAAAAGAAAATATACCTGTTTTGTGTGCTGACAGCGAAAGGCGCCTTTGCATAGATGATGAATATCCTTGGAATTTTCTGATTGAAGGTGATAATCTTCAAGCACTTTATTTGCTTGAAAAGACTCATTATGGAAAAATAGATTGTATCTATATTGACCCCCCATATAATACAGGTGCAAAAGATTGGAAATACAATAATAATTATGTTGATGAGAATGATACTTATAGACATAGCAAATGGCTTTCTATGATGAATCAAAGATTAAGAATAGCAAGAAAACTACTTAAGAATTCAGGTATAATTGTATTAACTATTGATGATTATGAAATAGAAAATATAACTATGTTGATGAACGAAATTTTTGGGGAAGGTAGACATTTGGGAACAATAATCATACGAAATAATCCTCAAGGACGCTCTAGTGTGAATGGATTTCAAATTTCTCATGAGTACGCTTTATTTTATGGAGGTCCGGACGCTGAAATAGGAAGGTTACCTAGAAATGAACAACAAATATCAAGATATAATAATATAGATGAACAAGGTCCTTTTGAGTGGAGAAATTTTAGAGCTCAGTATTCCCAAGAATCTGCAAGTATGGTTTATCCTATTTATGTAAAAAAAGATTGTAGTGATTTTAGAATTCCAAAGTTGATATGGAATGAAAAAGACGCAAAATATGAAATATTAGAAGGACCAAATTCAGATGAAGTTATTTCGTGGCCAATTGCTGAGGATGGACGAATGAGAACTTGGAAATGGTCTATTTCTACTCTGTTGAAAGAGAAGGATAATAATACTGGAGTAAGATTTGATAGAACAGGGACTCCGTCGGTTTATTATAAGGGACGTATGAAAGATGAGGGAATGAAACCATATACAATTTGGGATAAGCCGCAGTATTCAGCATCGACTTTTGGTGCTAATATTTTATCAGAGGTAATTGGAAAAAAGAAATTTAATTATCCTAAATCCTTATATGCGGTAATTGATTGTTTGAAGGTGGCAAATACTCATAAAAATGCTGTTGTTCTAGATTTTTTTGCTGGTTCGGGTACAACGTTGAATGCAATTAATTTAATGAATGCCGAAGATGGAGGAAAAAGAAAATGTATAATTGTAACAAATAATGAGGTTTCTGAGAAAGAAGAAAAACGATTAAGAAGTTTAGGGCTTACAAAAGCAGATAAGGAATGGGACGAGCTAGGAATTGCAAAAAGTGTAACTTGGAAGCGTTCAGTAAATACAATTTTAGGAAATGACATTAAAGGTGAAAAGTTGACGGGTGAATATTTAACATCCCAAAAGGCTTTTATTAGTGTGAATAGAAATTTCCATTTTATTGACTATATAAATATTATGGATTTGAACCTAAGCCAAAAGAAAAACATGATAACGTTGTTAACGAGAGGAATTATTCCTAAATCACTGATTAAGCAAGATTCAAAATACATTGTATCTGAAAATGAAAAATATACGATATCGATTTTGTTTGATGATGAATATATGGATGATTGGATTACTAATATTGAGCAACATAAACACATCCAAGAATTCTATATATTTTCAAAATCTTTAGAAAAATTCAATGAAGCTAAGGTTAGAATCCAAAATCTTTTAGGAGATATGTTGATTGAAAAAGATTTATCGCGTCCTATGAGTGAAGGGTTTACGTGCAACTTAAAGTATTTTAAATGTGATTGGACACCAAGAAAGCCAGAGGACTATTTGTTAAGTAATGCATTGTGTCTTCATATAAAGGAAATGATTGAACTTCAAAATTCTATCGAAGTAGATGGGGAGAAAAATATACTTATACTTAATAAGGACGATATAAAGCGAAATATACTAGACAAAGAAAAATATGAAAAAATTGAAACTATTTGGTTGAATGAAAATATTATACTGAATAATGAGGAAATATATCTTTTGAAAAAGAAAGGATATAAGTATATTCCAAGAGAATTTTTTGGACAAGAGTTAAGGCAGGCGGCGGAATAATGTTTAATGGAAAACTATTCACATTTCAAACTAAACATGAAGAAAAACTGTTGGAAAAATGTGCAGACCATGAGGAAATGGTGCTTTACGCCCCAACTGGTTCGGGAAAAACAGTTATGGTTTGTAAATTTATTGATGATTATTTAGATGAAAATCCCAATACAGTATTTCTCTGGTTATGTCCTGGTGCAGGTGGATTACAGAAGCAGTCTCAAGATAGTTTTGAGGAGTTAACTTCTGGAATAACTTTTGGGGATGTGTATTCGTTTATAAATGAGCCAGACCCTAAAGGACAGGTGTACTTTATAAATTGGGACAAGATAAATAGTGCGTCAAATATAGTATTGAAGGAAGGCGAGCATAAGGATTTTATGTCAAAAATTTATGAATGTCATAATTCAAATATAGATATTTTTATGCTGATTGATGAAGAACATAAATATCGTGATACTGCAAATCAATATGTTGCCAATATACATCCTGCACATGTTTTGAGAGTATCAGCAACACCAGTTACAGTTGCAGACCATGTTGAGACTATTACTGATGATGAGGTAATAGGAGCTGGATTAATAGCTACGGGCATCTCTGTTAATGAAGGTGTAACAGCAGCTATTCAAGAAAATGATAATCTGGATGATGACTTGATGCTTTTGGAATTAGCTGATAAAAAACGCAAAGAAATAAAGGCAGAATATGAAAAGCTTGGTTTAGATATTAATCCACTTGTTGTTATTCAATTCCCTAATGGAAATCAAGAATGGATCGATAGAGTTAAACAAGCTCTTGACGATATGGGATACCCAGAATCATCTGGGTTTGTTGCATCATGGTTTAGCGGAGACCATCCAGATAAGCCAGAAGAAATCACAAATCTTAACGGAGAATATAGATTTCTTTTATTCAAACAGGCAATTGCTACAGGATGGGATTGCCCTAGAGCAAAGATTCTTGTGAAATTACGTGAAGGTGGAACAGAAAGATTTAATATTCAAACTGTTGGAAGAATTAGACGAATGCCAGAACGAATACATTATGAGAATACTCTGTTGGATGATTGCTATTTATATACATTAGATAGTCAATTCTCAGAAGGATTGACAAGTAGTTTGAGTGACAGTTTTTATACGTATCAGTACAAGAAAAAAACAGGTGTATTTGATATAACACTTACTAGGGAAATACTTGATGGAAATGATAGAATATCAGTAAATCCAGAAGCTGTAGTAAAAGTAGTTAGAGAAAAAATGCTTGAAGAATGCGATTTAAATGGTGATGGAAAACTTAATAAAAGAGAACTTGAAGTGAGCAAAGGATATATATTTGGTACTAAGCTTAAAACATCAGCTATTGAAGGTGTTGCAAGAACAACACATGATATGACGAAATTAAATACAGTTTTTGGTGGGGAACATCAAATCAACAATCATGATGATGGATTTATTATTCGTGATGCAAAAAGAAAAATTGCAAGAGCTATAGGTATTGATGAAAATATTTCCAATAATGCATTGAGAGTATTGTTTGGGCCACAAGATATGCAGATGTCATTGCTATCAGAAGAAGAACAAGAGTATGAAAGTAATAATAAGCTTCTCGAGGAAATGACACTTAGAGAATACAATGCATTTCTTGTAAATAATCGTGATAGATTAGTGGAGTTATTCAGTCAGATAGATGAGAGCACAATTGCTGATGTACAAGAAACAGATATTTTTGAAAAAGAATGGTCAATACCATTGTATCAGTATTATAAGCAACATAAGAAATTAAAGGCAACACATATTCTCAATACAAATGTATTTGAAAGTTATGGTAATAATATTCTAATTTCACCAAATAGAACTTGCACAGAAATTGCATTTGAACAATGGTGTGAAGATGATAAAAATCCAGTAAAACATATATATAAGAATGGTGATAAAGGTGATGAATATTTCGGAATTGTTTATAGAAAAGCATTCCGTAGAAGTCATTTCTATCCAGATTATATTGTTCAGACAGACAATGGAGATGTTTGGATTATAGAGGCAAAAGGAGGTATTTCATCGGATGGTAGTTCAAATAATATTGATGGATACGCAGGAAAGAAGTTTAATGCTTTAAAAACCTATGCTGAAAAGTATTCAGATATTAAATGGGGATTTGTAAGAACTGTTGGTTCACAAATCTATATGTCGAATACAAAATGGGATGAAAATGTCATGAATAGCGATGTGTGGAAACCTATTGAGGATATTATAAAAGAGTAAAAAAAGGAAATGGATCTGAAATTAATCAGCTCCATTTTCTTTTTTTTGTAAGAATGTTTCGTGGATTTCTTCTAAAGCTAATACATATTCCGAAGAAGCGTGTATTAGTGCTCTTTTATATTCTATGTTGTCTATCGTTTCGCCTGCTACTAATGACGCTGTATGTGATAGGTCTTCAAGAACAAGTTGTTGTATTCGTAAGCCTAAGGATGTTGACTTAGGTGGAATATCACGAATCAGTGGAACGAAATGTTCGTCTATAGATGTAGAAATCAAAGCAACCGAAAGACTAGTTCTTTTGGATGTTGCCACAAATATTTGGAATGTTCTGATGCAAAAAGATGTCTTCACGATGACACCAATTATAGTGAGGGTTGCGCATATCGACAGAATTTGGAGTCTGGCAAAATCTTTTACGGAAGGAACAGAAATGTTGATTTTAGTATTGAATGATAGCCTATGAAACATCCTAAGCACTATGAGACAGACACTGCAACATCAACGAGAATGACTAATGTAAAACTGAAGCATGGAGATGCAGAGCAAGTGCTGGCTAAATTGCTTTGGAAGAGAAACTTTCGATATTGGCTAAATTATAAAAAACTTCCAGGTTCTCCTGATATTGCAATCAAACGTTACAATATTGCTGTTTTCGTAGACGGTGAATTTTGGCATGGCTATGATTGGGAGAACAAAAAGGAAAGAATCGTTAGGAATCGAGATTATTGGATAGAGAAAATTGAGGAAAATATTGCAAGAGATAATCGTAATGATAAGCTATTGAAATCGATGGGATGGATTCCGATTCATTTTTGGACTAAAGAGGTTCTCAAGGATCCTGAAGGATGTGTTCATGATATTGAAGATATAATTCTTCAAATAATAACTGAATAATATTTGTCGAAGAAAACATATCTGTAGGATGCTTGCATATTGTTTTCAAGTGGTTACAGGATTTAATCCCAAAGAGTATAATAGAGATGTAAATATTTTTTTGAAAAGGGATTCAATTATCGAATGATAAAAAGTTAGTACATCTGCTATAGCTATAAGTTTATTTGGTGATTTTTATGCCTAGAGGACCACTGCTGAATAATATTGCAAGAAATATTACGACTAGAGATAGTCTTGGAATAGAAAGTGTTGCTGCTTCCATTTCAGGAGAAATATGTCCAGTTGTCAATACCGTTACTCCGCGAGCATTTTATTGGCCTTTTATGGTTTGGATATACTATGACTTTTATCAATATTCCGGAATCGAAGATCGTACCGTTAAGTCGTTTGACATATATTTGAAGAGGCAAGATTATTTTTTTGTTCTGGCAACACTATTAACTCCGGGATCGGATAGAAACAATCTTGTCGGAATAACTCAGACTCAAATGGATATTTATAACAATACGACTGGAAAGTATCCATTTAACCCCAAATACTTTAAAACAACATATGGCGGAATGCAGTATTATAATGCAGGCTGTTTATCAATGAGATTCATTATTGACCAGGATCCTGAATCAGGAACGTATTACAATTTTCCGAAACTTACCGAAGATGGTGAGAAGTTGGCTCTTGCTTTTGAGAAAGTAATTAAGGATACAGAGTACTATAAAAAGTATCGGTTATTGGATATTGAAGTTCCTGAAACTGTACTCAAAGAATATGGTAAGGCAATCAACTTTGGTTTGATTGGTTTTGATGAGTGCAAAGATATTCTTAAGAAAAAGATGTTTGAATCCAGGAGACATTATAAACTGGCTGAATCAAAGAAATATGTTGAATTTCTTAGTGACAAATATGGTATGAAAAATATTGATAGACCTACCTGTAGAAAAGCGTTGTTTGATTACAGAGATTATTATGGGAATCCTATAGAAATCAGTCCTGATTTGGAAACTATTTCAAACGAATGGGAAATAGTAATTGGTAGACAATATTTTACTGCTGGACTTGAAATTATATGGAAATATATGCTCGAGCAACTTGATGAACCATTCACAAAGCAACAATGGATTTCACAGGTCTTTGTTACTTCCCAATTTGACATGGATATTGAGGTCCCACTTTCAGAATTGATTGAACAAAAATGTATTGATTATGATACAAGAGAAAAAATGATTTCTGAAGGAAGATCAGGTAATGACCTTTTTGCTGTGTCAAATGGTATTAAGATTGTGCTTTCAATATATAAACATTTTTACAATAGGGAAGATTTAGGTGAAGAAAAAGCGTTGTTTGATTATGGTTATGAGAGTGACTCTATTCCTTTTTCGGAATTGTTTGAAGAAGTGAATGCGCATAAAGAATCTTCCATCAAAGAATTTCTGATTTATGTTATGGACGAGTGGCTTATACAACAACACTATATAACTGCGTTCGGGAAAATGCTCCAGAACAGAGACGGCTTTTACTATGAAATAATAGATGGAAAGTATATTAAGAGACATGAATTTGATGTGGATTTTCAAGATATCCGCCTAATAAAACTTTCGCAAGTAATGAAGGATTTAGAAATCATATAGGATGTGAAGTATGGCACAGGACACAAAATATAATTTAGTGGAAGAATTATCGCATTGTTCTGGTTATGACTATGCTCTGATGACTACGTATAATTTTGATATAAAGTTTTTTGAACGGATGATTCTTAATCCATTATATGCTAGAGGATTGAAGAAAATATCTGTCTTTGTTGATGCTAAGGAATTAAGCAAGTCTATTAAAGCGATAACAAATTGTCATATGGGAAGAAAATATATGGTAAATCCTATAGAGATGAATGGATCATTTCATCCCAAGCTTATTCTCTTGTTAGGGAAAAAGAAAGCTAGACTGTTTGTTGGAAGTGCTAATTTGACTACTTCAGGATTTACTACTAACAATGAGGTATTCAATTTCTTTGATTATAGTGAGAAGAACCCTGAAAACATTGACATTATATGTTCAGCCATTGACTTTTTTATTGAGATTAACAATCTTTCATATAAACAAGATAGCGCTTTGATTCACGAAGCTGTAAGTCAGAAATATTATAAAAAACCTACTAAAGATGGAAACTGTGTTATTTTACATAATACTCGCACTTCAATCTTACAACAATTAACAGAACATATTACTCAGAGAGTGGAAGAGATTAATATTATTGTTCCATACTATGATCAGCAGTTAACGGCTCTAAAAGCTCTCAAGAGGATTAGTCCCGAAGTACGTACTCATTTGTATATCTATAAGTACCTCAGCACATTTCCTTCACAAATCGAGGGAAAGGAAACCTTGGCGGATGAAATAGATGTGTTTGAAGGTTTTAAAGATAATAATACTGATAGCTGGAATAACTTCTACCATGGTAAAGTTTTCCAGTTTAAATGTGCTGATGCGGATTATGTTCTATATGGGAGTGCTAACTGCACACAAAGTGCACTTGTGAAATCAAAAACAGATGGTGGGAATGTTGAGTGTGATCTTTTAGAAAAGGGTGAAAAAGGTGAGTTCGATTATTTCATAGATAATCTTTATGTTAGCGATGACGGTGAGTACATAAGTAGACCAATATTACATGACCATGAACAAGAGAATTGCTTTAACTTTAAGTATGGAAAATATGAAGAAGATATCGTCCTTCATCTTGGGTTCAAAAACAAATACGAAGATTTAGAAATATCAATCGGCGAATACGGATTAGATTACTTTTATGATGATTCAGAGTTGATAGTTAGAATATCTCCTGAAACGGCACAGTTATTAACAGCTGTCTTTGATATCAAAATAAATTATCTGAATAACAACGAGATTATTAGATGTTGGGTATATATTCCTTCAGAACTTGATAATAATCGATATTCATCGCTGATTACTAATACGTTGGAAGGTGTTGATATAGATTCCAGTGGTGATAAGTTTGCCGGGGATTATACGAAAATTATAAATGCTATGAATTCTTGTGTAGCAGATATCGAGGAGAGTATAAAGAAAACGGCAATGCTGAATGTTCTTCAGCAGGAAATCGAAGGAACAGATGTTGTTCAATCTGAAGATGGAGACGAGTTTATTGTTGAAGATACTCTTCCTGATGTGGAACGTTTTGAATACCGTAGATTTGATGCTGTTGATAGACTAAGAAAACAATTTTTGAAACGTTTTGTATTTGGAAGGGCATCGATTTTCTGTTTGTCTCAGAAAAGTCATGAAGTTTCAAAAAAGAGTGATGGCAGCGAGCCGGTTTTTGAGAATAGAAAGTACCGAAAAGCCACTTCAGCAGAAAAAAGGTTTGAAAGGTTCGTTAAGAGAAGGATTAGAGATGTGTTTAATCCTACATTCTTGAACTTGATTAGTCTTGAACATTATATCGGAATAATGGAAGTGGTCTTCGAGGTTTTCAGAAAATATAATATTGAAGATCCGGTTGAAGATTTATTTGATAGAAACTATATGATTAATACTCGTATAGAATTTTATAAACGTCTTTTAACGAAGGACTTAAAAGATACAGACAATTTAACGAATCTAGAAGAAACAGTTATTACGAATTGTTTTGCGGTTATTATCGAAAATAGAATCATAGATGGATCGATTGATACAGAAAATGCAAATAGATCCTTTTTGGAGATGATAGAAGATAAGTATCAGCTTAGAGATACTTATGGAGAGTTTATAAGGAATGCAATAAATCGTGGTGAAACCGCCGTCGTACAACGTGGGTATGAAAAATCATGTGAATTAATCGATGCGTTATACGGATATAAGAGCCAGAATCAGTTATATGAATTTATTAATAAGTATTATGAGAGTGCTGATATACAAATCGTCAATCGAAAAATCATAATAAAATCTGAAGCGAATGATATAAATCAACATGGATTTCCTCAACGAGAAGTATTGAAGGAAATAGTGAGATATTCTCGTAAATATGTGCCAATCAGTAGTGTTTGTATAGAGGTGGTCAATTGTGCTGATATTAGATTAGTGAAGGCTATAAGAACGAGAATAAAACACGAGATACGATTAGAAACTCATCAATGGACATGTGAATCGGAGTATAAAAACGGAAGTGTCAATAAGTCCAAATCTACGTATCTAGAATTCTGAAATAAACGATTCTCATTAAAATATCGAGGCGTGGTTTTGTTTACAACATTTCAATGCCACGCTCTTTTCTCAAAATATCTTTATGCAGGATTAGCGAACATATGTTCTTGACAGGTGGCCATAACCTGTTATAATCGATACCGGAACAAATGTTCCGTGTATCTTGAAATCATTAACTGGCAAACGAGTAAGTGACCATTTGATAATAGGGGCATGTAGGCGTGCATTATTAGTCTTTTCAGCACGTGGCGTCTGGTTTAGTCAAAGGGCATCAACAAGTTTGGAACAGCGATCCCGCTGGGTTGGGGTAACTCTGCCCGGTGGATCTGTTTCAAGGTGTTGGTGTCCTTTTTTATTGCCCCAAACCATTATCTTATGTCGCTTTTCTCCCCTTGTCCATGGAAGAGTGATTTCCATGGTAATTGGTCTTTTTGTCAGTTACTGTGCAGGTGGAGGGTTATCTCGAACCTCCGTGAATCTTGACAACTGAATAGCAGTTCCTTCTCTTACAAAGGCACTACCGCATAGTCACAGTCCGAGCGTTGAAGCGATATACGAGAGTCGTGAGCCGTCGCAGGCAATGAGTGTTGGTGGAAGAGTACATAGCTCTGGGAGAAGGAGATCCGAGGAAAACCGATTAAAGGAAGACCTCATTCCCGGGAGTGGACGAAAAATACGGGAGTAAATATCGGATTATCAGGAAATTAAATTGCCGATTTGATTTCAAACATACAAGTCTGACTTGTATGAATTTATAAATATTTTGCAGAAAGTCTGCTCCGGGTAATGAAAAAGCTGAAAGGAGTGATGCCTATGAAGCACATGAGCAGTAAAGCTCGTTAAAAGATCACAGCAAACCTGATGCTCTGAGAAGGCATTAATAACAATTTGGAGGACACCATTATACGAAAAACATACGCATTCATTATCCCATCATCCATTGCACAAATCATTCCGATTAGCTTATCAGAATCCCATGCAGAAATAACTGTTCTGAAATTCTTCATGGCTACTACTAACTTGTCTGGAAAATGACCTGAAGACCAATCGACTGATAAAAACAATTCCTCTAGTTCTTCCTTCGAAAAATCATTTGCTTTCTCACTTGATTGGATATGATCAAGCGAGTGAAGTAGCCAAAGCGATGGGGTACACAATATAAGAAGATTCGTCTGAATCCTTTTCGAGCATTATGTAAGAAAATCTACTGAATAATGCGTTACAATATTAGTAGTAAATCAATCGGAAAAGTTTATGAGTTTGGAGAATTAATATGGATAACGTAGTAGACGCTTTAATTGAAATTCCACTTCATTCAAAGAACAAGTACGAAGTCGATCACGAGACGGGGAAGATAAAGCTCGAAAGAGTTTTATATGCTTCAATGGTATATCCTGCTGAGTACGGAATTATTGAGCATACTTTAGCTCCAGATGGCGATCCACTTGATATTCTCGTGATTAGTGATAATCCGACTTATCCTGGATGTTATGTTCCTGCCAGAGTGTTGGGATAC
>CAYVPJ010000068.1:0-11561 GCA_964453505.1 uncultured Oscillospiraceae bacterium | reverse complement strand
GTGGTGTAGACGCAGGATGTAAAGTGGAAATCCTGAAGAAAGCGATCAATAAAGCCTACCTCGGCATGGTCGGCATCCATCGTCAGCATGGAGCGGCAGGTTATGGTATCGATCTTTCGGCGATTGTTCTTAAGCTGACCGCCGACAAATCCACCTTTATCCTTGATGGCGTCGCGGTCGGCTTTCTTCATATTGGGATATTCCTCGGCGGACTCCGTTGTTCGGATGGTAGTGGAAAGCCTCTTGCAGATCTCTTCCCATGAGGTCGTTTTGTTCGACCATGTTTTTGCAAAGCAACTATTACCATAGGCGATGGATAATTCACGCATGATAACCGTTCCTCCTGACTCTCGGCCGCTCGCCGTGTTCAAAACGCGCCTGCTGCGCCAGCTTGAAAGCGCGTAGAGTCGCCGCGTCATCCCGGTCGTAGGTGTAACTGCCGTCATCTCCGAACAGCTCGAACTGACCGTTTTTGTTTATGCCGGGGTGGGCAACGAAGTAATCTCCGTCTATCGTTTCAAAGTTAAATGGGTACGGCCCACCCTTGATTCCAGGAAAGCCGTCATAGCCAAGGTCTTGACAAAAATCTTCTATATCCCTTATGTTGTCGCCGTCAGGGATACCAGCGACCACGAGAATGGGATTCACTACTTCATTGCTTTCTAAGCCAGTGATGCTACTGAAGTGGCGAATCTTCTCCGCGTCAGCGTAGGTCATTTTTCCCTTGACCTCGACATACAGGTCAGAAGGGCATCTTCCAGCGCAGCCGTGAAGCAGAAAATCCGGCAAATAGAGCTGACCGTTTGGAAGTGCGAATCCCTCCGGCTCATACTCCCAGTTCACCTGGCAGGCGTCGAAGAAAACCGCCCAACGTGCCTCCAGCCTTGAGCGGAAGAGATAACCTTTGTATTCCGTGGGAATTGCTGTGATTGTGTTCATTTCTCTACCTCCTGACAGTCTTCATTGAAAAATCGTACGTGGTAATGCTTCCATCTGGCCCGGCTGATCTCGGCTTCCATACCGGCTGAGATGGTGCTGCCGAACACCCAGATCTCGGCACACTTGCTCATGAGTGCGTTACCAAAGAACAGACCGAGCTGGCGTTCCTTCGGGTCGTTATCGTTGAGGAACTGCGGAAACAGCAAATGTGGAGCAATGGGGATGTAGCCCTTGTCCACGGCAAACCGGCTGTATCGTTGAGCCGCTGCGATGTTGCTATCGACGTCGCCTGAGAACGGAGAGCAGATATACACGATAGGCCGAAATGCCCGGAGCGCCTTTTCCTCGGCTTCGATGACGGATAGCGCTCCGTAAGCCGTCGGGTCGTAGTAGCCCTCGGAGTTAAACTTGCTTACGCCCATGACCGCACCTCTTGTTTCTGATTTCCCGGCTGCATTCATCGCAGTAGACCGCAGTGCCGTACAGGTCGCTTTCACTGTCGCTGAACAGCTCGGCAAGATCGACGCCCACCTCGTCGCCGCAGCCGGGGCAGCGTGTGAACACATTCTCGTCGGTGATCTCGACGGTTACCTCCACGGCTCTACTGAGTTTCTCTTTCACATAAAACATGATGGGTAGTCCTCCTTCGTAGTTCGGGCGATGCCGCCTCTCACTACTCGCTGGACATGAGCGGCGCATTTTGACGAAGGAACAGACAATTATTTGAAAACAGCACTAAGCCCAAATCTGGACTCAGTGCTGCTTCGTTAGTCTTTTTTGTAGAAGTCGCATTCATAGCCGTCTGCGCGGAGGATCAGTCCCTCCGCCCAGGGCGGCACACGTTCCATCTGCTCACAAATGACGTCCAGTGAAACCCGCTTGTCACACTCGATAATGAGCTCATCGTGAACATGGGCGACGATGGAACAACAGCGGAGCGTTTGCATAGCGTACATGAGAATGTCCCTTGATGTCGCCTGCACGATGTTTTCCACGAATTTCGGGCCATAGGATTCAATCCGCTCCCACTTTTTTGTGCCACCGACACCCTCGTAGGTCACGGACTCGCCGCCGAAGTGGTTCTCACCCATGCGCGGCTTCACATACGCCAGCCGTCTGCCGCTGGGCAGTGTGATAAATAGGAAGCCGCTCTGGTAGGAGAAGCTGACGCCATTAGTAGACGTCGTGGTTTTCTCCTTAACGGCGGCCTCCACGGCACGGTCGACATCCCACCAGAATTTTACGATGTGCGGATTGGATTTGCGCCATGCGCCCACCAGCGGTTGAAGCTCGTCCTCAGTCAGCCCCATTTCAAGAGCGCCCATCGCTTTGAGTGCTCCCACGGAGCCTCCGTAGCCGAGCGCCAGCTCTGCAATCTTGCCTTTCTGCCGTAGGTGACCGTTCACGCCATGCTTTTCAACCGGGACTTTGAACATGGCCGAGGCGGACGCGCAGTAGATGTCGCCGCCATTCTGGAAAACTTCCGTGCGCCAGCTCTCACCGGCAAGCCACGCAATCACTCTTGCTTCAATAGCGCTGAAGTCTGAAACGATGAACTTCGCCCCGGCTCTCGGCACAAACGCCGTGCGGATAAGCTGAGATAGTGTGTCTGGGATATCCTCATACAACATTTCGAGTGCGTCGTAGTTGCTGCCTGTAACCAGACTCCGCGCTTCGGCAAGGTCTGGGATGTGGTTCTGAGGCAAATTCTGAAGCTGAACCAGCCGTCCGGCAAATCTGCCTGTGCGGTTGGCACCGTAAAACATGAACATCCCTCTGATCCGGTCATCCACACAGACTGCGTTTTCCATAGCGGTGTACTTCTTGACGGATGATTTCGCAAGCTGCTGGCGAAGCTGCAATACCTCGCCAAGGTCTCCGGGAGCATCCTTTACCAGTGCTGCCACAGCCTTTTTGCCGAGCGTATCCGTCTCGAGGCCATTATCGGCAAGCCACGACTTCATCTGCTGTACGGAGTTGGGGTTGTCCAGCTCGGTGATATCCCGCATCGCTGCAGAGAGCCGAGCGCGTGACCGTTCATCAAAGGCGATGGCTCGCTTTACGAAGGGCATATCCACACGGATACCCCGGTCGTTGATTTCTTCGCTCAAGTGATACTCATCCCAGACACCGTCCGGCACCGGGAACTTTACAAGCTTCTGCTGTATCTGCATTTCCACTTCAACATCACGCTTGTTGTAGTCTTTGAATGTAACCCACTTATTCGGCGAGTCGGTCGGGCAGTTGCGCGTCCTGCCGCCGTTGGCTTTAGTCGGAGCACAGGGCTGGCAGAAATACTTGATGAGATCTTTGCCCTCGTCAATCTTCTGCTTATCCAAGCTAAGCACCGCGCCGACACCTTTTAGCGACAACTGTAGTCCGAGATACGCCGACCAGATCATGGAGCAGCGCCAAGAAGCCGGGTCGAGATAGTCCCCGGTCGGGTAGCCGAGAAAGCGTGAAATACAGATACGTTCAAATGAGGCATTGAAGGCATACTTGATGACGGACTCGTCCTCCAGTGCAGACACGACCTCGGCGGGAATGATTTCGCCCTGCGCTAAGTCGACCACGCAAACCTCGCCGCCGTCTATGCTGTATCCGAAAAGGATGATCCCGAAATCGGGCGCTTCTACATATTTATATACGCCGCACTTGGCCAGGTCGGTGCTGCTAAATGTCTCAATATCGATTTCTAAGGTTTTCATACTGTTTGCCCTCCATATGGAAAGCGGCGGAGAGAAAACCCTCCGCCACCGTCCGGAATGATGTCGGTCTTAGGCGAGGAAGTCCTCGTCGTCCTCGGTTGCGAAATCGGACTCAGCAGAGGCCTTGCCGCCGAGAGGCTCCCCATCGCGTACCTTCTGCAGGTTGTTCAGACCGCAGGCAATGCCTTTGTTGCCGTTGGAATTGAAAGCATAGAAGCTGATGCTGGCGCGACCATACACACCGGAGTAAACTTCGGAGCGGGTCAGGATGGGATTGCGGTCAGCGTCCACGATGCCGGGCGCTGTGGTTGCGTTGGCGTTGATGAAGTAAGCATTATCATAAGCGTCATCGTCCGGGCGCTCGACATCACCGTCACGAAGGGGGTTCTTGATCGCGGCCAGAGGCGGCACGGTCTTACCGTTGCCCTTGAGCTTGGACTCGCCTTCGCGATAGGCAGCTTCTATGGCGGCCTTCAGCTTGGCGACCGTCTTAGTATCGGATTTGGGGATAATGAGGCTGACGGAGAACTTCGGCGTACCGCCGTTGATGCTCTTCGCCTCCCAGACGTTTGCGTAAGACCAGCGGGTGTTGGGACCAGTGATAACCTTCATCGGGTTGTTGACCTTTGTCGAGTTGTTATTCATAATCGTTTTCCTCCATAAAATCATTTTTGGCTGTGTTCATCGCTGGACGCTTATCGCTCTCCAGCACGAGCGTAGGTTTGCCCTGCGGCTTTTCGATGTAGGCCGCGAGGAGTTCTTCAAAACGGGATTTACCGAGCAGTTTCTGCATAGCTGTGACGCCCAGCACCTTGTGCTCATAGGGGTCATAACCAGCGTCGGTGACCACCCCGGCGACCACTGTTTCGTTTGTGTACTTGCGGTTTGAGCGGCCTTCGACCAGTTTCCAGCCATGCCACTCCTTACCGCTGATTGCCTGTTGAAGTGCGTATTCCTTAATGTCCGCCGCCCACGAAACGAGGTCATCAGCGCGGGCAAGGATTTCCTCGACTTCTTCGTCCGTCAGCAGCGGCGGCAGCTTGAAGTCGTAACAGGCGAGTTCCATATTGGCATCTGCTCTGGCGCGGCATTCGTGTTTCGCTTTGCAGAAGCTGCACCACTCACCGCACAGGAAGTTACCGTCACCCGCGAAAGCAAGGTCGGCTGTGGGCTTGAGCACCTCGTCCGCCCAGCGGTAAAGCTCGTCCTTAGAAACATCGTAGGTACTGACATTGTCGCGGCGGGGCTGATAGATTGTTATGCGCACCGAGTCGATGTCGTAGATACCGTCGAACAGCTCCAGAGCGCCAAGCGCATAGCACTGCATCTGTGGATTCTCTTTTGCGTTCACGAGTACGCCCAGACCATGTTTATAGTCGATGATCTGCAGGGTGCCGTCTGCGATGATGATGCAGTCGGCTGTGCCGAAGCCGGACTCTACCCAGCGGGAGAAATCCACACGCTGTTCGATGAGTAACACAGGGTCGGCGCAGATTTGCTTTGACGCCTCTACCTGTTCGAGCACATAAGCGGCGTAGCTGGTGGCGCAGTCGTTCATTTCCTCGTTGAACCATGTCAGGTTCTCGGTCGGGTCGTTCACTTCCATGCCCAGAGCCTGACGGAGCTTGTACTCGCAAAGCGCATGAGCGTCGGTTCCTTCGGCGGCGTAGTCGCTGCCCTTATCGTCGTAGCTCTCACAGAGCCGAGCAGACGGCGGGCAATGTAGCCAGCGGTTGGAGCTGGAAGCGGAGAGAATGGCGTGTCCTTTAGGTGGCATCGATCAATCCCTCCACATCGGCAAGCAGCGCTTTGTAGTTTGCCGGGTCAACGCCCGACAGCTTGTCGGCACCGTACTTCTGGAGTAGAGAGCGAATCTGAGCGGTAAAGCCCGCACGAGACTTGTCCGCAAGCACAGCTCTGATCGCCTCCAGCGTCAACACCGGCTCGACAAGTGCGGCTTCCGGTTCCGGCTCTTCGCCGCTGAACTGCTCCGCCAGCCAGTTAGCAGTGTCGCTGATAACAGCAGCACACCTGCGCAGTTCTTCGATGGTCACGGACATCTCGCTCATTTTGCTCATTCGTTTTCTCTCCTTCCCTAGATTTGCATTGTGCGGCGAGCAAGCTCAGCTTTCTTGCCAGCCGCATGGATACGACGCTGATCGCGGTGAGGACTTCGATAAGCTCCTCGTCCGCAGCACAGCCATTGGGTTTTCCCTGTGTCTGATACACTTCTTTCACCTCCAGCCTGAAAGCGGTCTTTCTTGCTTTCATAACTCGCTGGACATGAAGGAGGCGTTTTGACGAAGGAGGCAAAAGAATTTTGAAGAAGAAATCGTGTTACGTTCGCCTAATAGTGTGTATTTATAACTTATTACAAACAATTACACCCACCCTCATTGCTTTTTGCATATTTTTGCGATATAATATTTCAAGTAAAAGTGTATATGGCACTCACGCAGATAGATAAAGCCACAGGTATAAGACCCTGCGGCACTGCGAAACAGAATATGGAGGTCAATAGCGTGAGCGAGATTAACATTGAAAAATGGTCCACCCTCAAGGAAGTGCAAGAGTATCTTGGCGTTGGGCGAGAAACCATTCTGCAATGGATCGCAAAAAGAAATATGCCCGCCTACAAAGTAGGCAGGCTGTGGAAGTTCAAGTTGTCCGAAGTTGACGACTGGATACGATCCGGCGGCGCGGCGGATAATTCCGACCCAGCCGATGCGGAGTGAGTCCGTTTTATCGGACACGATTTGAAGTAGAATTATAGTGTGGCATTATGACCGCTGCAACATTTCATAGATAGGAGTTAGATGATGGCTGCATTAAATGACTTAATTAATCAGGTGGAGGACAAAGCCCTTCGCGAACGGCTCATGCAGGAGGCAACCCGCCTGACAAAACAAAAGAAATTCGGGCTTGTTTTTGAGGAACACATTCCGGAATGTACCCCGCTTTACGGCGTCGAAATAAAGCGCGGCAGCACCGTGACGAAAAAAGCCGGAGCCATCAATGATGTATACCGCGTTACCAAAATAAACAGTGACGATGCAGTATGTCTGCGTCTTGCCTCCGGTGAAAGCGAGACTCTTTTGCTTTCCGACCTCGTGCCTGTGGCAAAGTTTGGCGAGCCTATTTATCCTACCCTGCAGCAGATAGATAAAGTAGAAAACGCACCGGACAGCGACCTGTGGCATACACTCATTGAAGCGGATAACTATCATGCGCTTCAGCTTCTAGAGTACCTGTACCCCAATCAGGTGGATTGTATTTACATTGATCCGCCTTATAACACGGGCGCCCGTGACTGGAAGTACAACAATGACTACGTCGACTCTGCTGACTCATGGAGGCACAGCAAATGGCTGTCCATGATGCAGAAGCGGCTCAAAATTGCGAAACGGATATTGAATCCCAATAATTCTGTTTTGATTGTGACTATCGACGAAAAAGAGTATCTACATCTTGGCTGCTTGCTTGAGGAGATGTTCCCAGAAGCACGAATGCAGATGATTTCTACGCTAACCAACTCAAGAGGCGTCGCTCGTGAAAGCGGATTTGCCCGCGTTGATGAGTATATTTTTGTTTTACAGTTTGGAGCATCTGCGGTAAATAGACTCCCATTAAGTGATGAATGGAGGGTAAACGTTAAGGAAAACGATAAGCGTGTTACCCGCCTTAGATGGTCGATGCTTATTCGTTCTGGTTCACACTTTTTGCGAAAGGATAGTGTAAATCAGTTTTACCCTGTATATGTCTATGATGATGGAAAGAAGATACATTCTGTTGGAGAACCATACTATGGAGAAAATCGTGATGAAATTATCGCGCCCGATGGAACATTTGCTGTTTGGCCTTTGCGTAGCGATGGAGTCGAGGGAAATTGGCAAATCTCAACGGTGAACTTACGAAGCCTAATAAAGCAAGGCTTTGTTATGTTGGGAAGAAAATCCAATGACTCTATTCCAATTTATTATCTGAAAAAAGGAGAGATTGCAAAAGTCCAATCGGGTGTATATGAAATTACCGGGCATCGGGAAGACGGTTCAATTATATCTGATACAGAGGTAAGGTCTTTGGTTACAGGGACGCAATGGAGAATTGGTTCTCATGATGCAAGTACAGGAGGTACAAACCTGTTAAAGACATTGTTTGGAACGAGCCGCTTTACTTTCCCAAAATCACTATATGCCGTTCATGACACGATACGCTTTTTCGTTGCGGACAAGCCCAATGCTCTCCTCATAGACTTCTTCGCTGGCTCCGGCACTACGCTTCATGCCGTCAATCTGCTGAATGCGGAGGACGGAGGTCATCGCCGCTGCATTATGGTCACAAACAATGAGGTGTCCGCAGATGAGTCAAAAACCTTATCAGAGCAAGGTTATCAGCCTGGAGACCCGGAATGGGAGAAGCTCGGCATCGCCCGCTATGTCACATGGCCTCGCACTGTATGCAGCATAGAGGGACACGACATAAATGGCATTCCGCTCAAGGGAGATTACCTCACCAACGCCGAAGATGGAAATCCCATTCCGATGTCGCAGGGATTTAAGGCAAACTGCGGATATTTCAAGTTGGGCTTTCTCGACAAAGACGATGTCGCGTTGGGCAGACAGTTCAAAGAGATTCTTCCGCTTCTCTGGTTGAAGGCAGGTGCCGTCGGCAAACTCCCGGAGCTCCACGTAGAAACACCGGACATACTGATACTTCCAGAAAACAAGCTCGCAATTCTGGTAAGCGAAAGCAGCTTCATGGCATTTGACGAGCAGCTTGATGCGCATCCGGAAATCGATACAGTGTTCATTGTGACAGACTCAGAGAAAGCATACCGCGAGATGATATCCGGCATCAGCGCCAAACATACATATCAGCTCTACCGCAGCTATCTTGATAATTTTCGCATCAACGCAAGGAGGTAAGAAAGATGAAGGTTGAATTATTCCCGTTTCAAAAACAGGCGCTTGCAAACCTGCGTCTGAATACCGCCGAAGCGCTAGGCAGCTATCGCCGCACTCATACCCCGCAGATTGTGTCCTATACAGCCCCCACAGGTGCTGGTAAGACCATCGTCATGTCCTCGCTAATTGAGAGCATTTTATTCGGTGATGATACATATCCGGATCAGCTCGATGCCATCTTCGTATGGCTCTCAGACTCGCCGGAGTTGAATCAGCAGTCTAAGGATAAAATTGACCTGAAGGCTGATAAAATCACGCTCGACCAATGCAGAATTATAACCGATGACTCCTTCGATCAGGAAATGCTCGACGACGGAAACATCTATTTTTTAAATACACAGAAGCTCGGTAAGAGCAGCAATCTGACAAAGCATGGTGACAGTAGGACATACACCATCTGGGAAACGCTCAACAATACCGTTCGAGAAAAGTCCGACCGACTCTACTTCATCATCGATGAAGCGCATCGTGGTATGCAGGGTCGCGATGCTGCCAAAGCTACCACCATTATGCAGAAGTTTCTGAAAGGCAGTCCTGACGACGGTCTTCCGGCAATGCCCGTTGTCATCGGTATGACAGCTACTCCGGAGCGCTTCAACAATCTCGCCTCCGGCATCATGTCAACGACGCATTTCGTCGTAACGACCGCAGATGATGTTCGTGCCTCCGGTCTTCTGAAGGACAGGATTATTATCACATATCCTGATACTGTTAATAATGATATGGCGGTGCTACAAGCCGCTGCGGACAATTGGAAGGAGAAATGGGAGCATTGGACGCAGTATTGCTTTGAGCAGCACTATGCGTATGTAAACCCGGTTTTCGTCGTTCAGGTGCAAAACGGCAGCGGCAGCCAGATTTCCGCTACTGATTTAGACGACTGTTTGCAGAAGATTGAGGAACGCACCGGCGAACGATTCCAGTTCGGAGAAGTTGTCCACACCTTCGGTCAAACCAGCGGCACCATTGTCATGAATGGCTTGGATGTAAATTACTGCGAGCCTTCCCGCATCGCCGATGACCGGAAAATAAAAGTCGTTTTTTTTAAAGAAAACCTATCTACCGGCTGGGATTGCCCGAGAGCGGAGACCATGATGTCTTTCCGTCATGCCAACGATGCAACATATATCGCGCAGCTCCTCGGACGCATGGTGCGCACTCCGATGCAGATGCACATCATGGTGGATGATGTTTTGAACGATGTTCATCTGTTTTTGCCGTATTTCAATGCCGAAACCGTAAAAGATGTAACCGAAGCTCTGCAAAGCACCGAGGGCGGTAATATTCCGACTGATGTATACGGTGAAGCGTTCGGCGAGAAAACTTTTGACACCCTTACTGTGCGCCCGAAACAGTCTGTACCCAAAACTGTCGCACCACGTCAAGAAGCACCATTACCGGGGCATATTAGGTTGGAAGATGCTGCTCAGTCCACGGCCGACAGCACGATTGCATCCACGCCGGTTTCTGGCACAGATTCAATAGCTTCACTGACCGATGTTCGGACAGCCAGTGTCAATAATTCTCAAGCAGTACAAGAGCATCCGGCAACAGATGAAACACACGCAACACCTGCCGCTGCCAGTACCGCAGAAGAAAGCGTTCCAGCCTTCGACCGTGAAGAGGTAATGAAGGCAATCAATGACGCCGGTCTACTGACATACGAAGTCAGAAGTGTACGCATAAGTAATTACTTGCACTCTCTGTTTGCACTTTCTCATTTGTTCAGCCAGTCACTAATTTATCAAAACGCCTACGATGAAGTCTCTGATGATATCGTTCGTATGATTCACGATTATATTGAATCACTTAAGTCCAGCGGCAAGTATTCTGAGCTTGCGACTAAGGTGTTACAGTTCAAGCTGAATACACAGGTCTTCGATGTGTTCGGCGAGAGCGTCGACAACAACGATGTTCATGACTTTCTCTCCGCTACGGACACTGATTTAGACAGGCAGTTCAGGCTTGCCGACACAAAGCTCGGCAATGAAGGCATCGGAGTAAAATACGGCCGAGAGTATCAGGACGTGGACAACCCTAACGGCTTCAAAATAGACGTAATTATTTATGCGGCGGACAGCAATTGTATCGCTGCGCTGAATGCTTTTGCAAAAGACCGTTTTCACGAGATAAACGACAAGTATCGGCGCAAAACGATCAACCTGCCAATAAAATACAAGAAGAAATATAACGATATTGTCTCCGACGGAGATCTCGTCAGTGCGCACATTTTTATGCTTCCCGAAACCATAAACTGCGAGCACAGCGCGAATGGCAGGGTTTATTCCAACCATCTATTCGTAGATAATTCTGGAGTGGCCAGAATCGCGCTCAACAACTGGGAGCAAGGTGTGCTTGACGAGGAAGCTACGCGGCCAGACTTTGTTTGCTGGCTTCGTAATCCACCAAGAAAACCGTGGTCGCTGAGTATTCCGTATGAAAAGGACGGCATAACGAAACCTGCATATCCGGATTTTTTTATTGTGCGAAAGGATTCTCATGGCGGGTACATCGTTGATATTCTTGAACCTCATGACCAAACACGGACAGACAATCTTGGAAAGGCTAAAGGCTTCGCAGAGTACGCCCGTCAGAATCCGGGAATAGGCCGCATTCAGCTTATTCGGATGGCATCAGACAGGAAATTCAAACGTCTGGATATGTCAAAAAGCGCAGTACGGGATAAGGTAAAGCAGGCAATAAACGACGATGAGCTCACGCATATTTTCGATACAGACGGTTTCTGTATGTGAATAGCTAATTGCGGTTGATGTCAGCGAAAAAACTCCCCGGCCACCAAATATCAGCAGCCGGAGAGCGCCGAGAAGGTAATCAGAAGATGTCGTGATACTCGTTGTGAAGCAAGGCTTTAGCCTTCTTGAGCCGCGAGAGGAACGTCGTGCGCGGGACGCCGATGATATCTGCGATGTCGCTGTCCGAAAAACCGTCG
>CAYVPJ010000067.1:0-11564 GCA_964453505.1 uncultured Oscillospiraceae bacterium | reverse complement strand
TCTCACCGCCAGCCCGGAAGGACCGGCCCCTATAATGGCCACGGTGGTCTTATATACTTTGGCCGGTTGCGGGGCAGGGGCCGGAACATTTTCCGGAAGAAAATTGGCAGGAATGCGTTGTACCTCCTTCACCTCATCCACTTTGGTAATACAAATTCTGCGGACTCGGCCGTCAACCAACATTTCACAGGCACCGCACTTGCCAATGCCGCAGGAAAGGCTTCTGTTGCGGTGGGACAAACTGTGCTTGTGCACCAAAAGACCGGCCCGGTGCAGGGCGGTGGCCACGGTAAGACCGCGTTGGCCGTATACAGTTTTGCCTTCAAAAATGAAGGCAACTTTATCCTCTTTGGGAATTTCAAGAATCGGGTGTTTTTTAATAGGTTCCATTTTTACGAATTTGGTCAGAATATTAGACAAATGTAAAAATGTTTTTCGTAGAATTATACCCATTGTCCGCCTTGATATAAGCGGGCAAACTAGTTTTGCTTGCAGTCAGTAACTATTATATATATATATAGAAAAAAACTGCTGTTGGCGGGACTAGGTTTCCTTGCGGCAGCCACAGCCTGTAACGGGCTTAAGATTCTTCCCGGGCCCGAGGGTCTGTTGCGTGTGAATGTGTTTCTTGAAACTCCCTATGGTGTAAACACCAAGAGCGGCGGTCTGGACTCTTACGTTTTTCTTCTGCTGGGGCCCGGAGGGGATACCTTGCAGAAAAGTACGGTAGGACAAGTAACAGGGAACCCTCTGTCACTCAAAGAAGGGGAATATACCGTGCAGGTGTATAATCGCTCCTTTACCGGACCGGCTTTTGACAGTCCGTACTACACGGCCCGGGCGCAGGCAAGGGTACGCGCGGGAGAAGCGTGTGAAGTAAACCTTGTCTGCACTCAGGCCAACGCCGGGGTTCGCGTCACATTTACGGAGACTTTCCGGAAACAATATCCGCTCAGCCGCCTTTTGGTACAAGACAGCGTGGGATCTCTGGAGTATCTTTCATCTGTCGAAGGCAGATGGGGTTATTTTTTTCCGGGCCCTGTAGGCCTGACATTGCATTTGACGGAAGATTCCCTTTTGACTTCAAACAAAACGCTGCTGCCAAAATATATGTACACCTATACGGTAGACGGCGCGGGCGTAACGGAAAAAAGTGTGGAACCCGTGTTTCACTTGTCGGTAGACAGTTCTTGTGTAGCGGTTTCCGAGCCCTGGAACGCGGCCGGTGTGGCAGGTGACGGAAGTAGCAAAGAACAGGCATACAGCGTGGCCGGAGCACGCGCGGCAGCCGCCTCGGCCGATACGTCAGCGGTTTGGGTAAGCGGTTTTGTAGTGGGACAATTCACCTCCAAAAGCAATGTAATCACCTCGGGAGAAAGTCTTTCGGACGCTAACGTGGCCCTGGCCGATGCGGCGCCCTTAGGGACCGTAGCGGACTGTCTGCCGGTGGAACTGGCAAAAGCCACCTTCAAGACGGCCATAGGACTGTCCAGTAATCCGCTCATATTAAACAAACGGGGATGGGTAAAGGGGGTGCTGACATCCTATTTTTCACAAACAGGGCTGAAAAATATCTCGCAGGTAGTAGTAAAATAAACGACGCACCCAAAAGAGAATGGGGACAATCCTAGAACCGGACCGTCCCCAAATTGAAACCTATAAACCTAAAACCGCATATAAGATGCCGGCGCGTGCAAAAATGTTGCATGCGCCGGCATCTTTTTTTCAACTTTTTTTACTATTTATTAACAATAAAACGTAATCTACTCATCTTCATATAGATACACCCAGAAGAATAGAGGAGTGTATGGAGGTATGGAATAACCCCCATTAAGGAAAGATGAAGCAACGGAACCGCCAGATTCTCCGGAGGATCCATAACCCAGGTCCGCATTGAAAAAACAGATGGCCACATCTCCATAGCGCATATTCATGAGGCATTTACTGAACCCGGCCACTGCAGAGCCGGCATCTTCGCTGGCTGTAGATAAACCGGTGACATAATCCTTTGTTGGCATTGTAAATCCGTCGCTTATTTCGGATGCGGAAATAGAATAACACAACGCAGTGTCCGCGTGGTTGGTGTCAAACACGTGTCCGTCCAGATATTTGCCCACATAATAAATATGTGTCACTTTTTCTTCATAGGCAACGGTATCTCCGGTACCTTCCACCAACTTCATCATATAAAAACCTTTGGACAGGGAATCCAGACCGGGATAATGGGTATCCCTGAAAGCTTCCAGCAAATCCGTCTGGTACCGATCCATATCCGTAATCACCTTTTCTATTTCCAAATCATATACGGTAGTGGCCGTTTTGCTTGCCTTACCGCCTTCATAATAATTGGACAACCAATAAGGCAACCAGACGCGACGTTTGTCTCCTTCCCGCATCTGCAAAAGCATTTCCTCTATACCCAGCATATTGGAATGGTTTCCCATAGTCAGCAACAGCGGGGCATAATGGTTGGCTTCAGAATACGTCCCCAGCTGACGGGCCACCGCCTCTTCCGTACTGGCAGTGATGTTATAATTGAGGTCATACGTGGTCTCTCGTACCATCACAAAGGCCGAGTCGTTGTTTGCCTGTCCCGAGCCAAGACGCAGGGGCGCGTAATACAGACCGGAAGCGGTCTTCTGCAGGGTATCCTTATGCACCACGTGCACGTGGGCCTCCAGTTCTTTTTCATATACCGCCTGGGAAGATTCTTCGTCTTCGGTGGCGCAAGCGCCAAAAGTCAGAAGCACTCCGGCAGAAAATAATAAACCTATTGGAAATAAATATCTCATATAATGGTGCAAATGTATCTAATTTTTACGAATCTGCTTCAACCACACTTCAAACAGCAGGGCAGACAGTGCGGGAACCTGTCCCACACGCTGGTTGCCATACCCGTAATCGGCATTGAAGATAATATAGGAATGTTCGTTCAACCCCATTCCCTCCATACCGTAATCAAGCCCTTTCAACAGTTCTCCACTGCCCAGGGAAGCTGTCCGGAGTGTGGCGCCCTGTGCCTCCATGGGCCAGTTGTTAGCCTGTGCTACACTGTCGGAATTGGTATGGAAAAGTTGTCCCTTGCCGTTAGAAAAAATATAACCGGCGTAGTAAAAATAAACCGAGTCTCCCACGGCGGCTGTATCCTTGGTCGTTCCCCGGTCCAACACCGCCCTGACTACTCCGTTACAGTAGACCACTTCACTGTTTGTCAGAGTTTTTATATAGGAATCTATGGCAGATTCCTGTTGCACCACAAGGAACTTTCGGTCTTCCTTTGTACAAGAAAAAACGCAGAGGCATACCAACAGACAAAACAAAATCTTCTTCATGCTGCAGCCGTTTATGCAATTATTGTGCCCAGGGCATTTTCAAATAAAGCATCCATTTCCGCCACGGGTTTTTTGATACGTCCGGCCGCCGCATTGTAATGGCCGCCCCCTTGATACACGTCTTTGGCAATGCCATTTACCGGATAGGGCCCGCGCGACCGCAGCGACACTTTCACGTAGTGCTCCTTCTCCAGAAACAAGCCGGCAATGGATACACCGTCAATAGCCAGCGGCAGATTGGCAAAGCCCTCCGTATCTCCCTCCTGAAACTCAAATTGACTGAGTTCGGCGGCCGTCAACACAATATATGCCGCCTTGTAGCGCGGAATCAGTTTCATTTTTTGTAGGGCATAGCCCATAAGCCGCATACGATTATAGGTATAGCTGCCATATACTTTTTCCATAATGAGCCGGTTGTCCGCACCCATACGGAAAAGTTCCGAGGCCACCGTAAACGTGTCGGAGAAAAGACTATTGGCAAATTGATTGGTATCTGTATACATTCCGGCAAGAAAAGAGGTGGCCTGGGCCGCCGAAAAATCCACATCGGGATGCCACCGGGTCAACAGGCTGGAAGTCAACTCACAAGTAGAACTGACCTGAGTCAGCGAAAAAACAAGATCAAACTCTTCCGTGCAGGGGCCCGGATGATGGTCTATCAAAATTTTATGCACCGGTTTATTCACAAGCAGCTCCCCCAATTCATCCAAACGGGAGAACCCGCAGACATCCATTGCAATGAGCAAGTCCGCGCAATCAATCAATCTTGTGGCAAATTCTTCATTACCCTGATATATAACGATTTCTCCTTCTTTGTCCAAAAAATTAAGGAATGCGGGATAAGCGTTGGGACAGATGATAGAAGTGTTTATGTTTCTGTCTTTCAAATAAGAAGCAAGTCCGGTCACCGATCCAATGGCATCCCCGTCCGGGTGGGCGTGGGTAGCCAGAATTACGCGGGAAGCATTGCGCAGCAGGTTGTCCCATTTACTGATATCGTCGGGACTAAAAATGTTTTCCATACAAGAGTTATTGGTGCAAATATAAGTGAAATCTTGCAGAGGTTATTTTTTTTCATAAATTTGCAGGTCATATTGTCAAAACATTAAAACAGCATACATGAAAAAATTATTCACCATCGTAATTTTGCCCTTAGCTATCATAGGTTTGATCTACTTGGTATACTCAAGCCTTACAGCGCCTATCAACTTCAAGAAAGAATGTAAAATTCGCGACAACGTCACCATTGAACGTCTGAAGGACATCAGAACGCTCCAGACCACCTACAAAACAGAAAAAGGCTATTTTGCCGGAAGTTTTGACACTTTGGAAGATTTTTACATGAACGGTAATATTACCATCATCAAGCAAATCGGTTCCATGGACGACTCTGCAGCCGTTGCACAGAAACGTGTACGTCGCGACAGTATCCGTATGGCTGTCAAGGACACCCTGCTCAAACGCCCCGGATTTGTCATTGATTCTTTGCGCTACGTTCCCTTCTCCGGTGGTGAAGAATTTGAAATTCGTGCCGTCATCAAGAAAGTATCCGGTGTAGATGTTCCCCTGTTTGAAGCTTGCACTCCTTTTGATGTATTGTATAAGGGTCTGACCCGTCAGTTGGTGGTTAACTTGAATGCAGAACGCGAAGACACCGGACGTTATCCGGGTCTGAAAGTGGGCAGCATTGACCAACCTAACAACAACGCGGGTAACTGGGAATAATAATATGTCTGCGACAGATAAAATACCGCAGGCACAACATAGATTGTCCATTCAGGTTGACTTGAATGGACTTTCTTTTGTCATTGAAGATATGCAGACCCATACCTGTCTGCACTCAAAATATTACCCGTATACGCTCCCCGGAACAGATTACAACGACTGGACAAAAGACGTGGAAGCCCTCTTCAAAAAGGATGAATGGCTTCAAAAGCGTGCGGAGCAATGTACCGTATGCGTAATCACTCCTAAACACACGCTGGTTCCAAGCGGTCTGTTCCGGAGTACCCAGGCGGCCGCCCTGTTGAAAGAGTTATTTGTCCTGGATGACCTGGACGAGGTGAACTACACGGAATTGCCACAAATTGGCGCCACGTGTATTTACGCCATCCCCGCCCCCATCAGCGCCATGATCTTCAAATACCAGCGCAAGGCGGTATTTTTGGCGCACGTTATACCGTTATTCCATTTTCTGGCCTCGCAAAAAGATTTTTCCAGGGCCCTGCTTTATTACACTCCCTCGTTTATTCATTTGATTCTGATGCAGGGAGACAAATTGCTGTTGTGCAACGCCTATTCCATTGACCGTTTTACCTCGGCCCTGTACTACGTCTTTTTTGCCCTAAAGCAATGGCAACTGAATCCGCACAGCCTCAGCCTCTACATAAGCGGCGCGTTCAAGCCCATGCACCTGAAACAACTGACACAATTCTTCCCTACCATTACCGTAGCCACCGAGGCTGAGTACGTTTTTCCCTCAGAGAGCCTCAACCTACAGTTCGGTTCACACTTTTTCCCCACTTCTGCCTTATGCGAATAATCAGCGGCAGCCTTAAAGGCCGCAGCATTCTTCCGCCAAAGGCCTTTCACGCCAAACCCACTACAGACTTTGCCAAAGAAGGCCTGTTCAACATGCTGGAAAACACCTATGATTTTTCATCCCTGCGCGTGCTGGACCTTTTTGGAGGCGGGGGAGGTATCTCTTTGGAATTTGTGTCACGCGGCTGCCCCCGGGTAACCTGCATTGAGATGAACCCCCTGCATGCCCGCTTCATCAAAGACACCGCACGATTCCTGGCCGTGTCCGATCAATTGCAGGTGGTACATCACAACGTATTTGATTTCCTGAAAATCTGCACCCTGCAATACAACCTTGTCTTTGCCGACCCGCCCTACGACATAGATGCCCTTGAAACCATCCCCGACACCGTACTGTCCTCGGGGGTTCTGGAACCGGGCGCCCCCTTCATTTTGGAACATCCCGCCAAATTCTCTTTTGCAGACCACCCCCGTTTTGTAAAGGAGAAAAAATATGGCAACGTCCATTTCACTTTTTTTTGTTGATTCAAAAACATTCTATACATTTGCACTCCCAAACCAACAAGGTCCGGTAGTTCAGCTT
This sequence comes from uncultured Oscillospiraceae bacterium, assembly GCA_964453505.1. Classification (GTDB taxonomy): domain Bacteria; phylum Bacillota; class Clostridia; order Christensenellales; family Aristaeellaceae; genus CAYVPJ01. The sequence goes on along the minus strand of CAYVPJ010000067.1, from coordinate 5,108 downwards.
GGTTAGAATACGTGCCTGTCACGCACGGGGTCGCGAGTTCGAGTCTCGTCCGGACCGCTCTTAATAAGAAAGAGCCAGATGCCTTCGGCACCCGGCTCTTTTGTTTTTTATGAATGTTCTTCTTTAGAAAGTTAAAAATGCCGGGCCAGCCATTGTACTATTTTCAATATTAACTTTTACAACTTCGCCTTCATGCAAAACCCATTTTTGAAGTGTAAATTTTCTATCATCATCCGGAGCATATTTATATGAAACTACAACCGCAGCAGCATTTTTGTCTGCTTCTATATAAGATGACTTTCCGCCTTCAAAATGGAGATTTGGAAGTTGTGTCTGTTTAACAACAAAGCCTTCACTGCTAACTTCAAGTGCCACAACATAAAACATTGAACCGTTATTATATTCATCAAAAAGTTCAGATTTCATCTCTGACATATTGTTGATAACCTGATAATAACATTTTCCCGGCTCAATCAACAATGATTCGTCAGGAGCTTCAAAGGTTACTTTTTGACAGGAGGCAAAAAGCGCAATCGCGGAAAGGATAAGAAAAAGTTTTTTCATAATTGTTTTTCTAAATGGTTAATAAGTAAATATATATTGTTAATAGTGGAAAATTAATTTGTGTTTTGCGTCAATGTTTTGCATCAATCACCACATATTTTGAATATCTTTTACGGCTTGCTTAAATTCCTCTGCATCACGTGGATTAATTACCTCAGCATACCTTATTCTAAATCGTTCTATGGTTTTTTCACTGAATAGTTGAAGATAATTGTTTACATCCTCGGCATTAAAATAAAGACCTGATAGATACTGATATTTACCACCTGACAAATAATCACAAATTGTTATCAGACTCCAGTTGTGTACCGTCCCATCCGTAAACTTTACCGAGACGTCTTGAGTATCTGAATAATCAGACGAATAACCTTCAGCTAAAAAAGAGATCATATAGGCGACACTGTGATCTTCCCCGTCTATTATTTTACTGATAACCATAGGACGACTAAATGATGACCTAATAGTGACTTCTCCACTATAAGCATCTGCTTTTCTTGAAAACTCTTGATATTCCGCTGCATCTTGAGAACAACTGACAAAAACCGACAACATTATTAATAGGTAAACAATTTTTTTCATAAAATGATTGGTATTAGCTAAGAGATGAGTTTGTAAATTGATTCATATTTTACCATTACGATAGGGCTTCTATAGAAAAAACATGTAATTTCATTTGACTTGTTTATTAATGAGATGCTTTAATCCGACATTGCTTCCAGCATCCTTGCCATCGGCGATACCCTTGCTGACTTCCTCAAGGTGGCTGGTGCAGCTTGTGGCGCAACGGCCGAAGGGGAATCGTTACCGGAAATATCACCGCTATATTTGCTACTCTTGACGGAACCCGTATTTGTGCAATTATAAACAACGCCATTGCTTTCATTGTAGCCACAAACACCTCCAGCATAGTTACCCATAGATTCTACCTTGGCGCTATTGGAAGACTCCGTTATCCTGCTGTAGTTTCGGTTGTAACCACACACACCGCCGGCCACAGAGCTAGCCAATACGGGGCCATCATTAGTACATTTATCTATTTTCCCCATTTTGGACGAGGTCCCCTCGCTTACTCCCGCAATGCCGCCTGCGTACATCGCTTCCGTGATTTCACCCTTGTTGGTGCAATTTTGTACGTCACCGCAATAGTTTATACCTACCACACCGCCTCCCTGTTTGCCATTGGCAATAATTTTGCCGGTATTTCCCGAGTTCTGAACAGTACCGTATCCACTATCACCGCCTCCGTTATATCCCGCGATACCACCTGTATATAAGTAACCGGTAATAGACGCGGCATTGGTACACCCAGCAATCAAAGCAGACTTTCCTACCATATACGCTGCAATGCCACCGGCGCTAGTTTTGTAGTTGCTACCGGAATACGTGCTGACAATTTCGCCATAATTATTGCTACTGGAGATATGGCCTTCATTCCATCCCACAATGCCTCCGATTGCCGAGGCAAGACCATACCCTGTAGCTTTATTTGTGCAATTACGAATAATACCGCCGTTCATTGCACAAATACCACCACTATAATACTCATCACCACCGTAAGTAGGAGAATAAATTGATCCCTTGTTTTGACAGTCAATAATTGTCCCTACGTTCACTCCACAGATTCCTCCAACAGCGCAACCATATAAGTAGAACGTATTATTCTCACAATTCTCAATGGTTCCCTTATTATAGCCACAAATTGCCCCTGTACAATTGGTATAGTCGTTTTCTGTGATTTCTGCAAAAATAAGACAGTCTTTATCAATTATGACATTACGTACTATACCACCGCTCACTATTGACGAGAATAGACCCGCCATATAATCTCTTGAAACGTACATACTGTCAATAGTAAAACCATTTCCGTCAAACGTGCCACCAAACGCATTAATTGGAACCCAATATTTATTTTTATAAGGCATCACAATATCCGCAATTAAATTAACCACTCCGTTTTCGTCTTTCCACGGCGAATAATCTTTCCCAGCATTGACCGCATCTCTAAACGCCGCCAGTTGTTCATACGTTCGTATTCCGTTTTTGGGCGCATTCGGACGTTCTTTCTGCGTAAGAATCAACGTGGCAGACACTTCTGAAGTACTAATGTTTATGGTTGCTTGACGCGCTCCGTATTGTTTATTCTCCTGGCGCTTAATTAGTATTTCGTTTGTCCCGAGGCTTCCGGAAGTGGGGGTAATCTCACACCATTGTGCATTGCAGGTTACGGTCCAGTCAGCACCTGCCATAAAAGTAAAGTTAGATTCGCCTTCCGTATTTTCCACGGCCAGCATCTCATAGGACAATTTCAAGCCCGTATTAGCCTTTTGGGTGACATACAACGTGTCACCATCTTCCAAACTACTGTGATAGAAGTAGATGACACCATTCCTTTCTTCAAAATTAGGATTGGTGTCTGCCTCAAAGCTATAATCTCGTGTCACAATGGTCTTGGTGGCACTCTGACGCAACCATCCGGCACACGATTCAGGTATACTTATATTTACTTCGTCATTCGATTTTACGGCGACACTGAATACGCCTCCCTTGTCAGAAATGGAGTACTCTTTTGTTTCAACACCAACTAACGTTTTTTGGGACTGCACAACGGTCAGTGTATCTTTGACGTCCATCCCTGTTCCGGAAATAATGACGGTTCCTATGCGTTCATTATAGGTAGGATTGGCATCGACTTGGAAGCTGAGTTGGTCCTCTTCCACCCCTTTGGTGTTTACCAAGTGCAGCCAACCATCCTTGATTTCCAATTCCAGTTCCACATTGCGCTGCAAGGGGACATCCACTACGCCTCCTTCTGCAGGTACTTCATATTGTTTTTTAGTAATAATCACAACACCTACAGGAGATTGTATAATCTTCACTTCCTCTTTCAATGAAGCATTTTTGTTGGTAAAAGCAATCACAGCCTCACGTACATCATACGTTTCATTGGGTTTGACGACTACCTCAACAGTATGAGATGACAACGCTTTGGTTGACGCAATAGACAGCCATTGCGCATCGGGCATTCCCACTTCATATTCCACATTGCTCTTTATCTCAATGGAAATATTGCCTCCATTTGTGGGTATATTATATTGATTCTGAGTAAGCACTATGGCGTCTTTCTGCGCCTGATAGACACGTACGGTATCTGACAATTTGCCTTCTTTTTCTTTAATGATTACCATTCCTTCCCGTTTTTCATATTCGGCGTTAGCCTCGGCAAGAATCAGCACCTTGTGGGTAGCAATGGCCTTGGTGGATGAATGTTTTAGCCAAGGTGTACCAGTGGGTATCACCACATCATAGTCAACATTGGCTTTTATCTCAATTTCAAAAGTACCTCCAGCCTGAGCTACTTCCTGTTTATCTGAAGTGATGGTCAAGGAACTTTTGGCTTTCTGTACCACTACAAGTGTGGCACTGGCGGTACCGCTTTTTGCGACAAGGCTTTCTCTACGCTCGGAATCACCTGTGTTTTCCGTAACGGTGATAGTAAGTGAACTTGACCCTTTTGCGCCTGAGGCCGGAGTGACGGTACACCATGAAGTAGATCCGGATACAGCCCAGACGCCTGTAGCAGTCATGTTAACAGAGATAGTAGAAGCTTGGGCGGCAAGCGACACACTCTGGACAGACCACTCAATTTTTGATTCTTGCTTGGATTCCGGTGCTAATTCGGGGTCTTTACCGGAATCGCACGATGCCAGCAAAAGGCCGGCTACAAAATAGAATCAATAACGTTTCATAATATATAATTAATGAGGATATTTCAAATTATAGCACACAAAAGGCATGAACTTTCCTCATTGACAAGACAAACATCGCCAAACGCCCAACAATCCAATAAATACGCTCAAGCAAACGCGTAAACATTTACTTAATGCTGATGGAATCGTTTGTGAAATTGGCGATTTCGTCGTGTACTAAAAATCGCAAACGCTATGAAGTATGTCTGATTGCTACGTATTGCTAACCAATAGCATAGTGTACTATCAGTATAAAGTTATAATAAAAAATTAAGGTAGACAATGATAGGGATAAAAAACTCTAGCACCGCCGTCTCCTGCCGGGAATAAGTGACTCAGGCTCCAGAGGACCTGCTATTTATTTTTCGGCGAGGACGGCGGGAATTCATTCAATATGTTCAGGCAGTGCAATAGGCCTCAAAGCGCACTACCTGAACACAGCCAAGAAAGAAACCCTTTGGATGAGCCCTACTCGCGCCGGCGGGAGCAGTCCCCGTGCAGCTGAAGGCGGCAGGAGTGTGAATTGTCATGGAGCAAGGGGGTTACGGGTGGCTGTGCCGACGTGGCAAAATGTATTTTGACACGGCGGTGCAGACGGCCGTAATGGCGCGACACCCGACGTTAGACGGGGCACCGCGTAGCGGGGACACGGCTAAAAGGAGCGGTTCGAGCGCCAACCCGTCAGCGAATGACAATTCACAACGACCTCCGGTACCGCCGGTGCTGCGGACGCTGCAGCCCGATGTAATAGGTAACTTTGCTTATCCCATTTTTGGCAAAGAAGAATATCCCGTTTTT
>CAYVPJ010000066.1:0-11756 GCA_964453505.1 uncultured Oscillospiraceae bacterium | reverse complement strand
CGGACGATCGACAAGCCCAGACCAGTGCCGTTCGCATGCGCGTCGCCGGCTTGATCGACGCGGTAAAACTGTTCAAATACGCGCGCAATGTGCGCGGGCGCGATGCCGATGCCGTCGTCCTGGACGGTCACGGCGGATTCTTCCATGAGGATGCGCACAAAACCGCCCTGCTTTCCGTAGCGGATGGCGTTATCGGTCAGGTTATACAAAATCTCCCAGACGTCCTTTTCGGCAGCGACGACCGTTGCTTCGCCGCGCAGTTCGAGCGCGATGCCCTTTTGAGCCGCGCGCGCGGACAGCGCCCGGGTTATTTCGCCGGCGACGGCGGCAACGCATACCGGCTGCATTTCCGGCGGTTTTTGACGCTCGGCGCGGCTGACCGTCAGGATGTCCTCGATGACGTCCAGCATTCGGCGGCATTCGCCGCGAATGGTTTGAACGCAGACGGCGCGTTCCGCGGGCGTGTCGGCCAGCCCCTCGTCAAGCATTTCGGCAAAGCCCATGACGGAGGTCAGCGGGCTGCGCAGCTCATGCGAGGCATTGGCGACGAAGTCGTTGCGCAAATCGAGCGTGCGCCGCACTTCGGCGACGTCGGCGCGTAGGCGACCCGCGAGGTATGCGATGTTGGAAACTGCCGGCTGCAACTCCGGAAACACTGCGTTTTCGCGCGTCAAGTCGCCTTCCAGCAGCATACGGACATCGTCCATCTGCCTTGTAAGCTTATTTGTGAACCGTGTTAGCGCAACTCTGTGCCACATCGACAACGCAGCGAACAGCACAAGCAGTCCGACGCCGTAAAGCATCAGTATGCGCGTGATTTCGGTGATTGGAGTGCCCAACCTCAGAATCAAGCGAGGCGATATGCGCTTGGCGACGTAAAGCACGAAAGTCGCCTGAGTGTCCGACAGCCGCAGGCTTTCGCCGAAACCGCCCGAAAGCGCGCTGATTACTTCGGGGCGGTCATGGTGACTTTTCATGCTCATGGCGTCTTCTTGGCTGTCGGCGAGCACCAGCCCGGAATCCATGATGAACGTTACGCGCACGGGCGGCGACACGGCGGCAATATTGTTCGCGTGGCTTTGCAGGCTTTCGCCTGAATCGGCTGTCCACGCGGCGGCAGCCTCGAGCATGGAATGCAGATGTTCGCGCTGGTCGGCGATTTTCAACACCACCAACATGCCGACAGCGGCGAGCGCTATCACAAGCGTCACGGCGATGCCCGTCCAGTAGATTTTTTTGAGACTGCGCTTCATGCGCCGCCACCCGGTATTAGTCTGTAGCCCGTACCGCGCACTGTCTGAATGAAGCGCGGTTCCTGTGCGGTATCCGAAAGTTTGACGCGTAGCGTTTTGATGTGCGCGTCAACCATGCGCGATGGGTCGTCGTCGGTGTCGTAGCCCCAGACCTCTCGCAGCAGCATACCGCGCGTGACTGTCGTGCCGGCATTGCGCGCAAGGCACATCAGCACGTCGAACTCCCGCGAAGTCAAATCGACGCGCTCGCCGTCCGTGAAAGCGTCGCGCGTCTTGGGCATCAGCGTGAGCGCGCCGACCGTAAGCCGTTCTGGCTCGGCGGGCAGCCTGCGCAGCGCCGTCATAATGCGCGCCTGTAATTCGCGCACGCCGAACGGCTTGGTCACATAATCTTCCGCGCCGAGCGACAATCCGCGCACTTTATCGTGCTCCGCGCTGCGCGCAGACAGTATGATGACAGGAATATCGCGGGTTTCGCGACGCTCCTTCCACTCGCGCAGCACGGTAAAGCCGTTCTTCTCCCGCAGCATTAAGTCCAACAGCATCAAATCGGGCGGCGCGCCCTTCTTAAGCGCGCGCTCCATTTCGTTCGCGTCCGCCATGCGCGACGGCGTATGCCCAATCTTTTTGACAGTCATTTCGATTAAAAGCGCGATCTTGTCGTCGTCCTCAACGATCCAGATGTTCGCCATGCTCCCCCATCCTTCACTTGCTTCATGATAGGCGTTTGATGTATGCGTCAATTCTCGTAAACGCGCCGCGTAGGTAATCCTCTACGTCCCGAATATTACGGGCATTGCCCGAACCCATTCCGCACGACGGCCAGCGCTCGGAATCGCGCGAGATTGCGTCGTATATAGGGTCATACAGCGAGTGCGCCATGCTTATGAGCGTTTCCTCTGTAATATCGCCCGCCCGAAGTTCCGCCCAGCGCATCTGCACTGAACGAATGAACGCCGCGTCTCCCGATTGCAAGCGCATTTCAAACGCGCAGTCCATCACCAACCCGCCCGCGCGATAATCCGTGTAGTTGTTTTCAGCCGCGTCGTTTCGCCAGACGTCGCCAAAGGTATTGTTGAGGTCCCACGGCAGCTTATAGAGCGTATAGCCGCCGCTTCCGTCCATGGCGGCGTGAATAAACTGGTTTTTGAAATGGCAGTCGTGCGCCTGCGCGAGCATCGCCCACAGGCCGTAATCGACAATGTTGTCGTCCGAAATTCCGACGCTAATCGGCGTTTCCTTACCTTCGAGATACGCCATATACGCGGCGGCGGGCAGCCACGGCGTTTCGACGCGCGAGCCGGAAAACGCAATTTCGATGCCATGGCACCGTTCGCCGTTCCCGCAATCGATCAACTCCGCGACCGTCGGGCGGTCGTTGGCGATCACCTTGTACAGCACGCTCTCGCGCTTGTCGCCGCCCACCTGTTTACGGTCGACGCGCTCCTGTACGCCGTACAGCCCCCAGTATTCGCCGTTCAGGTACACCTCGGCGTATGTAAGGCGCGAGCTTTGGGCGCGCTTGCCGGACGAGTTCATAATGTCCCATAGCCGATACGCAAGCGCCTCGCGAATCTTCGATGTGTCCGTATACAGGGGATTGAGCAGCCAATCATCGTCGCTTCGCAATCCGAGCAGCGCGGCGTCGCGCTTGTCGCCATCTTCATCGACAATTGTAACACGATAACTCTTTTTTGGGAAGCGCCTGCTTGTATTTCCGCGCTCGCGCAGCTTCACTCGCAACGTTTTTGAAGAAAGCGCGCCATCGCGAGCGTCGTAGACCGTCATCATGCCGAACTGATATATGTCGCCGGGCAGATTATCGGTTTCGGTGTCGATAGCGAGCACAGGCAGCCCGGACGAACGCGCAAGCGCTTCCACGCTTAGCCCCTCCATGTACGCGACGCCCGAACAAAGTACGACGACCGCAACAATTGCAGACAGAATCCTAAAAATGCGCATGTTATCTCTCCATCGGCATGATGATGAGACGTGAGAGCGCCGCTCCCACGTCCCTGTGCTATGCTACGAATCCTCGTAGTCAGGAGAATCAGGCTGGTCGGGAGAATTATCGTAGTCGGGAGAGTCGGTGGGCTTTGGCGCGCTCTGGTTTTCGGGAGAATCGTCATAATCGGGAGAATCGGTAGGCTTGGGCGTGTTCTGGTTATCGGGGGAGTTATCATAATCGGGAGAATCGGCTGTATCTGGAGAATTATCGTAGCTTGGTGAGTCGGTCTTGTCGGCGGAGTTGTCGTAGTCGGGAGAGTCGGTCTTATCGGCAGAGTTGTCGTAGTCAGGAGAATCAGTCTTGTCGGCGGAGTTGTCGTAGTCGGGAGAATCGTCGAGGTACGGCGAATCGTCGAAGCTGTTCTGATAATCCCAGCGCGCGACTGCGTTCGTAGACAGAATGCGGTTGTTTGCTTCGGCGTCGTACACGCCCGTCGCAGGCATACCGTTGGCGCGCTGGAATTGGCGCAGCGCTTCCTGCGTATGCTCGGAGAACACGCCGTCAGCCTTGCCCACAAGATAACCCAACGCAATTAGTTTAGCCTGCATATCCGCCACGCGGGAGGTGTTCTGGTCGTCCATAACTCCGGGAGTCAAGGCGATGAAATCGGCCGCGACGTCATCATACCAGTCGGTTTCTGCTTTCCAGTCGTCGTCGTTTTCCCAACGGTCGTCGTCCCATTGCTCGTCCATGATTACGAATTCCACGAACTCCGCCGGGAGTTGGTATTCCTGCGCGATGGTCGCGGCGTGCCGGGGCGTCATGCTCTTGCGGATAGCTTGGCGCGTAGCCTGCTCCGTTTCAGTCGGCGCGTTCTTTTCCAAGAACAGCGACAGAATGACCTGTATGTTCTTATAGCGCTCCTCCGACGCGGGACGCACCATAATCTCGGCGCGCAATACGTTTGCCAGCGAGCGGTAGTAGGCATTGCGTACCTGCTCAACCGCGAGCGCGTGTTGGGAGGCGTAGGCGGCGATGTCTTTGGAGTTGATGGCGGTCAGGCTTTCGAGCGCGGCGGCGACAGTTACGGCTTCGATTGGGTCGGCGGGAACGTCGGTATACGCGCCCGACATGATGTCGGCGAGGTGTTCGGCGCTCGTTTTTATCGGGACTTCGGGCGTGGCTTTCGTGCCCGTCAGCGAGTAAAAGGCGTCCAAGGCGCTCCCGTGTGATTCGGCAGTGGCGCATGTGCAGAGCATCAATAGGGCTGCGATCAGGCAGAGCAGTTTCTTCATGGTGTTCACTCCTTCAAGCTTCAGGGAATCGTTTCCCGTGACGCAACGATACCATGGCGCAACACCGAAATGGAAGCATTATGGAAAATTCTCACATGGATTTCACAGAAGGCGCGATTGGTGCTTAACAACGACACAATACGGTTATTCGGCAGCGTTTTGTGTTTGCGTCAACAATCGAACACTGTGTCACTGTCAACCTATATGCTCAAAATCAAATTTCTATCGGTAGAAATCGGCTCGGTCTGACAAACGTTCGTACACTGAACCAATCGGCACATAGACACCGTTTTCGGTTGCAGCGTAATCCAGTCGTCCGACGCTCCCACAAAAAAGAGACTGCTCACGGATAATCATCGACTTTTAATCAGATACCGCTATCATTTTGTCCCCGTATTTGGTATAATGTTATTCGCAAGGGCATAAGGTGCGTTAGCTGACGCCTGCCTGCTTAAAGGCGAAATGAAGGAAGTGTACGAAATGAGAAAACTTACATCAGTAGAAGAATTTATGAACGAAGCGCCCAACGCTTTGTATAACAAACAACAGGCTGTAATCATAACACTGCGTCTGCTTGAAAAGGAATATAACAGTGTTGAAAACAGCGAAAACGAAAAAACCGTACTGCGCAATGCCATGAAACGCTCGGAATTCCGCTATCTCGATATGACCCAAACCCATACCGATTCGATGTTGGACGCGCTCGGAGTCGCGCGCTTTACCACTGCGGATATCGTAAAAGCCATAGACGAAATGGTGTTTGATGTAGAGTAATCGATACAGTATACGCTCGGCAACAAAAAATGGCGGTTCACATCGCCGCAACATTACGTTTTACGGGCTGCATGAGAAGTGTTTAGTGTTTTCTGTAAACGCGACTTCCGTAATGAAACCAGAAGTAATTCTGGTATCCGTAGCCGCGCGCTTTATAGTTCATTTTACGTTCATGGTAGTTGTGAACCTGTTTTGACATAGCTGCTTTCAGGTATGCGTTTCATTATAACGTTCCTCCAGATAACAATATTCAACAGTCGTCGCATGGCGCGGAGAACGTATGAAAGCCGCTCTGTACATCAGTAATTTCTCCACCGACATCAACCCGCGCGCGAGAACCGAAGGGCACAGACACATAAAACAGCAGCCGCCCGTAACGCTTTACCCAACGCAACGACACGTCGCCCTTTACCGTGTTGACGACGCAATGCGCGCTTTTGAGACCCGACGGAAATCACGGTTTTATGAGCATTTCGTTATAACCCGTTTTGATGGGCTTCACGCCGCACAGATAAGCGAAAAACGATAGTTCAAAGCCGCGTACATCGGGTGATTGTGCGAGTTCATGCTCGGGTCTTTGGTGAGCTCGAACCGCTCCCGGACAGTTGTTGCTTCCTGCTGTATCATGTAGCCAATCGCCGTTGCAAGTATAGTTGCATATATAGCCATCGCTGCGGCTCAACACGAAATTCGTTCGCGCGCTCAGCGAGCCATAAAATTCCTCTATAACGCTTATATCGCCCAAGTGCGAAACGCACAGGCGGAGCGCGACGGGAAAACCGCAGCTTAAAGGGTCTGTGACTGTGTTTCCGGTGGCAAACGGAGCGGTCGAGGATATGCAGCCGTTAGGCGACTGCCCGTCCGATATATCGCGAATAGTCTTCGGAAACATCGCGCCGGTGTCGAAGTTACACGGGGTTTCCTCAAATCGCACGGTTGCGTCGTTCATCCAACCCAAACGCTCGTCGCGCTGCGGGCAGTCGGAAAATATGCCGAGCTGATGCGGTTTCCTGTCGTGCTCCGCTTTCATACGCCTATTCAAGAAAATCGAAAACATAACGTATAGCGCGAACAGGCGTATAAGCTAATCTGAATGAGCGCAACTGTATAATCTCGGACGGCGCACGACCGAGGATAAAGTATACGGTTTACATATTGTCCCACGGCTTGCAGATGAAAAAACATTTCCGACAATACAAAACCCCGCGACATATGCCGCGAGGCTTGAATTGCTCCCGTTTGATTACTTGCGCGAGCCCGTGAAAGCGGCGAGGCGGTCGCAGGACTCGTTCAGCAGCTTTTTGCCTTTCAGACCGTCCAACCAATCCGACGGAATGTCGGATAACCCGTAGTGAATACCGGCCAACCCGCCGACCACAGCCGCCACGGTATCTGTATCGCTGCCCAGATTGACAGCTTTCAGCACGCAGTCGCGGTAGTTTTCGGTGTTCAGAAGACACCAAAGCGCCGCTTCCAGCGTATCGACCACATAGCCGCTGCTTCGGATTTCGTCCTCCGGCAGAGTCTTGAACGCTGCCGCGTCTCGAATGCGCTCCCAGCAGCTCAACCCGTCCTCGTACCCATCATGCGAGGAATACCAGTGATAAGCCGTATCGACGCCGCGCTGTACAGCGTCGGAGATCGCGTCTCCCAGCAGCAACCGAACCGCGATGTGAATATAGATTCCGCAGGCGACACGCGAGACGGGGTGTCTGTGCGTCAGCGAGGAAACCAGATCGATGCGGCGCATGGCTTCTTCGTTGGCGCAAAGATCAAGACCGTACCGCGCGACAAGGAAATATGCCAGCGGGAGGATACGCATGAGCGATCCATTCCCATTGTCTTGCACTTGCGCGCCGCCGCATTCCTGAGCCGGAACACCCTGAGCATATCGTCCGAGCGCTTTCGCTACGGTCATGCCAATGTCGAAGCACTTTCCGTGCGGGGAATACGCGCCGTTTTTTTGCCAGTCGCAAAAGCGCTTCATGATGTCGTCCGCGTCGATGCCGCCCATTTCGGCTATGCTGAACGTCAGACACAACGCCATACTGGTGTCGTCCGACCATGTGCCCGCCTCCTGATTGTGCGCGCCGCCGCCGACCATATCGGTAACCGGCTTACGGCGAAGAATCACGCGGTTTTTGAACTCGGCGGGAACGCCAACAGCGTCGGCGACCGCCATGCCGAAGATGCCGGAGGCGATAGCGTCGCGCCCTGAGGCCGTCAATTCGAGGTAGCGTTCTAAAAGTATGCGAAGCGAGCCATCCCGAATCGGTACATCAAGATAAGTATAGCTGTAGCGCTCGCCGCGCAGAATGTATGTGACCCGACTGCGGACTTCATCAAGCGTAAGCGCCTGAACCGGCTTGCTTTCGCATTCGTGGACATGCGCGAAGTAATCGTTATAGTCAAGGAAACCTTTATCTTCATATGCCGCTTTGTTCCATGCCTCGAAACGCGCGTCATTGTGAAGATTTGTTGCGAGATCACAATTGCCTTCGCCAACCTCGCGCAGATACTCAATGCATTTTATGGTTTCATCACGCATTTCAGCGCCCCCTGATTCATCTTATTTCTGCCCGCGTCATCGACATAAACACGCGAAGCGCCATAAACTCCTGACCGACAGGCGGAAGCGCCTCGGATTCACAATAATTCCATCGCGCGAGGTCCTCCGCTGCGCTTTCCCGCTTGAAGAAGAATTGGACGATTGGTTATAGCGTACCAAGCGCGTCTGTAAAGCGCTGCACAGTTCGCGGTTTCTATGTATCATAAAACAGTCGGCTGACTGTGTCGTTTTACAGATTGATACCGCCGTAGATTGAACCGCCGTTATTACACGGCATATTGCCGTGCTTCCGAATCGGATTGACCCGCGCGAGTCGCGCCATCGCCTCGGTGAAGCCCGTATTTCGCATGATTTGGCTAAACGCGGAATCATTGTCTCGCCAAAGCGCGAGCTGACCTTTGACCGAGCGCCCGTCACCGCCGCCGCCGCGATTAGAAGAACCTTTTCTTACGCCTATATATACCTCGTTTCACGCTAAAAGTCAAGTTTACGCCGAGGATTTACGGACAGAAAAAACCTCGTGAAACCCGATATGTCTTTCGCAGCCCGCAGGCACATTGATGAAAGAATCAACCTTTGAAGGCAGTAAACGCGCGAGTGCCTTCAGATAGCCGTCCAAACAGAAAGCCCGCGCCTGCGGGTTCTTCTGCTCGCCCTATGAGAACACCGCGACCGTGCCGCCTTGCGGTTCACCGTCGAAGCGCCAGTCGTATGGGTCGTGATCGTTCCGGCAAATGGAGGGAACGGTCATCATGTCAATGCGCTGCAAGTACGCGCCATGCAGGTGCTTTCGGAAGTGGTTGAAATATTCACCGACTTGGTGTAATCGGTGAACAGTGAAAAGCCGGTAGTCATGACCGCTTTGAAATCTCTGAGCAAAACGGCGCATCGCAACCTCTACTCATTATAGGATTAGTTATGCGCAGAGCGCAGTAAGCGCCAAAGCAAAAGAAACATGACAAATACAGGCTCTGACAACAAGCGCCGATTTTCCAGTTGACATAACATATTCTTCACTATATAATTTTATCATGTATTGGCAAAAGTGTGCCTATTATTTGCTTGGGGCAATACCGATCTGAAAAAATGATTCAGTGAACTTCGTAACAATAAACGTGCAAGGTGATATTACTTATGAATGATTATGGATTCGGATTCAGATTAAGCGAACGACGCAAACAGCAAAGGCTATCCCAAGTTGAACTGGGACAAATAATCGGCGTAAGTAACAAGACGATATCTAAATGGGAAAACGGCGCCTCCAAGCCGGGCGTCGATACAGTGGAGAAACTGGCGCTGGCGTTGAACACAACAACAGACGAATTGCTTAGTCGGGAAGCAACCAGCCCGAATATCACGAAAATTGTTGTAACGGGTGGTCCTTGCGCCGGGAAAACAACAGCGATGAGCTGGATTCAAAATGCCTTTACCGAAAAGGGGTATTGCGTTCTGTTCGTGCCAGAGACCGCCACAGAGTTGATCTCAAACGGCGCAGCGCCATGGCTTTGTCGTTCCGGACGCGATTTTCAAACTAATCTTGTCAAGCTTCAACTGGATAAGGAATATGCATTCATCAAGATCGCGGAGTTAATGAAAAATGAAAAGGTATTGATCGTCTGTGACCGCGGAGCGTTGGACAATAAAGCGTATATGTCCGGGCTGGATTTTCAATATGTAATGAAAGAGTTAAACACCGACGAAGTGAACCTCCGAGACCATTATGACGCAGTCTTTCATTTGGTAACAGCCGCGAAAGGCGCGCAAGAGTTCTATACGCTAGCGAATAATTCTGCCCGCACAGAAACGGTTGAACAAGCTTCAAAATTAGACGATAGCTTGATCGCCGCATGGACAGGACACCCACACTTTCGTGTAATCGATAACAGTACGGATTTCAAACAGAAAATGCTGCGCCTGTTATCGGAAATATCTTCCTTCTTAGGCGAACCTGAGCCTCTTGAGATAGAGAAGAAATTTTTGATCGAGCACCCTGACCTGAAAAGGCTTGATAAGATGCCAAACTGCCAAAGAATCGATATTATTCAAACTTATCTGTACACGCCTGACCCTGAATGTGAAATACGCATCCGCCAACGCGGAAGCGACGGTCATTACGTGTATTTTAAGACAGAAAAACGCAAGGCCGGACCAGGAAAACGCATAGAGGTTGAATCACGGCTCAGCCAGAATGAGTATTTGCGCTTGATGATGCAGGCGGATTCGCGCATGAGGCAGATTAGAAAGATGCGGTACTGCCTATCCGCAAACGGTCTCTATTACGAAATTGACATCTATCCATTTTGGAACGATAAAGCAATTCTGGAGATCGAACTGCAAAATGAACATCAACAAATCATAATACCCGAATTTTTGAAGGTGATTCGTGATGTCACGGATGATGAACAATATAAGAATCACTCGATAGCAGCTAGTATACAGGCATAACAACGATTGTGTACGAATAAACCGCATAATCATGAGGATGAAGAATAAGCGGGTGGGTTCTTTGATCTATTCAGGAAGAAAGGCAATGCCGCTCGCCCAGAGTGTTCCAAGAAAAGAAGGATTTATCCCCCGCCTATTGCTTCGTCCCGCTTATATTGCATCTCCGAGGCAACGGTTGCGAGAGCATAGCATTTCCGCCGATCTCAAGCGGCATCTATGGTCATCCCAAAGTCGCGGCGCTCCGGGCAGCGACAGAAACGATATGCGATTTTACGAAAGATCATGATATAAAATGCGCAAGGAATAAGGCTGCATGACGGTAAACGTGCCATCCTCCCGTCGTCCGTGGCACTCGAGTTTACGCTGGGAGAGACCGACAAGGTTCTGACCAAATATGAACAGCCGCTGTTGGGCATATGAAGAGCATGTTCGTATCATGATGAAGGAGGCTGACTAAAGTGATTTACACCGAGATGACAAAGAAAGCGATGATCGTCTGCTTCGAGAAACATAAGAATCAAACGGATAAGTGCGGTGTACCCTATCCGTTTCATCCGTTCCATGTCGCAGAGTCAATGACAGACGAGATTACGACGTGCGTGGCGCTGCTGCACGATGTTATAGAAGATACCGACACAACGCTTGAACAGCTGAAAGCATTTGGGTTTCCCGATGTTGTTGTTGATGCTGTCGCATTGATGACCCATGCGGAAGGCGTTCCCTATCTGGATTATGTCAGAAAAATCAAAGACAACGACGTAGCGCGCAGAGTAAAGCTGTCCGATCTGGCACATAATTCTGACCTTTCAAGGCTGACAACCATCACAGAGAAAGACTTGAAACGGGCAGAAAAATATAGAATGGCCATAGAAATTTTGACAGTCGCTATATAGATTAGTCGCCATATACAACCTTACGCGGAATATCCAGCGGAAATTTCACTTATCAGCGCTCCAGTTACGGGGCGCTCTCAGACCACTGACAAACCCCGTGTATTATGGCGTCACGGGGGTTGTCAGCGGTCTGTATATCGGGATTCATTTATGCCTTTATGCACTTATGCGATTCGAAGCGGTTTCAAGGCATGGAAACGCATAAAGGCATAATTCAAAAAACGACTAACGAATAATCATATTGTAGAATATAAAGCATTCCGAATGGATACTTGATAACTTCCTTGTTCGGTGTTACAATTCTGTCGGACAGGGGTTACGTCTCATTTCAATTTTATGTTTGATTTATCAGGCGACGGCTACCTTGTCCCCTGTGCTTCGACTTCGCGCGGATGTATTTTCATAATTATTTGTACCTATCATTTTGGGAGGGCGCGTCATGGAGCGGTATAACGTGGACAGTGTGTTCAAACGGCTGTTTGTACTGTTCTTGGGGGTAATCATAGTCGTGTACGCGCTTCTTACGATACTGCTCGTACAGTATGTGCGCAAGCAGCGGGAGGCGGAACTGATCGGTCA
>CAYVPJ010000065.1:6501-12780 GCA_964453505.1 uncultured Oscillospiraceae bacterium | reverse complement strand
CACCTGCAAATGCAGATAACGATCGAAAAAGGTCGCGGCTATGTGTCCGCCGAGCGCAACAAGCAGTTGGCGAACGAGCGCAATAAAATGGGCGGAATGCCCATAGGCGTCATACCGATGGACTCCATATTCACGCCTATTCGCAAGGTCAGCTATTCCGTAGAGGACACGCGCGTCGGTCAGGTGACCGACTACGACAAGCTCACGATAGAAGTTTGGACGAACGGCTCTATACTCCCCAAGGAAGCGCTGGCGAGCGCCGCGCAGATACTTACAAACAATATGAAGCTGTTCATCGACCTTACAGTGAACGTCGTCCGCGTGGACTACAACGAGCCTGAGAGCGACAACCGCGACAAGGTGCTCGAAATGACCATCGAAGAACTCGACCTGTCCGTTCGCGCGTTCAACTGCTTAAAGCGCGCGGGCATCAACACGGTTTCCGAGCTTGTGCAGCGCAATCAGCAAGACATGATGAAAGTGCGCAACCTCGGCAAAAAATCGCTGGAAGAGGTCGAGCAAAAGCTCGTGGCGCTGGGTCTGTCGCTCAAAACGCCCGAAGAATAAGCTCACCTGAATTGACATAAGCAATCAAGGAGGAACCGATAATGGCCAATCGCAAGCTGGGGCGTCCGGCTGACCAGAGAAAGGCGATGCTGCGCAACCAAGTCACCAACCTGATTTGGTATGGCAAAATCGAAACCACTTTGCAGCGCGCCAAGGAAGTCAGCTCCGTCGCCGAGCATATTATAACAATCGCGATGCGCGAATGCGACAACACTGTCGAAGTCAAAAAGCAGACCACCAACGACAAGGGTCAGTTAGTCGAGCTCACCGCCGTGAACGATCAGCCCTCGAGGCTGGCAGCCCGCCGCCGCGTGATGGCGTACCTCTACCGTATGCCCGTCATGCAGGGTAAGGAAGAAGAAAAAGAAGACTTCGCCGACCGTAAAAAGAACATCAAGCACCCGGTCGTCGAGCGCCTGTTCCGAGAAGTCGCGCCGAAGTACAAGAAGCGCGCCGAAGAAAAGGGTCAGGGCGGCGGATATACCCGCATAATCAAGATGGGTCCCCGCCGCGGCGACGCAGCCGAAATGGTAATACTCGAGCTGGTGTGACGGTAAATCGCGCCCGCTGAAAAATCCCCTTAATGCAAGAGCCGAAAGCCTGCGCTTTCCGAATTGCGTTAGGGGGGTTTTTGTTTGCAAGAAACTGTGCTGACGGAAAGTGTTAAGCTTTATACGCATGGTGAATACTGACAAGGCGTATGAGTACTATCAGCAGACTACGTCCGAGGGAGACTAGTTCGCTTATAATATGCATTAGGCGCGTAGGTCTGCAAACAGACCGAATCATGCGCCCGGATGCGCGAAACCGTAGTTCGCATAATGTCCGTAAAGGAAGAAACATTATAAACAATTCTATAAACACAAAGATTGCTGGCCGATGAAATGTTAATTATTGCATTGGCATCAACCTTATTCTGCGCGCCCGCTTGTTTTTTCCTGATGCATATGATACAATATACGTATTGTAAAAATACGCATATTGTATAAGCAATAGCTTGTATAGACTTCATTGAATTATGTCCCGCGTATGTTTACATATACAGCTTGATCGCTCTGCGGCTTGTTATTTTCCAGAGTTCCAGTACACTGTGTTTTTGAGGGGGAAGCAACATGATAAAACGAATCTTTACGACAATATTGTTATGCGCCGTTTTACTATCGACTGCGGGTATTGCAAATACTCAAATGTCCGAATCCCGTTTTAGCGGTACGCTGAGGGAACTTGAAGTATACTTGTTTGAAGGTATCGAAGACTCGGACAAGCTATCATTGCTGGAAACAAACTTTTTCAATACGGGCGGCAGAGGCGGCAAACTATTGGCAGTATACTGCAAATCCCTGCATTTTCTTGCTGAAGAAGAATATGAGATGGCGCGCATATACGCGGGTATCCTTAACGAGAATGCTGAGTTTACAGAGTTTCTGACAGATATTGATGCTGTATCGATTGAGAACGCCGAAATTCTATCGCTTTATATTGATGCTCGCGAGGCGGAAGCCTGCGGCGATTACGAAGCGGCGCTTGAGCTCTACGGTAAATGCATTACGTTTTTTGATGTGCTTACAAGACATGAAGACATAATCTTTACTGTATGCGAATCAAAATATGCTGAAGGGCAAGAAGCTCTCATAAATCAGGACTATGAGAAAGCAATCGAATGCTTCGAGTATGTCAGCGATTATGGATATAATGACAGCAAGATGCTGTTAGAATACATAAAAACGATGGCGTCCTCGGAGACGGCGACCGTAACTTCTACTGCTATACCTACGCCTGTATCTACGCCTATGCCGACTTCTTCTCTTGAGCCGACGACAAGTCCAACTGTTGACCCCGAAATTAGCGCTACGCCGGAATCCGCTGATGAATCGACAGCAACACCCACGTCGGCACAGTGTCCTAATTCCGAAACTTATTGGTCAACGATTAAGGCGGCAACATGTGTAAAGCAAGGCTCTCAAAAGAAAGTGTGCAAAAATTGCGGTGCGACAGTGGATAAACGTTCGGTTTCGAAGAAAGGACATAGTTTTGGAAGTTGGTCTATCAAAAACGATACGACCGATAAACGTTCGTGTTCAGTATGTGGCGTCAGTGAAGAGCGCGCAATAGTATATGGTTCGTGGAGTCAGTGGTCAAAAACCGCCGTAAGTGCTTCGAAAGGTTCTGTACAGGTAGAAAGCAAAGTCGAGAGCGAGAAAGTCTCAACGAAAACGACTTATTCATATAGAAGATATCTATACTATCACCCCGTCAAAGGTTATAATATGGCCAGTTATGGCGAGACATATGCCAAAAACATGGGATACAAAGGCAGTTGGCAGTCTATATCTTTGGACTATAAACTTACATATATAGGTAAAGAAGGGGGATACAACGAATATAAAGGATACTTAAAAGACAATAATCTGTATTGGTTCTATGAGAAGGTAAATACGGAAGACGTTTTCAATAACGTAACATATTATAGATATAGGAAAAGAACCAACTAAACGCTGAACATGTTATTGCTTTACGTTATGGTAAGGCGATTAGGCGATCGCGAAGCGGTTGGTCGGGTCGGCGTGCGGGTGTTCATACCCCCCGCACGCCGATTATCATGGTACAGTTACACGGCAAACTAAGCGTGGGCGACCGCTTAAATTAACTGTTCTTTATTCCTATTTGTGCTATCATGTGTTCGGACGCTTTGCGGGAGGTTTTGAACATGAAACGGATTATAGCGCTCGCGCTCCTCGCGCTGTGCTTTATCGGCGCGGCGGCGGGTGAGGAGTATGTGAACTCATTCAAGGATATACGCGTGTTTTCAGTATCGTATGACCCCGATGTTTTCGAGCTGGACGATAAAGAGTACAAGACCGACAACACGGACTCGTATGAATGGTGCTTCATGCTGATTTCGGACGATTATTCCATAAACTGCGAGATGGAGTACGTGCCGGGCTACGAGCGCTTCAGCCTGTTTTCGGCGAGCGACGATGAAAAGCTCGCATATGCCGACGTTTTATGCGCGGCGAACGCCGAATACAACAGCGAATACGTTGAGACATACGAAATCACCGTAAGAAACGGCAATAAATCGGCGGTGCTTCCGTTCATCATACTTCATATGAACGACGATCACTACGGCGAAACATATTACGCCGAAACCGTGGCTAACGGCTGCGCCATATACTTCGAGATATACGACTACAACCCTAAGCGCCCGAACGCTGGAAAGAAGCAAATCCTGCTGTCGCTGCTCGACACGTTTGTTCCGATTCCATAAATTATATTCGCGAAAATGAGCGTTTGAGCGTTAAAAATTCTGTTTGTTAATGCATTTGACGCATATATATGTTATAATCACCGTTGGCGGGCTATCGCCCGCTCTGTATTTATGTAAACCATACTTGACTGGAGGTTTAGTCTATGCCTGTAAATCAACAGATGTATGCGGAGCTTGACAAAGCGATCGCCGCAAACAAGGGTCAGCAGGGCGCTGTGATGCGCACGCTGCAAACGGCGCAAGAGCTGTTCGGCTATGTGCCCAAGGACGTGCAGATCCGTATCGCCGAGGGCTTGGGCACTACGCTTTCCGAGGTGTACGGCGTAGCCACTTTCTACTCGCAGTTTTCGCTTGAACCCAGGGGCGAATACGTGATAGGCGTTTGCCTCGGCACTGCCTGCTATGTCAAGGGCTCGAAGGATATACTCGAAAAAGTGTGCTCCGAGCTAAAAACGAACGTCGGCAAAACCAGCTCGGACGGTCTTTTCACCATAAAAGACACCCGCTGCTTGGGCGCGTGCGGCTTAGCTCCCGTTATGATGATCAACGACGACGTGTACGGCCGCCTTACGCCCGACCAGATACCCGCGATACTCGATAAATATCGCAAGGCGTAATGGAGGAGCTTTCGCTGTATATACTCGACCTCGTCCAGAACTCCGTCGCGGCGCAGGCTAAGCATATACGCATAGAAGTGAGGCTCGACCCCGAAAACGACCGACTGACTGTCGTTATATCAGACGACGGTCGCGGCATGAGCGACGAACTGCTCGCGAAGGTGACGAGCCCGTTCGTCACCACGCGCAAGACGCGCAAGGTTGGTTTGGGTCTTCCGATGATTCGCCAGCTCTGCGATATGTGCGAAGGTTCGTTCGACATCAAAAGCCGATTGGGCGAGGGCACGACGCTCACGCTTTCGTTCAGAATGTCGCATATAGACCTTCCGCCCATGGGCAGCCTGCCCGACACGATGCTTTCGTTGGTCAACGGTTCGCCCGAGGACGTCGATTTCGAGCTTGCATACTCGAATGGCGCCGAGGGGTTTACGTTCTCGACTTCCGAAATTCGCGAGGTGTTGGGCGGAGTAAAGCTCAACACGCCCGACGTGCTCGTCTGGATACGCGATTATATCGCCGAGGGCATCGCTGAAACCGATAAATAAACTTGCAATATACTGTGGAGGTGTACGCATGAAATCCATAGCCGATTTGGAGAAAATCCGTCAGAAAACACTGAGTCAGGTCAACCTGCGCCGCGAGAGCGAAGGCATTCGCATCGTGGTCGGCATGGCGACCTGCGGCATAGCCGCGGGCGCTCGCCCCGTTATGAACGCTTTCGTCGAGGAAGTCGGCAAGCGCAATCTGCAAAACGTGATAGTCGCTCAGACGGGCTGCATTGGCATGTGCCGTTACGAGCCTATCGTCGAGATAATCTCTCCCGACCGCGACAAGGTGACATACGTCAAGGTCAAGCCTGAGATGGTCGCAAAAATCGTATCCGATCACGTGGTTAACGGCCACCCGGTTGCCGAATACACAATAGGCGAAGCGGAATAAGTTTTCGCTCACAGTAAGGAGGTTGGCATTATGGAACTTTTCCGTTCCACTATTCTGGTATGCGGCGGCACGGGCTGTACGTCGTCCGGCTCGCAGAAGCTGTATGAGCGGTTTGAAATGCTGCTCAACGAAAAAGGACTCAATAACGAAGTAAGGCTTGTCAGAACCGGCTGCTTCGGTCTGTGCGCGGCGGGTCCCGTCGTAATCATATACCCCGAGGGCGCTTTCTACAGCCATGTTAAGCTCGAAGACATTGACGAAATCGTTTCCGAGCACCTCATAAAGGGGCGCGTCGTCACACGCCTTTTGTTCAAGGGTTCTCAGGACGAAGTCGAAAAGACGATAAAGCCTTTGGACGAGATCAATTTCTACCAAAAGCAAAAGCGCGTCGTATTGCGCAACTGCGGCGTTATCGACCCCGAAAACATCGACGAGTATATCGCGTTCGACGGTTACAAAGCGCTGGCTAAGGTGCTCACCGAAATGTCGCGCGAAGCCGTCGTAGACGAAATCAAGAAATCCGGGCTCAGAGGGCGCGGGGGCGGAGGCTTCCCGACAGGCCTGAAATGGCAGTTCGCCATGGGCTCGACCGGCAAGAAATACGTGTGCTGCAACGCCGACGAGGGCGACCCCGGCGCGTTCATGGACAGAAGCGTTCTCGAAGGCGACCCGCACTGCCTGCTCGAAGCCATGGAGATAGCCGGCTACGCTATTGGCGCTGACGAAGGCTATATTTATGTCAGAGCCGAATACCCGATCGCCGTCAAGCGCTTGGAGATCGCGATCGCGCAGGCGCGCGAATACGGTTTGCTCGGAAACGGCATATTCGGCACGGACTTCAATTTCGACATTCACATTCGCTTGGGCGCCGGCGCGTTCGTGTGCGGC
>CAYVPJ010000065.1:0-6491 GCA_964453505.1 uncultured Oscillospiraceae bacterium | reverse complement strand
GAACTCTGTCGAGGGTCTGCGCGGCGAACCGCGTCCCCGTCCGCCGTTCCCGGCGATAAAGGGTTTGTTCGGCAAGCCCACCATATTGAACAATGTCGAGACATACGCGAACATCTGCCAGATAATACTGAAAGGCGCGGAATGGTTCGCGTCCATGGGCACTGAGAAATCAAAGGGCACGAAGGTTTTCGCGCTCGGCGGAAAGATAAACAACGCGGGTCTGGTCGAAATACCCATGGGCACGACCCTGCGCGAAATCATATACGACATCGGCGGCGGTTGCCCGAACGGCAAGGCCTTCAAGGCCGTGCAGACCGGCGGCCCGTCCGGCGGCTGTCTGCCCGCGACGATGCTCGACACCCCCATCGACTATGACAACCTTATCGCGGCCGGCTCTATGATGGGTTCCGGCGGTATGATCGTCATGGACGAAGACAACTGCATGGTCGACATTGCGCGCTTCTTCCTCGACTTCACTGTTGACGAGTCTTGCGGAAAGTGCACGCCCTGCCGCGTAGGCACGCGCCGTATGCTCGACATACTCAACCGCATTTGCGAAGGCAAGGGCGAGGACGGCGACATCGAACGGCTCGAGGATTTGGCTTCGTCTATAAAGGCGAGCGCGCTGTGCGGCTTGGGTCAGACTGCGCCCAACCCCGTACTGAGCACTATCCGCCAATTCCGCTCCGAATACGAAGCGCATATATACGAAAAACGCTGCCCCGCGGGCGTGTGCAAGAAGCTGCTTAAGTACGTCATAGATCCCGACAAGTGCAAGGGCTGCACGCTGTGCGCCAGAAACTGCCCCGCCGGCGCTATATCGGGCACTGTGAAGAACCCGCACGTCATCGACCAGACAAAGTGCGTTAAGTGCGGGCTTTGTATGGAGAAGTGCAAGTTCGGCGCGATCTCGCGCAAGTAGCCTTCTGAAACCATTGATGATAAGTAGGAGGAGCCATATGAATACTGTCAACTTCAAAATTGATGGCGTAGCCGTAAGCGTCCCCGCGGGTACGACTGTGCTTGAAGCCGCGAAGATCGCGGGAGTTAAAATACCGACACTGTGCTATTTGAAGGATATAAACGAGATAGGCGCTTGCCGCATGTGCGTGGTCGAAGCGGGCGGGCGCGCCCTTCAGGCGGCGTGCGTATACCCGGTCGAGGCGCTGCCCAAGGACAGAGCCACGGGCGAGGTGGTCGAAATCAAGACGAACACTCCCGCCGTGCGCAAGGCGCGCAAGGTCAACCTTGAGTTGCTGCTTTCAAACCACGATAAGAAGTGCCTAAGCTGCGTGCGCTCAACGAGCTGCGAATTGCAGGCGCTGTGCAACGAGTACGGCGTTGACGACGAAAACCGCTATAAGGGCGACCTTACTCAGACTAAGACCGACCACTCGTCTCTCGCAATCGTCCGCAACAACGCGAAGTGCGTGCTGTGCCGCCGCTGCGTCGCCGTGTGCGAAAAGGTGCAAAACGTGGGCGTTATAGGCCCCGTTGCCCGCGGTTTCAAAACTCAGGTGCTGCCCGCGTGGGATATGGGCTTGGCGGAGACGGGCTGCATAAACTGCGGTCAGTGCATCGCCGTCTGCCCGACAGGCGCGCTCACCGAGAAAGACGACACTCAGGAAGTGTTCGCCGCCCTCAACGACAAAGATAAATACGTCGTCGTGCAGACCGCTCCGGCCGTCCGCGCGGCTCTTGGCGAGGAATTTGGCATACCGATGGGCACGTCCGTCACCGGCAAGATGGCCGCGGCGCTCAGGCGCTTGGGCTTCGACAAGGTGTACGACACCGACTTCGCCGCCGACCTCACAATCATGGAAGAAGCGACCGAGCTCATTCACCGCGTGACCGAAGGCGGCGTGCTGCCCATGATAACTTCGTGCTCTCCCGGCTGGATCAAGTTCTGCGAGACGTACTATCCTGAGTTCATGCCGAACCTGTCCACCTGCAAGTCGCCGCACGAAATGGAAGGCGCGGTAATAAAGAGCTACTTCGCCGAGAAGAACAACATCGACCCGCATAAGATCGTGGTCGTGTCCGTGATGCCCTGCACCGCCAAAAAGTACGAGTGCAAGCGCCCCGAAATGGGTCACGACGGCATGAGCGACGTGGATATAGTCATAACCACGCGCGAGCTCGCGCGCATGATAAAGCTCGCCGGCATCAACTTCAACCGTCTGCCCGACGAAGACTTCGACGAAATGCTCGGCGAGTCCTCCGGCGCGGCGGTCATATTCGGCGTGACGGGCGGCGTTATGGAAGCCGCGCTGCGCACCGCGTATGAAACCATCGTCGGAAAGCCCCTCGCGAAGCTCGAGTTCTGCGACGTGCGCGGCTTTGAAGGCGTGAAGGAAGCTCAGTACGACTTGAACGGCCTTGAAGTGAAGGTAGCCGTCGCGCACTCCACGGGCGCGGCGTCGAAGCTGCTCGAAGCCGTCAAGGCGGGCGAGAAGTCTTATACGTTCATCGAAGTCATGGGCTGCCCCGGCGGCTGCGTGAACGGCGGCGGACAGCCGATCGTTTCGCCCGTCGTGCGCGAGGACGTCGACGTTAAAGGCCTGCGCGCAAAGGCGCTCTACGACGAGGACCTTTCAAAGCCCGTCCGCAAATCGCACGAGCTGCCCGCCGTCCAGAAGCTGTACGACGAGTATTTCGAAAAGCCCAACAGCCACAAGGCTCACGAGTATCTGCATACCCACTACACGCAGAAACCGCTGTACGCCGACAAATAAGCTAAATCGCATACGGGGCTTCGCGATCGCGAAGCCCCGTTTTACGTCTATGGGAGACATGTGATGGAAACAAGAATTGTTCCGCTGTCCGAGCGCTTTGAACGCGCCCTCGAAATCGTGAGCGGTGAGTGGGGCGGTTGCATGATCGTGAGCATGGGCAGGGCTACCGACCTGTGCGAATGCTCAGGCTTCGTCTGCGAGACTGACAAAGATATACTCGGCATAATAACATACAAAACAGAAAACGGCGTTTGCGAAATCATAACGCTTAACAGTTTTCGCGAACGGCGAGGCATAGCCTCAAACCTTATAGAGCGCGTATACGATTCGGCGAAATCATGTAATGCGGGCATTCTGCGCGTCGTGACCACGAACGACAACGTAAACGCCATTCGTTACTACCAGAAGCGCGGCTTTTCGCTAACCGAATTGCGGCTTAACGCCGTGACGGACGCTCGGAAAATAAAACCGTCGATACCCTTATTCGGAATCGACGGCATACCCATATCGCACGAATTGGTGTTCGAGCGCTATATTTTGTGAAGATAGTTTACATCCTTAGGCAGTTCGAGCGGCACCCAGAACAGCGCGTAATTCAGCTGATAGCCCGTGATCAACCCGTCTTTGCCGTATACGGGCGCGACGACCTCGCTGCCCTTCACGACTTCGCGCACATGTTCACGAATCCTCGTATCTCCGCTTTCGGAGTAGCAGTCCAATGCCAGCACCTGACGTTCGCCGTTGACCGTTCGCCTGTCTATAAGCGTCACGATGTGCCCGACGCGCAGATTGCACAAGCAGCAACCGCCCTCTTCCATGCACGCCCACAACTGTTCGGGGTCGTTCATAAGCCCGTCGAAGCGGTACTCAAAGCCGTATTCCCGCGCAAGCCCGCTGTTTTGCAATGCCTCGAGCAGTTTTGGCCTGTCAGTGCCGTCGTCGCCGCGCCCGCCGTTTTGGCATGAAAAGTCCGCGAGCGCGTGAACGTCTATTTCTTTACCCGACATAACCTGCGCGGCGAAGCATGTAGAAAATATGCCGCAGCCCGCGTTGGAGAGCGTCTCGCCGTGATTCGGAATATATTCATAGGGGTGAGTCCAGTCCCTGCTGCGCTGATTGAGGTATCTGAGTTTCCTGCCCGCGTATGTGAAATACGCCGTTTTTCCCGTTGTATACATATGCAGCCTCCGCAGTTATGGGTTTCTTGTGTCGATCTCGTCTAGCATTCTGAGCCTTTCCGAGTGTCTGCCGCCCGCGAAGGGCGTGTTCAGAAAAGTATCCAATATCATGAGAGCCAAGCCTTCGCCCACGACCATCGCGCCCAGCGACAGCACGTTCGCGTCGTTGTGCGAGCGCGTGAGCGCCGCCGTATATACGTCGGAGCAGCACACCGCGCGTATGCCGCGCACGTGATTCGCCGCCAGAGAGATGCCGTAGCCCGTGCCGCACACCAGCACGCCGCGCTCGCACTCGCCCGACGCGACCAATCTCGCGACTTTCTCGCCGTAAATAGGATAGTGCACGCTTGCGGTGTCATACGTGCCCAAATCCACCGTTTCGTGACCCAGCTCGCTTAAGCGATTCAAAATAGCCTTCTTCAAAACAAAACCTTTATGATCGCAGCCGAACGCGATTTTCATACTATGCCTCCAATATCGGTTTCATTCATTATAGCGCGTAAAAGTGCTTTTTTCAACGCCGTAAAATTGTAAGATACGGGTAAAATGAATGAAATCCTGCATATTACAACATTAACGCAATAAAGCAATCGGAGCTGAGAAACCGCTTACATAACAAATCACGTATGAAATAAACGTTAAATTTCATTGTGACACGCTGAATTAGCCGTATTACGCCCAAAAATGATATTGACACGGCACATGCAATGTGGTACTATTCTAAATTGCGCTAATATGGAGAGAAAGCGGCGTCAGCGGCATTTGGCGGAAAAACTTCACATTCGGCGCGCTGAATCCGGGCATTCACTTTGTAAAAGTATGGATTCACCCAAGAATTAACGGTATGCACACGCAATATTTGACATTACCCGAACGCGGGACTCGGACGAGTGAGGAGTGAGGGCGAATATGGTCCATCCGGTGAAACAGGGCAAGCGCACGAGAATGAGTTTTGCCCGAATTGAAGAGGCGCTGGCAGTACCAGATCTGATAGAGGTTCAAAAGAACTCATATCAGCATTTTCTGAAGGTAGACCTGCGCGAGGTGTTGGCGGACGTTTCGCCGATAACCGACTACACCGAGGGTTTGTCGCTCGAGTTTATTGACTATAATCTCGAAGACACGCCTAAGAACACCGTTGAAAAATGCAAGGAGCGCGACCAGACATACGCCGCGCCTTTGAAGGTGACTGTCCGGCTCACCAACCGCGACACGGGCGAAATTAAAGAGTCCGAAGTGTTCATGGGCGATTTCCCGATAATGACCGACTACGGCACGTTCATCATAAACGGCGCGGAACGCGTCATAGTGTCGCAGCTCGTTCGCTCGCCCGGCGTGTACTTCTCGCGCGCGATAGACAAGACGGGCGCTTACCTGTATTCCGCCCAGATGATACCTAACCGCGGCGCGTGGATTGAATACGAAACCGACTCTAACAACGTGCTCTACGCGCGCATAGACCGCGCCCGCAAACTGCCCATCACCGTGCTTCTGCGCGCTATGGGCGTAGAGAGCGACGCTCAGATAATCGACCTGCTGGGCGACGACGAGCGCGTGAGCGCCACGATTGCCCGCGACGCCAGCGAGGACAAGTCCGACCGCTTCAAGTCGCGCAAAGATCAGGCGCTCATCGAGATATACAACAAGCTCCGCCCGGGCGAGCCGCCGAGCGTCGAGTCGGCGACCAGCCTCATCAACTCGCTGTTCTTCGACCCTAAGCGCTATGACTTGGCGCACGTCGGGCGCTATAAATTCAATAAAAAACTCGCCATTGCCGCCCGCATTCGCGGACAGGAGGCCGCTGAAACCATATCGCACCCGTTCACGGGCGAGGTCATGGTGGAAGCGGGTCAGGTCATTTCGCGCGAAGCAGCCGAGCGCATACAGAACGCGGGCGTGAACCGCGTTTGCATAACCGTCGACGGTCACGAAGTTAAGGTCGTCGGCAACAATTTCGTGCGCCTTTCGGAGTTCCTCGCGGACTACGACGCCGAGATGTACAAAGAATACGACGAAAACGTCGTTCAGGCGCGCGAACGCGTCCACCTGCCCACGCTCATCGAGCTGCTCGAAAAAGTGAAGCAGGACGGAAACCCGCTCAACGAGGCTTTGAAGGAAGCATCGGGCGACCTGATCCCCAAGCACATACTGGTCGACGACATCGTCGCCTCCGTGAGCTACCAGTTCGGCCTGTTTTCGGGCATCGGCACTGTAGACGACATCGACCATTTGGGTAACCGCCGCCTGCGCAGCGTGGGCGAGCTGCTTCAAAACCAGATTCGCGTGGGTCTGTCTCGCTTGGAGCGCGTCGTAAAAGAGCGCATGGCTATACAGGACCTCGACAAGGTGCGCCCGCAGGACTTAATAAATATCCGTCCCGTGTCCGCCGCCATAAAAGAATTTTTCGGTTCGTCCCAGCTTTCGCAGTTCATGGATCAGCCCAACCCGTTGGCTGAGCTGACTCATAAGCGCCGCTTGTCGGCTCTGGGCCCCGGCGGTCTGAACCGCGACCGCGCCAGCTTTGCCGTGCGCGACGTTCACTATTCGCACTACGGCCGAATCTGCCCGATAGAGACGC
>CAYVPJ010000064.1:0-12824 GCA_964453505.1 uncultured Oscillospiraceae bacterium | reverse complement strand
TGCAACCCCGTTGCGTTTAATCTGTCAACGTTGCGTTTACTTTGGCTATTCACCGGTTTACGCGTTTATTCCAAGCCGACCCAGCGCGGCTTATATGGTATCGGACATTTCTGCCTTTTCTTCGCGCATCGCGCCTGCACGTAGCAGCCGCACAGCCTGCACGTCGCGCCCGACAGATACTCGCATTCTGAGCACTTTTCGAGCCTTTCCGAATATGTCAGCGCGTCCGCCCGCACGTCGTCGGGCAGCTCGGATACATATTTATCGAGGTATTCGATCAGCTCGCCCTCGGGCATACGCATGTCCAAGCATCTGCGGCACAGGTGAGGGCGAGCGTCGTATGTCATTGCGCCTTAAAGACGAGCGTCAGAACGCTCACGGCGGGCAGCGTGAACGCGCATTCTGTGCCGCCGTCCGCGAAACGGCAGTCTACGCCCTTAAACGCCTGCGGGCGCACGTTTTGCTTGTTCTCGAACGTGTTGTGGTCGCATATGCCGCCCGTCAGTATTTCGGCCGACGCGAGCTTCGCGTTCGTTTCGTCTATTCTCAGGCTAATGCTCTTCGATTCCGAAGCCGACGCGTTCGCGAGCGTAATACACACGTTCCCGTTTTCATCGACCGACGCGGACTGCGACACTATTCCCATCTCGCGCCCCGCCGCCTCGATGTATTCATTGCGCAGAGAGCTTTCCACGAGCGTGCCGCCCTGATGCGCCTTGAACATATCGAACACGTGGTATGTGGGGGTCAAGAGCATATCGCTTCCGTCGGTCAGTATGACTGCCTGCAATACGTTTATAAGCTGCGCAATGTTCGCCATATGCACGCGGTCGGAATGCTTATTGAATATATTGAGTGTTATCGCCGCGATCAGCGCGTCGCGCATAGTGCTCTGCTGGTACAGGAAGCCCGGATTCGTGCCCGGCTCGACGTCGTACCACGCGCCCCATTCGTCGACTATCAGGCCGATTTTCTTTTCGGGGTCGTACCTGTCCATAATCGCCGAATGCCCCGCGCAAAGTTCGTCGATGTAGTCGGCTTTTGAAAGGGTTTCGTAGTATGTCTTTTCGTCGAAAACGGTGGCGCTGCCTTTGTTGCTCCAATCGTCGTTCGGAAGCGTATAATAGTGCAGCGACAGCCCGTTCATCTGCCGACCCGCCTCGCGCATAAGCGTTTCCGTCCAGTCGTATTTCGGATTGCGGAAGCCCGAGCCGGCGCCGCACGCAACTTTATACACGCGGTTATCGCCGTAGTTGCGCACATAGGTTTGATATCTGCGGTAATTGTCGGCGTAGAACTGCGCTGTCATGTTGCCGCCGCAGCCCCAGTTTTCGTTGCCCACGGCGAAGTATTTCAGCTTCCAAGGTTCTTCCCTGCCGTTTTTCCGGCGCATATCCGCCATTGGGGATATGCCGTCGCCCGTCATATACTCGACCCATTCCTGCATTTCCTGAACCGAGCCGCTGCCGACGTTGCCGTTTATATACGCTTCGCAGCCTATCTGACGGCAGAGTTCGAAAAACTCGTGCGTGCCGAACGAATTGTCCTCCACGACTCCGCCCCAATGCGTGTTGACCATCTTTTTGCGCGTGTTCTTTTCGCCCACGCCGTCGCGCCAGTGGTATTCGTCCGCGAAGCACCCGCCCGGCCAGCGCAGCACGGGCAGTTTGATTTTCTTGAGCGCTTCCACCACGTCTGTGCGCATTCCGTTTACGTTTGGAATTTCTGAGTTTTTGCCCACATACACGCCCTCGTATATGCATCTGCCGAGGTGCTCAGAAAAGTTGCCGTAAACTTCCGGGTGTATATACGATTTGCGTATGTTCGGGCTGACTATCATTCTCATATGCCGCGCCTCCGTATTTTTGTTATCTCTGTGATTTTACCATAATATACCCAAAAGCGCAATTCCAAACATACGAATGATTTCAGAATAAAACGGCACAATATCAAAACATGTTTATTATGGAGGCTCGATTATGCATATTGTAAAAATCCGCGCCCGTGAAATACTCGATTCCCGCGCAACGCCCACTATAGAAGCCACCGTAACTCTCGAAAACGGCGTTTCAGCGCAAGCGAGCGCGCCGTCGGGCGCGTCGACGGGCTCTCACGAAGCGCACGAAAAGCGCGACGGGGGAGAGCGCTTTTTGGGAAAAGGCGTGCTGTTCGCCGTGGAGTCCGTGAACGGTCCGATATTCAACGCTCTGAAGGGCATGGACGTGCGCTGCCAGTCGGCGCTCGACCGCCGCATGGCGGCGCTCGACGGAAGCGGCGATAAATCCGTGCTCGGCGCTAACGCGATCATCGCTGTGTCGCTTGCCTGCGCGCGCTGCGCCGCCGTAAGTCAAAACATACCCCTGTACAGGCATATAGGCGGGCTTTCACCAATGGTAATGCCGCGCGTAATGATGAACGTGCTGAACGGTGGCGCTCATTCTGACAACAATATAGACATACAGGAGTTCATGCTCGTGCCCAAGCGCGGGCTGAGGACTGTCGAAGCTGTTCGCATGTGCGCCGAAATATATTTATCGCTCGGAAAGATAATCAAGAACAGGGGTTTGAGCGCTTCGGTAGGCGACGAGGGCGGGTACGCGCCCAATCTGGAGCGCGATTTTGAGGCGCTCGATTTGCTTGTTGAAGCGTGCGATAAGGCGGGTTACGCGGCGGGCAACGACGTGTTCTTCGCGCTCGACTTAGCCGCGTCGGGCTGGTATAAGGACGGCTCATACACTCTCCCCAAGCGCGGGGAGCGCATGGAGCGCGACGAGCTCATTTCGTATATAGCGGGGCTTTGTGATAAATACCCCATAATATCGGTAGAGGACGGTCTGAGCGAGGACGACTTCGACGGATTCCGAATACTCACAGAGCGCTTAGGCGACGGGCGCATGGTCGTGGGCGACGATCTGTTCGTCACGAATCCGGTCAGGATCGCGGCGGGCGTAAAGAACCGCGCCGCGAACGCCGTTTTGATAAAGCCGAATCAGATAGGCACGCTCACCGAAACTTTGAAAGCCGTCGCCGTCTCGCGTTCGGGCGGTATGCGCGTGGTCGCGTCGCACCGAAGCGGCGACACTTCCGACGATTTTCTGGCCGATCTCGCCGTGGGCGCGTGCGCGGATTTCATCAAATCCGGCGCGCCCGCCCGCGCCGAGAGAACTTCGAAATACAACCGTCTGTTGGCTATAGCCGACGAAATTGAACCGTGACGCTATAATATCAGATTCAACAATAAACATATCGCGCAGCCGGGCAGCAGCGGCGTTATGAACGAGAGCGCCGTCCACTTTACGCTGCGCGTCTCGCGCAGCACCGTCAAAAGCGTGGTCGAGCATGGCCAGTGCAGTATTGAGAACACACACGCGCACGCCGCCGTCTTGATCGTCCAGCCGTTGTTTATCAATATGTCGCCCAACTGTTTAAGCTCGCTCACTTCGATCAGCGTGTCTGTGGACATATAGATCATCAGCGCTATGGGCAGCATTATCTCGTTTGCGGGCAGGCTCAACAGGAACGCGCATATCAGCGCGCCGTCCATGCCGAACGCGCGCCCCAAGGGGTCGAAGAAATCGGTCATGTGCTTTACTATCGATACGCCGCCCACGTTTATGTTGGCGCACAGCCATATCAGCGCGCCCGCCGGAGCGGCTATGACGACTGCGCGAAGCAGCACTTTGAGCGCCCTGTGAACTAGGCTTGACACTATCACTCGCCCGAATTGCGGCTTGCGAAACGGCGGCAATTCCATCGTGAAAAACGACGCGACGCCCCTGAGCAGCGTTTTTGAGAGCACACACGACATCAAAAACGTTACCGCCACCGAGAAAGCGATGAGCAGCGTGAGCATAGCCGCCGCGCCCAAAGCGCTCGACGCGAAAAACAGCGTTATGAGCGCCAGAAGCGTCGGAAACCGACCGTTACACGGCACTATCGAATTTGTGAGTATCGCGAGCAGCCTTTCGCGCGGCGAGTCGATTATGCGCGAGCCGGTGACGCCCACCGCGTTGCAGCCGAAGCCCATGCACATCGTAAGCCCCTGTTTGCCGCACGCCTTACATTTTTGAAACGCGCCGTCCATGTTGAACGCCATGCGCGGCAGCACCCCGGCTTCCTCCATAAGCGCGAACAGCGGGAAAAACACTGCCATCGGCGGCAGCATGACCGCTATGACCCATGTGAGCACCCTGTAAACCCCGTCCACCAAAAGCCGCAGCCATTCGCCCGACATGCCCAAGCTCAGCAGGAAATCCTTCAAAGGCGGTTCGGCCGACACGAACAGGCTGCTCAATGCCGCCGACGGCGCGTTCGCCGCGCGTATCGTTATGTAGAAAACAAGCCCCAGCAGCAAAAACATAATCGGCACGCCGGTGAATTTTCCTGTTAGCAGTCTGTCCGCCGCTGTAGCCACTCTTTCGCGTTTTTCAGCGTCCCCGACGCATTCAGACGCGATGCGCTCAGCCGCCGTCCGCAGTGCGAGCGCGCGCTCCGCCTGCGCGTCGCAAGACGTTTTTCCGCGCCGCGCGAGTATCTCGCTTGCCGCTTCTCCGCCCGCTTCCAAGAGCGCCAGAGCCTCTGAGCGGCTCGTGCCTTCGGGCATTTCGGCTGCGCATTCTTCGAGCCATTCGGGATACGGTATGCTGATTTCGCACGTTGGCGCGCCGGATTTTTCTGTAAACATGTCGAAGAACGCGTCCATGCCTGTGCCCTTTCGCGCGGATACGAGGCACGCCGGCACACCCAGCAATTCGCTGAGCCTGTTCACGTTTATGGATATATCGTGCTTTTTCGCGACATCGGCTAAGTTTACGCATACGCTGACGTTTGCGCCCAGCTCTATAGCCTCTATCGCCTGCACGATATTGCGCGCCAGACACGTCCCGTCGCACACTATGCATATATTGTCCGCTTCGCCCGACAGCATGAAATCGCGAGCTATTTCTTCTTCCTTCGAGCGAGCGCTCAGCGAATATGTACCGGGCAGGTCGATGAACTTGTATATCCGCCCGCGCTTTTTACAGTTTCCGCTCATCAAATCGACCGTTTTTCCCGCCCAGTTGCCCGTGTGCCTGTTAAGACCCGTCAGGCGGTTGAAAAGCGTGCTCTTGCCGACGTTCGGGTTGCCCGCCAGCGCCACCATGACGGGGCGCTGTTGCACCGACTTGCTTCTTTTCACGCGCACGCCCTCCCTTCAATAATCGCAACCGACACTTCCTTCGCGTCGTAATCGCGCACGGCGATAACCGCGCCCGCCACCGAATACGCCTTCGGATCTCCGAAAAGGCTGACGAGCGCGAGCGTCACCCGCGCGCCCTTTACAAAACCCAAATCGAGCAGCCGCTTGCGCACTGACGGCGGCGCGCTGATGCCGACGACTTCCGCGCGCTCGCCCGCCGCAAGCTCGTTCAATGAACGCAATCGCATAGTGTTCACTCTCCTTGCGCCACATTATGCGTTTTTAGGCGCTTTCGTGCGCGTAAACGCCGAAATCCGCGTTTTTGTTAATTATGGATTTCAGTTATTGACCGATATGGATACGCGTGATAAAATGGCGGATATTTATCATACGGAGGAGTTACGATGGACGCTTACACCGCGCTTTCACAGTATTATTCAGCCCGCGACGAACACGCGCGGTTTTCGAGCAATCACGGCAAGGTCGAGTTTCTGACGACCGTGCGTTACGTCGAAAAATACCTGCGCCCCGGCATGAAACTGTTGGAGATAGGTGCGGGAACGGGCAGGTATTCGCACTACTTCGCGCAAAACGGCTATTCTGTAGACGCGGTGGAGCTTATAGAATCGAACATTGAAAAGTTCAATTCGTACACGGTTTCCGGCGAGCGCGTGACCATTCGGCGCGGAAATGCCGTCGATCTGGATTTTATAGGCGATTGCGAGTACGACATTGTGCTCCTGCTCGGCCCGATGTATCACCTGTTCACGCCGTCCGACAGGCGCGCCGCGATTTCTGAAGCGCTGAGGGTCTTAAAATGCGGCGGCGTCGCGTTCTGCGCCTATTGCATAATGGACGCTACAATATTGCAATTCGGATTTCAGAAGGATAACATACGCGCGCTGCTTGAATGCGGCATGGTCACGCCCGATAAGTTCGTCGCGAAATCCGAACCTAAGGACGTTTTCCAACTTTACCGCAAAGAGGACGTAGACGCGCTCATGTCGGAATTTAAGAACGTAACAAGGCTTCACTATTTGGGAACCGACATGGCGACGAATTACATGAAGGAAACCATCGACGCTATGGACGACGAGGTTTTCGATATATATATGCGCTACCACCTGTCGATATGCGAGCGGCCGGACATGGTCGGCGCGACTCACCACAGCCTCGACATACTCAGAAAGGACTGATACTCATGGACGTGCGGATTGACATCACGAACGTAACGCTCGAAACGGAGCGCCTTATACTGCGCCCGTGGCGCGAAAGCGATTTGGACGATTTTTACGCTTACGCGTCCGTTGACGGCGTGGGGGAGATGGCGGGCTGGCCGCACCATACGTCGAAGGAAGGCTCGAAGCGCATACTCGACAATTTCATACTCGAAAAATGCGTGTTCGCTATCGAACACAAGGGCGACGGCAAGGTCATAGGTTCTCTGGGGCTGCACGTCTCAAGCTACGAGTGCCCTCAGAACGCCGAAATGAAGGTCAAAGAAATCGGCTACGTGCTCTCCAAAGAATACTGGGGAATGGGACTGATGCCCGAAGCCGTCAAAGCCGTAATCAGTTACTGCTTTGACACGCTCGGAATTGACGCGCTCACCGTCGGGCATTTCACCCAAAACGCCCAGTCGCGCCGCGTGATAGAGAAAAGCGGTTTCGCGTTCCTGAGCGACGGCGAGTACTATTCAAAACAGCTCAATATATCGTTCGCCGAGAAAAAGTATATACTGTATAACAATAAATCCTGACCGAAATAAGCGTCCCAAATAAACAGCCCGCCGTGAAACGCGTTCCCGGCGGGCTTGCGATTATATTGCGATTGGCTGCATGTAGGCATACTTTGAAGCTTTTATTGCTGCCATACTAGCTGTATCAATTTGCTTGCTAAGATTTGCCCGCCATTGTCATAGCATATAACAAAATTGTTTGAATTGGAGCGCAGACTGTCATTGTATAACTCTGTTCCATCTACCGCGTAGCTTACCCACTCGACTGTGACGGCATCTTTCGGAACAATTAGTTTCTGATAGTCTTCTATATCAGTCGCCTTATATGTTTCCTCTGATAACGGTGCGTTCGTTGAGTCTCTCATGGTTACTTTGAATTGCTCAGCCGGCTCGCAGAAAAAGAACTCAATAGAACACGTATAATCCGTTCCCGTTAATACCAACGCTTCATTTACGCTCGATGTCTGAAATGCCTTCTCAGGAGAGAAATAAACCCCTTCGCCGTCATAATACAGATAGTAAGCATTTACCGTGTTTTCAGATTCTGCTGAATACCTGTAAGCGATTTGCCCTTTAGCGCCAACGTTGTCGCTGTCTATATTTGCGCCAAATGTCAGGCTCGTCAGGTTTTGTTCGCCTGCGTAAGAGGTCTCGGCGTCGGCATCAAAGAAATACACGCACGCCGCGTCCAGAGGAAACGAGTACGAGTTGTTCGCCTTTTCCGCATATACTTTCGCGCTTGAAAGCGTGGGTTTTCCGTTGACAATCAAAACGCCTATTGCCTTTTCCTGATTGTTCGCGGCTGCTTCTTGTTTCTTACATGCAGTTAAACAGACAGTAAACAGGATGGCTGCAAGCGCCACTGCTGTTAGCTTGATCATTCTTGTGAATGTATTATGCATTATCGTCTACCTCTGAAAACTATGACTTTAATCTTGCCGGATTATACCATTCGCCGCGCGCTGCCACAAGCATGAAATAGATATGGTTGATTAATCAATAAGAAAAGCGGCGTAATTCTTTCGATTACACCGCTTCTGTAAATCATTCACAGCGCGTTACGCGTGATACAGAGTTATCTCCGCCGACTATATTTCGGGTATATCAAGCTCGATTTCGTGTCCGAGCTCAGCCGATTTGCATATGCCGTCGATTATAGCCTGGTTGTACAGTATCTGGCTCGTGGGCACGGGGGCGGGACTGCCGTCCAGGATCGCGTCCAAGAAGCTGCGTATCTTTTTGTAGAACAGACCCTTGCCGCTCCTGTCCTCAAGTATCGGTATTTTTTCCTCGACCATAACGCCCGCGAGGTCGTGATACAGCGTCATCTCGCCGCCGACCGAGCCGTTCCAGCACTCGGTAGACGGTATGCGCAGGCCGCCCTTCGTGCCCATTATGATCGTGTCGCCGGGCGTGTTCAAGTGCATAGCCCACGCGATGCGGAAATCGAGCACTATGTCGCCTTCCAAGCGAATGAACGCAGCGGCGAAATCGTCAACCGAGAAGCGCTTCGCGTTCTCTTCGGCGGTGTGGAAACGGTCGGCGTATTGAGTTTCGGGGTTTGTTCCGAAATATGCGCTCTTGTAGCCGCTGACGGTCAGGGGCTTCGGATAGCCGATCGCGTTTAGAACCATGTCGAGCGAATAGCAGCCGATGTCGCCCAGCGCGCCTATGCCGCCCGTCGACTTTTCGATAAACGTGCTGTTCGGTATGCCGCGCCTGCGGCCGCCGCCGGTCTGTATGTAGTAGACCTTGCCCAGCGCGCCCGACTCGACGATTTTCTTTATCATTTGCATGTTCAGATCGCCACGGGGCTGGAAGCCTATCGACAAGAGCTTGCCCGACGCTTTTTCAGCACGGCAAACTTCGACGGCTTCGTCAAGCGTCACGGTGAACGGCTTTTCGAGCAGCACGTTCACGCCGTGTTCGAGGGCGTATATCGTGGGCACTGCGTGGGCTGTGTTGTATGTGCACACGCTCACCGCGTCGAGCTCTTCCGAATCTATCATTTCTTTGTGGCTCGGATAGAAGCGAACGCCCTCCACGCCGTAGCTCTTCATGAACGCTTCCGCCTTGCCGGGGATCAAATCGGCGGCGGCGACGATTTCAACGTCATCCATTTCCTTATAGCTTTCAACGTGGGCTTCGGCAATCCAGCCCGTGCCGATTATGCCGACCTTTATTTTTTTCTTGACTTCCTGTTTTTCCTCAACGACGGACTGCGTGAACTGACCCAGCACCTTATCGCCGCTTGCCATATATGTACCCTCCGATAAGCATATTTTTAGCGTAATCAAATACTCCCTATTGACATTTTAGCACATTGTCTCTATCATATGTATGTGGATTGAAGCGTGTTTTTATGATGAAATGTGCTATCATGCGGAGGCGTTATGTCGGAGCTGTTCGAGAAGCATCGCGACGATTTGAAAAATACGGTAATATGGAACTCGAATTACGTGCGCTATCTGCCTCACTATCATTCGGGTGTCGAGGTAGTCTATGTGCTCTCAGGCACGATAAGCGCCATAATCGGAGGCAGAAGCGTATCTGCCGACGCAGGCTCGGCGCTCGTGAGCGGCGCGTACACCGTGCATTCATACGGCGAAGAGCCTAGCCCCGCAATTGTCGCGATAATACCGCCCGGGGAAGTGCCCTCGCTTCAAAAACGGCTGATGACGGGGCGCTTTCTGAACCCCGTCTGCCCGGACGACCGCGGCAGCCTGCTCAAAATGCTCGAGCTTTTGCACCAGTATACGGGCGACGATACAATCAGAAAGGGTATGAGCTATGCCGTGCTCGGTTTTCTGATGCAGCGCGCGGGCTTCGAGGTTGACGACGACGGACCCAGAGGCGGCGTGATGGCTCAGGTGCTCAGCTATCTCTCAAAAAACTATTCTCAGGCCGTTACCGCCGAGGCGCTCGCCGCCCATTTCGGCTACAGCCGCAGCCGCTTTTCACATTTGTTTAAGGCGAACATAGGCGTGAGCATTCCGCGCTATCTAAACATACTCCGCTGCCGCGACGCTGCTGAAGCGCTCGTCGAAACCGATATGCCCGTGATCGACGTCGCCATAAACGCGGGTTTCAACAACACGCACACGTTTTATACGGCGTTCCGCGAACTGTACCATATGACTCCCGGCGAATACGTGAAATCCGCCCGCGCCGCGCGAATGAAGAAGCCTTAACGGCTACAAGCCCACATAGTCTCCCGCGCCTTCTGTTTTCATGCGCTCTATGATCATTCTGTTGAACGCGATTTTTTCGTCGTATATCTGTTTCGCTATGTCGTAATTTATCAGCTTCCGATTTTCCGCGACCTCCGCGTCGAACTCGTTTTTGTAAAACTCCTGCGCCTTTTCGAAGCTCCAATCGCGGTTCGCGTTATAGAGGAAGTTTATCCACACTTCCATTATGCCGAAATGGTCGATCAAATCCGCGTCCTGAAGCAGCTTCGCCCTTATATCCCACCTGCCGCTTTCGGGGTCTCTTTGGTTGTGAGCG
This sequence comes from uncultured Oscillospiraceae bacterium, assembly GCA_964453505.1. Taxonomy (GTDB): domain Bacteria; phylum Bacillota; class Clostridia; order Christensenellales; family Aristaeellaceae; genus CAYVPJ01. The sequence goes on along the minus strand of CAYVPJ010000064.1, from coordinate 2,400 downwards.
TCGATCAGGCGCGCCACTTCGTCAAGCTCGTCGGGCGTAATTTCGTCTTTCAGGATATATCTGGCTATCGCCGCGCCGCTCTTTCCGTGCTCGCCGATGCCCTTGCCCACGTCGTGGAACAGCGCGGCGCAGGCGAGCGTATCGTCGAACGACGAATCGTCTGTTATCATCTTGCGCAGTATGATAACGCCGTTCATGACGCGCTTACCGTGCGCGAACACGAAGCCCGTCTCGCGTTCCCTGTGTGACTTGCGGTGCTTCATGTGTATTTCCGCTAGCTTTTCCAAACGCGTAAAATCCATAACGCTATCCTTTCGCGCACATTGACTTCGCGATTTTCGCGCCCAAGCGCGCGTTGTTGAGCACCAGATGAATGTTCGCTTCCAAGCTGCGCCCGCCTGTAAGCTCCTGTATACGCGCGAGCAGATAAGGCGTGAGCGCTTTTCCGCGAATGCCGAGTCGCTCGGCGTCTTTAATCGCGTTTTCGATCGTATTGTTTATATCGTTCGGGTTCATGGCGTACTCCGCTGGAATCGGGTTTGCGACCAACATGCCGCCTTTCAGCCCCAGCGCACGCTTCGCCGCGAACGCGTCGGCTATATCGTCGGGCGTATCGAGGCGGTAATCGACGCTCAACCCGCTCTTGTCCGTGTAGAACGCGGGCAATTCGCTCGTTCCGTAGCCTATCACGGGCACGCCGCGCGTCTCAAGATATTCGAGCGTCAAAGGTAAATCGAGTATCGATTTGCAGCCCGCGCAGACTACGATAACGTCGGTCTTCGCCAACTCTTCCAAATCAGCCGATATGTCCATCGTCGTTTGAGCGCCGCGGTGCACGCCGCCCACGCCGCCCGTCGCGAACACGGTAACGCCCGCGAGACTCGCGCCAATCATTGTCGTCGCGACAGTCGTCGCGCCGTCGAGCTTTTTTGATATTAGAACGGGTAAATCGCGCCTGCTCGCCTTTGCGATGCCCGAGCCGGTCTTTCCCAAGTGTTCGATGTCGGCTTCAGTCGCGCCGACGACGATTTTTCCGCCAATGACGCATACGGTCGCCGGTATCGCGCCGTTTTCGCGCACAGTGCGCTCGACAGTCAGCGCCGTCTCGACATTTTTGGGGTAGGGCATACCGTGCGATATGATCGTGCTCTCCAGAGCCAGCACGGGTCGGCGCTCGTTCAAAGCCGTCGCGACCTCGTCGGAAACGCGCAGATACTCCGTAAGCGCCCTCATGCTTCGCCCGCCTGCTGCTTCGCTTTATAGTCAGCTATCGCCGCGTGCAGCGCTTCTTCCGCCAGCACAGAACAGTGCAGTTTGACGGGGGGCAGCCCGCCCAGCGACTCCGTGACCATTTTGTTCGTTATTTTGAGCGCCTCGTCTATCGTCTTGCCCATGACCATCTCTGTAGCCCGGCTCGACGTCGCTATAGCCGCGCCACAGCCGAAAGTCTTGAATTTCACGTCTACAATGACGTCGTTTTCGACCTTTATGAATATGCGCATTATGTCGCCGCACTTAGCGTTTCCGACAGTGCCCACGCCGCTCGCGTCGGCAATTTCGCCCACATTGCGCGGATTCGTGAAGTGATCCATAACCTGCTCGGTATACATGATTATTTCCTTCCTTCTATGCGTTGTACAGAGGAGACATTTTGCGCAGTCTTTCGACCGTTAAAACCAGCTCGTCGACCACTTTGTCTACTTCTTCCTGCGTGTTTTCCTCGCTCAGCGTGAGCCTTAACGAGCCGTGCGCGATCTCGTGCGGCAAGCCTATAGCCAGCAGCACATGCGACGGGTCGAGCGAACCTGACGTGCATGCCGAGCCGGACGACGCGGCGATGCCCTTCAAGTCAAGGCTCAAAAGCAGCGACTCGCCCTCGATATATCGCACCGACACGTTCACGTTTCCCGGCAGGCGGCGAACGGGGTCGCCGTTTAAGCGCGTATCGGGTATGCGCGAGAGTATCTGAGCGATCATTCGGTCGCGCAATTTTGTAAGATACTCGTTGTGAGCGTCTATGTTCGCGCTCGCAAGCTCTATAGCCTTGCCCATGCCGACTATCGACGCGAGGTTTTCAGTGCCCGCTCTCTGCGTGCGCTCCTGCGCGCCGCCGCGCATGAACTTGTCTATTCTCACGCCCGTTTTGATGTACAGCGCGCCCACGCCCTTGGGCGCGTGGAATTTATGCCCCGACAGCGAAAGCATGTCGATGCCCATGTCGGAAACGTCGAACTTAACGCTGCCTATCGCCTGAACCGCGTCCGTGTGGAACAGCGCGCCCGCCGAGTGCGCGAGCGCGGCGATTTCTTTTATGGGCTGTATCGTGCCTATTTCATTGTTGGCTGTCATGACTGTCACAAGCGACGTTTCCTCGGTGATCGCCTTTTGCATTTCGCGCAT
>CAYVPJ010000063.1:0-13692 GCA_964453505.1 uncultured Oscillospiraceae bacterium | reverse complement strand
ACACGGGCAGCATGGGCGGCTCGCAGGGCGAAATCGCGCACACCGACTTCATCAAGGACGGCGAGCTCCTGCGGCTGCTCCTCGACCGGGGCAGCGACTACAACTCCGCCTGCGGCGACTACTACAGCATCCGCTTGGGCAGGCACACCGAGCCGCTGCGCGCCGACATCTGGAACAACCGCTTGGAGACACTCTCCGAAATCAAGCTGGCCAAGGTGACCGACAACTACTTCACGACAATGGAAGAAGGCGCGGCCATCAGCGGGAAACGCTTCGCCCGCTGGAAGAACAGCGCACGGGCAGGCACAGCGCGAAGGGAACTGAGCGACGCTTACAAATCGGCGGCCCTCCGCTGGGTACAGAAACAGCCGCGCATGAAAACCTGCAAGCTCGAGGACATCGAGAGTGTAGCCCGCGTGAACAAGACGGCATGGGGCAAAACCCTGCCCGACCTCGACTGCTACGAAATCAAGGTGCGCGGGAAAGTGTACCAGCTCAAAGCCCGGCGGGGAGCGTAAGCTCCCTGACCGACCCGCCCGATGAGTCCTCCGGCACAGGACGAAACCGGCACACGCCGGTCGCGGGAAGCCACAAGCTCCCAAATCGAGAAGGAGGGTACACCAATGTGCATCATCTGCATCTCCAACCCCGGCGTCAAACAACCCAGCGAGAAGACACTCCGAGCCATGTTCCGCAACAACCCGCACGGCGCGGGGTACATGGTCGCGCGCGACGGAAAGGTTACCATCCACAAGGGCTTCATGAACATCGCGGACTACCTGCGCGCCGTCCGCAGCGAACGCTTCACCGCTAAGGACAGCGTGGTGTACCACTTTCGAATCAGCACCCAAGCGGGTGTGAACCCCGAAATGACACATCCCTTTCCGCTTTCAAATCAACCCGCGCGGATGCGGACGCTCGACCTCAGCTGCCGCTGCGGAATCGCGCACAACGGCATCATCCGCCTGACTACCGACCCGACGAACACCCGATACAGCGATACAGCCATCTTCATCACCGACTACCTTTCCACCATCATCCGCAAGTCCGCCGACCTCCGAAATCAAGACCGGCTCGATTATGTGTTTCGACTGGCGCAGTCCAAGCTCGCCATCATGGACGGCAGCGGGTACATCGCCACGGTCGGCGAGTTCATCAACGACAAGGGACTGCTCTTCAGCAACGACAGCTACTGCAGGGAGCGGTACACGACAGCGGCGGCTTCCAAATCGACGACTCCCGACAAAACAAAATTGATAACAAACGCTTATACCGCTTGACTTTCACGGTTCGCCGAGTGATTCATATGCTACCGCGAAGCTGCCAAATCGAAAAGGAGGACGCGAACATGGCACGGGAAAAGGAATATCTCTACGAAATCGAGACGCTTGCGCCCAATGGACGCACCATCAAACCGCACATCGCCTACCGACCCGACCGCTACACGCCTTGGACGGTAGACATCGATTGGACTGAAATCTCCCCGATGTACCGCGACATTGGTCACGCACAGGCGTTCCTGCGAAAGCATTACGGCAACTCCGGAACAGCGATGCGCTACGTTCAGAAATCGATTTTGCTTGAACGGCTCCACGTCTTGCCTTGCGACCGTTAACACCCGCCCGACGAGGCCGGCTGGCTGCCGGCCGAAACCGGCGAAGCGCCGGTCGCGGGAAGCCGCAAGCTATGAAATCGAGGAGGAACACATCATGAAGAAAACAACGCTGCGGAAGATTTTCGAGAGATACAGGTTGGGCGAGTACGACGTCACAACACTCCTATGGGAAACTGCTACGGACGATGAGGAAGAACATTTTATTGCCATCCGGGACAATGGCTTGCTGTACATCATCGACACCTATGAAATCGAGGAAGGAACGGACGGCTTCTTCGAGGGGAGCGTCATCACGATTCACTGCTGAACGGTTAAGCTCACAAATCAACAAGAGGAGGAACACCCAATGAAACCCACCACCTTCGCTGAATGCATGGACGTTTTTGACTGGTTCGACGCTCCTGAATACGATTACCTGACGCACATCATGCTCGCCAAGCTGGACGCGGAAGCTCGCATCGCCCGCGCGCTCCCAGCCATCATCAAGGACGCAGCCAACCTCATCGCCATCCACGCGGGCACCGAGGAGGCTTACCCAATCGAGTACCTGACCCAACCCGCCTGACGAGTGCCGGGCAGCGCTCGGCCGAAACGCTCCCAAATCGAGGAGCGTCGCGGGAAACCGCGAGAGCGCAAGCTCTTGAATATACACGAGGAGGTTCATCATGAAAACTGTGTTCACATGCAAGCCAAGCACCCTGAGCGAAGTTTCCTCAATTGGCGGTCAGAATCAGAACAACGGCAGGGATATGAGCGAATACTATGTCGCCGCCGAGAAACACCTGACCGCTGCTGAATGGTGCTGCTTTACCGACACGCTCCTAAATGACCGAGCATGGATTGCCGAATTCAGCGCACAGAAGCACTTGCCCGACAACGGCGCGACTCCTTGCCTTCGCGTCACGGGCGACGGTTCCGAAATCGTCCTGCTCATCGACCCGTCCGGGTACAGCTACGCACGGTACGTCGGCATCGAGCGAGCTGCTGAATCGAGCGCCGCAGGTACACCTACAGTTGCCGGTACGCCCAGCGCAAAAGCGGATTACATCGCCGCAAGGGTCGCAGAGGTGAAAGCCTCGATGGAGCAAGCCGCGATAATCAACGCCGCCATTGTCAAGGCTTTGAAATCGAGCGACGCGGCGCATCAGGCTTATGCCGCGATGTCGAAGGTCTGCGCGGAAACCGAAGAGCGTGAGAAGGTTTCCACCGAGGCGGAGATGCAGCCCTACTGGGCGAAGGATAGCGCGGCTTTCCAATCATCGGACGACGCGGCGCAAGCGGCGCGACAGGCGGGCATGGAGGTCGCAGCCTTCGTCATGCACCCCGGTTTCGGACTCGACGCGGCATCCGCCGCTATCAAGGCTTTCCAAGCCGCCATTGAATGGGAGAGCTGAACCACGCTATGGAATCAAGGAGGCGCACCATGAAAAAGGCATTCATGCTGGAGGGCGAGCGAATCACCCTGCACCACGCCAAGGAGCTGTTCGGCGAGCGCTATTTGAAGGTGCTCGCCGACGCGAAGGAAGTCTATCTGCGAGACCCGCTGACCGAGCTAAGCTACATGACCCGCGAGGGCATTCTCACCATCTGGTTTCAAATCGACTGACACACGCTTTTGAATTCAGACCAAACCTGCTATAATCACGAAGGAGGACACCGCTTTGAAATACATCGCCTATGGCTCCAACATGTCCGTCGGGCAGATGGCGTACCGCTGCTCCGACGCAAAGCTCATCGGCACGGGGTACATCGAGGGCGCGAGGCTGGAGTTCTATCTCCATGCCACGGTCGAGCGTTCCGAAATCAAGACCGACCGTGTGCCTGTCGCCGTCTGGGAGATCGGTGCGGAGGATGAGCAGAGGCTCGACCTCTATGAAGGATATCCAAGCTACTACACCAAGCGCGAGTGGACGGTGTGCATGACGGACGGCTCCCAAATCCGAGGGATGATTTACCTGATGCTTGGCTGCCGTCCGCAGCCGCCCGAAAGCTATTACTACGAGGGCATCCGCGCGGCTTACGAGGACTTGGGGCTGGCTTCCGAAATCGAGACGGCGCTTCGTCCCGCGCTTGTCCGCACCCAAAAGCGTGTCCGGCGAGGAGGTCGTCCCAAATGAGCAGCGCCCGTCACCGCCGCTTTCGCCGCGAGGCGAGGGCGGTTTTCTCGTTACGGCGCATACCACGGGGCTTGCAAATCAAGCGCCGCGTCCGCCCCACAAAGCCCGCTGTCGGCGCGCGTTCCACGCAGCGCGGACTGAGACGCGCCCTTGCGCATCACGCCCAACGCGGCGGCAAACTGCGCCTTTGTGGGCGCTTCCAGAAATCCATTGCCATGCTTACACGCCAGTGAATCGTCCCGAATCTCCTCAGCGATATGATGGCGCGTTATATACACATAAACCAAGCAGCCCGCATCAAGCTTCTCTACTGCAATGTAATACAGATCAATCCACAGACGGTAATCGCCGTTCTCGAATAGAAGCGGCGCGTTCAGTCCTTCAGCGATCAGCCGCGCCGTCTGTGCAACGCCGAGCGGACGAAAGCCAAGCAGCGTCGCCAGCCGCGTTCCTAAATACGCGATCCGCGTCGCTGTCAGCGCGGGCTTGGTACGTCGTTGTTTGTTTCGTTTCGGCGCGTCACGCGCCTTTGTCTTCGCCACAATGCTTACCTCCAACAGAAAAGCGACCCACGTTTCCGTGAGCCGCTCTCAAATAAAGTCCAAGTGTCTGGAAAACCTTATGGAATAATCTCCGCTGAGACCTTTGTGCTTTCGCCGTCATTCTCAAATCGAACGGCGAGCCGGCCGTCGCCGGCTTGGTATAGCGCGAGGAAAGGATTCTGACGGAGTTCCGTCAAGCCGGGGCATCTGTGCTTCGCCGCCTCCTGATACGCTTTGAAATCCTCGTACTCGTGCTCGTCCAGCCAGCGCTCATACAGCGTGGTCAGGTACTGAATCTGCTCCGTCATCACGCGGCTGATCAGCTCGCTGGCGGACGGCAGTTCCGAAGGCGCGGGAGGCGTGAAGCATGCCCACTCCGTGAGGGGCTTCACGATTCCTTTCATCGCTTCAAGCCCCTCGTACATACCGCACGAGCTGCAAAGCATCACATCCGTGTGGCGGCTGAGCGCGTTGTGCATGAGTTCCACGTCCATCGTGTCGCGCCCGCAGCGCGGGCAGGGAAGGTGTTCACCAGCAAGCTGTCGGGCTTTCAAATCCTCCAGCCTGTTCTTCTGCTCATCGGTCATGTTCATCGGGCATCCTCCTTTGCAGGCAGCTCGCCGGTAATAAAAGCGTGATAGATGCACCCACCGTCGAGCGCCGCCCGTTTGTACACCTCAAAGATCAGTTCACCGTGATACGCCATCATCGCGTTCACCAACGGTTCCAGCGCAAAGTCGTCGCCGCCCAGCTTCTGAATCAGGCTTGCCTTCTCGCGCTCGATATCCGTCAGCGCCTTGGCGTAATCGGGGAAATCATCCGGCGCGCGGCGTATATCGTTCTCGATGTCTTCCACGCGCCAGACGGCGACGTCCGTTGCGTAGCGCAGGATGTCGTCAGGGAAGGCGTGTTGTTCCTTCGGCATTCAAATCCACCTCCGTCCATAGGGTAGCACGATGTTACCTCTGCTTCGGAGGATTATCCAGCAACGAAAGTGATAACTCTTTGCGTCACGCAGTTCACAAATACGGGTGGCTGGAAAGGAAAAGCCGCAAGCGACGTGCGCCTGCGGCCTCTATCCAATCTCAACAGCATAATACTATCACAGGGTCAGGGTGGCATACAATGGCGTTTTTTCCATTTCGGAAATTTTTTTTGAAAAAGTTTTGAGGGGAGTCGAAAGTTATCGGCTCCCCTCGTGTGACTCAGCTAATATCGTTCACGTGCATCTCCATCATGATGCTCTCTACTGCGCGGAGCGCGCCTTTATTGGCACGGTACACGTTGCTAATATCGCGGTCGATGATCTCCGAAATCTCCTCCCACGTTTTGAAACCGAGATAGCGAAGCTCCAGCAGCGTCTTATACAGGGGATTCCGCACTCGCTGTATCACGCTTTGAATCTCCCTTTTCAAATCAACCAGCCTGTCAATGTCCGCGTCGATTTCGTGTTCCATATCGACGATCTTCACCACGGTCGATTCCAGCGTTTGCAGATTGGGCGAATTGCTGCGCGGCATATCCGAGAGTGTCATCGTCGCCTTGGTCGCTGTCTCTCGAATCTGCGCGAGCTGTTCCAGCTTCGTATCGATCAGATGGTCGATGTAACGCGCCTGCGCAAGGTATTCTCTCGCTGTCATTCCTTCTCGCTCCTCCACGGCATATAGCCGTTGTAGTATTTGTCGGCAATCGCCTGCTGCTTTTCCTCCGGCAGTGCGCCCAGTCTGACATTGACGCGGCTTTGGTCGCGGTCCTGCATCCATACGGGCTTGTAAAACGAACACCGACTGCGCCCCGGACAGCGCGTTACCGTCAGCGCCGAGCAATCGCCGCAGAGCTTCAGTGCAAAGCATCTTTCATTCACAGGTCGTCACCTCACAATCCGCATCGAACCTGCGCACGGGAATTCCCAGCCGCTTGGCTTCCTGAATCTCCATCGCCATGCCCATCGTCGGATTACCGAACGCCCAGAGCGCGTCACAACGGGAGAGCAATTCAAGACCGAGACACAGTCCGGCGTCGCGCTCGGCGGGATTGTCGTCGTTCAGAAATTGCGTGAACAGCAGATGCGGAGCAAAAGGAATGCCGCCCTGCTCGAAAGCAAAGCGGCTATACCGGCGCGCGTTCTCTTTGTTGGCTTCCACATCGCCGCGATACGGCGAACAGATGAAAATCAAAGGTTTCACGCCATCACCTCCCCGAATTAAGCGTGTGCCATGTATCGCGTGGCATGGTGGCGATCTGCCAGCCAGCGCTCTCCAATGCAGTCGCGCGGTCATAGCTCTCCAAATCCTGCGACGCGCGGGTCACAGCGTTAGACAGACCGTAGAGCGACAGGTCGCCGCCCTCGATGAGATGCTGGAGAATGCCATCCGCTTCGAGCTTATTAAATCCAAACTGGTCGGCGGTCAGCTCCACCACATCCGGCACACGTCCCGTGATGCGCACACCTGTTGCCTCACGCAGCCGTCCCACGATGGTCTCGAATCGGGCGGCCTCCGCCGCGCCGCGCACAATGTCCCGCAGCTTCAGCATGAACGCCTGATCATCCGCCTCAATGGTCTCGTCCGAGAACAGCTCCCACGTCGTTTCCTGCTCACGCCCGATATGGTACTTCTTCTGGCCGAGGTCGTTAATGATCATCCCGTTCGAGCAGACCAAGCGCATCACCAGCGGCATGACAGACACAGAGCCAAGCCCTACCTCGGAGTTGGAAATCAGGATGCCCGCCTGTACCACATCGCCCGGCACGACCTCCGCTTCCAGACGTTTATTGACCGCTTTTAAATACATGCGGTTCTCGGTTATTTCCGCGCTCTCAATCGTCACGCTATCCATCTCCGCGAGGATGGGTAGCGTCGCCGAGGCGATCTGCGCGTTATCGATTCGGCGATACCGATCAGACAAAAACGCACGGGCGCTGCCGTCCAGCGTGCGCACCGTGTGTCTGCTCTCCCGAATTCCCAGCCAGCCGTTGATATTCTCCGCCAGCAGCGAAGGGTACTCGGCCTGCATCTTGTCGTAATACTTCGACGGAATACCCAGCGTCGAGCCAAGCTGCCTGTGGAACAGCCCCGTCATGCCGAAGCCCTCGTCCAGCGCGCCGTTCTCCGCGTGATGGAGCATGAGCCGTCCCGCGTCGCCTGACACCTCAATCGCGCCCGTGCTGACCACGAAATCCCGCTTGCTTTCCTGCTGGCGGGCAAGCTCCGCCGCCACCTCCTGCAGTGTGCGTCCCTGTTTCATTCCTGTGTGCCTCCTTATCGTTATGGGAAATAGATAAATAAAGCCCGGCCTTTTGCTAATTGGCTGGGCTTTATCGTAAAGCTCGTTAAGCGCTCGGCTCGGTCGTGAATTTGAGCTCCTTGTCCTTTGGCATCGACTCAAGCGCCATCAGCCACTCGCTTTTCACGCAGTTCTTGCCGCCCTTGCGGTTATAGATCCGCGTAATGCTATTGACCATCGCCTGCGCGGTGTCGTGCATCGCGCCGCGGCTCTTTTCGGCGAGCCGTTTCACACTTATCACCGACAGATCACGGATGAAACGATTGCGGTCGAACACGGAGGCGTAAGCGCGGAAGAATCGGGACACACCCTCGATCACCACCTGTGACAGGCTGTAGGGCTCGCCACTCCATGTTTCCAGAATCAAGCTCATCACGTCCATGTAGCGCTGTTCGTGCCAAGTTTCGTACAGGCGGTAGGCCGTGTTCACAGCGCTAATCACGTTCTGATTGCTCCGCCCCTCCTTGATGATCTTCAAGCCCAGCTTCTCGTTACAGGCTTGAAATCCGATAGCCAGTTCGTCCCCAGCTTTAATGCGCGCGTTCAGCTTATAGCCAAACGCCACCTCCTTGGAGCAGCCGTTCTGCATGGCGAACAGATACGCCTCGTCCTCCAGTTTGAGATTATGGTAGACGATGCACGGAACCAAATGCTCGCGCCCGTCATTCTTCCTGTCCGTAACCGTCTTCGTGTGCGCGCCGTCGAAGATATAGTACGCGCCGTCCCGCACGGACACTTTGGGGAAGTTCATCACGCGAGCGTCCCAGTCGTTAAGAATTTCAGCGACATGCGCGTCGCTGATTGCTCGCTGGTAGGTCGGGTCGCTTTGCAATTTATGGCTGGGGATGTTCTCCAGATCGCACCAGCATTCCGGCGTGAGCGCGACGCGCAGCCCGCCTTTGGGATTTTGCTCGAAAAAAGGCGTGCTCTGTTCGGCTGCGGGCGGCGTGTGCATGGTCGGTGTGGGCACAGCCGCCGCAGTCTGCGGAATGGACGCGATAGTTGAAGGAAGAAGGGTATGGCTTAAGGGACGGTTCATGGTGCGACGACGGTTTTTCCTACTCATGGCAATTCTCCTCCGTTTTTCTGTGATGGTTCGGCAAGGCATGCGGACTACGCGTCCGCACGGTCGCCGTAGGTATCGGCAATGAAACGGTCAAATATGGCGCGGGTCTCGGCATACGCCTCGTCGATCATGCCACGCAACTGCGCCGTGTGTTCCGCGCTGACCATAGAGGGCTTATACTGGCGCTGATCGTAGTCGATGCCGTTCACGCAGCAATCAAGCGTGCGCCTGAAGATTTCGATCACCTTGGGGAAATGCTCCGGGGTATCGCGCAGCTCGCCCAACGTACTGAAATTGCCGTGCGGCTTCGCGTCGGTTTCGCTGTCAATTTCAGAGACGGGCAGAGTCACAACCGGCTCTGTCGTTGTTCTCGATACCGCGCGCGCATCTTTGGCGGCCTGCTCACTGCGCGCCTCACAGCTTTTGCAAATCGAAGTAAAGCCCTTATTATGCGACGGAATGTCAAACTCCGACATGGGCTTTTCCTGTTTGCAGCGCTCACAGGTTTTCACCTCACCGGCGTGCTCCTTGTGCATGAGCGCGGAATACGCCCTGTTGATGGAAACGTCGCCGCGACGAAGGTGCTGCTTGGTTTCATCGTCGGCGGAGGTGACGAGCTTCTTCACCTTCTTGATGGTGTCGTGGGATACGCCGGCGATGTCGGCGATTTTCTCGCGGGTCTTTTCACCACATCCAGCTTGTGAAGAATTCTGCACAAGCTGGGGAGCATTACCGCCGGTTGAAGTCGCCTGACGTTCTTTCGCTTGTGCTTTCAAGAGCGGTTCAAAGCGAAGCGCCAATTCTCCCTTTTGATAGGTGGTCAGGTTACGCCGCCCAAGCTGCGTCTGAATCATCCACATCAGCGCTGCGTCGCGATCTGCGAATTCCTTCTTCACCACAGCGAAGGGAATGCTGTGCTTCTGGCAAATGTCGTAGCGATTATGACCATCCACAATGGTATCGTTCCAGACAATCAAGGCGCTTTCGCAACCGTTGGTGACAATACTTTCCTCCAGCAAGCTAAACTCCGCCTCGCTCAGCGGCGGGATCAGATCGCGGAATTCCGGGTCGATGGTCAGTTCACGCAATTCCTTTGTCAATCTCAGTTCTTCCATGGTCAAGCTCTCCTCTCTTCGTCCGCGAGTCTTATCACGGCCCGCACGTCATCCACGCTCTCCACACGCCGAGCCATGCCGCCCGCGCGGTTGATTTTGTCGAGCGCGCGCTTTTGCAGCTCGGTCAGTTTGCCGCCGGGGAGCTTTGCTTCCAAACCTAGGAAGCGCCCTTTATAGCAGCAGATGATATCCGGCACGCCCGATGTGCCATAGGGGCCGCCATGCTCTTTGAAAAAGAAAACGTCGCTTCCCAGCGACGCGAGGTATCTTTTGATGGCGGCGACAATGTCACGCTCAAGCAAATCACATCACCCTCTCAAAAAACCAATGAAGCACGAATGCTCCAAACTGCGTCGTGCTGATGTACGCCATGCGACCAAAGTCGCAGCCGTCGTTCGCGCCGGTGCCGATCATGCGGACGGTCAAATGCTTCTCAGACGCATCGGTATCCACCAGCACCCACAGGCACGGTGTCCCATCTTGAATCTGAATCGTGAGCACCCGCTTCAGCGGGAGCCGCACAATCTGCACGGGTGACCATTCCAGCCTGTACTTGTAAACCGTTACCATTACACCACCTCCTCGATTCTTGCTTTGACCGCCGCCATCAGCGCGTTTTGATCGGCTGCCTTATCGTGAAGGGCTCCCATAACCTGCTCGTCCATCGTGCCTTTCACCACCAGATGGTGGATGACAACGGTTTCCTTCTGTCCCTGCCGCCACAAGCGAGCGTTGGCTTGTTCGTACAGCTCTAAGCTCCAGTTCAGCCCAAACCAGATGATGGTCGAGCCGCCATGCTGGAGGTTCAAACCGTGGCCGGTGGAGGCGGGCTGCGTCACAGCGATGGGGATACGCCCCTCGTTCCAGTCGGTCATGTCCTGCGAGGTTTTCAGCTCGCGCACGCCCTCCGGCTTGTCCGGCGACCATTTACCGAAACGTTCCTGAATACGGGTCAGATCGTGCTTGTACAGGTACATGACCAGCACGGGTTTGCCGTTGGCGGCTTCGATGAGGTCTTCCAACGCATCCAGCTTTTTCTCATGGATGACGCGGATGTTATGAAACTCATCGTAGACCGCGCCGTTCGCCAATTGGAGGAGCTTGCCCGCCAGCGTCGCGGCGTTCACCGCGAGCACATCGCCGTCTGCGTAAGGCAGGAGCATGTCCCGTTCCATCTGCTTGTAGAGTTTCTCCTCTTTGGTGGAGAGCGTCAGTTCCACGATATTGTCCACGCGCTCCGGCATCTGCAGATGATCTGCCGCCCGCATGGACACACAGATGTCGCCGATACGCTTGTAGATTTCATCTTCCGCGCCGGGCTTTAGCTCGTGCTTATACGGCAGCCAGCTATTGGGCGTTGTGAAAAACATATCGATGTAGCTCCGCATTGTCCGTCCGAGCCGCACACCCCGATCCAGCAGAAATACCTGCGGCCAGAGGTCTTCGAGACCGTTAGGCGCGGGCGTGCCCGTCAGCCCGACCACTCTGCCGAACTGTCCGATGACTCGTTTCAGCGCCACAAACCGTTTCGCGTGGCTGTTCTTGAAAGACGAAAGCTCGTCGATCACCAGCATGTCGAAGGGGAGCTTACGACCGGCATAGTGCTTGACGAGCCATTCCACGTTTTCGCGGTTGATGACGTACAATTCTGCCCGCCTTGACAATGCAGCGATGCGCTCCTTCGGTGTGCCGATCACGCGCTCCATGCGCAGGTTTCTCAGGTGCGCCCATTTCGCAAGTTCGTTTATCCACGTATCGCGGGCCACGCGCAGCGGCGCGACAATCAGGACACGGCTCACCTCGTAGCTGTCATGGAGCAGATGCTCAATAGCTGTCAGAGCGATAGAAGTCTTACCCAGACCCATTTCGAGGAAAATGCCGCAGGCAGGGTGTGCCTCTATGAAATCCACGCAGAAGCGCTGGTAGGGATGAAGCTGTGCTTCGGTCAGCTGCGTTTCATCACGGGGTTTGTGTTCTGTCAAAGGTTATCCCTTCTCTCGTTATAAAGTAGTACCCCCGATCCCTTATGCGGTAGCAAAGTTTGGCGACTTGCCACACCTTGCAGCTACATAGGGAATCAGAGGCATATCATGAATCGGGGTCAGTCGCATATCAGAGGTTTATCAAGGATTAGAGGCATATCAAGGAGCATGAGCATATCAGGAATCAGGTCACATCAAGGATCATGAGCAATTCTTTAGCATGGAAGCAAACGACAGGTACGCCCGTAATCATCTTTGACCCTCGCGCGCGTAGGCGTACACAGGCATATATGGGCGCTTTATACCTCTTTTCTTTTGTTTTTCAACACCTCTATAGAAGAAATCGTAACAAGGTAACAGTGGGCGTTTCTTCCTATTATAAAATGCTGTAACTGAACTGCTACGATTGCCGTTACCACCAAAGATGGTGACAAGAAATCTGTTACCTTCTGAGATGGTAACGGCATAGTGACAGGCTTACACTCGGACGAAGCACCGCTGCGCTCCGTAGAACGAACGCCGACTCACACCGCTCTTGTTCCCGCTGTACTTCTCCCAGCCGCCGATCTTCATCAGCATCCCGAAGATGTCGTAGGTATCAGAGCGTTTGATCGTGGTGGGGTCTTTTCCAAAACACTCAGCCCACACCTCGACGGCGGATACCGTTTTGCGGCGTTCCGTGCCGGTACGGTTCCCGCCCGTGAACTGATCGCCGCGAAGGAAACCGCGACGCTCCGCCAGATCCATTCTGTCCCAATCGTCCGGCAGGAGCTTTTCCAGATACTCTGCGATCATGCCCTCGCGCACATCGGACTCCAACGCGGCGGTCTGTTCCAGCGCCGCCATACGTTCGATATCAGGTTCGAGGTACAGCTTTTCGCCCTGCTTGTAGAGCAAATACGCTTCCGCCCAAAGCTGCTGGATGACGCGCTCTACTTCCCACGGGCGGTGGGGAGCGTCGGTCGAGCAGGTGACTGGCCAGAATCGGCGATTACCCGTGATGTCGCGCAGGAAGCCATCGTTGTTGTTGGTCGAACCTACAATAATGCACTGGCGCGGATGATCCTCCACGCTGTAGCCATAGGAATGACGGAATTTATCATCCTGCCGCGTGATGAACGCCTTGACCGTTTCTACATCCACCTTCTTAAGTCCGGCCAACTCACCAAGCTCCAGTATCCAGTACCCTTGCAGCTTTTCCGGCGCAGCCTTATCGCGCATATCGCCGATGGTGAGCGAGTCTGAGAACCATTTCCCGCCCAGCTTGGCGAAGAACGAGCTTTTGCCCATTCCCTGCGGCCCGTTCAGCACGACGACTGAGTCGAATTTCACGCCCGGCTCATAGATACGAGCAACGGAGGCTACCATCATCTTGCGAGCGACCGAACGGGTATAGGCTGTGTCCGGGCTGCCCAGATAGTCAATGAACAGCGTGTCCACGCGCGGGATGCCGTCCCATGCGGGCAGCGCGGCAAAGTAATCGCGGATGGGATGATAGGCGCGCTCGGCCGCGACCGCCAGCAGAATGCTCTTGAGCTTGGTCGGGGTGTACAGCCCGTAGATACGCTCAAGGTAGATCTGCAGCGCGCCGAGGTCGGACTCGTTCCAGCCCGGCTTCACCTGCAGCCACGGAATGGTCGTCTTACCCTGCGAATCCTTTCGGATATCGATACCACTGCGGTGGATGTTATAAGAAATGTCGGTCAGGCGCGGGTCGTTGCGCAGGATAGCGGCGAGATTAGCCAGCGTGTCCTTCACCTTGCCCTGCTTGTCATACTCCAAATTGGATGCCCAATCGGGGTCGGTGGCTGGCTTCTCGGTCGGCTCGTCAGGGTCAATGGGCGTGAACTCGTCCTCCACCTGCTTCTGTCGTTCCTCGGCAAGCTGGCGTTTGGTGGCTTCATCGCCGGCGGCATACTCCTGCATCGCCTTCATGCTGGCGCGCTCGTCGGGGATCATTTCGCCTGTGG
>CAYVPJ010000062.1:3219-13766 GCA_964453505.1 uncultured Oscillospiraceae bacterium | reverse complement strand
CGACAAAGCGAGCCTGACGGAGCACTCCTCGACGGTTTTGAGCATGGCGTCGGTAAGGTTGTAAGGCGGGTAAACGGCAATAGAGTCGCCGCTATGCACTCCCGCGCGTTCTATGTGCTCCATAACGCCGGGTATCAGCGCGTCGACGCCGTCGGAGATAACGTCCACCTCAAGCTCGACGCCCTTCATGTATTTGTCAATCAATACGGGATTGTCGATGCCGCCTTTGAGTATGACGCCTATATACGCCGTAACGTCCGAATCGTTGCGCGCGATCTTCATATTCTGCCCGCCTATTACGTATGACGGGCGCAGAAGCACGGGATAGCCTATCTCGTTGGCGGCCGAGAGCGCTTCGTCGAGCGTGTTCACGCCCATGCCGCGCGGGCGCTTTATGCCCAGCGTGTTCAGAAGCGCGTCGAAGCGGGCGCGATCCTCGGCTATGTCTATGCCCTCGGCGCTCGTGCCGAGTATGGGTATGCCGCGCCTGTCGAGCGCGCCGGTCAGGCGAATCGCGGTCTGACCGCCGAAAGCGACGACCACGCCCACGGGCTTCTCCAAGCGTATGACGCGCATAACGTCTTCTTCGGTCAGCGGCTCGAAATACAGCCTGTCGGCGGTGTCGTAGTCGGTGGACACGGTCTCGGGGTTGTTGTTTATTATTACGGACTCGTAGCCCATCTTTTTGAGAGCGCGCGCGCAGTGAACGCCCGAATAGTCAAACTCGATGCCCTGACCTATGCGTATAGGCCCTGAACCGAGCACTATGACGACGGGCTTTCCGGAGCGCTTGACTGACGCCGACTCGCACATTTCGTCGGTAGACCAATAGAAGTACGGCGTTTTCGCGGCGAACTCGCCCGCACACGTATCGACCATGCGGAAGCCGCCGTTCAGCTCGAATAATTCCTTAGCGCCCGTCAGCGCGCGAATCGCCTTGTCTGTGTAGCCGAAAGCCTTGGCGCGCATGTATGCGTCTTTCGATATGTCGGCGTTTCCGCTGATTTCGTTCTCGAAATCGCACAGTTTTTTGAGCTTTCTCAAAAACCAGCGATCTATGCGGGTTATGTCAAACAGCGTATCTTCCGACACGCCCTTTTTGATAGCTTCGAACAGCGTGAATATGCGCAAATCGTCGCACATTTTGAGGCGCGAGAGCACGTCGTCGCCGCTGTCGGGCGCGCGGTTCAATGTTTCCATGCCGATTTCCGCGCCGCGCACTGCCTTCATAAGCGCCATTTCGAAATTCGGCGCGATCGCCATGACCTCGCCCGTCGCCTTCATCTGAGTGCCCAAGCGCCTGTTGGCGCCCGCGAATTTGTCGAACGGCCAGCGCGGGAATTTGACGACGACATAGTCTATGGACGGTTCGAAACACGCGCACGTCACGCCCGTTATGTCGTTAGCTATCTCATCGAGCGTATAGCCCAGCGCGATCATCGCGGAGACCTTCGCAATTGGATAGCCGGTCGCCTTGCTCGCCAGAGCCGACGAGCGCGATACGCGCGGGTTTACCTCGATTACGGCATATTCGAACGAATCCGGGTCGAGCGCGAACTGGCAGTTGCAGCCGCCCACCACGTCCAAGCCCGACACGATTTTCAAAGCGGCAGTGCGCAGCATTTGATATTCGCGGTTTGAGAGCGTGAGCGCGGGCGCAACAACTATGCTGTCACCTGTGTGTATGCCGACCGGGTCGACGTTTTCCATAGAGCAAATGGCGATGGCGTTGCCTATAGAGTCGCGCATCACCTCGAACTCGATTTCCTTCCAGCCGAATATGTACTTTTCGATGAGCACCTGATTTATGGGCGACGCGTCCAAGCCAACGCGGGCGGCTTCCCTAAGCTCGTCCATATCGTAAGCCACGCCTCCGCCGCCCCCGCCCAGAGTGAAAGCGGGGCGGATTATAACAGGACAGCCGATCTCCGCGGTAATTTTCACTGCCTCGTCAACGTCGGTCGCTATGCCGGACGGTATCACGGGCTGACCGAGCGCCTGCATGGTCTCTTTGAACAGCTTTCTGTCCTCGGCACGGTCGATAGCCTCGGCGTTCGTGCCGAGCAGCTTCACGCCCGTCCTCTCGAAATAGCCCTCTTTGTCGAGCTTCATGGCGAGCGTAAGCCCGTTCTGGCCGCCGAAGCCCGCCAGAAAGCCATCGGGTTTTTCTTTCTTTATGACGCGGCGGATCGTTTCGAGGGTCAGGGGTTCCATGTATATTTCGTCGGCGTACTCGCGGTCGGTCATTATCGTGGCGGGGTTCGAGTTTACGAGCACCACGTTTATGCCCTCTTGCTTGAGCACTCGGCACGCCTGCGTGCCCGCGTAGTCGAACTCGGCCGCCTGCCCTATCACTATAGGGCCTGAGCCTACCACGACGACTTTTTTGATGCCCTCAATGCGCGGCATAGCGGTGTTCCTCCATATCGCTTATGAATCGGTCGAAAAGGTATTCGGTGTCGAGCGGTCCTTGACAGCCCTCGGGGTGAAACTGCACCGAGAAGGCGTTCAAATCGGGGTAGTCTATGCCCTCGCACGTTCCGTCGTTCGCGTTCAGAAAGCGTATGCGCGCGCGAGCGGGCAGGTCGTTTTTCGAAACGGCGTAGCCGTGGTTTTGACTCGTTATGAATGTGCGCCCGCTTATGACGTCCTTAACGGGCTGGTTCGCGCCCCTGTGCCCGAACGGCAGTTTTTCGGTGCGCCCGCCCGCCGCGAGCGCGAGAAGCTGATGCCCCAGACAAATGCCGAATATGGGCAGCTTGCCGAGCAGCTTTTTAAGCTCGCCTATCGCGAACATGTTTTCGGCGGGGTCTCCCGGGCCGTTTGACAGTAATACGCCGTCGGGGCGGCAGTTAAGCGCTTCGGCGGCGGGGGTGTTCGCGGGGAATATGACGACGTCGCAGCCGCGCGACGTAAGCTCCGACACGATGTGATGCTTCGCGCCGAAATCGTACAGCGCAACTTTGTATTTCGCGTTTCCTTCGGCGGACGCGTATCTTACGGTCGCGTCGGTCAGGCGCGAGACGGCGTTCGTGATTTTGTAGTCTTTTATGAACGAAATATCCTTCGGCACTTCGGACGCGATGAAAGCGTTCATAGTGCCGAAATCGCGCAAAAGCAGCGTAAGCTCGCGTGTGTCCACGCCCACTATGCCGGGCACGTCCATCTCCGCGAGGCAGTCGCCCAGCGTCCCTTTAGAGCGGAAGTTAGACGGTTGGTCACATATCTCGCGCGCCACATAGCCCGCGGCATAGCATTTGCCCTCGAAATCTTCGGGTATAACGCCGTAGTTGCCTATCAGCGGGAACGTTTGCATTATTATCTGACCCAGATAACTCGGGTCGGTGAGCGTTTCCAAATAGCCGCACATACCGGTCGTAAACACAAGCTCGCCCAAGCCTTCGCGGCGCGCGCCTACGCGGTATCCCTCGAACACGCGCCCGTTTTCGAGTATCAGGTATGCCTTCTCCATGTTATCCTCCGCAAGCGACTATTTGAGCAGCTTCACGAGCAGCGCTTTTTGCGCGTGCAGCCTGTTTTCGGCCTCGTCGAACAGTTCGTCGGCGTGAGACTCGAACACTTCCGCAGTTATTTCCTCGCCCCTGTGCGCGGGCAGACAGTGCTGAACAAGGCAGTCGGGCTTCGCGGCGCTCATTAAAGCAGCGTTCACCTGATATATGCCCTCGAACGCCTTGCGGCGCTTGTTGGCTTCGTCCTCCTGACCCATCGACGACCACACGTCGGTCAAAACGACGTCGGCGTTTTCGGCGGCGACGAGCGGGTCGCGGGTGAGCGTGAAATTGCCTGTCTGCTTCGCGAAATCAACTATATCGGGGTCGGGGTCGTAGCCCTCGGGGCACGCCACAGAAACGCTCATGCCCGTCTTTATGCCGCCGACTATGAGCGAGTTCGCCATGTTGAAGCCGTCGCCTATGAACGCCATTTTGAGGCCGTCGAGCTTGCCCTTGCGCTCGCGTATGGTCATCAGATCGGCTAACACCTGACACGGGTGCGCGTAGTCGGTGAGCCCGTTTATCACGGGAATAGAGCCGTATTTAGCGAGTTCCTCGACGTCGGACTGTTTGAACGTGCGAATCATAATTCCGTCGAGATAGCGCGAAAGCACCCGCGCGGTATCGCAAATAGGTTCGCCCCTGCCGATTTGGAGATCGGCGCCCGACAGCATGAGCGCGTGACCGCCCAGCTCGTACATGCCCACCTCGAACGAAACGCGGGTGCGCGTGGAGCTTTTCTGGAAAATCAAGCCCAGCTTTTTCCCGACGAGCAACGGGTGAGCGATGCCGTTTTTGCGCTCGTATTTGAGCTGGTCGGCGAGGTCAAGAAGCGAGAGAATCTCCTCGCGGGTCATATCTGAAAGTTTCAAAAGATGCTTCATGCGGAAATCTCCTCCTTCAATATGTCAACGGCCTTCCTGAGCGCGTCCCACTCGATGTTGAGCGGCGGAAGCAGGCGCACTTTGTTTTTGGCGGTCAGCGCCAGCACGCCTTTTTGTATGAGCGCGTTGACTATCGTTTTAGCGTCGCGCTCGGTTTCTATGCCCAGCATAAGCCCCAAGCCCGTGACGGATTTTACGCCCTTGCACCCCGTTAGTTGTTTAACTATATATTCGCCGCGTTCGCGCACGCCCGAAAGCACGGTTTCGTTAAGCCTTGAAAGTATGTTTAGCGCGCCCGCGCAGGCGACGGGGTTTCCGCCGAATGTCGAGCCGTGGTCGCCGGGCTTCAGCGAATCGCATGCCTTATCTCCAATAACGCAAACGCCCAGCGGCAGACCTCCGCCCAAGCCCTTCGCGGTGGTTATAACGTCGGGCGACAGGCCGAAGTTCATATACGCGAACAGTTCGCCGGTTCTGCCGTTGCCTGTCTGCACTTCGTCGATTATGAAGAGCATTCCCATATCGTTGCACAGTTTCTGAACGCCGCGCATGAAGTCCGCGTCAAGCGGGCGCACGCCGCCCTCGCCCTGTACGACTTCGATCATCACGCCGGCGCATTTGTTGGCTTCCGCCAAGGCTTTCACCGAATCGAGGTCGTTCGCGTCGGCATATACGAAGCCTTCGGGGAACGGGCCGAAATATTTGTGGAAGCCGTCCTGCCCCGTCGCCGCGAGCATCGCGAGCGTGCGCCCGTGGAAGCTGTTTTTGAGCGTTATGACAGTGCCGTGCCCGTCGCCGTATTTGTCGAACGCCCATTTACGCGCGACCTTCACGGCGCACTCGTTCGCTTCCGCGCCGGAGTTTCCGAAAAATACGCGCTTCATGCCGGTGCGGGCGCAGAGCTCTTTCGCGAGCGCCGCGCACGGGGCGGTATAGTACAGGTTTGAAGCGTGCGAAAGCGAATCGAGCTGAGCTATTACGGCGTTTTTCCATTCAGCGTCGCAGTAGCCGAACGCGTTCACGGCGATGCCGCTCCCCAAGTCGATATACTCTTTGCCGTTTTCGTCGTAGGCGTAAGCGCCGCTCGCGCGGGTTATCGCCACGGGAAAGCGCGAGTACGTATGCGCGACATACGCGTCGTCAAGCTGTTTAATATTGTTCATGCGTTTCAGCCTCCCTGCCTAAACATAGTGCCCAAGCCCTCGTTGGTGAGCAATTCTATCAATATGGAATGCTTCACCCTGCCGTCTATGATGAAAACGCGCTTCACGCCGCGCCTTATCGCCTCTATGCAGCATTCGACTTTCGGAATCATGCCGCCCGATATGACGCCCTCGCGGGTCAGCATAGGCGCGTCGCTTACATTGATTACGGATATGAGCGAATCGGGGTCGTCCTTATCGCGCAATATGCCGACGGTGTCCGTCATTGATATTAGGCACTCCGCTTTCAAAGCGGCGGCGATGCGCGCAGCGGCGGTATCGGCGTTTATGTTGAGCGACGCGCCGCATTCGTCTGCGCCTACGGTGGCTACGACGGGCAGATAGCCGGCTTCGAGAGTATCGAATATAATCTGCGGATTGATCTGCGAAATCTCGCCCACGCGCCCAAGCTCGTCGGAGACGGGGTTCGCGAGTATCATGCCGCCGTCCAAACCGCACAACCCCAGCGCGTTCGCGCCCAGAGTGTTGAGGCGCGAAACCAAGCCCTTGTTTACCTTGCCGCACAGAACCATCTGAACCACGTCCATCGTCTCCGGGTCGGTGACGCGCAAACCGTTTACAAAGCGGCTCTGCTTGCCAATGCGCTTCAGCATGTCGTTTATTTCGGGCCCGCCGCCGTGAACCAGCACGACTTTCACGCCTATCTGCCTAAGCAGCGTCAGATCGCCCATCACGGTGCGCTTTATGTCGTCGTCCACCATGGCGGCGCCGCCGTATTTGACGACGATGATTCGCCCGTCGTATTTTCGTATATAGGGCAGTGCCGACGCGAGTATCTCGGCTCGCATTGCGTTTTCCATATTTGTCTCCTCAGGTGCGATAATCGCCGTTTATTTTAACATAATCGTATGTGAGGTCGCAACCCCACGCCGTCGCGGAAAACGTGCCGTCGTTCATGTTGACGTTTATGAGTATCTCTTTTTCGCTGAGCACGATTTTCGCGGTTTCCTCGCTGAACGGAACGCCCGAGCCGCGTTCGCACACGGGCACGTCGCCCGCGCGGGACGAAAAACTCACCGCGATTTTTGACACGTCGGCTTCCGGCGCGCTGTTGCCTATCGCGCACAGTACGCGCCCCCAGTTCGCGTCCGAACCGAACATCGCCGCTTTGAGCAGATTTGACGAAACGACGCCTTTGGCTATCGCGCGCGCCTGACCGACGCTTTTGGCGCCGTCGACATGGCATTCGAGCAGCTTCGTGCAGCCCTCGCCGTCGGAAGCTATGAGCCGCGCGAGCTTCTCGCAAACGGTTTTGAGAGCCTTTGAGAAAGCGTCGTAATCCGAACCGAAATCGGATATTTCGGCGTTTCCCGCCATGCCGTTGGCGAGAACGCAGCACATGTCGTTCGTCGAAGTGTCGCCGTCGATAGTCACCATGTTGAACGTGTCTCCCACGGCGAACGTCAAGGCGCTCTTAAGCATTTTGGGTGAAATAGACGCGTCTGTCGTTATGAACGAGAGCATCGTCGCCATGTTCGGGCATATCATGCCGCTGCCCTTCGCCATGCCGCAAATCAGGCAGTTTTTCCCGCCGAGCGAGACGCTTTCGCGCACGAGCTTGCGAACCGTGTCCGTGGTCATTATGGCGTCGGCGGCGGCGTCGGGCGAGGTTTCGAGAGACTCGACTAGGGGCGGTATGCCGTTCTTTATGGGCGTTATGTCGAGCGGCTGACCGATTACGCCGGTAGACGCGACGATCACGTCGCCTGACGAAACTCCGGCGGCGCTCGCCAGCAGGTCGCACATTTCGCGGGCTATCTCTATGCCGTTCGGATTGCACGTGTTCGCGTTTCCGCTGTTGCATATTATGCATTGGGCGAAGCCGTCGGCTATGTTCTGTTTTGTGACGGTTATGGGCGCGCCCTTCACCGCGTTTTGTGTGTACACGGCGGCGGCGGAAGCGCGGGTTTCGGACATTATGAGCGCCAAATCGCGCTTCGTTTTGTTTTTGCGTATGCCGCAGTGCACGCCCGCGGCCTTAAAACCCTTAGGCAGAAATTCGTTCATTTTAGTGCTCCCCTCCAATAACCAAGCCTTCGGTTTCGTCTATGCCCATCGATATGTTCATGCACTGTATCGCCGCGCCCGAAGCGCCCTTGCCCAGATTGTCGAACCGCGCCGCGAGCAGCGCGCGTTCGCCGTTTCCGTAAACCATTATCTGCATATCGTCGCGCCCGCTCAGGGCAGACGCGGACAGAAAACCGTTTTCATCGGCGTTCTTAACGAATTTGACGACTTTGCCCGCGTATCTGCGCGAGTAAGCGTCTTCTATGTCGGATATGCCCGCGCCGCGCGTGAATTGCGATAAATGAACAGCCACCGTTACCAACATGCCGCTGTAGAAGTTTGAGACGATAGGACAGAAAGTCGGCGCGAAATCAAGCCCCGCGCGTTCGCGCATTTCGGGCAGATGCTTATGCGATTGCGTTATGGCGTACTCTCTCGGCGCTTGAAGCGAAAAATCGCCTGCCTCGTATTGCGCGATCATGCTCTTGCCGCCGCCCGAATAGCCCGTGAGCGAATGGCAGTTAAGCAAGGCACTTTTGGGCAGTAAACCCTCGTCGATAAGCGGGTAAACAAGCGCCATGAAGCCGCTTGCGTGGCAGCCGGGCACGGATATGCGCTTTGATTTCTGAATCGCCTGCCTATGACAAGCGCTGAGTTCGGGAAAGCCGTATGCGAAGCGCATATCGACCCTGTGAGCGGTCGACGCGTCGATTATGACGCAGTTTGAATCGCCCGCCAAGCCGACGATTTCGCGCGCCGCCACGTCGGGCAGGCACAGAAACGCTATGTCGCACGCGTTAAGCGCATCGAGCCGCCTGTTTATGTCCTTGCGCTCGTCGTCGTTAAGCGTCGTCAAATGTATGTCGCGCCTCTCGGTCAATCTTTCGGTTATGCGCAAGCCGGTCGTGCCGGCCGCGCCGTCTACAAACACGCGCATATTAACACCCCGATCAAGTATATGGGGTATTATAGCACTACTCGCATGTTTATGCAAGTATTATACAGAATCTTAATGATATATGCGCGTTATGCAGTATATTCTGGATTTTTATGCATTGTTACGCGCCGCACGAGCCGCCGCGTCGGAATAGTCGCCAAGCAGCTCGAACCGCCATTTAGCCTCGTCGGTGTAGCCAAGTTTCTCAAACTCGTTCGCAGTCAAGTATATCTCTTTCTCCAAAATGGGCTTAACGATCTTGAAGATTGCATTATTATCGGATTTTCCGACAGTATAAGCGGCTTCACACGTATAATCGCGCAATTTGAGTTTATACATATTCTTTTTGTTCTTAAAAATTAAGTATGAAATCCCACGGAAGATTCCATAAAGCAACGCAGCTGTAATAACGCTAAGCACGATCACAGCAATAACAATCAATGTGTTGTCTTCAATATTCGAATACATAGCTAACAAGATTGCATACATTATCAATCCGGCTATGCCAATGACTATAGTAAATGCCGCTATAACTTCATTCATTGTATAACCGTTTTTGTAGTTCAAGCAGTTCGATGGATATTTAACGCGTTCATGCTGAGCGTTTATAATGTTCAACGAATCGTAGAGCTTTTTGCTCATAATATCGGCAGCCGGAACTCCCTTATGGTCAGCAAGAGTTTCCAATGCCTTTTTGTATTCTTTGTTAGTTTCGTCTATATCTCTATCTCTCCAGAAACGATCCGCCTTCACGGTCTCAGCGTATTCTAAAGCGCGCGAGCATTTAATTCTGGCTATTCTCTGATCGCATAGCTTAATCATCTCGGCGGAATCCGGGTGAGATATGTTCTTGAAAAGTTGCTTAACGTCAGTGATGCTCTTTATCGCGGACTTCTCATCGGCGATGGACGCGGCGGCGTTGAACTTGGATTTCGCTTCCGCAAATTCGCGCTTGGCGGTTTCGCGCTTTATACGCAAATCATTCTCGACGCTTTTTTCGGCGAGCGAAACGAGATATCGCTTTTCGTCTCCCTCGGCGAAACGTACAGCCCTTTGAAAATCGGGGGCGTTCTGAAACGACGGGTCGGCTGTTTCTAGCTCGCTTGCGCGCTTCAAGCCGAGCGAGAGCAGCGTTTTCAGCAGATACGCGTCGGACAGCGTCGCGTCCGCGTCGAGCGCGCGTTCGATGTATTCGTTTGCGCGATTCTTGTCGCCGTCCTCCAGAAACTGTTTAGCTCTCGTCAATATGGACGACGGGTTAATGACGACGGGCGCGGCTTCGGGAATGGGCGCGACCTGCTTGGGTTTCGGCGCGGAGACTACGGGCGCAGACGCGGGTTCGGGCGCGGGCGCTCGGCCTATCAGGTCTTTCGCTATCCTGCGCATAAGCGCTTTGTACTGCTCGTCGTTTAGCAGGAAACCCTCGACCCACTGGTTGCCCTTGAAGTAGTATTTGAACGCCTCGGTGTGCGCCTTTTTGTCTATCTTGAATTCGACAAGCGGCTTGCCCATGCGCAACGCCGTTTCGATTTCGCTCCTTGGGTCGCTCCTCAGCATACACTGTTCGGACGATATGACGACCATCAATCGGCAGTTTTCTATAGCGTTGTCTATCCGCTTTTGATAGTCGCGCGTGTCGGGCGGCAGGTTTACTCGGCTCGACCAGCACGAAAATCCCTCGCCTACTATCATGTTGTATACGAAGTCGGCGACGGCAGCGTCGGACGACGAGTGGCACAAAAACACGTCGCGCGGAATGTTCGCGTAGTCCTCGTCCTTCATGCGCCTGCGCGCGGATATTTCGGAAAGCTCCAGTAGCAACTTTTCTTTTTCGTCAGCTATGAAATGGCGGCGTATGAAGTTTGATATGGCGAGTTCGCTGTGAAGCTCGAAATTTGAAAACGCGATCTCGACCGCGCGCTCAGCCAGACCGCGCTTGACGACCGCCACCCTGGCGCCGAGCCGTAATCCCATGCCGCGTAGC
>CAYVPJ010000062.1:0-3209 GCA_964453505.1 uncultured Oscillospiraceae bacterium | reverse complement strand
TTGAAAACGCGATCTCGACCGCGCGCTTCGCTTCGGTTTCTGTGCGCTCGTCGGGCGACGAGAGCAGGTTTTCGTATGCCTGCGGATTCGATTTCAGCTTCGCGTCGGCAAGCGCTAAGCAGAAATGCGCCATGAAATCGCGCGGTAAAAGCGCCTGTATGTCGGCGGCGCGGGTTTTTGAAAGCTCGAACCGCTTATTGTCGACCGCTTCGGCGAGCGCTTCGCGCAGTTCCGCTATCTTTTCGGCCTTCGCATCCTCGACGTCGGCGAACGCCGCGCCCTGTTCAATGAAGAACGTCGCCCCGCAGCCTATGCGCTCGCATTTCATTATGCCCGACGCTATATCGATTCTGTCAAACTCCGCTCCGCACTGTGTGCAGCGCACCCGCTTCAGCTCCATTGATACGACCTCCGTATTCTTATGTATAGCTATGTCAGCCGAACATTTCGCGCAGCCAATCGAAGGACACGATTCCGCGCTCCTCAAGCACGAGCAGCCCGATTACAAGCAACGCAAAGCACAAGGCGGATAATATGAGCGCGCCCAACACCGAAAAGAGCTTATCGGCGAATGTGACTTCGTCGTCGTCGTCAGAGTCGTCGGGTTGCGGTTGTTGACGCGCGGTCTGCGCATCGGATTTTTCATACAAAGACGAGTCGCGCGCATTCGGCGTTACGATTTTCTTGGCAAAGTATGTGTCAATCGCGGCGTCGTCTGATCTGCGGCGGTCGTAAACGACCGGCTTGATTAAACTGTCAGGCTCTGCGCCGTCCGAAAAATCGTCGCGGCACAAAGCCGCGCGCTGAGCGGAATCGCGGAAATCCGATATAGCGTCGAACATCGAAGCGGCGCTCGCAAACATTGCTGCCGCCTCTTTCGGATCTTTTGAATGCGCGGCGCGCTTCATAAGCGAAACTGCGGCGCGGTACTCGCGCTCGCGGGCGCGTTCGCGGCGAGCGTTGTATTTGTCCGCGACAGACTGATACAGCGCTTTTTCGGCGGGCGTCGAATATTTCATCGCGAGCTTGTATTCGGGCGTTATTGTGAAATCGGTATCGCGCTTCGCCAGTTTCTCTTCGCTTGTCGCGCGCATATCGCAGAGCAGCTTGAGCATGTACGCCTCGCCGCTTTCAGGATTCTGCGCAAGCTCGCGCTTTATGAGCTTGAGAGCCTTTGAAAACTTGCCGTCCTCGACGCTCAGGCGTGCCATTGCAAGCCAATATGAAAGCTCGTCGGCTTCGTTTATCTCAATAGCCTTCTCAGGCTCGTCCGCTTCGGATACATTAACTTCGGGTTCTTCAAAAACCGTCTTGGGTTCGATTTCTTCGGGTTCGTTGATAACCGTTTCAAACTCGATTGCTTCAGGTTCTTCAAAAGCAGTCTCCGATTCAGGGACTTCGGGTTCTTCGAAAACTGTTTCTGGTTCTGGGACTTCGGGTTCTTCGAAAACTGTTTCTGGTTCGATCACATATGGTTCTTCGAAAACTTCTTCCGGTTCTTGGACATCGGGTTCTTCGAAAACTGTTTCTGGTTCAATCAAATAGGATTCTACGAAAGCTGTTTCCGGTTCTGGGACTTCGGGTTCATCGAAAGCTGTTTCTGTTTCGTTCACATATGGTTCTTCGAATGCTTCGTCCGGTTCAGGGGCTTCGGATTCTTCGAAAGCTGTTTCTGGTTCGTATATATCGGGTTCTTCGAAAGCAAATTCAGGTTCTTCATAAATTGCTTCGGGGTCGGTGGCTTTTGGTTCTTCTATAACTGTTTCAAGCCCGGCGGCGACTTCGTCGAGGGCTCGCATTTTATCGGATTGAGCATCTGTATCGAAATGGTTTTGAATGAAGCTCGCGACGGTAGGAACGTCTGGAAGGGTCATATATCTGAGCGCCAGAGCGAACGCGGTATTCGCTTCTTCAGGGGTGCGTTCGTCGTCCGAGAGCAATACTGATTCGAACATGCGCCCGTTGCCGTTTTGCGCTTTCTCGGCGATGGCGAAGCACAAACCCGCTATGAAGTCGGCGGGCAGCATGACGAGAATTTCTGTCGAAAGCGTTTTCATATCGTCGAAGCGTCCGTCGATATACGCCTGCCTGAGTTCCGCGCGCAGATCGAAAATGCCCGCCGCCTTATCCGACCCGACGAGCGCGAAATCGGCGGCCTGATCCGCGATAAAATATGAAAGGCAGCGCGCGTCAAGGCATTTTATGATGCCGACATCGTTATCATCGCCAGTGTAGTCCGAACCGCAAAGCGTGCAACGCAACCTTCTCATATACTTCGCCGCCTTTGTACAGTCGTTTACAATATTTAGTCAAATTATAACACAGGCGGTATTGGCGCGCAAGCACAAACAGGAAGCGGTCAGGGCGGCAGCATTTAAAGTTTCTTAACATATCAAGGAGAGCGCGAAGCAATTATCCCAGCGATTTTCTGCTTGGCTTTAATGCCGATTTTCTTAGTTTCATCGCGTTTTAAGTTGGCTAACGCGATTTTTCGAACGAGCGAAAGATTCTGCGCGACATTCCCGGCATGTATCATGGAAGAATCTTCCCGCATCGATACGTCCAATATATTCTTTTGGTAATTCTATATATTATTCGTTTCGTATTTGTTCGGTTTTAGTTGCTGCCGACCTGTCATCAAGCAGGTCAATTACGCCGCCGCTACGCACGGATACTAAGGCGGGACTGTTGTTTTCACCCTTGCCTTAGCTGCGATTATGACGTATAATATAGATAGAAATAGTTTAATTATTCTTCGCCGGGCACAAGCCGGGCCGAAAAGCCCTTCACACAATATAATAAGGAGGACAGAAACATGAAAATCGGTCGCACGCTCATCAACGTCCTGCTACTGGCCCTGCTGGTCGTCGTGGCGACGGCACCGCCCTTCCCGGGCGGCACAGCCCACGCCACATTCATAGACCCGATCACCCCCGGCGGCGTTGTTCCCGTTATTGATCCGATCAACCCCGACGACACTGAAATCCCCACCCTGATCATTGACCCGATCAACCCCGGCGGCTTTGTTCCCGTCATTGACCCGATCAACCCCGATGACACCGACACCTCCACCATGGTCGTTGACCCGATCAACCCCGATGACACCGACACCCCCACCATGGTCGTTGACCCGATCAACCCCGACGACACCGACACCCCCACCATGGTCGTTGACCCGATCAGCCCCGACGACACCGACACCCCCACCC
>CAYVPJ010000061.1:0-14140 GCA_964453505.1 uncultured Oscillospiraceae bacterium | reverse complement strand
GCTCTGATAGGCCTCGTAATGTGCTTCCTGAAGCGCGACAAGATGTCCTCGGCTTATATACCCGCGCTGCTGGGCATAATCGGAATCATCGGCTATCTGTCGAGCGACTTCCTGAAGCTGGGCGATAAGTATACGTTCCACATCATATGCTATGCCGTCATAACGGCGGTCGCGCTGCTCCAGATCTACCTCCACATAAAGAGCAAGAAAAAGAGCGCGTAAGGCAGATTACACTCAAACGTTACGGTCGCGGGCAATGCCCGCGGCCGTTTTACTTTCCCGTGAAATGTGCTGACAACAGTCAAAAAAATGTCGTATATAGTTAAGCATATTGACAGGTTCGTTTCGAAAAAGGTATAATGTTAACAGAATACGAAGCGAAAGGAGACGCGTTACGTGCTTTCGAATAACGCATTGATCCGGAAGAAGCGAAAGATACTGCCAAAGCTCAGGTACGACCTCAGAAAGAACCCGGCGCTGATGATCATGATGCTGCCGAGCGTCGTATACTTCATAATATTCTCCTATATCCCGATGATAGGCATTTGGTTCGCATTCACGTCTTTCGATTTCCGCCTGGGCACGTTTGGCAGCCCGTATGTGGGGCTTCAGAACTTCGTATACCTGTTTTCGAGCGGAAAAGCGTGGACGATCACCGTGAACACGATTTTCTACAACATTATATTCATATTCATCGGAAACGCGCTGCGCATATTCTTCGCAATACTGATGTCGGAAGTCGCCGGAAAGATATTCAAAAAGAGCTGCCAGACGCTGATGTTCATGCCGCACTTCATATCGATGGTCATTGTGGGCACGTTCGCATACAACCTTCTGAACTTCGACACGGGCGTCATAAACAACATACTGCGGTCGATGAACAAGCCGGAATACGATTTTTACATAAACGCTAACGTGTGGATGTGGCTCATACCTATTTTCTACTTCTGGAAGAGCACGGGCTACGGCACGATTGTGTATATGTCGACAATATCCGGCATAAGCGACGAACTGTACGAAGCGGCCGATCTCGACGGCGCGAGCTTCCTGCAGGAGATACGCTATATAACGCTTCCGTGCCTGCGCCCGACGTTCATAATACTCGTGCTGATGGCGCTGGGGCAGATAATGAGGGGTCAGTTCGACCTGTTCTATCAGCTAATAGGCGAAACGCCGCGCCTGTATGAAACCACCGACATAATCGATACGTTCGTGTTCCGCTCGCTGCGCTCGACGGGCGTGACAGTGAACCGAGGCACGGCCGTCGGCATATATCAGTCGATAATAGGCTGTCTGCTGATAGTCACCGTCAACACAATCGTGCGCAAAGCCGAGCCCGACTACGCGTTGTTTTAGAGAGGAGGGGAGTATATGGAATTTAGACGCCTGCACAACCGCGGCTATCGCATATTCAACATAATAGGAAAAATCGCGCTTGGTCTGTTCGCGTTCATATGCGTATATCCCTTCCTGCTCATAATGATAGGCTCTTTCACGGAGAACGAGCTTGTCATAAAAGAGGGCTATTCCCTGTGGCCCGCGCAATGGTCGGTCAAGGCGTATGAGAGCGTGTTCAAATCGCCGGACACGATGATAAACGCGTACAAGGTCACGCTCATAACGACAGTTGCCGGAACGATAATCGGCACGTTCGTAACCGCGCTCACGGGCTACGCGCTCTCGCGCCCGTATTTCCAAACGCGCAACGGTTTCTCGTTCATGTTTTATTTCACAACGCTGTTCTCGGGCGGCCTGATACCGTGGTACATACTGATGACCCAATACCTTCAGCTCAAAGATACATATTGGGCGATAATCATTCCGAACCTTTTGAACACCTACAACATAATTCTGATGCGCTCGTTCATAAAGAGCAGCGTGCCCTTGGAGCTTGTAGAATCCGCTAAAATCGACGGCGCGGGCGAGTTCAGAATATTCTTCAAAATCGTTATCGCGCTGTCAACGCCGGCGCTTGCGACAATCGCGCTGTTCCTGGCGCTGGGCATATGGAACGACTGGTATCTGTGTATGCTGTTCATCAACGAAAAAGAGATGTACAACCTGCAATACTATCTGTATAACCTGATGAACTCTATTAAGGCGCAAAGAGACATACTCGAGCGCGGCGGAACGGCGGTCTCCGCGACGCTCGACATTCCCAGCGAGACCATGAAGCTCGCAATGGCCGTCGTCGCCACAGGCCCGATAGTGCTTGTTTATCCGTTCGTGCAGCGCTACTTCGTGAAAGGCCTGACTATAGGCGCAGTGAAAGGCTGACCGAATCAATGCGTTTACGCGCTTTGATATATATTAAGGAGGGGTACACAATGAAGAAACTGGCTTTCCTGCTCGCGCTCATTATGCTCACATCTAGCGGTGTCGCATTTGCGGAGCTGGACACTTCCGAGCCCGTAGAGCTGATCGTCTGGTTCATGGGCGAGGCGCCCAACGACGGCAGCGCCGTGCTCGATGCCGCCAACGCGATACTGAAAGAAAAGTTCAACTGCACGTTGAAAATCAACTGCTTCGGCTGGGCTGACTGGCAGACCAACTATTCTATGAAGCTGCAGTCGGGCGAGAAGATCGACATCGTTTACACAGCCGCGTGGGCATGGGATCGCGACTACGCTCGCAAGGGCGCGTTCACGTATCTCGAGGACTATCTGCCCGTCTACGCTCCCGAGCTGTATGAACAGTACGGCGAAGACACGTGGTCGTTCTGCAAGGTCGCGGGACATATCTATTGCATACCCGCCTATCAGGTAACGTACTCCGGCGGCGGCATAATATACCGCGAAGACCTGCGCGAGAAGTTCGACCTGCCCGTTCCGAACACCATCGAGAACTGGGAAGCCTACAACCAGGGAATACTCGACAACACCGACATAATCCCGATGGCTCAGTATCCGACCTACATCGGCATTGAAGATATGTGCCTGATGGAGTTCGCCGACTCGATAGGCGATTTCGGCGTGCTGATCGGCTATGCCAAGCAGGGCGAAACCCCGAGCTATCGCGACATAACATTCTACTGGGGCAGCGAGATGCAGCTTGAAAGCCTCCAGCGCTCGAAGGATTGGCTGGACAAGGGCTTCCTGAGCCGCAACCTGATGAGCAACCCGGTCGCCGACTCCATCAACGAATACCTCGAGAGCGGCATGTGCGCCTGCTCCAACGAAGGCAACAACATCGACAAGTGGATGGGCACCGTCAATAACCTGTACACCGACGGTTCCGATTGGGTCGTCCGCTACGCCCCGTTCGACGTATCCATGGGCTATGCCAAGATCGCCGAGCCGACTCAGGACGCCTGCGCCGTGCCGTTCGTCTCCGACCACAAAGAGCTCGCCTGCGCCGTGATCCAGGAAGTGTTCCTGAACCCCGAGCTGAACCGCCTGCTCCGCTACGGCATTGAAGGCGTGCACTACACCCTCGATCCCGCGAACGGCGCTTTGGTAGACGTAACCGAGAACGACGATTTCAACTCCGAAGGCTTCAACGCGTGGTGCTGGCGCAACGAAAACTACGCCTACACCGGACAGAACGCCAACAGCTACCTGTACGACGACATGGTAGACCTGCTGAGCCAGCAGGAAATCTATTCCAAGCTCGGCTTCTCGTTCGACACCTCCGCGCTTGAAACCGAAATGGCGAACATCGAAGACGTTCGCGTGACATACCTCGATCCGTTGCTCTACGGTCTGTCAGAAGACGTGGAAGCCGACCTCGAAGTGTTCATGCAGAAAGCTAACGAAGCCGGTCTTGAGAAGGTATGGGATGCCTTCGAAGAGCAGTGGCTCGCGTTCTGCGACGAGAACGGCTATTGATTCAAAGCAACACAATGTTAAAACACAGCGGGCGGCGAAAGCCGCCCGCATTCGCAAGGAGGAAACGGCGTATGGGTTTTACGCTCGGCATAGCGCCCGTCAAGCGTTCTTTTTTGAGCATGGAAGTCGCGAAGCGACATAAGGAAGAAATTGTTGAAAGAGTGCGCGGGTTGTCGCCCAACGGTATAGAGATCGTCACCATTGACGACGTGTGCGAAAACGGCATTGCCTACAAGGCTGACGACGCGGCGAAGGTCATCGGCATAATGACCGATAAACGCATTGACGCGCTGTTTTTGCCGTTCTGCGATTTCGGCGAGGAGACCGTCGCTGCCGAGATCGCGGCGGCTTTGCGCGTGCCCACGCTCGTGTGGGGACCGCGCGACGAATATCCGAACACGTTTGAGGCGCGCGGACGCGACACGCAGTGCGGCATGTTCGCCGCGACCAAGGTGCTCGCGAGAAGAGGCGTGAAATATTCATACATCGTTTCGTGCAAAACGTCGTCCGACGGGTTCGCGAACGGCTTTACAAACTTCCTGCGCGCCGTGAACGCTGTCAAGACCGTGCGCGGGCTGAGAGTGCTCAAAATCGGCGACCGTCCCGCGCCGTTCATGTCCGTAATGGCGGACGAGGGCGCTCTGCTCGAAAAGTTCGGCATAGTGTGCGTACCCGCGTCCGCGTCGGCGATAGCGGAGGACGCTGAGCGCATTATGACTTCCGAGAGCGCGCTTCTGTCCGACTGCGTAAGGGATTACGCCGCCGAAGTGGACCTGACGCAAATGCCCGTTTCCGACGTGCGCCGCATATTCGCTATAAAACTCGCGATTGCCAAAGCTATGCGCAAAAACGGCTGCCGCGCCTGCGCCACAGCGTGTTGGAACGCGTCGAAGGAGTTTGGCGTTACTCCGTGCGCGGCAATGGGCGAGCTTGCCGGCGAAAATCTGCCCGTTTCATGCGAGGGCGACGTGGCGGGAGCGGTCACGATGGCTCTTTTGTCAGCGTGCTCACTGAACGACGCGCCCGTATTCTTCGCCGATCTGACCATTCGCCACCCGAACAACGATAACGCCGAACTGCTGTGGCACTGCGGTCCGTTCCCGCGCGCGTTGAAGGCAGCGGACTCATATGCCAAGATGATAGACGATAACGGCTGCTGGCGCCTGAAGGACGGCGACATAACGATCGCCCGCCTTGACGACATAAACGGCGCGTTCAGGCTGTTCGCGGGCGAAGGTCACACGACGGAAGGCCCTGAGACGACGGGCACATACGCGTGGTTCGAGGTCGATTGCTGGAAGAAATGGGAAGAAACGCTGATGTTCGGCCCGTACATACACCACGTAGGCGGCGTATACGGCAAATACGCCATAGCGCTGCGCGAGGCGGCGCGCTATCTCGATATAGCGTTCGACGCGCCGGGAGACGGCGGCGTTCGCGCTCTGTGAGGAGGGACGCTTATGAACACGCGAATCGAAGCCATGCGCGCGCTTACGGACGCTATGAACGCGGGCGGCTTGCGCAGAACCACGCTGAACGCGCATATAGCCGAATCGCTTAAAACCACGGTAGGCGAGGCGCGCGAAATACGACGCGCGAAAGCGTTCGCCCATCATTTGGAGAAATGCGCTCAGCCTGTGTACGCCGAAGAACTGCTGACGGGCTCTGTAACGGGCATGTGGGAGATCGACGAAAACCCGCCGACATACGACGAATACCGCGCTGAAGCCGAACGCGCGCTAAGCGCCCTCGACCGCGCGAATCCGAATCCCGACACCGTTACGCAGGGCTTCTTCGACGAGCGCGTGTTCGCCGGAAAGAGTCGGTTCGCCATTATGGCGCGCGACCACTACGACGCGCGCATACCGTATCAGACGCTGCAAAAGCTGATACGCGAGATGTCCGAAAAATATACGTTCCTCACGTATTCGGAGATAGGCAAGGCGCTTGAAAACCTGTTCGTATACGACTACGGTTCGGAAACGCGCGACATAATGCGCGAGCTGCCGTGGGACGTCGCGAACCATACGCACCTCAACTACAAAAAGGTGCTGAAACTGGGTTTCGCGGGCATACGCGGCGAAATATCCGAAAAGCGCTCGGAGAACCCGACGTTTTACGATTCGCTGCTCATTTCAGTGGACGCCGCGATAGCGTTCATAAAGCGGTACGCCGAGAGCGCGCGCCGCGCGGGGTATATCGAAAACGCCGAGCGCATAGCCCGCGTATCCGAGAACCCGCCCGAGAATTTCAAGGACGCTATGCAGCTTACGTGGCTCACGCATCTGATTGCCAACTTGGGCGGCGGTTCGGCGCTTTCGTTCGCGAGATTCGACCAGTACATGTTCGGGTTTTTTAGAAAAGACGTCGCCGCGGGCGTTATTGACGACGAGACGGCGCTCGAATGGGTGTGCGCGCTGTGGCTTAAGATGAACGAACCCAAGATGCGCACCGTGCAGAGCGTATGCTTGGGCGGCGTTACGCGCTCCGGCGAGAACGCCGCGAACGCGCTGACCCGCGTGTGCATACGCGCGACGAAACTGCTGAAGCTGCCGTATCCGAACGTTTCGGTCAGATATTTTGACGGCGTGAATCCCGACTGGCTGTTGTCGGACGCGGTAGACTGCGTGCGCGCGGGCGGCGGTATGCCGATGATACTGAACGACAAAGCGTGGATAGAGAACATGGCGCGGTCGGGCTTGGACGTTGAGGACGCGCGAGACTATTACAACATGGGCTGCGTCGAAATGATGATCGAGGGCTGTATGCCCAACTGGGTGGGCGCTCCCGGCATCGGCTTCGCGCGCGCGGTAAACGAAGCGCTTAACGACATGCATACGCGCGGCGATTACGCCCCGACTTTCGAAGAACTGCAAAACCGCGTCACGGAACGTATGCGCGCAAAAATCGAGGGCGCGCGGGTGGCCGCGTTTTCAGAAATAATGCGGCAGAGCGATTTTTGCAGAGACCCTTTCGCGTCGGCGCTCGTCGAAGGCTGCGTCGAATCGGGGAAGGACTACTTCGCGGGCGGCACACGCTTAGGCGCTCAGATCGCGGTGGGGGCGCTGGGCTTGGGCACGGCCGCCGATTCGCTCGAATCTATTCGCGAGCTTGTGTTTGAGAAGAAGCAATACACATTGCCGCAGATCTGCGCGGCGCTCGAATCGAATTTCGAGGGCTGCGAGCTGATGAGGGCAAAACTCTCGCGCTGCAAGGCATACGGAAACGACGACGAGCAACCCGACTCGATAGCGAAAACGCTGTTCGACGCGTATGTCAAAAATGTGTCGGCGCTCAATCGCGCGGGCGAGCGCGTGAGATTCGTCACAAATCTGTTCAGCTATCACTCGCATATATCCGAGGGCGAGCGCTTGGGCGCGACTGCGAACGGGCGGCTCGCGGGCGAGAGCGTAAGCGATTGCGTCGGCGCGACGCAGGGCAGAGACGTTCTCGGCCCGACCTGCATGTTAAACTCCGTTCTGAAGCTCGACCTGTCGGGCGTGACGGGCGCGTATGCCCTCAACATGAAGCTCACTTCGTCAGCCGCCGGCGGCGACAAGGGACAAAAATCGATCGAATCGCTGGTAAGGTCATATTTCAGGCGCAAAGGCCCGCAGGTGCAAATCAATTTCGCGAACGCCGCCGACATGGAGGATGCGAAAATTCACCCCGAAAAACACGCGAATCTGGTCGTGCGCATCGCCGGATACTGCGAATATTTTGTGAACCTCGACAGCAAGCTGCAAGATGAAATAATCCGCCGCACCGCTTTCGAGGTCGCGTAGGGAGGGTAACACATGAAAGCCGTAGCCGCGTTCGGCGGCGGTATTGTGAAAGTCGTAGACATACCGATGCCGGAGCTTAACGAATACGAGTGCCTCGTACGCATTGACGCGTGCGGGCTGTGTTCGTCGACAGACCTCAAAATTTCAAAGAATGAATCCGCCGACCTGCCCGTGAAGTTTCCGACGATACTCGGTCACGAGGGCGTGGGCACGGTCATAAGCCTCGGCAAAAAAGCGCGCTATATTTCGCTTGGCGAACGCTATGTCGGCCCCGCGACGCGCGTGCCCGCCGATTGCGGATTTTACTCAAACTGGGCGCATATGGCGGAATACGGCTTCGTGCGCGACGCAAAGGCAATGGTTGAGGACGGACTGCTCCCGCCCGACGCGCTTCTGAACGCGGAGGATAAGCCGCTCAAGCGACTCTATACCGACATTTCCGCGCCCGACGCCGCCATGCTCTTGACGATCAAAGAAAACTATTCGGCTCTGCGCAACTTCGGGCTTAAAAACGGCGACAGTCTGCTCGTTATGGGCGACGGTGCGGTGGCGCTCGGGTTGTGCAAAATCGCGAGACTGCTCGGCGCAAAAACCATTGCCTGCGCCGGGCATCACGACGACAGGCTTGAACGCGTGAAAAAGCTGGGCGGAGCGGACATCGTCGTGAACACCCGCGAAAAAGATCTGTCGGAAGCGCTCGGCGGCGCGCGCTTCGGGCTTGCCATCGACGCGGCGGGCAGTCTGGACAGCGTGAAACAGGCGGCTAAACAACTCGCGCCCGGCGGCAAGGTCGGCCTATACGGCGTAATCCCGATTTCGCGCGCGAATTTCAACCTGTTCGACGTTCCGAACAATGTGTGCCTGCACACACTCAACTGGCCGTATCACGAGCACCGCGCGCACGACGAGGTTATGGAGCTTGTAAACTCTAATAAAATCGCGCCGTCAGACTATTACAGCCACGTGCTGCCCATAGAGGAAGCCGAGCGCGGCTTCGAGCTGATCAGGAACAGGGAAGCCTATAAAGTCATATTTACAATGAACAACCATAGGGGAGTGTGAAGAAAATGAAGTACGCGCGCATATATCAGACAGACGCAAGCGACAGGCTCGCGCTGAAAGGCGAAGTGAAGTTCGCTCCCGACCCGACCTGTGAAAACCGCGTCGTAAACATATACCCTGAAATGCGCTTTCAGAGCGTGCTCGGCTTCGGCGGCGCGTTCACCGAGTCGGCCGCCATAAACTACGCGAAGCTAGGCGACGAAGGCAAGCGCGAAGCTATAAAAGCGCTGTTCGACACTGACGAGGGACTGGGCTACCGATTCTGCCGTATGCATATCGGCTCGTGCGATTTTTCGTCGCGCGAATACGCGTATGTCGATCCGGACGACGTTGAGTTGAAGTCTTTCGACTTGGGCAAGGATCGCGAATACATACTGCCGATGGTGAAGGACGCCGTTGACTATGTTGGGGACGACCTGTTTCTGTTCGCGTCACCGTGGAGTCCGCCCAAATGGATGAAAACAAACGGCGACACGCGCTTCGGCGGGCAGATCAAGGACGAATACAAGGACGTTTGGGCGAAATACGTCTGCAAATACATACTCGCCTACAGAGCCGAAGGCGTGAACATTCGCGCTATAACGATTCAAAACGAGCCGATCGCCAGCCAGACGTGGGAGAGCTGCTATTATTCGGCGCGCGACGAAATGCTTATGATACGCGACCATATCGCGCCCGCGCTCGACGCGGCGGGGCTTCAGGACATAAAGATAATCATATGGGATCACAACAAAGAGCGCGTGTACGACCGCGCCCGCGACGTGTTCGCGGACGAAGCCGTGCGCGCCCGCGCGTGGGGCATAGGCTTCCACTGGTATTCAGGCTCGCATTTCGACAACGTGGCGCTTGCTGCGAAGGCGTTCCCCGAGATGAAGCTGATCGAAACCGAGTTCTGCACCGGCATGTCCCGCGCGGCGGCTTGGAACAGCTACGCCCTCGAATTGCTGGGCAACCTTAACGCGGGTATGAACGCGTCGACCGACTGGAATATGCTGCTTGACGAAGCCGGCGGGCCGTATCACTACCGCTCTACGGGCTGCGACGCTGTAATGCTTGTCGATTCGCGCGATTCTTCAATCGAGTACCGCACCGCATACTGGCAGACCGCGCATTTCTCACGCTTCATAAAAGTCGGCGCGGTTCGGCTGGGCGCGAGCAGTTACGACGTTAAGCTCAACGTGACGGCGTTCGAAAACCCCGATTCGTCGATAGCCGCGGTGTTCATAAACGAGGGCGACGACCGCGAGGTCTGCGTGCGCATAAACGACAAAACGGCGAAAATATCGCTGCGCGCAAACTCTGTAACCACCGCGATAATCAAATAGGAGGGCTTTGTTACATGGCGAAACTGAGAGGCGTAAACCTCGGCAACTGGCTCGTGCTCGAAAAGTGGATGAACCCCAAACTGTTCGAGGGCACGACCGCCGAGGACGAAACCGATTTTTGCGCGCAGTTGGGCGA
The DNA here is from genome assembly GCA_964453505.1 of uncultured Oscillospiraceae bacterium. Classification (GTDB taxonomy): domain Bacteria; phylum Bacillota; class Clostridia; order Christensenellales; family Aristaeellaceae; genus CAYVPJ01. The sequence goes on along the minus strand of CAYVPJ010000061.1, from coordinate 4,005 downwards.
CGAGCGCTTCGCGCGCCTGAAAGCCCACAGAGACACATATATCACTCTCAAAGATTTCGAGTTTATAAGGGATTGCGGACTGAACGCCGTGCGCATACCCGTGCCGCACTTCATATTCGACGATTATGCGCCGTATGTGGGCTGCATAGAATACCTTGACCGCGCGTTCGAGTGGGCGAACCGAACGGGCATAAAGATACTCATCGACCTGCATACCGTCCGCGACAGTCAGAACGGGTTCGATAACGGCGGCATATGCGGCGTGTGCAAATGGCATCTTAAGCAGGAGAACATCGACCACACGGTGTCCGTGCTCAAAATGCTCGCCTGCCGATATAAGGGAAACAACGCGCTGTACGGCATAGAGTTTTTGAACGAGCCGATAACCGACGAAATGTTTCGGCACATTAAGCAGCGCTATATCGCCACAGACGCGAAGCGCGCCGAAGGCTCATGCGGCGTGCCTGACGACGTGCTGCGCTCGTTTTACACGCGCTGCTATCGCGAACTGCGCGCTATCCTCGACGACGACACGGCGCTCGTGTTCCACGACGGCTTCCGGCTCGACCATTGGAAGGATTTTATGCGCGAGCCCGAGTTTAAGAACGTCGTGCTCGACAGCCACCCGTATGTCGGCTTCGCGGCGAGCGCGCTTGAAAACCCGTCGCTTGCGGACGTGCTCGACATATCGCTTAATAAGATGGCGGAAGCCTTGACCGAAATGTCGAAGTACTTCCCGATAATGATAGGCGAGTGGTGCTATTCGTTCCCCGAGAACGCGTACACCGCCGACATGAACCCCGTTATGCGCGATGCAATGATTTGCGCGTCCGCCGCGTGCCAGACATACGTGTTTGAGCGCGCCGACAGTTGGTTTTATTGGAGCTATAAACTGATAAGCGAGCCGCAAGGCTGGGACTTCCGCAAAGCGCTCGCGAACGGCTGGGTTCCGAAGCTGAAGTAAAGCGGAGGTCGCCCTCCGCTTTACTTCAGCCAATGACCTCGAATGTGAACGAGCACGGATTTTCGCCGTCCGAATCGAGGGGCGACGACACGATTTCTTTCAGCTTGAGTTTCACGCCGAGCGCGTTTTGATAGTGATATAAGTAATGCCCCGCGCAGCAGCCGCAATACGTTCTCGAAACGTTTAACGGCTGTTTTGCTTTTCTCATCGTGCCGCAGGAGCAGGTGGTCTTGCCGGTATGCACGCCGTTCTGAAAACCGCCGTATGTAACGGTTATCGTGCCGTCGTCGTTGAGCTTCGGGTCCATCATATACTGCACTGTGTGCAGAAGCGCCACTTTTTCGGCGAGCGTCTTTCCGGCGTGCTCTTTGGCGAACGCCTTGCAATCGGCGTCGCGCTTGCCGCTCTTGCAGCAGCCTTGTTTCTCCATGACCGCCAAGCATTCTTCGCGCGTCAGCAGCGAGTCCATCTTCCCGATAAGCTCGATCATTCCCTGCGCCGTGTCAGCGTCCTCGCGCTCAAAATCAAACTGCCCGATAACGTCGTCAGGAAGCTTCATATTGACCATCGTTTGCTTTATCTTCTTCGCTATAGGCATATATAACCCTCCTGCATAAGCCGCGCTTTTGTATTTCATTACGAACATAAGAATACCATATATGAGCCAAAACGTCAATCGTATATGAGCATTCGGTCAGGGCAATCGCTTACGAAAAACTCCGGGGATGCTCGAAGGAGGCGCACCCCCTTCGACTTCAATCGTACCGGCGGCATGTACGCCGGGGCGGGCGGTTTTCCGAAGTTTTCGTAGGAAAACAACTAGTGTCCCGGTGCCGCCCCCGTTCCCCTCGCAATCGCTTACGGTAACTCCGCAGAGTTTCCGTAAGCGATTGCCCTAAGCATTCGGTTATCGCTCTGATATGGCGTTTTCGGCGCTCGGCTTTGCGCGCCGTTCAGCGCTTAGCTCCTTTTTATCGGCATGTAAAACATGTGCGCGGGGTCGAACAGCATAACTGCGCCTTTCGTTTCGCCCTGGCGCTGTTTCGCGACGTTTATCGCCATATAGCGATAGCCCAGTTCGCTCCATTTGTCGAAAGCCTGTCTGTCGTCGGGGTAAACGTAGTCGTCCTTGGCGTCCTTCGGCGAATACAGGAAGATCACGTTGTCCGCGTCCTGCTCCAGATCGCCGCTTCCGCGCAGCTCCGAAAGTTGGGGCATGTCCGCGTCGGCGGCGCGCCCGACCTGTGCGAGAGCGACGACGGCTATGTTCAAGTCCATTGCCATGTCTTTGAGCGCTTTCGATATGTAGCCGACGCGCAGGTAGTCTTTCTCGAATTTCGATTGGGTTTGAAGCAGTTGCACATAATCGATTATGAGCACGTCCATCTCGCCCGAATCGACCTTTTTCTGAGCCTCAACGCGCACGTCCTCGACGTAGCGGGTCGTGAACATGAACGACACGGGGTAGCGGCTGTACAGAACGAGCGCGTCGGCGAGCGCTCCCCAGTCGTCCTCTGACAGCGCGCCTGTGCGCAGAGTGTTTCCGTGTATGTGCGCAGCGGACGAGTACAGGCGCATACCGTACTGTGTGGGCGACATTTCGCGGGAGACTATGCCGACCTTGTGCCCGTTTTTCGCGAGATTCACGGCGATTTCGCCCGCGAACGCGGACTTGCCCACGCCGGGGCGCGCGCCGATTATCGTCATTTCGCCGCGCCGCAGACCGTTGATTATCTTGTCAAGCTGCCTGATACCGGTCGGCATGTCGCGTAACTCGCCCTTGTAACGCTTCTCGATGCAGTCGGTCGTATTGCTGAGCAGCGTGAACATGTCCGTCCAGTTGTGTTTCGTGTTCACAATATCGCGCAACGCCTGACGGGCGCGGTCGATAACTAGCGACGTTTCGCATTCGGGGTCGGTGGCTTCCGCGTATGCCGTTTCGATCGCCCTGACCAAGCGGCGGCGCGCCGTGTGGGAGCGTATGCTCTTGATGTGCGTGTCGAGCATCGAGCGGGCGGCGACTTTGTAGTCGCGGGCGATCTCGATTAGCGCGGCGTAAAGTTCGCCGCCCTTCTGCTTGCCGTGGTCGGCTTCGAGCGCGTCGGACGTTGTAACGATGTCTATTGGCGATTTTTCTGCGTGCAGACGGCGCATTGTCGCGAATATGGCGCGGCAGGCGGGCGATTGAAAGTCGGCTTCTGTTAGCTCGGGAATGTTCCTGCAAGCGCGGCCGTCGGTCACGAACGCGGCTATCGCGCACTTCTCGGCGGTTTCGTTTTTGAAGTCTGTCATAAAACTACGCTCCTCATAAACTTTTCCGCTTTGGCATCAGCGTTTTTATCGCAGAGCTTAATGTCGTCGTCGTAACGGGCTTGTGAGAGCCACTTGGACGGGTGCGGTATAAACCGTCCGTTTTCGCGTGTCCACTGTTCGGTTCGCTTGGCGATTTCAAGCGCGGAAAGCATTTTCGAGAGCGGAGTTTTGCGGATTGCTTTCTGAAAGCGCCTGTACGCTTCGCCCTTTCCGACCTTGCGGGGGTATGCCGCCCAGAACGATTCAAAGTCAGCCGAATAGGCGGAGCGCGTGCCGTCGGCTGATGCCGACTGAGCGCTGTCGCAAGACAACAAGACGTTCCCCGTATTACGATTGCGTCCCTTGGGGGGCGAGGAAGGAGTGTTAGGGGGATTATAGGGGGTATTATATAGGGGGTGTGGGGGGAAAGAAGAGGGGGAAGCAAGGGGGGAAGCAGAGGAAGGAGCGGGGGACGCGGAAACGGTCGCATAATGGTCGCGGAACGGTCGCGAAACGGTCGCGCATTCCTTCTCAATATGCTCATTTTCGCCTTGCTCCGCTTGACAAAAACAGGTCGCGGAACGGTCGCGGAAAGGTCGCGCGCCGGTCGCGGAATACTTTCCGAGGTAGTGAATCCTATACAGCGGGTTCTGTCTCCTGTTTCCTTTCCCGTACTCGATGAAGCCTATCTCGACAAGATGCTTGCGGGCGCGGCTGATCTGCTTTTTGTCGAGCCGTGATTCTTCGTA
>CAYVPJ010000060.1:0-14399 GCA_964453505.1 uncultured Oscillospiraceae bacterium | reverse complement strand
ATAAAGAGATGGTCGATTGCGGCGATGCTCTTTATAATCTGCTGGAGCGATATATCAAAGCCGCATTGGTCGCGATGTGCTGGAAGTGGGGCTGCTGAAGCGGACGTTTGACGAGTATGACGTTCGCTTCATTGCGGCAAACGACAACTTTGATACGGCGAACGGGTTTGATATCATGTCGATCTTCCGAGACGTCTTCAATGAGTGGTTTGTCGCCGATACGAGCAAAAAGATACGTGCAGTGTTCAAAGCAAAGGCGCAGGCAGGCAAGCACTCCAATTCCGTCGCTCCTTACGGGTACAAGCCATCTGATACGGATAAATTCGTCTGGGCGGTTGACGACCCCGCCGCCGAGGTTGTCCGCGATATTTTTCAGATGTGCATCGACGGCATCGGCCCGAAGTACATCGCCAAGGAACTGGGGCGCAGGGGCTTGAAGATTCCGCAGGTGTATAAAGCGGAACGCGACGGCGTGCCTCTAAAGCATATCCCCAAGTATCCGGATACTGATTGGCATGCGAGCGTCGTCAACGGAATTCTCACCAACCGCGAGTACACCGGGCGGGCAAAGTGTAAGAAACGCGGCGGGGAATGGGCGTGCGACATACTTATGCACCTAGAGGCAATGTCGGATGAAGGGGAAGATGGTCAGGATGTACATAATTGCCTTCGAGACATTCATTTTGATTTTGGTTTGAAAATTAGCGCGTTTAATAATCCGAAGAACACGGCGACCGTTATGCCGGCGGCGGTTTGGGTCACTCCGCCCGTGAACGCTCCTATAACGCCTATGTTCTGAACCGCGTCCGCCGCGCCCATGGCTAGTGAATAGCCGAAGCCCGTGAGCGGCACTGTAGCGCCTGCGCCCGCGAAGTCGACCAGCGGCTTATAAAGGCCGACCGCCGTCAATACCACGCCCAACACAACGAACAGCACCAATATGCGCGCTGAGGTAAGGCGCGTGTACATCAAGAGCGCCTGACCGACACAGCATATAAGTCCTCCGACAATAAAAGCTTTCAGAATCATAAAGAACTCGGTCATACGCTTCCCTCCAATGCGACGGCGTAGGCTATAGACGGTATGCTCTCGCCCTGCTGACTGCTTATAAGGCTCAGCATCGCGCCCGATCCAATAATTAACGCCTTGCGTATTTCGCCCGATTCCATGCGGTTCAGCAAGTGTCCCGCCAGCACTCCCGCAATGCAGCCGCAGCCGCTGCCGCCCGCGTGTGTGTCCTGTTCGGGCGAAAACAACGACTTTCCGCAGTCGATTATGCGCGTTTCGTCCACAGATACGCCGCGCCGCGATAATAACTCTTTCAGTAATTCAAGCCCGATAGCGCCCAAATCGCCGGTTGCGATAATATCATAATCGATAAACGCGCGGTTAACGTCTTCGAAATGTGCGCAAATCGTGTCGGCGACGGCGGGAGCCATCGCCGCGCCCATATGGTTCGCGTCCTTGACCTTCAAGTCGATAACCCTGCCAAGCGTGCCATGAGTCACGCGCACGCCCGTGGGCGTATGCGAATCCAGCATCACAGCGCCCGCCGCCGTAGCCGTCCATTGGGACGAAGGCGGCCTCTGCGTGCCCAACTCCAGCGGGAAGCGGAACTGCCTTTCGGCGGTGCAGAAATGGCTGGACGCGGCGGCGATTGCGGTTGACAGGTATCCGGCGGACACGAGCGCCGCCCCCGTGAGCAGCGATTCCGCCATTGTAGAGCACGCCCCGTATAGCCCCAGAAACGGTATGCCCAGCTCGCGCGCTGCGAAGCCCGACGAGATTATTTGCGCGTTCAGGTCTCCCGCCAAGAGAGCGCCGACCGCGCCCAGAGGAATGCCCGCCTTTTTTGCGCATAGCTCGACTGTTCTTCTCAGCATTTCGCATTCCGCGTATTCCCAGCTCTTCTGACCGAGCAAATCGTCGTCCATTATGATGTCGAACGAATCCGCGAGAGGGCCTTGCCCCTCCTTAGGACCCGCCATGCATGCGCGGGCGCGTATATAAACGGGTGTTTCGTACACAAACGTGCGCTTTCCGAGCTTGCTCAACCTATTACCACCTCCGCAAGCCAATATATCAAACCGTATATGACGCTCGTCGATATGCCGTATGTGAGCACAGGTCCTGCGAGCGCGAACAGTTTCGCGCCCAAGCCCATCACCAAACCTTCGCGGCGGAACTCCATCGCGGGCGCGCATACCGAGTTTGCAAAACCGGTTATGGGCACGATAGAACCCGCGCCCGCGTATTTTCCGATTTTATCGTATACTCCGATTCCTGTGAGCGTCGTTCCCACAAATATGAGCACCGACACTGTAAACATAGGCGCTTGCTCGTATGTCAGCCCCATGACCTCGCCCAGCAGGTTCAGACACTGACCGATCGCGCATATTACGCCACCCACCCAGAACGCCCGCCCGAAGCCTATTAACTTAGGACTGTTGGGGGTCAGCCGCTTTACCAGCTTATCATACGCCTTCGCGTCGGGCATCTTTTGCCGATCCATCTTCGTCTCTCTCCTCATATCTGATTATTCCGGTCGGCTCGAAAGCCCCCGTTCGCGTTTCGCGATCGCCCACGTGAGGCTGCCACAGGAGCGCCTGCGCGGGAAGCGCGTGTCTTGCATTTTTCATGATGCGTCACCCCGATAACGAAAAATGTCCGCAAATATCATTTGCGGACTCGCGGATAACTATTCACGCTGTTATTAGAAACGTTTAAGCAGTTTTTCGCAGGCCTGAACTGTCTCTTCTCGCGTGTGGCTGTTCTCTGATATGCATTCGCGCGCCGCGCGCTTTTTGCACACTGCGCACAGGCGCGGTTCAAGCGACATATCGGCGCGCGTGTATTCGCGAAGGTCGCGTGTCATCACGTCAATGTCGCATAATTCGCCTTTTTGCGACGCCTCCTCATATTTGACGGCGGCGCGTTTCGCGCGTTCCGCGTTGTGAGTGGTCCATATCTGATATGGACCGTCCGCACCGTTTTCGCATTTCACGCGCGTCAGCGGTTCTTCGCAGAGGGCTTCGAAATCGTCTCGCGCCGCTTCGAAAAACGCGAACGCCCGCGCGCTTGAGCGCAGCTCGAAAGGCATTCTGAGCGTCAGGCAGACGCACGCAAGCCCGGTTTCGGCAGCAATTTTCCGCTTTTCAAGCCACCGCGCCTCGCGGGAGCAAAGCACTGTTTCAAGGCTCATAGGGCGATGCGTTCATTATATGATCAATTACAGTGCCATCGCGGTATTCTATGTCCGCAACGCGCCTGTCGCCCGTCTCGACGGGCGCGGGCTTTCCCGATATATCTTCGGCAAGCTCTTTCAGCTCGAGAATGTCAAAAATTGGCAGCTTATTCGCTTTCAAACGTTCGGTGAGGTCGTGCCGAGCCGGATTCACGGCAATGCCGCGTTGAGTGACGATTACGTCCACCGTACTGCCGGGAGTCGACACGCACATAACGCGATCCGTTATGAGCGGCAATCTGGCGCGCGTAAGCGGTGCGGCGATAATTGCGAGCTTAGCGCCCGCCGCCGTGTCGCAGTGCCCGCCCGAACCGCCCATAATATAGCCGTTCGAATCGGTGTGGACATTTACGTTGAAATCGGTGTCCACTTGCGTAGCGCCGAGTATGACGCAGTCCAGATGATCGACGCACGACGTTTTCGCTTCGGGACTTGCGTATCTCTCCGCCGAAATCTCAATGTGATTCGGATTGTTCCTGAGCGACTCGACAGCCTTCAAATCGAAGCACTGAACGTCCATCAGCTTTTCGAAATATCCCTCGTTCAGCATATCGACCATATAGCCCGTAATGCCGCCCAGACCAAAGCCGCCCTTTATGTTGCGCGCTTTCATGATTGGCTTGATGTATTCCGTGACGGCGAGCGACGCGCCGCCCGCGCCCGTCTGAAATGAAAATCCGTCTTTCAGATAGCCCGAATGCTCGACGACCTTCGCCGCCAACTGCGCTATGCGCAGACCGACGGGATCTCGCGTTATTTTTGTCGTGCCCGACACAATGCCGCTGGCTTCGCCTATGCTGTCGGTCAGCACGACTGAATCGACGTCGGTTTCCTGTATGGACGCGGGCGAAAGCGGATATTTTACTATGTTGTCCGTTACGACAATCACATACTTAGCGAACGCCGCGTCGCTTACCGCATAGCCCAGAGAACCGCAGGCGGACGACCCGTATATGCCGTTTATGTTGCCCTCGCAGTCTGACGACGGCGCTGCGATGAAAGCTATGTCAATCTTTATGTCGCCCCGCTTTATCGCAGCGGGTCTGCCGCCGTGGCTGCGAAAGCGGACGGGGGAATCCAGCAAACCTTCCGAAATCGCTCTCCCGACCTTCGCGCCCATATAGTCCGTGCCAATTTCGGTTATAACGCCCGCGCGAATGTGGTCGATAAGCGGTTCGTGCACGTCGAATATCGAGGAAGCTTCGAGTTTCAGATTCTTAACGCCCATGTCGGCGGCTGCGTTTAGCACCGCGTTCATGACGCGGTCGCCGTTGCGCAGGTGGTGATGAAACGATATGCACATGCCGCTTTCAAGTCCCGCGCGGATAAGCGCCTCTTTTAACGAACCTACAATTTTGCTCATACTTCCGTCGCCTCCAATCCCAACGAGCGGGCAAGCTCGAGCAAGCGCCGTGCGCGGTCTGCGACGGGCTTGTCGATCATCTTGCCGCGCAGAGACACAGCGCCCTTCGCAAGCCTTTCGCCCTCGGCTACGGCGGCGAGCACTTCTTCGGCATACGCTATTTCCGAAACCGTGGGCGTGAACGCCGCGTTTATAGCGTCTATATGGCGCGGAGAAATGCTTGCCTTACCCGTGAAGCCCATGTCTCTGGCTAAATTCGCGTCGGATAAAATGCCTTCTGAATCGTTCACGTCCGTGAACGGCGTGTCGTATACGTCGATGCGCGCGGCGCGGGCGGCGTTTACGATGCGTCCACGCGCGTACTGTATCTCGAAGCCCGCTTTTGAGCGCTTCGCCCTTATATCGGCGGAATAATCCTCCGCGCCCAACAGAAGCGCGCGTACTCGCGGGTGCGCGCGAGCAATCTCGTATGCGTTTTCGATGCCCTCCGCCGACTCGATGAGCGGCATTATAAGCGTCTTTGAATCGCAAACGCACTTCTCCAGCGCGCACACGACTTTATGCGCGCAGTCAGCGTCGTTCACCTTCGTAGGCATTATATAGTCGGGCGCGAGCGGCGCTATCGCCTTTATGTCGTCCTCGAAATACGGCGTGTCAACCGGGTTCACCCTCACAATGACGGTCGTCCGACCGTATCTGAGCGAGCCGAGCGCGTTTTTGACAAGTATTCGCGCCGCGTCCTTCTGGTCGGGCGAAACCGCGTCCTCCAAATCGAGTATGATGCCGTCAGAACCGTATACATCGGCGTTTATGAGCATCGCGGGGCTGTTCCCCGGCACGAAAAGCATACTTCGCATAAAATGTCAATCCTCCTTGGAAGCGCGATATACGGCTGCCTCCGTTCGCGCTTTGAGCGTGCATTCGAGCGCGCCTTTGTCGTTCACGCCGACTATCGCGTCTTTTACGTCGAGTTCCGTCAAAACCTGCATAACGGCATCGCGTATTCTCTGACCGTACTGTCGCGCGACGACTGAGCGCACGTCGATTTTTATGCCCTCGCGGGACGGCTCGACCGTTATGAGTGCGTCGTTCGATTCAAGCGTCCCCGCGGCGGCGCATTTGATTATTTTCATATAAGCCTCCTGATTATTTCTTTACCCAACTCCGTATCGATGAACCGTGTCGTGCAGTCGGGCAGCAACCGTTTGGCGCTTTCCATATCGCCCGCCGCGAGCAGCTTTCTCACATTACGGGCGCTCACGGGTACGCCGTCGATTTCAAGGCGCGGAAACTCAATAACGTCTACGCCTTTCGGCGCGAGTATCCGCCGCATTTTATCGTTGTATTCCCTCGTTAGCGAATCCGCGCTCTCGTCGCCCGCGAAACGCGCCTTAATGCTGAGCGACGGAACGATATGGTCTGAGAACACCGTAACGTCCAGACCCGATTGCCACGAGGCGGCTTCGCCGGCGGTTTTTGTGAAGTACGTCGGGAACGTGACGCCGGAAAGCACGTATTGCCCGCCTTCGTGTATATGAACGTTTTGTATTTCTGCCGCGCCTTCTCGCACCAACGCTATGCGAACGTCATACGGGAACGCGCTTAAATCCTCGCGCACGAGGAACACATGCAGGCGATCGACTTCTTCGGCCGCGCGTTTTAGCAAATACAGATGTCCCTTCGTAAACGGGTTCGCGTTTATGATGACCGCGCCGTTTTTGCCGCTGGCTCTGAATTGCCCGAGCGAGCGCGAGTATTTGCGCACGCCGTTCGGCGGGTATTCCATCAGCGTAACACCCGAATATGACGACACCGCGCTGAAGCCTATGTCCGAAAACGCGGAAACGCGCCCGTCGACCGTGAACAGAAACAGAGGACACCGACCGACGGAAAGCGCGTATTGAACTACAAACGAAACCAATTTCGTAGCCAACCCGCCGTCGCGCGCGCTTTCGTCAACCGAAACGTATTTCACAACGTTTTTGTCAAGCGCCGCGCAGCCGAGAATCCCGAAAGAATCGTATGCCGCGGCTATGCGCTCGGGATAGCCCTCGAAGCGCAGACCGTTGCGACCAATAAACGCCTTCCAAGCGTTTTCAGCGCGCTCCGTTCGGGCAAGCCAATCGATATTATAACCGTCCGACGACATACAAACCTCCGATATATGCTCACGTTTACATTATATACATATTCCGCGTCCGCGCAAGGCAAAACAGACAAACTTATGGGCGCTTCGCTTGATTATTCCGAAACCGCTTGATTCTGATTCGAAACAATGCTATACTCGCCGTGATACAAATACAGCGAATGGGGTATTGAAATTGACAAATGAAACTATGAAAGCCGTAGTGGCGTATGGGAAAGGCGATTACAGGTATACGGACGTTCCGAAACCCTCGCCGAAGGGCGCGCAGATTCTGTTGAAGGTCGAGGCGTGCGGCGTGTGCGCGGGCGACATAAAGTGCTTCGAAGGCGGCTTCCGCTTCTGGGGCGGCATGGGAAATCCCGCGTATTGCGAACCGCCGTTCATACCGGGGCACGAGTTCATAGGCCGCGTATGCGAGGTGGGGGAGAGTTACTCGGGCGAGCTGCGCGTGGGCGATAGGGTCGCCAGCGAACAGATCATACCGTGCGGCAAGTGCCGCTATTGCCGCGAGGGCAAATACTGGCTGTGCGATCCGCACCGTGTGTACGGCTTCAAGGGCGACTACAACGGCGGTTTCGCCGAATACGTAATTCTGCCCGAAAACGCCCGAAACTACAAAATTCCCGACGACATGCCGCTTGAACGCGCCGCGCTCATAGAGCCATACGCGTGCTCCATGCACGCCGTAGACCGCGCTAAAATCACCGGCGACGACGTGGTCGTAATAGCCGGCGCGGGCACGCTGGGCTTGGGAATGATAGCTTCCGCCGCCCGACTGAAGCCAAAGGCGCTCATTTCGATAGAGCCTGTCGAATCCCTGCGCGAAAAAGCGCTCTCGTTCGGCGCTACGCGCGCGATGGGCGCGTGGACCGAGGAGAGACTTGAACCGTACATATCTGAAATTTCAGACGGCTGCGGCTGCGACGTATACATCGAAGCGTCGGGGCACGTTTCCGCCATATCTCAGGGCTTGCAGCTCATTAAAAAGGGCGGCCGCTTCATAGAGTTCAGCGTGTTTTCAGCGCCCGCCAGCATAGACTGGTCGATTATCGGCGACGCAAAAGAGCTCGATTTATTCGGCGTGAGCCTGAGCCCGAATTGCTTTGAACGTTCCATATCCGGCCTGTACTCAGGCGAGCTTCCGTCTGACGGCGTAGTTTCACACATGCTCCCGCTGAACCGCTTCGCGGAAGCGTTCGAGCTTGCCAAGAAACGTCAGAGCATAAAGGCGGTGCTCATTCCCTAGCGTTTCAGAATCGAATAATACAGGCATCTGTGAGACGCGCCCCTGTAATCTATAAATTCTTCCTCGCCAGTCGGGGTCATGCCGCATTTTTGCATGACCCTGAAGCTGGCGGGGTTTTCTGTAAACGCGCCCGCGACGACTTCCGAGAAACCCTTTGAGAACAATTCGGCGATCGCCAGAGACACGGCTTCCGTCGCATAACCCATGTTGTGATGATCGGGGTGTATAACGTATCCAAGCTCGATTTTGTTTCCGTCAGACGTCACGTCGTTCAGAAAACCTATCAGCCCGCCGTTCAGAAAAACGCCTCTCACGAAGCGGTCGTCCCGCTCCGACAGCGCTTTCAGGCGATTGAAAAGCGCTATAACGCCTTCCTCCGAATCGAAATCAGGTATCATGTACGTTCTTTTGACGACTTCGTTTGTGAGTATGCGCGCCATTTCGGTTTGTTCTTTATCCGTTATGCGTCCAAGTTCCACCCGCGTTTGCATTGTATATAATCTCTTTTCTTACGGATTATCGTTTTCATTATCCGTCATTATGCTGCGTAAACCGACGACGTCCTCCACGGGCAGCGAAAACAGCACCGTGTGAGCGTCGGCGCGCGCGCCCGCCTTTTCCATAATGGCGTGCATAATCGCGTCCTTCTTCTCATGGCGCGTCGCTATCAGTATAAGCTCCTTTTCGTCGGCTATGGATATGCCGAAGAATTTCTCGGCGGCGCCCGCCGCCGTGCCCTTCGCGTGCACGATAGTTCCGCCGCCCGCGCCCGCTGTGCGCGCCGCCGCCATCACCTGTTCAGAACAGCCGCGCTTCGATATTGCCATTATCAAATCATAAGGATACGCAAGTTTTTCTTCCACTTCGTTCACCTCGTTTTTATCGTCGTCGATGCTGCCCATAAAATATCCGACGCTCGCCGCGCCGCCTATGCTTGAGAGCGGCACGCTTAGAGCTATGCCGTGACCGGGTAGATTGATGCCCATGTCGGCAACCATATGGTTCATCAGCCGTTTCACGCTTCGCCTGCTGGCGACCGACAGTAAGACGGTCTTTTCGGTCGACTCGATTCCTAAAAGGCTCAATATGTTCTGACCCGCCGTGCCCTGTCCCGGTATGCTCAGCACGGCGGAAACGCCGTTTTTCGGCAATATCTCGACAAATTCCGCTTCGGAAGCGCGTTTCGTAATAATCAACAGCGCCGCGGCTCTGTTCATGCGGAATACCCTCCTCTACATCTCGATAATGTCGTTCATGTCGTTAGCGCTGCCGTCCGCGGGCGCGGCGATTTCGCTTACGACTCTCGACTGCTTATGCTTGTAATACAGTCCCAGCGCCTGAATCGTTATAAGCGGAGTCATTGCGACCATCGCGACCACGCCGAAAGCGTCCGCCGCCACGTCGCCGCCCACCGCTTCGCAAGCGCCCATCGCCAGCGGCAGCAGGAACGTAGCCGTCATAGGGCCGGAAGCGACGCCGCCAGAGTCGAACGCGATCGAAGTGAATATCGGCGGAACGAAGAACATCAGTATAAGCGCTATGGCGTAGCCCGGTATCAACAGCGCCATTACGGGTATGCCCGCGAGTATTCTGAGCATCGCCAAGCCCACCGACATCGCCACGCCTATAGACAGGCTCATGCTCAGCGCCTTTACGGGTATCGCGCCCGCCGTCATCTCGTAGACCTGCTTGCTCAACACATGCACCGCCGGTTCGGCCGACACTACGAAATAGCCGATAATCATGCCTATCGGCACGAGCACAACGTTATACGAAAGCTCGCCCATCAGCTTTCCGACATAGTTGCCCACCGGCATAAACCCCACGTTCACGCCCAGCAGGAACATAACCAGCCCGACATATGTGTATACCAAACCTATGAGTATCTTTATAACCGATTTCGTGCTCAAATGCAACACGGAAAACTGCAATATCAGAAAAAACACGCAGATAGGCAAAAGCGCCAGACCCACGTCGAAAAGATATGTGGGAAGCGCCTTCAGAAACATCTGCCACAGTTCCAAAGACGTGTCGGTTGTATGTATCATTTCAGCCGCATGAGACATTTCGTCGGGTTTGTATATGAGGCTTAAAAGCATAACCGCCAATATCGGACCTACGGAGCACAGCGCCACCAGACCGAACGAATCGCTGCCGGCGTTATCGTCGTTGCGCATGGCAGAAACGCCCACGCCCAGCGCCAGTATGAAGGGCACGGTCATCGGGCCTGTCGTAACGCCGCCCGAATCGAAAGCCACGGCGAGAAATGATTCGGGCACGAAGCTCGCCAATAAAAACACCACGGCGTAGAAACCCAACAGTATATAAGACATGCGTACCTTAAACAGTATGCGCAGAAGCGCCACGACCAGAAACAGACCAACGCCTATGGCGACCGCCAATATGAGCACCGTATTCGGCACTCCCGGCACTTGCTCAGCCAGCACCTGTAAATCCGGCTCGGCGACCGTTATCAAAACGCCCACAATGAAGCCGATCAAAACGATTATCCACAGCTTTCGCGATTTCGTAAGCGACGCGCCAACGTGTTCGCCTATCGGCGTCATGGCAATGTCGGTGCCGAGCGTGAACAGACCCATGCCGAATATAAGCAAAACCGCGCCGAATATAAACGCCAGCAGCGCTGAATTTGGCACGGGTATCATGAAAAAGCATATAAGGAACACGATTATGGTTATCGGCAGTACCGAATTGATGGATTCCTTCCATTTCTCTTTTAACAGCGTATGGTTTTTGAACATTGCATTCTTCCTTTCGCTCGTCGTTTGCAAAATAGGCGGCGTTGAGAAATAATGTATATTCGCCCCCGATTCCTATGGTTTCTGTATACCCTCGTTCAGCTTGTCCATCCACAGCGCGACGAACAGACCCAGCATAAAGCACGCTTGATATATAAGTATGTGCGCAAAGTCGGCTGGCGCTCCGATTGGCAATATCGATACGGCGCTCGCCGCCGCCACGCCCAGAGATATGTGCATGGCATATGAATACTTCCTATCAAAGAGCTTCGTGACACCGCGCGAAAGCGCGACTACGGTCAGTATGAGCGTCGCGCCCATAGGCAATATAACGCTCCAGTCGAACGCGGCTATGCCTGCGCTCATCGGTTCATATACGCTCAGAAATATGAACAGCGCCGACGGGCTCATGCCGGGCACCATGAAGCCCATCGCCCACAGCACTCCGCACAGCGCCCATATAAAGACATTCGGTTCGACAGCCGTGCCGTCTGAAACGTTTAAGAACATCAGCAGATTGAACGCGATCACAAACGCTATAGCGCCCGACAGCAGGTGCTTTTTCTCGCGTCCCTTTGCGCCCGCGTCGCGCCACAGCCCCGGCATAGTGCCCGCTATGAGCCCTATGAACAGCCACACGGCTTCCGTCTCAACGCTGCCGAACACGATTACGAGTAATTTTGACAGCCCCAGCACGCCCGCCGCGAAGCCTATGACGACCGGCAGGAAGAACCAAAACCGCGAGCGAATCTCTCGGAACGGGTTCGCGAACAGCGCCATCATCGGCTGATATATCCCCATTGCCAAACACAGCACGCCGCCGCTCACGCCGGGCAGTATCGCGCCCGCGCCTATGAGCGCGCCCTTGAACGCCTGAAGCAAAAACGCCGAGACGCCGTTCACTGATTATTCTGCCCGTTCTTTGATTTTATAAGACCTAAGAGCAGTATAAGCGCGAACACCACGCCCATCACCAGGAATATGCCCAGCATACCTATGCCCATTATGGGCAGTGTTTCTAAAAACGCTTCAATATTCATACGTTCGCCCCCTTACAGCATTTTTGTTACAAGCGCCATTATAAGACCGCCCGCGACGACCGACGCGATCTGCCCCGCGACGTTCGCGGCCGCAGCGTGCATCAGCAGGAAGTTGTTCGGGTCTTCCTTCAAGCCCATCTTGTGCACGACTCTCGACGACATCGGGAACGCCGATATGCCCGCCGCGCCCACCATCGGGTTTATCTTGTTCTTCAAGAACAGGTTCAGGAATTTCGCGAACAGCACGCCACCGAACGTGTCGAACACGAACGCCACCAAGCCCAAGCCGAGTATCAATAGCGTGTTGAGCTCCATGAAAGCCTCGGCCTTCATGTTGAAGGCGACCGTCAGACCCAGCAGGAGCGTTATCAGGTTAGCGAGAACCTTCTGCGCGGTTTCCGAGAGCGAATTGAGCACGCCGCACTCGCGTATCAGGTTTCCGAACATCAGGAAGCCGACGAGCGCCACCGACGCGGGCGCGGCGAGCCCGGCTATGACTGTCACCAATATCGGAAACAGTATGCGCGTGGTCTTCGTTACTTGCTTAGGATTGTACTCCATTTTTATGAGCCGTTCTTTGCGCGTCGTCACCAACCGTATGCACGGGGGCTGCACAATGGGCACGAGCGCCATGTAAGAATACGCCGCCACGATTATCGCGCCCATGTAGTTGGTTTTGAAGAAGCCCGCCACAACTATCGACGTCGGGCCGTCCGCCGCGCCGATGATGGCTATCGAGGCAGCGTCCTTCAGTTCGAAACCGAACAGCGAAGCCATCGACAGCGTGAAGAATATGCCGAACTGCGCCGCCGCGCCGAAGAGCAGCATTTTCGGGTTTGAAAGCAGAGGCCCGAAGTCAATCATAGCGCCTATGCCTATGAACAGCAGCAGCGGAAACAACTCGTTTTCGATGCCCGCTTTGTTCAGCGTCTCGAGAACTTCCCGCACGCCCTCCTGTGCGCCTGACGGGAGGGGCAGGTTCACCAATATAGCGCCGAAGCCCATTGGCAGAAGCAGCGTCGGCTCCATGTCTTTCTTAATTGCCAGATAGATAAGCAGTCCGCCTATCAGCCACATGGCGATCATTTGCGGTGTGAGGGTTGAGAAGTTCTCGAGAAACGTTTCCATTTGGTTTACGACCTCCCGATGTAATACGGTTTAGAATATCGAAAAATTGACGAACAGGAAAGCGCACAGCGACGATACCAGCGAAACGACCGTAATCTGCGTGTTGATGGACGGTCCGGCGGTGTCTTTGAACGGGTCGCCCACGGTGTCGCCTATGACGGCCGCCTTGTGCGCGTCGCTGCCTTTGCCGCCGCAGTTGCCGGATTCGATATACTTCTTCGCGTTGTCCCACAGCCCGCCCGCGTTGCTCATCAGCAGCGCTATAAGTAAGCCGGAGACGATGTTGCCCGCCAGATAGCCACCCACGGCAACCACGCCGCCCACGAAGCCCACGACCAGAGTCATTACGATTGCCACAAGACCCGCCGGTATAAGCTCGCGTATCGCGCCCTTCGCGGCTATGTCTATGCAGCGGTCATACTCCGGCAGAACGCCGGGCTTGCCTTCGCGCAGGCCGACGATCGTCCTGAACTGGCGGTGTATCTCGTCAACCATCTTGCGCGCGTTTCTGTCGACGCCCAGTATCAGCATTGCCGAGAATACCGCCGGAATCGCCGCGCCCGTCAGCATACCGAACAGCACGGTCGGGTTCATCAGGTCGATCGTTATGTTCACTCCGTGCGCCGCGACCGTCTCTATGAACGCGCCCAACAGCGCTATAACGGTGAGTCCCGCGGCGCCTATTGCGAAGCCCTTCGTTATGGCTTTCGACGTGTTGCCGGCGGAATCGAGCCTGTCGGTTATTTCAAGCACTTCGTCGCCTAAATCGCACATTTCGGCAAGGCCGCGCGCGTT
This sequence comes from uncultured Oscillospiraceae bacterium, assembly GCA_964453505.1. Classification (GTDB taxonomy): domain Bacteria; phylum Bacillota; class Clostridia; order Christensenellales; family Aristaeellaceae; genus CAYVPJ01. The sequence goes on along the minus strand of CAYVPJ010000060.1, from coordinate 678 downwards.
ATCGACTATAGGCCCGTAAGCGTCGTTCGATATTATCATGCCGACGATCGACAGCATACCTATCGCCGATATGGCTATTCCCATAATAGCGTATGCGTCGCCCAAAGGCAAGCACAAATAATACGCGCCGAGCGCCGCCAAACCTATGCCCATCATGGACGGCAGCGCGCTCAGGAAACCATACGCCATGCCCGAAAGTATAGTGAATGCAGGCCCGCTTTGGCAAGCCCTTGCGACATTTTTAACAGGCTTTTTATCGTCGCCGGTGAAAAACTCGCTCGTGATGCCTATTATGACGCCCGCCGCCATGCCCAGCATAGCCGCGCCCCATATGCGCAGGTCGTACTTCCATATTAGCGACGCACCGAAAGTCAAAACCGCGAACACCGAACAGGTAAGGTATGTGCCGGTGTTTAGCGCCCGTCCGGGGTCTCCGTTCTTGCCTATGCGCGCGAATAGCACGCCCGCAATCGACGCGAGCAGACCCAAAGCTCCGAAGCAGAACACCGCTTCCGGCATATTTCCCTTAACGCCCAAAGCGATAACAAGCGCCGCCGCGAACGCGGCTATGTTGGAATCGAACAGATCCGCGCCCATTCCGGCGACGTCGCCCACGTTGTCGCCCACGTTGTCGGCGATAACGGCGGGGTTGCGCGGGTCGTCCTCGGGGATGCCCAG
>CAYVPJ010000059.1:0-15191 GCA_964453505.1 uncultured Oscillospiraceae bacterium | reverse complement strand
TCTCGTAGCTCTCCGCCTGTTCCTCTGTTCCCGTGCTCACGCGGGCGTATGCGGCGACACGGAGCTTCCGAAGCTCCTTTTGCGGTGCGATTCTGCGAATGATCATGACGTTTCCTCCTTGCTGTTCGTGATGTAAAAGGGGCTGTACGCCAAATCTTCATCAACAATGATTTTGATATCCTCGTTCAAGTCGAGCGCTTGAATGAGCAATTCCTTTCGCGCCTCCATGATGTTGCAAAGATTCACGATGAGCTTGAAGTCATACACGTCCGGCGTGAAGTAGATTGTGATTTCTTCATCTGGAGCGTAGCCCGCTTGCTTCAAGGTATCGAGCGCAAGCAGAGTCTTTTCGCAACTGCCGAAATCAAACAGTGCTGTGCATATTGACGTGGTTTCATCCATGACGCTGGCGTATACCGACCAGCCGCCAACGGTATAATACTTATCCCTGCGCGTATAGACGGGCTTTTCGCCTAACGCAACCGCCAATGTCTCCGCCAGCTCTCGCTGCCGCTTTGCGCAGGGCGAGTACCTTCCGCTCGTTTTCATCGTGTCAAAGCGCAAGTAGAATTTACCAACAGACATGTCTTCCTGAACAATCTGCTCGTCATCATCCCAACGCTCGTCCGCGTACCGCGAAGGATACGCCGTCACTCTTACAATGCTCATTTCATTCCGCTCCTTTCAGCCTCCTACGAGGTCGTACCATACATCACTCTTGTCGGGCTGAAAGTCAACGGAAGCAGTAGATAACAAATTGATAACTTCACTCCAATGGTAGACTGCAATAGCAACAAGCCAAAATTATGAATTATTAACCGCACTTGGAATAGCAGCACAGTATCAATCCAGCGAGAGAATGTAACTGCCTATACATCCGGAGATATATGCAAACAAAAGCCCTTTGCGATTTGATATGATCACAAAAGGCGAATATGCGCTATGTTATTGTCAGAAAGGTAAAACAAGCCCGGATATGTCAAAAGAAAACCCCTGATAATTCGAGTACATTCCTCGCGGTGAAGGGTTATCAGCATTGTATACCTTCACTTTTGGAAATTAAATCGGCAACAGGGGTTCGCTCTATTGAAAGATTACTCTTTGTCGCGGTACGCGACGATTACCTCTGTTATATTGCAACCGTTGTGCGTGAAGGTTCGCCCTTCGCGGGGCGATTTGCGGTTGTCGCAGAAGCTAAGGAGATAGCCTGTCTGTTGTTCTTGTGAAAGAATATAGCCCGCGAGCTGGTCATAAGCATCCGAGGCGGCTTGCTCTCCGTGCCATATCTTTAGCTCGACGATATGTTCCTCCCCGCCGAAGAACACAACAACGTCCATGCGACGGCTGCCGCGCGTTTCAGGCTCGACTACATAGTGACCGGTACCATTGATAATCGGCTTCAGGAAGCTTAAGAACAGCAGCCTGCCCTCGCGCTCAATGAACCCGCCGTCTTCGTCACGATACTCTGACTTCATGAAGGCGGCGAAGCGATTGAGTATCAAGGATATGTCCAGTTTGCCATCCTTGATGAAACGAGAGCGTTCTTCCGCCACTTGCGCAAGCTCTCGATTTTCTATTGATATAATCGAGATGTAGTAATCTATAATGATTGTCTCGAAAATTACGTTTGAAACGACCGCGCGACCATCGTCGTCTTTGAGAATACCATACATAATGCCAAGATCAATATCAGGATTGCGCATCTGATACGCGACAGGCGTTCCGCCCAATAACATCCGCTGCATCAATTCGCCAAAAGACTGATGATTCACAAGGTTTTTAATCAAATCATCGAACAAAGTGTTATTGAGCTTTAATACGCGTTTCTCGGCTTCGTCAACGCCTTCCTCAGTCCAATCGAGCCGCTCATCGTCTATTGTTTTACAAAGCAGGCTGACAAGGAACGGATAGCCGCTTGTGTAGTAGTAAAGGCGTTCCGAAACCTTCGCGATGTCCATGCCGGTGCGATAGTCCTGCTCATATTCAATAAGCATCGTGGCGATTTCAGGCGAAGAAAAGCTCATGTCAACATCGAAACGTGCCGCGATATTCCACGGGCTGTTGTAGCTATGCTTCTCTTCTGGGCGAAGCTTCATCTTCAAATTCTTTATGTCGTGTACGCCGGCAAGTATTACGCTGTGAAAAGTCGGCGTATTACGTTTTCCACGTAATAAGTACTGATCCCTAAGCACCCCAAGAAATGACAAGAACACCTGATTGTCTGATGCTTTGTCCACCTCATCAACAGTAAGAACGATTTTATTATCAGAGGTTTCGCATAATTGCGTAAAGCGTTTCCCAATATCCCGTAATGGCAGTTGGCTATCAATCTTTTCTTCAAATATCGAAGCCAGTTCAATGCGGTTTCGATCAATCAGAATGTCATGAATATCTTTAGATAGTCCATCTGCCATTGTATTAAGCGATATAAAGTAGTCCTCTTTTCCTTCAAAGCTCAAATCAATAACAATATACCGTTCCTTAAGACGTTGATGTAGTAATTCTAGCGTCGTCGTTTTTCCATACTGGCGAGCGCGATTAATCGTGAAGTACTCGCCCGCGTCTATATACTCCGTAATAATTCTGTTAATCTTCTTACTCGTATCAACCATATAGTGTAGGGCTGGAATGCACAGCCCCGTGATATTAAACACTTTTTTCTTTGCCATGTCGTTCCCTCCTTTAACGCCGCGAAAGCGCATAACAACCCAAGATAAGTATACCATGCCTTGCAAGTCTTATCAAGCAAACTCTTTGAAATACTAGGCTATCATCTGCGTATCGAAACCCGGTATCAGACAACCCAACGAAAAAACCATCTGCACGATGTTTCGCCACAACCCTCACGGCGCGGGCTACATGTACGCGCGCGGCGGGAAAGTCACTATCCACAAGGGGTTCATGAATCTGAAGGAATACATAAACGCCATTCGTTCGGAGGGCTTCACTTCCGAGGACAGCGTCGTGTACCATTTCCGCATCAGTACGCAGGCGGGAGTGAACCCGGAGATGACGCATCCATTCCCGCTTTCAAATCAACGCGCGCGTATGCGGGCGCTCGACCTGACCTGCCGCTGTGGAATCGCGCACAACGGCATAATACGAATGACGACCGACCCGACGAACACACAGTACAGCGACACGGCAATCTTCATCACAGACTACCTTACGGGCATGATACGCAAAGCCGCCGATCTCCGAAATCAAGCGCTGCTGAATGAAATCTACTTCATGGCGCGCTCGAAGTTCGCCATCATGGACAGCGGCGGGTACGTCGCCACGGTCGGCGAGTTCATCGACGACCACGGATTACTTTTCAGCAACGAGAGTTTCAACGAGCACCGGGGATTGTGGCTTTGAAATCAAGACAGCCATTCACCGAACAACTGACTGAAATCGAGGAGGAACACATAATGAAAATCACCACCTTCGCTCAATGCATGGACGTATTCGATTGCCACGACGCTACACTGTACGAATACCTGACGCACATACTGCTCAGCAAAATCGACGCCGAGCAGCGCGTCGCCCGTGCGCTTCCACATCTCATCGCCCGCGCGGAAGAACTGGTCGCCGCTTACGGAGACATTTACGCGGACGAAATCGACGATATGCCCGCCTGATGAGCGCCGGTTAGTAACCGGTCGAAACGCTCCGAAATATAGGAGCGTCGCGGGAAGCCGTGTCAATACACATGCTCGAACGCTTACAAATACAGAAGGGGAGTCAGAATGAAAAAGACATTTTATCTGGAAGGCGCGCGCGTCACGGGGAAATACATACGAGAATTAGTCGGCGAGAGGCGCTTCCAAGACCTGATGGACGACGCTATAGAATCGCTGGAGACAGACCCGGCAGAAGAAATCGCGTTCATGACAATCGAGGGAATCGTCACGGTGGAAATCCAGTTCACATGAACGCAAACGCAACACCGTTCTTGCTTACCGGCAGGGGCGGCTGTCGTTCGGGCAGCGAAGCGCGCCACGGGGTTTTCAAATCAAGCGCCAAGCCAGCCCCGAAAGACACGTTCATGACAAGTGAGGGGATCGTCACAGTAGAAATCCAGCTCACCTGAACGCAAACACAACGCCGTTCTTGCTTACCGGCATGGGCGGCTGTTGTCGTTCGGGCAGCGAAGCGCGCCACGAGGTTTTCAAATCAAGCGCCACGTTAGCCCCGAAAGCGGCGTTCATGACAACCGAGGGAATGGTCACAGTGGAAATCCAGCTCACCTGAACGCAAACGCAACGCCGCTTTTGCATATCGGCAGGGGCGGCTGTTGTTCGGGCAGCGAAGCGCGCCACGGGGTTTTCAAATCAAGCGCCGCGTTAGCCCCACAAAGCCCGCTATCGCGGCTCGTTAGGCGCAGCGCGAATAAGGTTGCGCCATGCCGCATCGCGCGCTTTGCGGCGCAAAACTGCGCCCGTGTGGGCGGCTCGATAAAGCCGCAACCATGCTTCCGCGCCGCCAAATCGTCTCGCATCTCTTCTTCGATATGGCGCATTGTCACGTACACATAGATTAGCTCGTCCGTATCGCGGTTTTCAACGGCGATGTAATCGGGATCAAGCCACATCCTGTATGCGGCGTTCTCAAATACGAGCGGCGTTACAGTTTCATTCGCAAGCAACCGCGCCGTGCGTTCAAGGCTCGGGGGCGTGAAACCCAGCGCCGTCGCTAACCGCGTTCCTAAATATGCCAACTGCTGCGGCGTTAATATCATTCTCATGTGTGGTTGACGCTCCTTATCGTCATTCGGTTCGGTGCATGCTTTGTGTGTCGTCATTCCTTTATCGCTCCAAAAGAAAACGGCTCACGCTTTTATCGTGAACCGTCTTTATCAAATTACGTTGCTTATCTGTTGACCTATTCCTAAATCATTAAGAAGCAGCTGCCGGCGGACTGTGCTTCTGATAGAAATGGATATTTTGCACACGCTCGCGTCAGCGCTTCTAAATCGGTACGGTCGCACTCTGTAAAACCATAACGCGCTTTGAAATCGCGAAGCATAGCATCGGAGTACGACGCGCCGCCGTTTGCTTTGTACGCTTGATTGTTATCAAAATTCGGAGCCATGCGTAATATCTCGCCCGTCAGTACTGAACGTAAGATGCCAAAGTTTCTTGTGTGTCTGTCCGTGTTCATAAACAGAGCGTCGGCAAGCAGTATTCGGCGGAAATCACGTTCGAACGCTTCGCCCAGTCTGTGTATGTTTTGGTATACGACATCATCCGAATCGCTCTTGTCCTTGAACATATATCGCAGAGAATCATATGGTTCAAAGAACGCGTCATCCGGCACAAAGTTCAGGCATTTTATGTGCGTACGGGAGCGGTCGTCATAAGCATAATGCGCGGCAGGAAAACCGCAATCTTCCAGCACACGGCTGATGTCGTGTTCGCTTTGCGTCGCGACTGCACTTTGCACTTTATAGAGCCACCACGCGCCGTTTTCAAATCGCCATGTCTTTGGGAAACTACCGTCTGTCGACGCGTTAGGCGTAGAGACTGCACGTAAACGCAGCGATGTGTCGCTTGAAACGAGGATGAAGTCGCTGACGTTATTTTGATCGTCAACGCTGCATAAAAGCGTTCTTTCTTTGTACTCGCCCTCTGGAAAACACGTCATCTGATCAGAAATGCTGAACATATGCGTCATGATGCTGACGGCGAGACGATCTCTGCTACCAAACAGCGCGCGCATAAGCTCACGATGCTTAAATGTGTTCAAATCGATAGCGCGCTCGCGAAGCCATCCGCTGAAGCCTTCGGCGGACACGTTCACGATCTGCATGGGTAAAAGGGCGGGAAGAAGCGGTTCATATGCTGAAATTATACCATCTTCGAAATCAAAAACGGCAACCTTCGCTTTACCGTTGTACAGATTATACCGCATCAGATCGCTCCTTTCCCACAATTACAGGAGTATTGTATTCGCCGTCCCGCTCGGTTTATCCTGCTTTCGATACTCGCGCATGATAACCTAACCATTGTTTCACACAGTCGGTAGCGTATCGATAGCGTACTCGGTATGACCATTCGCGTTCCTAAATCGAACGACGACCTTGCCGTCCGCCGCTTTGTATTCGGCGTAGAAAGGGCTCGACCACAATGCCGTCAAGCCGGGGCATTGTGTTTTCGCCGCGTCACGATACTCATCAAAATCCTCGTACTCGCGTTCGTCCTGCCAGCGCTCGTATAGTGTAACTAAGCGGCTGATATGCTCGCGCACGACAAACTCTTTCAAATCGAGCGCGCGCATAGCGTTAACGGCTTTCGCTTCGGGGCTGACGACGTTGAAGCACGCCCACTGCGAAAGCGGGAGCGGGTTGTTCATCACGGCGAGCGCCGCTTCATTAAGGCCGCAGGAATTACATATGAATACATCAGCATATCGGCTGAGCGCGTTCCGCATCGGGTTTTCGTCCATAGCGTCGCGCCCGCAGCGCGGGCAGGGCATACGCTCGCATTTCGCTTGCTTAAGCTTCATCTCCGCGAGAATACGTTGCCGTTCTTCATCCTTCATTCCGTTTGCTCCTTCCTCGGCAGTTCGTGTTCTTTCACCGGCAGTTCGTGTTCCTTCCTCGGCAGTTCGCGCTCGATGAACGCTTGAAACACGCGCCCGCCGTCAAGCACCGCCTGTTTGTACACCTCGTAAATCAACTCGCTGTGATACGCCAAATACGCTTTTATCAGCGGCTCAAGCTGTTCGTAATCGCCGTTGAGCTTTTGAATTAAGCTAAGGCGCTCTGTTTCAATGTCCTTGAGCGACTGCGCGAATTCCGGGTTCTTATCGGGATCGCGCCGCATTTCGCGCTCGATCAGTTCAATGCGCCAGCTCGCGATATCCGTAGAATACGCTTCCAGCGCCGCGATGATGTCCGAATACGATTTCTGTTCCGCCACGGCTTTCTCCTCCCTTCTAAATCAGTCCTTATGCGGCTTACGCCGAGCAGGGGCTTCTGAATCAGGTTGGATATTACCGTACCTCGCGCCGGATATCAAGCGACGAAACCGATAACAGATTGCGTTGATTTCGTCACAAATCAGGATGCGAAAACCCCTCGCGGCTTTTGAACCGTGAGGGGTTACATCTTTCACATACTTCAACAGAGTACAGTATATCACAGGTTCACACGGACATTCCAGGACATTCACGGACATTTCCGGACACTTTTCGCAGGAATACGAAAATTTAACAAAGCGCGTCCGTGCAGTCTTGCCACATGACGAACGCTCAAGTTTAAAGCAACAGCAATCTGTTCCCACGTTCTGTAATCAATATACCGGTACGTGAGTACAAGCTGTTCGTCCGGATTCGAAAGCTCCGAAATTGCCTTGTCAACCTCGCGCCTTAAATCCACAAGCCTGTCGATATCATAACTGATTTCATTCTCCAGATCGACTATCTTGCAAATCGTGTCCTCCATGCTCTGTAGGTTGGGCGAATCGCTTCTTGGCATATCGGAAAAGGTCGTCGTCACGCGCGTAGCTATATCGCGCAGACGGTTGACAAGCGCGAGCTTGCTGTCTATGCGTTTGTCGATGAAACGCACCTGCCATAAATACTCCTTCGCCGTCATACAGGTTCCTTCCTCCACGGCATACGCCCGTAGTAGTACCTGTTCGCGATTGCAATCTGCTTCTCATCAGAAAAGCTATTGAATCTAGCAATAACTAAATTCAAATCGCGTTCGTACTTCCATTTAGGCTTATAGAATACACACTGTTTATAACCGGGGCAGTTCCGAATTTCAAGCGCACGGCAATCACAGCTCTTACCTCGAGCGAAGCACTTCTCATTGATCACAAACGCTCACCTCGTTTCGTTCAATGTGCGCCACACATCGGGCGGCATCGTGGCTACTTGCCAGCCGATACTCTCCAACGCCGTGGCGCGGTCGTAGCTTTCGGAATCCTGCGACGCGCGGGTTATAGCGTTTGACAGTCCGTACATCGATAGGTCGCCGCCAGTAATCAGGTGTTGGAGAATGCCGTCCTGCTCGGTGTTGTTAAGCCCAAACCGTTCGCCGGTCAGCTCGATCACCTTCGGCACGCTGCCCGTTATGGGAACGCCGACAGCCTCGCGTAGCTTATCCACAACGCTCATAAATCGCGTTTCCTCAACGACCCCGCGCACCGTGTCGCGGAGTTTGAGCATAAACGCTACGTCGTCGGCTTCTAAGGTTTCGCTTGAGAACAATTCCCACATTGACTCCTGCTCCCGCCCGACATGATAGCGTTTCTGTCCAAGGTCGCTTACGATTAATCCGTTCAGACAAACAAGCCTGTACACCAGCGGCATAACGCTGACGGAGCCTAGCCCGACTTCTGAGTTTGATATGACGATGCCCGCCTGTACAACGTCGCCCGGCACTACCTCGGCTTCCAGCCGTTTGTTCACGGCTTTCAGAAACATACGAGAATCAGTGATCTCCGCGCTCTCAATCCGCACGTCTCCCATCTCTGAAAGAATGGGCAGCGTCGCCGTTGCGATCTCGTAATTGTCGATGCGCCTGTATCTGTCGCTCAAGAACGCGCGGGCATTACCGTCCAGCGTGCGAATCATCTGGCGGTTCTCCCGAGCGCCAAGCCAGCCGTTGACGTTATCGGCGAGCAGCGAAGGCATCTCGCGCTGCATCTTGTCGTAGTACTTCGACGGAATCCCCAGCGCCGAGCCGAGCTGACGGTGGAATAACCCGGTCATGCCAAATTGCTCGTTCAAATCGTCGCCGTCCGTGTGGAGCAAAGACAGCGCCGAGGCATCGTCACTCAAACGAATCGCTCCGGCGTCCACAATGAAGTCCCTCTTACTGTGCCGCTGGCGCTCCAGCTCAACGGCTATTTCCTGTATTGTGCGCCCCTGTTTCATAAACACACCTCGTTTCATAAAGGTTATAGAATGCCCAGCCGTCATAAAGAGGGCTGGGCATCGCGTTGGTGTTCTAAGTTCAGTTCTTGTCGACGATGGGCCTAAGCTCTTCTTCCCTAGGTAAGTCCTCCAGCATCAACAGCCAATTGCTCTTCACGCAGCCCTTGCCGCCCTTACGGTTGTAAATCTGCGTGATGTTGTTCGCCATTGCCTGCGCTGTGTCGCGTATAGCGGCGCGACTTTTCTCGGCAAGGCGCTTGACGCTTACTACCGAAAGATCTCGTATGAAGCGGTCGCGGTCAAACACTGTCGCGTAGGCGCGGAAGAAACGAGAAACGCCTTCAATCGTCACCTGTGATAAGCTGCTGGGTGTAGTGTGTCCCGCCCGATGCGCTGCCGTTGTACAGCGCCAGTAGTCTATCCGAATTATCTACGAGGCAACGGTTTCTGACATGGTAACAGTCGCGCGAATAACGCGCGGCAAGCGTTATGACTTCCGTCGAAAGCTCATGTATTCTGTAATATCGTTCACGCCACGCTTCCGACCAGTTATTCGCCTGTCCCTCGTAGGGAACGACGGTGATCAGTTGGATATCCGGGTACTCGGTCGCCTTCACGAGAAGCACCTGTTCGGCGAAAATGAGGTCTCCGCCGCGCGCGCCGCCGTGTAGAAACACACGGCATCCTTTCGCCGCGCTGTCCATGATCTCGGTTTGTATCTTCGTTTTCAGGAGTATGCATGCTGCGGTAAGCTCATTATCACCGAAAGGCAAGGATTCGGGTCGGTGGCCGGTAAACGCGAGTCTCATATGTAAACCTCCTGCATGTGGGATATATCCCTAGTATACCATAAAGTTTTGCCGTTTGGGATATGTCCCGCACGATATATCCCAAACTTCATTATGATTGAAGTATAGGAGGCGAGATGAGATGAACGCGAAACAAGCCGTTGCCGCGCGTATAGTGGAACTCTGTAAAGCACGTAATTTGGCAATCAACGCGCTGGCGAACAGCGCTGGAATATCCCCATCGACGATTTACAGCATACTCAATGTGAAGAGTCAAAATCCGGGGATCGTCACACTCAAGCAGATTTGTGACGGCCTGGATATATCACTGCGTGAGTTTTTCGACTGCGCCATTTTTGACGGACTCGAACAAGAAATCCGTTAGCCGTGCCGAATCCGCGTTTCTTCTTTGCTTCTTTATCAGAAACTGCGTTGATTACGGAAGCAAAATGGAGTATACTATTATCAGAAAGTCAGCAGAACAAGGGGGTGTTTGATCATGGCTACCACCGTTGAATCCTTGGCAATTCTGAGCAGCGATAAGGAATTCACCAGTTTTTCTTCGGGCGGACATACCATTCGATTCCGCACATCGCCTCGTTTAACACGATATACATCCGTGAAGGAATGGGATCACGGTTACCTTGTCGTCATGGCGAAATACAGCAGTATGCCCAACGAAGAAGAGGAGTACATTGATTTGGTACCCATCTTGAAAAACCTCTATTTCGATGTAGAAAGCTTCCTGGCTCCGATAAAGAAGGTGGATATTCGGTATGACAGCAAAACTTAAGCAAATAGCAGATGATGCCGACGTAATCGTAAACGGCTACGCTTATAAACGCATCGGAGGTAATGTATCCGTCTTAAACCTGAACAACCCGGATAAAGCCGCCCTCATGCAACCTAATGGCGAAGTACTTGAAACGAGTATGGATGATATTGAGCTGTCGATTGTACGCAGTTATCTACAACGCAGTCTCAAATATATGGAGGCGTAGCATGCCAAAATACTACGACTTCAAAGTGTCTGGTTATTATCTGTATTTCACCTCACATTGTATTATCGAGTGCATGCATGTTCACGCAAGCGACCGAAAGCTCACAGAAGCAGGATCTGCGAAACTCTTTGTACAAAGTGACGGAAGCACAGTAATACAAGAAAAAGGTATTGTAAGCGATCGCGACCTGCGAAATATACAAACATTTATAAGAGAGAACTATCAGGAAATGTACCTGAAGTGGTCTTTGCTAAGCAGTGAAAGCTATTTCGGTAAAGAGTAGTATAACGGCCGCGCACCGGGGTATTCCCGATGCGCAGTCTTCTATTTGGGGTTATCCGAGGAAATCGTCTTCGTCCGTCGTATCCAACTCGTCAAACTCATCCTCGGCGCGAGTACGACCATTGAGCGGTTCGCCGTCGCACCAGAACTGGACGTTATTGAGTCCTACTGCGATGCCGCGATTGCCGTTCGTATTGAACGGGTAGATATTGAGCGATGCTCGAACATAACAACCGGAGTAGATTGCCAACGGGTCGGTTATGCGATGCTTCATCGGATCGACCACACCGGGCTTCTCCTTACTCGACGCGTTGATGAAGTAGCAGTCGGCATAAGCCGGGTCGCCGCGGCGATCCTCATCCCCATCACGCAAGGGAAGCTTCAGACCCATGGGAATTTTCCCACCCCACTTGCTGACGATACCTTCCTGCGTTGCGTCTTCAATTGCGGCGTTCAGCTTACCGATGGTTTCGGAATCGGACTTCGGGATAATAAACGAACAGCTGTATTTCGGCTCGCTGCCGTTGATCGCCTGGGGCTCAAAAACATGGGCAAAAGAAGCTCGCACCTTACCGGTGATAATCTTGGGCATAGTGTATCCTCCTGTTTCCGGTCGCAATAAACGACCATAGTCTGTTTTGTGTGCTGCAAAAAACGCGGTAAGCGTTACGCGAAATCGCTTGCCGCGTCAGCATATGGTTTGCGGGAATCGCTCTCCGGCACGAGCGTCGGCGCGCCGAGGGGCTTCACGATGTACTTGCCCAGCACATCGCTGAATTTCTTCTTGCCCATGCGCTTTTCAAGATCGCCGATGCCCAAGAGCACCGTCTTATAGATGTCAGTAAAGCCCGCGTCGGTCGCGGCTTTGATGATTTCCGCTTCACTCGAGTACTTGCGCACGGAACGCCCTGCCACCAGCTTGTACCCCGGCCACGCTTTTCCGTCCACAGCCTGCTGCGTCGCATAAGCGATGAGGTCGGCTACCCAGTTATTCAGGCTGTCAGCGATCGGCAGGATATCGGCAATCTCCTCGTCGGTGAGCAGGTCGGGCTGTTTGAAGTCGCGTTCCGCGAGCTTCATGAAATACTCGCTGCGAGCGCGGCATGTGTATCGGGCTTTGCAGAACCGGCAATGCTCGCCCGCGCAAAAATCGCCCTTGCCTGCGTAAGCCAGCAACGCCTTGGGTCGAACTTCCGAATCTGCCCATCGGGTCAATTCGTCGGCGATCATCTCGAAGGTCGAGATATTCGATAGTCGCGGCTGTACAATGCTCATGCGAACGGTGTGGATATCGTAGAGCGGGTCAAATTCCAGCAGCGCGCCCAAGCCGTACAGCATCAGTTGGCTGTTGTGATCCGCGTCCACGCGCACGCCGCGACCGCCCTTGAAGTCGATTACCTCGCACACACCATCTGCTATGATGACGAGATCGCCCGTGCCGAAACCCTCCGGCACATACTCCGAGTAGTCGAGCCGGTGTTCCACCATGATGAGCGGGTCGGGGCAGGAAGACTTGACAGCTTCGATGGTTTCAACGCAGAAAGCGACGTATTCGTCTGTGACGCTTTCGGCCTCGTCAGAGTAAAACTCGCTGTCCTTATGCGTCTCATACTGCCGGTCGACGACATCGGGCGGCATATCGCCCAGATAGCGATGAAGCTTCAGCTCGCACAGCTCGTGTAAGTAAGTGCCCTCCTCCGCATAGGATGAGGTTGTGTCCGCGAAGTTCTCAGACAAACGAACGGACGGCGGACACATCATCCAACGGTGAGAGGAGGAAGCGTTCAGACAAGCGTGCGCGCGGTTACTGTGCTGTACCTCATTCACAGCGCCTCCACCTCGCGCTTCAGGGTTTCGTACTGGTCTTCGGGCAGTTCGGTCAGCTTGTTCACACTGTGCTTTGTGAGCAGCGCCTTAATCTTCGGGCGGTTTTCCGGAGTCGAACGCTCGGCGACGAAGGCGCGCAGTTCCACAAGGGTTAAATGTTTCTCGGGTGTGGTTGTCGGTGTAGCGCTCGGCTCGGCGGTCTGTGTTGTGGGTTTGGTGCTTACGGGTTTCTCCGCTGTCTGCGCGGGCTTTTCTGTCTGCGCGGGTACTTCGCCCATTGCGGCGCTTGCCAACGCCTCAAGGCTATCCGCAAGCGAACGTAAATCCTGCACTACGTCCAGTGCCAGTTTGGTTTTCGACATAAGGTTCACCTCACTCTGATGTTGTTTGTTTGATACAGACCATAGTCTGTTTTGATGTTGGGTAGGCGAGCGTATATGAATCCCCATACGGTTCACCAGTTTATGCCCGATAAGCTCTTCGCTTCCTGAATCAGCGCGTCGGTTTTGTCCGTCTTCTCCCAAGGGAGAGACAGCTCCAGGCGACCGTAGTGACCATAAACCGACAGCATGGAATAACACGGCTTTCGCAGGTCAAGCTGCCTGATGATGGCGGCGGGGCGCATATCAAACACGCGCCTGACAATATGAGCGAGTTGCCCATTCCTTATAAAGGCGATTCACAGTGATTTGATCAATTATGAACGTGTGTTGTTCTTCGCGCCATGCGTCTATATCGAACGCGAAGGGCTGGATCATATGCCGATCCACGTAATTCAACGACCCCTTAGCCTGTATATAGCCGAGCTGGATCATCCTTGCGCGGATACGGAAGTACGGGAGCGACAGTTCTGTTCTCATATTTATACCAACGGCTTCGTAGCGCTCGCCAGCGTGCCGGCGCGCGCCAATATCATTATACAAACGCTCGATCATCTCACGTGTGGACGTCGCCGGCAGCATGAGACCATATGCGCCGCGATTTGCTTGTTTCTCCATAATGTGTATAGCGTCCTTAGGCTCATTGTTTGCGTCCACAATGATTTCTTTCGTCGTCACCTTTCTCGGATCGTTGCTCCCCATCTTCTGAAGGAGGTAAAACAGATAGTGTTCTTCAAAATGATAGCATTCGTGGTAAACGCCGTATGCGGAGTATTCCCATTTGGTCAGATTCTCGTTAACGACTATCGTTCCCCCTTTAATATGCTCAGGGTTCGGATCCTTGACCATAATGCGCCTCTTTATGCCGTTCTCGTCTTTTTCATAGCTATCTTTGCCAACGACCAGATCATCATCTTCAAAGAAGAGTATAGTGCTCACGCCTTCGTGTCCGTATATACGGCAGGACTTTATCTCCAGACCCATTTTCGCTGCAAGGTCGGAGGCGATCCGGGCGTTGGGATCGACTAACGCTTCCGGTAAATATTTCCGCCATATTGACTCGGCGGCTTCATCGACACGTTTATTGTTGTAATACGGTATTAGGTATGAATCCAGCTGGTCAAATCCGTCGTCTTCTCTATCGACGTTATCTGTCAAGTATTCGAAGCTGCATTCGAATTCGTCATTGAACCCGCACCACAGCACAAGATACCCATTCCAGATCAGTGTGCCGCTCTGCGTGTTCAGTTTCAGCAGAACCCCTACGTCGGCATAGAAGCTCGTTCGATTAATCCTCCAGAAAGAAACATGTGGAAAAGACAATACGTCTCGATTAATGATCTGATTCAGCACCCGCGCACCTACGATCCGCGAGAGAGTCCCGTTTCTTAAAAGTTTATTCATGTATGTATACATAGATAAACGGTAGTTATCAAAGAGAAATTTGTTCATCGTAATCAACACGGGAACAAGTATCTTCTTTTTTCCGTCCATAGGCTCGGCCTTATCCGGAATCACGCCATTCGAGCAGTCCTCCACATCGGGCTGACCAAGCTGGGCGGCAAAGGGTTCTGGTTGCGCAAACGGTGTGCTATCCTGATCAGTCCGGATAGCCTGTGTAAAGTCATAATCGATTCTGCGGTTCATGGTTTCCTCCGTTGTCCCTCCCGTGTTGTTACGGCTGGATTCGCAGCCCCTACCGAGCTTTCCGCTTGCCATATCGACTCCGCCATCAATCGGCTAGATTCCTTACATGCACTCTTGTTCATGTTCAAACGAGACCTTTTTGCCCGGTAAGCCGACTCATCCATTGCATTATAGCACACTACATCTGTACATGCAATCATTTTTCATACAGCTCGAAACAATAATTTTATTTGCTTTTTAGTTCATTCTCGCTTTACAGCCGTTTGTTAATGTGCTATAATGTCTTGTGCTTAGGTATACAGAGACGAATGCGTCGCGGCTCAAGCTACGCCCAAAATCGAACGGAGACTAACTATTAAAAGTCAAGCCCAGAAGAGGGGATTTAACAGGTTCAA